>JAHJHI010000021.1 GCA_018824085.1 Gammaproteobacteria bacterium | reverse complement strand
GCTCATCCTTGCTACATATCCGGCTGTACAAATGAAAAATGGGCTGACCGCCCATCCAGAAAACGCTGACACGGCCAGCGCGACAAGCCCGCAAGTGTATCAGAGCCCACCCATTCACTTCAACCTGAATGGATGGACGCAGACTCTGCATCAGTGGTATGTCGCTCAGGCGTCGCCGGCCGGACGCGCCGCCGGGCGACGCCTGCGCCGTGCCCGCTTGCGGGCCGGAGCGACATCGCCGCCCGCACCGCCGGGGGCGACAGCCGCAGGAGCGACCTTCGGCCGCGGCGCTTCATCGCCCGCCTCGCGCGGCTTGCGGGGACCGCGGCGGCGGGCCTTCTTCGCGGCCGGCGCGCCAGCCTCGGTTACAACCCGGGGTTCACCACCCTTGCGGCGCGGCTTGCCGGCTGCCGGAACCGCTTCGAGCAGGCGGGACACATCTTCCGGCTTCAGTTCTTCCGTCTGCCCGCGATGCAGGCGGCGCGGCAATTCGAACGGTCCGTAGCGCACGCGCATCAGGCGACTGACCGCCAGACCGATCGCCTCGAACATGCGCCGCACCTCGCGATTGCGCCCTTCGGCGATGGTGACGCGGTACCAGTGATTCGAGCCTTCTCCGCCGCCGTCGGACAGGGAATTGAATTTCGCCGGTCCGTCTTCCAGTTCGACGCCTTCGGTCAATTTGCGTACGTGCTCGTCGCTCAGCTCGCCGATGAGACGCACCGCGTATTCGCGCTCCAGCTCGTAGCTCGGATGCATCAGCTTGTTGGCCAATTCGCCGCTGGTGGTAAACACCAGCAGGCCGGACGTATTGAAGTCGAGCCGGCCGACCGCGATCCAGCGTGCGCCGCCGACGCGCGGAAGCTTGTCGAAGACCGAAGGTCGGCCCTCCGGATCGTCGCGAGACACGATTTCGCCTTCGGGCTTGTGATAGATCAGCACGCGCGGCGCGCGCGGCGTGAAATGGATGTGGATCAGCTTGCCATTCACGCGAACCTTGTCTTCCGGCCCGACGCGCTGACCCACGTGAGCCGGCAGCGCGTTCACGCTGATACGCCCCGCAATGATCCAGTCCTCGAGCTCGCGACGCGAACCCAGCCCCATGTCTGCCAACATCTTGTGCAGCTTCTGCGGCTCGCTGAACACGATGGGACCGCGCTTCTTGTTGCGGCTGTCGGGCGACTTGTAATTGGCCACGTTGCCATTGACCTGCGGGCCAGGCCTGCGTTTACCTTGCATCATCGAAATCCATCACCTTCTGTAGTTCGGCCAGCGGCGGCAGCTCGGCAAGCGTGCGCAGGCCCAGGTCGTCAAGAAAACGTCGTGTCGTGGCGTAGAGCGCCGGGCGCCCCGGCACCTCGCGATATCCCACACTGTCGATCCAGCCCCGGCCCTCCAGCGCCTTGATGATGCCGGGCGACACCGACACACCTCGTATGTCTTCGATGTCGCCCCGCGTCACCGGCTGGCGGTAGGCGATGATTGCCAGTGTTTCCAGTACGGCCCGTGAGTAGCGGGCCGGTTTTTCGTTCTTCAGCCGGTCCAGATAGGGCTGAACGTCGGACCGCGTACGGAAGCGCCAACCCGATGCAACCTGCACGAGCTCCACGCCGCGGCCGGCCCATTCGTCACGCAATTCGTCCAGCAGCCGGCGAATCAGCACATGATCCAGTTCCTGCTCGAACAGCCGCTTCAACTCGGTTGTCGTCAAGGCGTCCTGGGACGACAGCAAGGCGGCTTCGAGTATCCGCTTGACGTCAGGCAGGTTCGGCGACTGCGGTTCTGGCGTGTCGGACATAGATCGGCGCAAAGGCTTCGAGCTGAAGCAGTTCAATCAGGTTCTCGCGCGCCAGCTCCAGCACGGCAAGAAAATTCACCACCATTTGCGACGCTGGCGCGCCTGCTTCGAACAATTCGTCGAAGCGCAGGGAGCCGGCATCGCTCAATCGCCGAAGGATGCCGGACATGAACTCGCGTACCGACAGGGCTTCCCGCGTGACACGGTGGTGCTGCGTCACATTGGCATGGCGCATCAGGCCGAGCCATGCCAGCTGCAGGTCGCCGGCGCTGACCGTCGGCTGGATCTCGGCGATCCGCTCGGCGACCTGCACGCCGACCCATTCGTGTTCGCGCTGCGTCCGCGGAATGGCGTCAAGCGCCAGAGCGGCTGCCTTCATCTGTTCGTATTCGATCAGGCGGCGCACCAGCTCCGCCCGCGGGTCCTCCACCTCGTCCGCGTCGGCACGCGGCGGTTTGGGCAGCAGCATCCGCGACTTGATCTCCAGCAGCATCGCTGCCATCAGCAGGTACTCCGCCGCCAGTTCCAGCCTCCGCGAGCGCATCGCCTCGACGTAGACGAGGTATTGCGCAGTCAGCGGCGCCATCGGAATGTCGAGGATATCGACGTTGGCCTTGCGGATCAGGTAGAGCAGCAGATCAAGCGGACCCTGAAACGCGTCCAGGATCACTTCAAGCGCGTCAGGCGGAATGTACAGGTCGAGCGGCAGTTTTTCCAGCACTTCGCCGTACAGGCGAAGCGGCATCTGCGCCGCAGGCTGCGGCGCCGGAACAACGTCGGGCGTGATGACCTCGCCAGACATCAACCGTAGTTCAGGCCCATGGCCTCGCGCACATCACGCATCGTCTCGGACGCCAGTTTGCGGGCACGCTCGCAACCGTCGGCAACAATGTTGCGAAGAAGCATCGGATCTTCCTCGTACTGACGTGCCCGTTCGTGGATCGGAGCCTGCTCCTTGAGCACCGCGTCGATGACCGGCTGCTTGCATTCCAGGCACCCAATCCCGGCCGAACGGCAGCCTTCCTGCACCCACTGCTTCGTCGTGTCGTCCGAGTAGATGATGTGGAACTGCCACACCGGGCAGCGATCGGGATCGCCCGGATCGGTCCGGCGCACACGCTGGGTGTCGGTCTTCATGCCGCGAATCTTGCGGGTCACGACTTCCGGCTCCTCACGCAGCATCAGCGTGTTGTTGTAAGACTTGGACATCTTCTGGCCATCCAGCCCCGGCATGCGCGCAGCCTCCGTCAGCAGCGCCCCCGGCTCGGCAAGAATCATCTTGCCACCGCCTTCCAGATATCCGTACAGACGCTCGCGATCACCGAGACTCAGGCTCTGCGCCTCTTCGAGCAGCGCATGGGCCTGTTCCAGCGCCTCATCCTTGCCCTCCTGCTGATACAGCGTACGCAGCTCTTCGTACAGCTTGCCGCGCTTGCCGCCGAGCTTCTTCACCGCCTCGCGCGCCTTGTCCTCGAAACCGGGTTCCCGCCCGTACAGATGATTGAATCGTCGTGCGACCTCACGGGTCAGTTCCACGTGCGGCACCTGGTCTTCGCCCACCGGCACGAGATTCGCACGATAGATCAGGATGTCCGCAGACTGCAGCAACGGATAGCCCAGAAAGCCGTAGGTCGCCAGATCTCGATCCGCCAGCTTTTCCTGCTGGTCCTTGTAGGTCGGCACCCGTTCCAGCCAGCCCAGCGGACACATCATGGACAGCAGCAGGTGCAGCTCCGCATGCTCCGGCACGCGCGACTGGATGAACAGCGTCGCCTGCGACGGATCGACACCCGCGGCGAGCCAGTCGACAAGCATGTCCCAGACGCTGGCTTCGATCACCTGCGTATCTTCGTAATTGGTGGTCAGCGCGTGCCAGTCGGCCACGAAAAACAGACAGGGATATTCATGCTGAAGGCGCACCCAGTTCTTGAGGACCCCGTGGTAATGACCCAGATGGAGGCGGCCCGTGGGGCGCATGCCGGAAAGAACACGTTCTGCGTACATGGATGAAATTGTCCGGTTCAGAAAAACAGTGACAGCAGCGCCGCCTTCGCGAGAGCGAGCATGGGTAGAAGTATGGCTTCCAGCGTACGGGTCGCCAGCAAAACGATCAATATGGGCAGTCCGTAGCGCTCCAGTTGCGCGAACATCATGGACAAGCGGTCAGGCAGGATGCTGATCATGATGCGGCCGCCGTCGAGCGGCGGCATCGGCAGCAGGTTCAGCACCATCAACAGCAGGTTGATGCCGATGCCCGCCTCCGCCATGAGCGCCAGCGCGCCCGCCCACGATGTGTCAGTCTGGCCGACCGCGACCCTGAGCAGCAGGCCCCAACCCAGCGCCATTGCAAGATTGGCGGCAGGACCGGCCGCAGCCACCCAGAGCATGTCCCGCTTGGGCCTGCGCAAGCGGGAAAAATCCACCGGCACGGGTTTCGCCCATCCGAACAGGATCGGCGGCTGGTTGATCATCACGGCGCCGACGTAAAGCACGATCGGCACCAGGATCGTGCCGATCGGATCAATGTGCCGGAGCGGATTCAGGGTGATGCGGCCAGCCCGCTGAGCGGTCGGATCCCCCTTGAGCAGTGCGACGT
Source organism: Gammaproteobacteria bacterium (assembly GCA_018824085.1). Taxonomy (GTDB): domain Bacteria; phylum Pseudomonadota; class Gammaproteobacteria; order Burkholderiales; family Rhodocyclaceae; genus Methyloversatilis. The sequence goes on along the minus strand of JAHJHI010000021.1, from coordinate 135,067 downwards.
ATCCATGTGCTGCCTCGTGCAGCGTGATGGCAAGCACGATAGGCAGCACGATGACCGCCAAGCGTACGATGCTTTCATCCATGAGCGGGGACGATGCTAGCAGAACGCGGGCAGACCGTCAGTCCAGCCCGAAGCGGGACAGATCGCCCGCTCCGGCACGGATCAGTTCGGGAGCGCCGTTCGACAGATCGATGACCGAGGTCGGAATCGTGCCGCACGGACCAGCATCGAGCACCAGCTCCAGGTCATGCTGCAGCCGCTCGCGGATGTCTTCGGGGTCGGTCAGCGGAAGCTCTTCGCCGGGCAGCAGCAGCGTCGACCCGAGCAAGGGCTCGCCCAGTTCCTCGAGCAGACTCGATATGACCGGGTGGTCAGGCACACGCAGACCGATCGTCTTGCGCTTCGGGTGCAGCATGCGCCGCGGCAGCTCGCGCGTCGCCTGCAGTATGAAAGTGTAGGCGCCGGGCGTGGAGCTCTTCAGCAGTCTGAATTGCGCATTGTCGACGCGCGCCAGATTCGCGATCTCGGACAGGTCGCGGCACATCAGCGTGAAATGATGCGAAACATCGACGCCGCGGATGCGCCGGATGCGATCGAGCACGCCCGCATCTCCCATGTGGCCGACGATGGAATACGCGCAGTCCGTCGGCACGGCGGCAAGCCCTCCGGCTCGCAGGATGTCGGCGGCCTGGCGGATCAGCCGGGGTTGCGGGTTCTCTGGGTGGAGGGTGAAGAGCTGGGCCAATTTGAGTCGCGAAGTTCAGGGTTGGAGAAAGGCAAGGGCTCGGCGGCAAACGTGCCACGCCTAGTCGGCGTGGGCGACCTGCAATGCCGGTGCGTGCCAGACCGGTCTGACGTCGTCGGGCAGCGCAGCACTATGCCCCAGATCGACCGGACTTTCGCCGGGAGCGTGAAAATCCGATGCGCGCGACGCGTAGAAACCGAAATCACGGGCCAGGCGCGCGAAGTTGCGCACCGCCGCCTCGCCATGTGAGCCGGAAACGACTTCGATCGCTTCGCCACCCGCCGCGCGGAACTCATGGAACAGCAGTTCGATCTGCGCGCCCGACATGCGGTAACGCCCGGGATGCGCCACCACGGCGATGCCACCGGCACCACGTATCCACGCAACCGCCTGCGCGAGCGTGGTCCATTCGTGCGCGATGTAACCGGGACGACCCTGCACGAGATAGGAACGGAACACCTCCTGCAGATCGCCGGCATAGCCTTGCTCGACCAGCACGCGCGCAAAGTGCGCCCGGCCGACCAGCGACGGATTGCCCGCGTGGCGCATCGCGTTGGCGTAGGCTTCCCGCACGCCGAGGCGTTCGAGCGCATCGGCCATGCGCAGCGCGCGTTCGTCCCGGCCGCTGCGCACCCGCGCCAGTCCCTGGACAAGCACTTCATCAAGCGGATCGATGCCCAGGCCGACGATGTGCACGGTCTGGTCGTTCCAGGTCACGGAGATCTCGACCCCGTCAATGAAATTCATGCCGAGCGCCGAAGCACGTTCGCGCGCCTCGGCGAGCCCGGCAAGGTTGTCGTGATCGGTCAGCGCCCATAATTGGACGCCATGCGCGGCCGCCCGCTCGGCGAGCGCCGCAGGTGTCAGGACGCCATCGGAGTGGCTGGAGTGGCAGTGCAGGTCGGCATTCATGTCAGACCGATTCTAACAGGCGCTCGCAAGCCCTCCGGCGCGGCTACAATCCGGGTCGGTCCAAACAACCAGGAACAGCAATGAATCATCCGGACAATCTTCGCTACACCGACACACACGAATGGGTCAGGGTCGAACAGGACGGTACCGTGGTGGTCGGCATAACCGACCACGCACAGGACGCACTTGGCGATGTCGTCTTCCTGCAGCTGCCCGACGTCGGGCGCGCAGTCGCGCGCAACGAGGCGATGGCCGTCATCGAATCGGTCAAGTCGGCCTCCGACATCCACGCTCCCGTGGCCGGCACGGTCACCGCGGTCAATACCGAGGTGGCGGACAAGCCGGAAACGGTCAACCAGTCGCCCTACGAGGCATGGATGTTCGTCATCAAGCCGGACAGTGCGGCCGAACTCGACGGCTTGCTGAACGCCGCCGACTACAGCAGCTCGCTCGACTGATGCACTGCGGGCCCGTCCGGATGCGCGGCGGGCCTGCTCATCGACGGCGTTCGATGCGCTGGCCGTGCTTGCGCAGGCTCGCCGACAGCTGATCGATGATTTCACCGGCCGCACCGACGATCTGGTTCGGCCCGAAGCCCGCCGATTTCATTTCCCGATAGAACGATTTCGCCAGCAGGCGCGCCAGTTGCGCCGGCTGCGCGGTGCCCTGCGAAAACGCTTCCGCCACTCGCGGCAACACCGCGCGCTCGCGCTCCACTGCACGCCGGGCGAATCCGGAATTCAGCACATAAGCCAGTTGCGCGGCCTGGATCGCCTTGCCCGCGTAAAGCGCGACACATTCCACCAGTTGTTCGTCCGCCTTGCCGAAGGCGCGCTCCCCGCGCGCGCGGCGGACGTTGATGACGCCCAGTACGCGCCCGTCGAGCAGCAACGGTGCACAGATGAAGCTGCCGCCCTCGCCGCGCGCCGCGACAGCGGCGCCGGCTCGGTCGGCATCCGTCACGCGCAGCGTGCGCCCGCCTGCATAGACGCTGCCCGCAATCGAAGACGCGTCGCCGCAGACGCGCGCGGTCATGGCCTCTTCCACCATCTCGCCACGCCAGGCCGCCATGCCCAGAAGCGCCTGCTCGCCCTCTCCGTCCGCGAGCATGATGGACGCGCGTTCGCAATGCACGCCGGCACGCAGCGTGTCGATCACCTGATCGAGCGCAGCCTGCAGCTGACCACGCCCGGTCGTGTCTCCCTGCGACGCCGAACGCCGGTCAGCAGTCATCGCGCAGCGCCTTCAGTTCAGGGGAGTTGAGCCAGTCGGCAAGCCGACCGCCGAGCGCGTCCACACCGCGCGAAAAAGCCGCAGCGCCACCCGCGGCATCTGCGCCGGCGCCCGGTTCGCTGATGGAGAACGGCAGCCGGGCCAGCACGCGCCGCGCACGGGTATCGACCAGCGAGGCGCGTCCCCCGATCAGCGCACGCGCGCTGTCAGGTTGATCGAAGGACTGGACGAATTCGTCCACCTGCACCTGCAGCGCGCAGGCGGATACCGGCCCTGCCGGCTCAAGCATGCGGCGCAACGCCACCGACAGCATTTCCACCGGCGGTGCGCTCCAGCGGCTGCCGCCATAGAAATCGAGACGGGTCGCGCTGCGATACGCCAGCCGGTAATACATCGCCGTGCCTTCCAGCCAGCTCGGCGCCGCCACCTCGATGTCGCGCAGCGCCAACCCGACGGCCAGCGACGCCCTGCCGCCGCCCAGATCGTGCAGCGCAGGCGGCTGTGGCCGCGCGACCAGCGGTCCGCAGCCTGCCAGCGGCACGATCACCATGCCCATCAACAACCACGTGTATTTCATCGGCCCGGCCCTTCCTTCGTCGGATCAAAGCCCGCCTCGCCGGGCCCGGGGCGCGCGGGCTCGCGCCCGAGCAGCAGTACTTGCGGTGACGCCTCAAGTTCGCCCAGCACGCGCCCGAGCTTGCGCGACGTGCTTTGCGCCTCGTCCAGCAACTGCTGCAGGCGCGGCAGCGTTTCGTCATTCACCTGCCGGCCGGTCATAGCCGCCAATGCGTCGAGCCGCCCTGAAAGCTGCTTCATCGTCACCAGCAGCTCACGCAGGTCGCGTGCCAGCGGCACGCCTTCACCGCTGACCTGCTCGACGTTGTCGAGTATGCGGCCCAGGCGTTCGATCTGCTGCGGCGACAGCAGCACCTGCGCGCGCCCGAACAACTGCTGCGCCTGCGCCACCATTGCCGGCACTTCAGCCAGCGCGGCGTCCAGCCGGCCGGTCGCGGACTGAAGATTGGCCAGCGTACCGGAAATGCGTTCGACATTGCGTTCGTCAAGCAGGACCTGCAAGCGCAACAGCACCTGTCGCAGCACATCCATCGTATCGGTCGCCTGCGAGCCAAGCTCGTCGAACTGGGAGCCGCGCAGCGGAATGCGGGCGAATCCGTCAATCCCCGCCTGCAACGGCCGGGGATCCGAACCGTCATCCTTCAAGTCGATCAGCGCGAGGCCTGTCACGCCAAGATAGGACAGTTCGGCACGGGTTGCGCGGGTGACCGGATAGCGGCTGGGGATGTCGATGCGCACCTGGATCTCGCGCGGGTTCTGCGGATCGATGGCGATGTCGCTCACCTTGCCCGCCCGGATGCCGCGGTAACGCACCTGCGCCTGCGGACTGAGCCCGCCGACGGCTGACGTCGTCACCAACAGGTATTCGGCCCCCGGTTCCCCGTCGCTGGACAGGTACCAGATGGCGAATCCGCAACCGATGCTCATCAGCACGAGGAAGAGGCCCGCTGCCAGGGCGTGTGCTCGACTTTCCATGATCAGACCCGGCTGCGCGCGAACACGCGCTGTGTGCGCTCGGCGCAGAAAAAGCTGCGGATGAAGGGATGATCCACTTTCATGACATCTTCAAGCGGACCGTAAGCAAGTATACGTTGCTCGCCAAGTACGGCGACCCGGGTGGCGAGTGCGGCGAGCGTATCGAGATCATGCGTCACAAGCACGACCGTGAGCCCGAGCTGGCTGCTCAGGCGGCGGATCAGATGCACGAAGGCCTCGGAGCGATCCGGATCGAGTCCGGCGGTCGGCTCGTCCAGCAGCAGCAACTCCGGTTCGAGCGACAGCGCACGCGCCAGCGCCACGCGCTTGATCATGCCACCGGACAGCTCGGCCGGCATCAGCCATGCGTGGCGCGGTTCGAGTTCCACCATGGCGAGCTTCACCATCACCAGATCATGGATGGCGTCGCGATCGATCCAGTGCAGTTCGCGCAGCGGGAATGCGATGTTCTCCAGCACATTGAGCGCGGAAAACAGCGCTCCCTGCTGGAACAGCACGCCGAAGCGCCGGCGCAGTTCACGATCCGAGCGCGCGTCGCCCGAAAAAAGTGCCTGGCCGAACAGCCGTATCTGGCCCGCGTCGGGCCTCAGCAGACCGATGACCTGGCGCAGCAGCGTCGTCTTGCCACTGCCCGATCCACCGACCAGCGCAACCACCTGACCGGCCTCGACCGCAAGGTCGATGTCACGATGCACGACATTCGTGCCGAAACGCGTCTCCAGTCCGCGGATGTCGATGACGGCGCCGCTCATCCCGGCAATCCGATATTGCGCGTGGCGATCGCGAACACGGCGTCGACGAGGATGACGCAGGTGATCGCGGCAACCACCGAGCGGGTCGTGTTCGACGACAGGCTTTCCGTATTGGGCTTCACCGACAGGCCGAAGTGGCAAGCGACGAGCGCGATCACGAGGCCGAACGCCAGACCCTTGGCAAGTCCGATGTAAAGATTGCCGATGGGCACCACCTCGGGCAGCTTCTCGATGAAGAAGGCATAGCTCAGATCAAGCTGGATCGACGCCGACACCATGCCCCCCAACAGTGCTGCCGCCGACGTCCAGAGCACGAGCAAAGGCATCGCCGCCACCAGCGCGATGACCTTGGGCAATATCAGTCGCAGGCTGCGCGGCACGCCCATGGTCACCAGCGCGTCGATCTCCTCGGTCACCCGCATGACGCCAAGCTGCGCCGTCATCGCCGAGCCGGAACGCCCGGCGACGAGCACCGCCACCAGCACCGGACCGAGTTCGCGAATGATGCCCAGCCCGAGAATGTTGACGATGAACACGTCGGCGCCGAAGGTCTTCAGCTGCAGCGCGGACAGGTAGGACAGCACGACGCCGATGAGGAAGCCCACCAGTGCGGTGATGGGCAGCGCCATCACGCCGGTCTTGAACAGGTTGGCGGAAATTTCGCGCAAGGGTGCGTCGCGCGGGTGGCGCACGGACTGCGCAACATCGAACACCAGCTGTCCGATCAGAACAAGCATGTCCGACACCTGGCGCACACCCGACATTGCGAGCCCGCCGAGTGCCACCAGCAACTCGGCCAGTGATTTACGGGGTGCCGAGGCGCGGCGTCTCGACTCGAGCACTGCGACAGCCCCCAGCATGTCGCGCGTGCGCTCGCCCGCGTCGAGCGCCGTCGGCAGGCGCTCGCCCCAGGCGCGCCACAGCACGATCGCGCCAAGCGTATCGATGCGGTCGATGCCCTCGAGATTCCAGCGCGGGGCGCCCTGCACCGCCGGCGAACGCAACGCCGCACGCAATGTCTCGAGACGCCCTTCCAGCCCCTTCAGCGTCCATTCGCCCTGCAGATTCACCACATGCTGCGTGGCAGGACCATCGACGGTGAGCGCGGGTGGCTTCATCGCGCATCAGCTTCCGGCGGTGGCCTTGCTGCGCGCCGTGCGAAGCTTCAGCTCGATGCCGATCGACGCCCACTGGCGCTGTTCGTCCGCGAGGCTGGCCGCCGTCAGCGGCGCACCGGACAGCCACTCGCTGCGCGGCGCGAGCAGGTAGCCCGCGCCATTGCGTTCAAGCGTCAACGGCAGTTCATCGAAGTCGTCACGGCTGCGGTGCAGCAGCACCGACAGGCGCAGACAGAGGATGAGTGGCCAGTCGCGCGGGTCGGCCGAGGCCGAATTCACCTTCTCCAGCTTGCCGCGATGTGACAGCACGAGCCGCGCAAGCCGCGCCTGATCCATGCGTGAAAAGCCCGGCATGTCGGCATTGCCGACAATGTACGCGCTGTGCTTGTGATAGCCCGCATGGGCCACGGAAATGCCGAGCTCGTGCAGGCGCGACGCCCAGCTCAGCAACTGGAGGTCCGGATCGTCTTCGCTGGCGGCCGGATTGAGGCCTTTCAGCAGCCGCATCGCCGTGGCGTGCACGCGCTCTGCCTGGCGTTGATCGACCTGATAGCGACGGCCGAACTGCAGTACGGTCGCATCCCGCAGGTCCTGATGGTGGTAGCGCCCGAGCAGGTCGTACAGGACACCGAGACGCAACGCGCCTTCGGAAAAGCTCATGCGTTCAAGGCGGAACGCGTCGAACACCGCCGACATGATCGCGAAACCACCGGCAAGCACCGGCAGCCGGTCCGGCCGAAGGCCGGAAATGCTCAGGCGATTCACGTCGCCGACACGCAGCAGCATGGCCCGCAGCTTTTCCATGCCTTCACGCGTGAGCTCGCCGCGGCACCAGCCGTTCAGTTCCATGATGTCCAGCAGCGAGCGTGCCGTGCCGCTGGAACCCACCGCCTCGTCCCAGCCGAGCGAGCGATAGTCGTGCTCGATCGTCTCCAGTTCGCGCCGCGCAGCCAGTTCGGCTTCGCGCAGCGATTTCTTGTCCATGCGGCCATCTGGAAAATAGCGCAGGCTGAACGCAACACAGCCCATGTAGAGCGATTCAAGCGCAAGCGGCTCGAAGCTGCGTCCGATGATGAACTCGGTGGACCCGCCGCCGATATCGACCACAAGCTGCTGGTTTGACGGGTTGGGCAGCGTGTGGGCGACGCCGACGTAGATGAGCCGCGCTTCTTCGCGCCCGGCCACCACCTCGATCGGAAAGCCGAGCGCCGCTTCGGCTTGCGGCAGGAACTGCGGCGTGTTCTTCGCCACCCGCAACGTGTTGGTGCCGACCGCGCGCACTTGGTCGGGTGCGAAACCGCGCAGCCGCTCGTTGAAACGCGACAGCGCCTCAAGCGCCCGCAACTGCGACGGGCCGTCCAGCAACTTGCCCTGTCCGAGACCGGCCGCGAGGCGTACCGTCTCCTTCAAACCGTCCAGCGGATAGATCTGATCATCGACGACACGCGCGACCTGCAAACGGAAGCTGTTGGAACCGAGGTCGATTGCGGCGAGAAGTTCGTAGCTCATGCAGCGCTGGGGGAGAATTTCATCAGCGCGAAGTTTAGCAGCCGGGCGTTCCGTCTCAGCGCGGCAACCCCCGCATTCGCACGCTCGTGGCGCGATTGCAGGCACCGGATGCCGGCAACCCGCATTGTTGTAATAATTTCACAGCATTACTGTCACAAAATGACAGGCTGGCCCGACAACGACACCCTATCCGCCGCCCATGATTCCGCTCCAGCAGCCACCGCGCTACGCACCTGATCACTTCATCAATCGCGAACTGTCGCTGATCGCCTTCAACCGGCGAGTACTGGCGCAGGCCGCCGACGAACGCGTTCCACTGCTCGAGCGCCTGAAGTTCCTGTGCATCGTATCGAGCAATCTGGACGAATTCTTCGAAGTGCGCATCGGCGGTCTGCTGGAACAGGTCAAGCTCGGCGCCCGCAGCGTCACGTCAGACGGACGCTCCGCCCAGGAAGCGTTGCGCCTCATCGCCGGCGAGGCACACCAGCTCATCGCCGAACAGTACGCGCTGCTCAACGACGTCATCCTGCCGCTGCTGGAGGCGGAAGGCATCGTGTTCCTGCGGCGCGGCGCATGGACAGACGCCCAGCGGGAATGGGTGCGCGACTACTTCACCCGCGAACTGATGCCGGTGCTCACGCCGATCGGACTCGACCCGTCGCACCCCTTTCCACGCGTGCTCAACAAGAGCCTGAACTTTGCGGTGGAGCTGGACGGTCGCGACGCGTTCGGCCGCAGTTCGCGTTTCGCCATCGTGCAGGCGCCGCGTGCGCTGCCGCGCGTCATCAAGCTGCCGAAGGAGCTGACCGGCGTCGACCACGGCTTCGTCTTCCTGTCGTCCGCCATGCACATGAATGTCGGCGACCTGTTCGAAGGCATGAACGTGCTCGGCTGCTACCAGTTCCGCGTCACACGGAACTCCGATCTCTTCCTCGACGAGGAAGAAGTGAAGAACCTGCGCCAGGCGCTGCAGGGCGAACTGCCGCAGCGACACTACGGAGACGCCGTGCGTCTCGAGGTGGCGGACAACTGCTCGGAGCAGATGGCGGATTACCTGCTGCAGCACTTCAACCTCACCCGCGACTCGCTCTATCGCGCACCCGGCATCGTGAACCTCGTGCGCCTGATGCAGGTGCCGGACTGGGTTGACCGGCCCGACCTGAAATATCCGCCCTTCGTGCCTCAGCTGCCGCGCTCGATGGAAAAGCGCTATGACATCTTTTCGATGCTGCGCAAGCAGGATTTGCTGCTGCATCACCCGTTCCAGTCCTTCAAGCCGGTGATCGACCTCGTGCAGCTGGCAGTCGACGACCCGGAAGTCGTCGCGATCAAGATGACGGTCTATCGCACCGGCACTGATTCCGTACTGATGGAGTCGCTCGTGCGCGCCGCGCAAAAGGGCAAGGAAGTGACGGTCGTCGTGGAGCTGATGGCGCGCTTCGACGAGGAAGCGAACATCAACTGGGCGTCACAGCTGGAAGATGCCGGCGCACACGTCGTGTATGGCGTGTTCGGCTACAAGACGCACGCGAAACTGCTGATGGTGGTCAGGCGCGAGGTCATCGACGGCGTGCAGCGCTTCCGCCGCTTCATTCACCTGGGCACCGGCAACTATCATCCGCGCACGGCGCGCTTCTACACCGACTTCGGCCTGATGACGGCAAACGAACAGATCGGCGAGGACGTAAACGAGGTGTTCAAGCAACTGACCGGTCTGGGCCACGCCGGCACGCTGACCCACCTGTGGCAGGCACCGTTCACGCTGCACAGCAATGTTGTGGCGGCCATACGGCGCGAAGCGGAGATCGCCAGGGCCGGCGGCAAGGGACGCATCATCGCCAAGATGAACTCGCTGGTGGAGGACGAAACCATTGAAGTGCTCTACGAAGCCAGTCAGGCGGGCGTGAAGATCGACCTCATCGTGCGTGGCGTGTGCTCGCTGCGCCCGGGCGTGCCCGGGCTGTCCGAAAACATCACGGTGCGTTCCATCGTCGGCCGCTTCCTCGAACATTCGCGCATCTACTACTTCAATGCCGACGGCGAGGAAAACCTCTACTTCTCCAGCGCCGACTGGATGGAACGCAACTTCTTCCGCCGCATCGAAGTGGCCTTCCCGGTGCTCGACGTGAAGCTGAAGCGCCGCGTCATCAAGGAAGGCCTGCGCCCCTATCTGCTCGACAACAGCCAGTCCTGGGAGATGGAGTCCGACGGCCGCTATCGCCGCCGTGTATCGCGCGCCGCACGACATTGCGCACAGGACGCGCTGCTCGCCGAGTACTCGCGCACTCCGGGATAGACGGCACGGGACTCAAGCGACACGGCGCCCTGCCGTAAACCGGATATCTGCCCCATTCCGGAATGCTGCAAGGTGAACGCCGTCCAATCCGTCCTGCTGCTTGCCATTGCCGCCGGTATCGCCGGCTGCGACAAGCTGCCCTTCCCCGATCCGAACCGCGCAGCCCTGCAGCGCGAGCTCGACGCCAAGGCGATCGGCGGCGCATGCCGTCATGCCGGACGTGCTCTGGAGGATTGCTACAGCATGAACAAGCGCGCATCCAAGGCAGCCATCTTTGCCGGCTGGCGGGAAATGAACGACTACATGACACAGAACAAGATCGACGTCGTGTTGCCGGGCCTGCCAGGCGGAAGCAGCACGGCACAGGTCAATGCGGACGGGGAAGAAACCCGGGGTGCCAGCCCTGCTCCGGCCACAGACGGCGCACACGCCGAACATACCGGCAGCAAGAACCCCGCGATGACCGAAAGCTGACCGACGGCCTGAACAGGCCGGCCGGTCCGTACGCCACGTCAGTGCGGGCGCGCCATTTCGCTCAGGTCACGACCGTCGATGCGCACGCGTGCAAGCGTTGCGTCGCCCGAACCATCCCGCCCCAGCGGCTCGATGCTCACGCGGCCGGAATCCAGTATCTGCTGCAGCCGCTGCTTGGCCACGCTTGACGTTTCCAGCTTCTCCAGGCCGGCTGCCCGCACCCTGACACCATCCGCGTAGAACGTGCTGCCATCGACCGCGTAGTGACGCTGTGCGGGAGGCTTGGGCGGACGAAAAACCGGCGCAGCGGACGCCACTGAACGCTTCTTGGAGGACACCCGCTTGGCTGCCACCGTCTTTTTCTTGACCTGCTTGCTGGATGCCGCCGAACGCGCAGCCTGCGCATCGTGAACCGGCGCCATCGCGAATCCGAAAAACAGCGTGAGGGCGCAAATGCCCCAGCGTCTAAAAATCATGCAGTTCTCCCACTGTGCGCGCGCCACGCCGACCTGAATTCCAATCTGAAAAATTCGATCAACATCGTGCGCCAGTTTGTTGTTTCGGATGGATTTTCCAATATTAACCATTGATGGCACAGAGCACCACCCCTTATCGCCGAACGCCCCCCTCCTGCAGTGCCGCAAGCCGCTTTTCGCGTCAGCAGCCGGGCATGCCCGGCGCGGCAACAGACGCGACCGGCGCCACTGTCTCGAATTGCGGCGCAACAGCCCCTACAATGCACGGGATTGAACTCACCCACCCCCGCACATGCTTCGCGTTTTTGGTATCCGGCGCTGCGACACGATGTCCCGCGCCATGGCCTGGCTGAATGAACAGCAACTCGACTTCCACCTGCACGACTACAAGAAGGACGGCGTTCCGGTAGATCGTCTGGCCGGCTGGATGGAACGCGTTGGCTGGCAGGCGCTCGTGAATACGCGCGGCACCACCTTCCGCAAGCTTCCACCCGAGCAGACCGCCGATCTCGACAACGTCAAGGCGCTGAAACTGCTGACCGAAAATCCGTCCGCCATCCGCCGGCCCATCATCGAGCACGGCACCGATATCCTTATCGGCTTCGATCCGGCTCGCTGGAGCGAAACTTTCAAATGACGGGTGACGACTACATCCGGCGCTTCCTGTTCGAAGCGCTGGACATCCGTGGTGCGCTGGTCCGTTTCGAGCACGGCTGGCAGGAGATGCTGCGTGGACGCGGCTATGGCATCGTCGCGCAGCGTCTGCTGGGCGAAGTCACTGTGGTCACACTGCTGATCGCCGGCCAGCTCAAGCAGCCGGCGCGGATCACGCTGCAGGTACGGGGCCGCGGCCCCGTCGGCACGCTGGTGGTCGATTGCGACCAGCAGCAGCGCGTGCGCGGCATGGCCATCGCTCCGGACGACATCGCTGAAGGCCCGCTTTCCGCGCTGGTCGGTGACGGCCATCTCGTCATGACGCTGCAGACCGACCGCTCCGCCACGCCCTACCAGAGTCTGGTGCCGCTGGAAGGCGACAGCGTCGCCGAGGTGTTCGAGCACTTTCTGGAACAATCCGAGCAGCAGCCTGCCGCGTTGTGGCTCCACGCCGATGGCGACTGTGCAAGCGCGCTGTTCCTGCAGAAACTTCCTGATGCCGACCAGCGCGATGCCGACGGCTGGAACCGCGTGTGCCGGCTTGCGGCGACCGTCACGCAGGAAGAGCTGGCCAGCCTGCCGGTCGATGTCCTGCTGGGCCGCCTGTTCGCGGACGAGATCGCCGACGGCGGAATCCGCGTGTTCGATCCGTCCGTTCCGCGCCACAACTGTCCGCGCGATGAAGAAAAGGTGCGCCGGCTGGTTCTGTCGCTGGGCCGCGCCGAAGTCGAATCCATTCTCGCCGAGAAGGGCGAGCTGCACATTCACGACGACATGTGCAATCACGACTACCGGTTCAGCGTCTCGGACATTGCACAACTGTTCGGCGATCCCCCGAGCGCACTGCATTGAAGCGACAATGACGGGTCATTGTCGGCGTTGCGGGCACTGAGTAGACTTTCAACATTTCCAGCGGACACCTCATGGCGCGCAAGCCCGCCCCTTTGGCCATCGAACTCAAGAGCGCCTCGCTCGAAGCCATGCGCGTGCTGCTGCACAGCGACGACACGCAGGTCATCGTGGACGCCCTCGACGCAAGACTGGGCGGCATGCCCGGCTTCTTCTCCGGCGAGCCGGTCGTCATCGACTGCGGAGAACTTCCGGCCGATGCCAGGCCCGACTGGACGGCGATACGCGATGCGCTGGCACGACACGAACTGAGCGCCATCGCGGTACAGGGGGTCGGAGACGAGGCCGCGCGCCAGGCGCGTGCGTGCGCGCTGGCGGTGCTGCCGCCCGCCACCACGCTGGCGACGCGCGGACATGCAGCAGACGCCGCCGTGCAGGCAGATGCCGGCACCGATACACCGGCCGGCGTCGTCGCCGATGCGCCTGCGCCAGCCGAAACCGGCCAGACACCGACCACGCCGCCGCCACAGGCCGTACGGCGCACCGAAATCATCGACAAACCGCTGCGTTCGGGTCAGCGCATCTATGCCCGTGGCTGCGATCTCGTCGTGCTGGCCATGGTGAGCGCTGGCGCCGAGGTCATCGCCGACGGCAACATCCATATCTACGCGCCGCTGCGCGGACGCGCGCTGGCCGGCGCCTCGGGCGATACCGAAGCGCGCATCTTCACCACCTGCTTCGAAGCCGAGCTGGTGTCGATTGCAGGCGTGTATCGCACGTTCGAACATTCCGCCAACAGCGACCTCCTGCGCCGGCCAGTCCACGTGCGCCTGCAGGAAGATTCCGAAAAACAGGTACTGAACGTCGCCGCACTGGCGACAACCTGAATCACCAGAGGGAGAGAAGAGTGACCCGTATCGTAGTCGTCACATCGGGAAAGGGCGGCGTCGGCAAGACCACGACCAGCGCCGCGTTTTCGTCGGGTCTTGCCCTGCGCGGCAAGAAGACCGCAGTCATCGACTTCGACGTCGGACTGCGCAACCTCGACCTCATCATGGGGTGCGAGCGACGCGTCGTGTATGACTTCGTCAACGTGATTCACGGTGAAGCGAACCTCACGCAGGCGCTCATCAAGGACAAGCACTCCGACAACCTTTTCGTGCTGCCTGCCTCGCAGACACGCGACAAGGACGCACTGAGCGAAGAAGGCGTCGAGAAGGTGCTGAACGACCTGGTCGGCATGGGCTTCGACTACATCGTCTGCGACTCGCCGGCCGGCATCGAACACGGTGCAGTGATGGCGCTCACGTTCGCCGATGAAGCAATCATCGTGACCAATCCGGAAGTCAGTTCGGTGCGTGACTCGGACCGCATCCTGGGCATCCTGCAGTCAAAATCGCGCCGCGCGCGCGAAGGCCGTGAAGCGGTGAAGGAACACCTCATCATCACCCGCTATGCGCCCAAGCGCGCATTCGAGGGTGAAATGCTGAGCTTTGGCGACGTGCAGGAAATCCTGCGCATTCCGGTACTTGGCGTCATTCCGGAATCGGAAGTCGTATTGCAGGCGTCGAACCAGGGCATGCCGGCCATCCACATGAGCGGCAGCGATGTCGCGCAGGCGTACGAAGACGTCGTCGCGCGCTTCCTTGGCGAAGAACGTCCGCTGCGCTTCGTCGACTATGAAAAGCCCGGCCTGCTCAAGCGCCTGTTCGGAGGGAAGTGAGCATGTCGTTGCTTTCACTCATCTTCGGCCAGAAGCAGAAGACGGCCTCGATCGCGAAGGAACGGCTGCAGCTCATCATCGCGCGCGAACGCGGCGCGAATTCCGGCCCCGATTTCCTGCCTGCATTGCAACAGGAACTGGTCGCCGTCATTTCGAAGTATGTGAACGTCAATCCGGAAGACATCAAGGTCCAGCTCGAAAAGCAGGACAACTATGAGGTCCTGGAAGTGAACATCGTGCTGCCCGAGCACCGCAATTGAGTCTGGCCGACCTGCTGGGCACGCGTGCGCGGCCGCCGCGCAATGCGATCGACGTCTCCGAGGAAGCCGGCGTGCGCTATCTGCACTTCGGCTCCGAATGGATACAGGGCGCGATGCGCATCGCGCGACCGTATGCGCTGGAACTCGAGTACACGCGGGAAATGATGCTTCCGCTGCTGTTCGCTCCTGACGAACAGTGGCCGGCGCGCGTGCTCGTCATCGGGCTTGGCGCGGCGTCTGTCACCAAGTTCCTGCACCGCTACTGCCCGCAGTCCAGTCTCACCGTAGTCGAGATCGATCCACGCATGCCGGCGGTGGCGGCCATGCATTTCCGGCTGCCCGCACAGGACGGGCGGCTGAACATCGTCATCGACGACGGCGTGAAGTTCGTTGCGCAATCCGACGCGCAGTGGGATCTCATCCTGGTCGACGGCTACGATCATCGGGCGCGGGCCAAGGCGCTCGACAGCGAAGCGTTCCACCGCGACTGCCTTGCCCGTCTGGCACCGGGCGGGCGGGTGTGCCTGAACCTGTTCGGCCGTACGCGCGGTTTCCGCAAGAGCGCACGGCGCATCTTCGACGCCTACGCCGGACGCGCGCTGGTGCTGCCGTCGCTCGACGAAGGCAATGCCATCTGCGTTGCGGTGGGTGAACAGGGGGTCGATACGACGCTTGACGAGGTGCGCAATCAGGCACGCCTGCTGCGCTCGCACAGCGGCCTGAACCTCGCGCCGGCACTGAGCCGGATGGAACAGGCCGGGTTGTGTCCGGGCGGGCGTCTCGTTATCTGAGCACACAATGAAAAAGCCGGCTTGCGCCGGCTTTTTCATTCATGCCCGTGCCGACTGGCGGCACCTCGCTCAGCGACGCGTCACCAGCGGACCGGCCTGCGCAGCGAAGTAGGCTGAAAGATCCGCCATGTCCTGATCGCTCAGCGCATCGACCTGCGCCTTCATGATCGCGTTCTTGCGCGTGCCCTTCTTGTACGCATGCAGCGCCTGCTGAAGATAGTCCTCATGCTGGCCGCCGATGCGCGGAAACGCAGCGCCCGGCGCATTGCCGTCGGCGCCGTGACAGGCGGCGCATACGGCGGATTTTTCCTTGCCGCGAGCGGCATCACCGGCGTGTGCCACGCTGGTGCCCAGAACCGTGGCCAGCGCCACGAACATCAGTTTCTTCATCATGGCCTGCATTCCTTATTTCTGGGCGCTGTAGTAGGCGGCGAGGTCAGCCATGTCCTGCTCGCTCAGGCTGGCGGCGATGCCTTTCATCGTCGGGTGGCTGCGATCGCCAGTCTTGTAGGCCTGCAGGGCCGCCACGATGTAATCGGCGTGCTGACCGCCGATCCGCGGCACCTTGTAGGTCTTCGGGAAGGCTGTCTGGTAACCGGGAATGCCGTGGCATCCGACGCACATCGAAATCTTGTCCTTGGCAGCATCTGCATTGCCGTCGACTGCAAACGCAAGCGGGCTGACACAGATTGCAACGACAGCAAGAAGGGTCCGGGCGCTCATCGAGTCTCTCTTCTTCTAGGTTGAAGTTATTTCGGAAAATCGCGGCGCAGTGTAACGAAGGACTTGATGAGCGTCAAAGATGACACACCCGGACCGTGCCCGCACATCAGCCTGCCGGGATGTCTACAACGATGCGCCCGCGAACCTGTCCATCGAGAAAACGCGGCGCAACACCGATCACTTCATCCAGACGCACTGTCTGCGTCATCGCAGCCAGATGGTCCAGCGGCATGTCGCGGGCGATGCGGGCCCAGGCCTGCTCGCGCGGCTGCCGTGCCACCGTGACGCTGTTGATGCCGTAGAGCGTCACACCGCGCAGGATGAAGGGCGCCACCGTCGCCGGGAAATCCATGCCCTGCGCCAGACCGCACGCAGCCACGGCACCATTCTCCCGGGTCGCGGCGCACGCGTTGGCCAGCGTATGCGAGCCGACGCTGTCCACGACGCCGGCCCAGCGCTCCTTGGCCAGCGGGCGGCCGGACTCCGACAGCGTGGCTCGATCGATGACCGACTCCGCGCCCAGCGACTTGAGATAGTCCGTCTCCGCCAGGCGCCCGGTACTCGCCACCACGCGGTAGCCGAGCTTGGCCAGCAGGGCCACGGCAACCGAGCCGACCCCCCCGCTGGCGCCGGTCACCAGTACTTCGCCATCGCCCGGTTTCAGGCCATGCCGCTCCAGCGCCATCAGGCACAGCATGGCCGTGAAACCCGCCGTGCCCACGGCCATCGCCTGTTGCGCCTGCAGCCCGGCGGGCAGGCCTACGAGCCAGTCCCCCTTCACCGCCGCGCGCTGCGACAGGCCGCCCCAGTGGCTTTCACCGACGCCGAAGCCGGTCAGCACGACGTTGTCGCCCGCCTTCCAGTCGGGATGCTCACTGTGCTCGACGACACCCGCGAAATCGATACCCGGCACCATGGGCCACTTGCGCACGATGGGACTGCGTCCGGTGATGGCCAGCGCATCCTTGTAATTCAGGCTGGACCAGCGCACCGCCACACGCACGTCGGCCTGCGGCAGTGCCGCTTCCTCGACATCGCTCAGCCGGGCGATCGTGTGACCGCCCTCGCCCTGCTCCAGCACTATCGCCTTGAACATGTCTCACTCCTCCACTCATATATACGCACCGGCATACGAAGCATACTGCAGTGTCCGCACCGCACCGGTAAGGTTTGCCGGCCCGGCGCGGTCTGATCCGATACAGACCACAGAGCCTTCTCCATGCACGCCACGCTTCCCCTTCTGAAAAAGACCGACTTTCCGGCGCTCGAGCGCCGCACCACCGAGACGCTGCAGGTCAATCTCGGCTACACCTGCAATCAGAGCTGCCTGCACTGTCACGTGAACGCCGGGCCGACCCGCACCGAACAGATGAGCCTGGAGAACATCGGGCGCGTGCTCGACTACCTGCGCGCATCCGGTGTCCGGCAGCTCGACCTGACCGGCGGCGCACCGGAGATGAATCCGCATTTCCGCTGGCTGGTGAGCGAGGCACGCGCGCTCGGCGTGACCGTCATGGACCGCTGCAACCTGACCATCCTGTCTGAGCCCGGCTACGAAACGCTGGCGGCCTTCCTCGCAGGCGAAGGCGTACGGATCACCGCATCGCTGCCCTGTTACATGGAAGACAACGTTGATCACCAGCGCGGCAACGGCGTATTCCAGCGCAGCATCGCGGCGCTTCAAGCGCTGAACGCGCTCGGCTACGGCCAGCCCGGCTCCGCGCTGGAACTGAATCTGGTGTTCAACCCGCAGGGGCCGTCACTGCCGCCGCCGCAGGGCGCGCTGGAAGCAGCCTACCGCGACCACCTCGGCACTGACTTCGGCATCGTGTTCACGCGTCTGCTCACGCTGGCCAACATGCCGATCCAGCGCTTCGGCTCGACGCTGATCTCCAGGGGGCAGTTCAACACCTACATGCGCCTGCTGCGCGACGCCCACCACGACGACAACCTTGACGCGGTGATGTGCCGCAGCCTGCTCAGCGTCGACTGGGAAGGCCATGTGTATGACTGCGACTTCAACCAGATGCTGGGCCTGCCGCTGCGCGTCGACGGCCAGGTCCGCCCGCACCTGTCGCAACTGATCGGGCGCGATCTCGCCGGCCAGCCGATCACCGTCATGGATCACTGCTACGGCTGCACCGCGGGACAGGGCTCGTCCTGTGGCGGCGCGCTGAACTGAGGCTCCCGCATGCAGACTCCGGCCTTGTTCGGCATCGCCTTCTGGGGTTTCCTCGTGCTCTACGGCGTCGGCATGTACGCGCTGTCACCGCGCGCGGTCGGCCGTGCAGGATTCTTCCAGGGGCACGACGAAGCCGGCCGTCCGGCCGGAACATGGGCGCTCGGCGCCAGCATCTTCATCTCCTGGATATTCGCCAAGTCCATCACCAATGCCGCAAATCTCGGCGCCAGCTACGGCATCGTCGGCGGGCTGGCCTACGCCACCTACTGGCTGTCCATTCCGCTTGCCGGCTGGGCCATCCTGCGCCTGCGCCGCCGGTATGGCGCGACCGGCCTGCTGCCCTTCCTCATCGGCCGCCACGGCCGGCTCGCCGCGCTGGCGTTCTCGCTGGCGATACTGGTGCGCCTGTTCAACGAGGTATGGAGCAATACCTCGGTGGTCGGCGGCTACTACGGCGATCCGGGATCAGCCGGCTTCATCGGCGCGGCCCTGCTGTTTACCGCCGCCACGCTGTTCTACAGCCTCAAGGGCGGGCTGCGTTCGTCCATCTACACCGACGTGCTGCAGACCGTGCTGTTCGCCGGCTTCTTCGTCGCGGTACTGATGCTCGTGCTGCCCAAGCACGGCCCGGCCGCGCTGATGGGCACCGGTGACTTCCGGCTGGACGCCGGCGTCGACCTGCTGCTGGTGGCGGCGCTGCAGGTGCTGTCCTATCCCTTCCACGATCCGGTGCTGACCGACCGCGGTTTCATCACGGACGAGCGCCGCATGCTGCGCGCCTTTGTCTGGGCCGGACTGCTCGGCTTTGTCTGCATCCTGCTGTTCTCTCTGGTCGGCGTGCATGCGCGGCTCGAAGGACTGGACGGCGGCGGCAACGTGCCCGCAGCACTGGCCCGCGCGATGGGGCCGGGCGCGCTGTTCATCATGACCATCGTCATGGTGGCGGCGGCCGGCTCCACGCTCGACTCCACCTTCTCGTCGCTGGCGCGCCATGCCGCGCAGGAGCTTCCGCTGCTGGCCGGACGCCCCGAACCGAAGCGCGCAATCGGCCTCGGCATGGGTGCGATGGCGGTGTTCGCGCTGCTCGGCAACATTCCGATGTTCGCCGGCACCGACATCCTGAAGGCCACGACGATCAGCGGCACCATGGTGATCGGCCTGGCACCGGTCTTCCTGCTCGCCGGCTTCACGCGCCCGGGTACGCGCGCCGCGGCATGGTCCTTCCACCTCGCCTTCTGGACCGGCATGGCGCTCGGCCTGCTGCTCGCCGCGGGATTGATACCGCAGGGCTGGGCGATCGGCAACGGCAAGTACGCCACGCTGCTCGGCGTCAATCTGTACGGCCTGCTGCTGTGCACTGCCGGCTACCTGCTGCCGCCGCTGCTGGCCGGCCGGCGCGCCTGACATGGATATCGACACCCTCCTGGGCGCCGCACCGGGACGCAGCTGCCCGCTGCACTATCGCTACGGCGCGCACGCGCTGCGCCGTAGCGAGGCCGATCTCGTGACCGACACGCTGTACGTCGCCGGCGGCCTGTACGGCAACCGCTGCGCGCTCGACGCACTGGAGCGCATGGTCGAGGCCGATACCGGCGCGCGCGTACTGTTCAATGGCGACTTCCACTGGTTCGACGTCGACCCGGCGGGCTTCGCCGACGTACAGCGGCGCGTGCTGGCACACGCCGCCATTGCCGGCAACGTGGAAGCCGAGCTGGCGGACGGCGAAGGCGACGCGGGCTGCGGCTGCGCCTACCCGGACGAAGTGCCGGACGCGGTGGTCGAGCGCTCCAACCTCATCCACGCGCGGCTGTCGCACACCGCACGCCATGACCCGCACTGGCGCGGCGAACTGGCAGCGCTCGATTACTGGCGATGCGTGCAGATCGGCGACGCGCGCATCGGCGTCGTGCACGGCGACGCGCACGCGCTCGCCGGCTGGTCTTTCGACGCGCCAGCGCTGCATGAGCCGGCCCGGCGCACCGCGCACGAAGCGGCCTTCACCGCCGCGCAATGCGATGTGTTCGCCAGCAGCCACACCTGCCGCTCCGCGCTGGCCCGCTTCGGAGAGCATCGCGCCGTCATCAACAACGGCGCCGCCGGCATGCCCTGCTTCCGCGGCCGGCTGCACGGCGTCGTCACGCGCATCGCGCTGACGCCGTCGCCAACCGGCGCGCTGTACGGCCTGCGCATCGGCGCGCTGCACGTCGATGCGCTGCCGATTCACTACGACATCACGGCCTGGCTGGACGAATTTTCCGCACAGTGGCCTGCCGGATCCGCGGCCGCACTGAACTACCTGGACCGCATCACCGGCGGCCCGTCATGGACACTGGAGGACGCCCTGCCATGAACACCCGCAAGCTCGCCGTGCTGCTCGTACTGACGGCGCTGATCGCCGCGTTCTTCGTGTTCGATCTCGGCCGCTTCTTCGATCTCGGATGGTTCAAGGCGCAGCAGCAGATGCTCGCCAGCCAGGTCGCCGAAGCACCGTTCGCGTCTGCCGCCGTGTTCTTCGCCATCTATGTCGTCGTCACTGCGCTGTCGCTGCCCGGCGCGGCCGTGATGACGCTGGTCGCCGGCGCGCTGTTCGGCCTGCTCAAGGGTCTGGTCATCGTGTCGTTCGCGTCCAGCCTGGGCGCGCTGCTCGCCTTCCTGATCGCGCGTTTCCTGCTGCGCGACTGGGTGCAGGCGCGCTTCGGCAAGGCGCTGGAGGCGATCAACCGGGGGGTGGACAAGGACGGCGCGTTCTATCTGTTCACGCTGCGGCTGGTGCCCGCCTTTCCCTTCTTCGTCATCAATCTGGCTATGGCGCTCACGCCGCTGCCCGCGCGCACCTTCTACTGGGTGAGCCAGCTCGGCATGCTGGCCGGCACCGTGGTGTTCGTGAACGCCGGCACCCAGCTCGCGCAGATCGAGTCGCTGTCCGGCATCCTGTCGCCCGGTCTGCTGGGCGCCTTCTTGCTGCTCGGCATCTTCCCGCTCGTCGCCCGCAGGATCATCGACGTCGTGCGCACCCGCAAGGTCTACCAGCGCTGGCCGAAGCCGTCGCGCTTCGGGCACAACGTCGTGGTCATCGGCGGAGGCAGCGCCGGCCTGGTCACCGCCTACATCGCCGCCGCGGTGAAGGCGAAGGTCGCGCTGGTGGAGAAGCACCTCATGGGTGGCGACTGTCTGAACACCGGCTGCGTGCCGTCCAAGGCGCTCATCCGCAGCGCGCGCCTGCTGTCCCAGATCGCCCGCGCGCCCTCGCTCGGCGTGCGCGAGGCGAGCGCGCAATTCGACTTCGCCGACGTGATGGATCGCGTCGCACGCGTCGTGCGCACCATCGAGCCGCACGACTCGGTCGAGCGCTACCGCTCGCTCGGCGTGGATTGCGTCACCGGCAATGCCCGCATCACGTCACCGTGGACGGTGGACGTGACGGACGCACGCGGTGACGTGACGACGCTGACCACGCGCAACATCGTCATCGCGGCCGGCGCGCGTCCGTTCGTGCCGCCGATTCCGGGCATCGACCAGATCGACGTGCTCACGTCGGACACCGTGTGGTCGCTGCGCGAACGCCCGGCGCGCCTGCTGGTGCTCGGCGGCGGGCCGATAGGCTGCGAACTGGCGCAGGCCTTCGCGCGCCTCGGCTCGACCGTCACCCAGGTGGAGATGGCGCCGCGTCTCATGGTCCGCGAAGACCCGGACGTGTCCGCACTGGTCGAGGCGCGGTTTTCGGCCGAGGGCGTGCAGGTGCTGACTGGCCACAAGGCGGTGCGTTTCGCGCGCGAGGAAGGCACACCGGTGCTGTACGCCGAAGGCCCGCAGGGCGAGGTGCGACTGCCGTTCGACGCGCTGCTGTGCGCGGTCGGGCGCACCCCCAATGTGAGCGGCTACGGTCTGGAGGAGCTGGGCATCGCGCTGCGCGGCAACCACACGGTGGACACGGACGACCATCTGCGCACGCGCTACCCCAACATCTACGCCTGCGGCGACGTGACCGGTCCGTTCCAGTTCACGCATACCGCGGCGCATCAGGCCTGGTACGCCGCGGTCAACGCACTGTTCGGCCGCTTCCGGCGTTTCCGCGTCGACTACTCGGTCATTCCATGGGCCACCTTCACCGAACCGGAGGTGGCACGCGTCGGGCTGAACGAGAGCGAGGCGAAGGAGAAGGACATCGCGCACGAGGTGACGATCTACGGCCTCGACGACCTCGACCGCGCCATCGCGGACGAAGCCGCGCATGGCTTCGTGAAGGTGCTCACGGTGCCGGGCAGCGACCGCATCCTGGGTGTCACCATCGTCGGCGAACACGCTGGCGAACTGATCGCCGAATATGTGCTGGCGATGAAACACGGCCTCGGCCTCAACAAGATGCTGGGCACCATCCACATCTACCCGACGATGAACGAAGCCAACAAATTTGCAGCCGGCGTGTGGAAGCGCGCCCACGCACCGCAGAAGCTGCTCGCCTGGGCCGGGCGCTATCACGCCTGGATGCGCGGATGACGCCACAGCCCTCGCTGTCCGTCGTGCTGCCGGTGCTCAACGAAGCGGCCGGCATCCGTGACGCGCTCGCCGCGCTGCAGCCATGGCGCAGCGCCGGCGTCGAGATCATCGTGGCCGACGGCGGCAGCAGCGACGGTACCGCGGAACTCGCCCGCGACCTGTGCGAGCGCGTCGTGTCATCACCGCGCGGGCGTGCCGCACAGATGAATGCCGGCGCCGCCGCCACACGCGGTGCGGCCCTGCTCTTCCTGCACGCCGACACCCGCCCGCCGGCCGACACGCCGGCGCTGATCGGCGCCGCGCTGCGTGACGGCGCAAGCTGGGGCCGCTTCGACGTGCGCATCGACGGCCGCCCCGCGCTGTTGCCGGTCATCGCCGCCATGATGAACGTGCGCTCGCGCCTGAGCGGCATCGCCACCGGCGATCAGGCCATCTTCTGCTCGCGCGCGCTGTTCGAACGCCTCGGCGGGTTTGCCGACATCGCGCTGATGGAAGACATCGATTTCTCGCGCCGCGCGCGCCGCCTGCGGCGCCCGGCATGCCTGCGCGCACGCGTGCTCACGTCGGGCCGCCGCTGGGAGAAGCACGGCCTGCTGCGCACCGTGCTGCTGATGTGGCGCCTGCGCCTGCGCTACTTTTTCGGCGCCGACCCGCAGGTGCTGGCACGCGTCTATCGCCCGCACCATGACTGAAACGCTCTGCGCCGTCCTCGTGTTCGCGCGTGCGCCCCGGCCCGGGCACTGCAAGACGCGGCTCATCCCGGCGCTGGGCGCCGCCGGCGCGGCACGCGCCAGTGCCGCGCTGACCCGGCGCGCGCTGCACGCGGCAACGGCGGCCGATGTCGGTCCGGTCGAGTTGTGGTGCGCGCCGGACGCGCACCATCCTTTCTTCGGCGAGTGCCGCCAGCACTGTGAAGGGCTGTCGCTGCATGCCCAGTGCGACGGCGACATCGGCCTGCGCATGCACCACGCCTTTGCCGACGCACTGACCCGCCATCCGCGCGCCGTGCTCATCGGCGCCGACGCGGTATCGCTGGGCGCCGGCGACATCCGCGCGGCGGCCCGCGCGCTGGACACCCATGACGCCGCCTTCGTGCCGGCCGAAGATGGCGGCTATCTGCTGGTCGCGCTGAATCGCGCGAACGATGCGCTGTTCGACGGCATCACCTGGGGCAGCCCGGCGGTGTGGGCACAGACACGTGCCCGCCTGGACGCCATGACGCTGAACGCCCGCGTACTGCCCACCGGCTATGACGTCGACCACCCGCCCGACTGGGCGCGCGCGGTGCGCGAAGGATTGATCGAGGCGCTCACGCCATGACATCCCTGCGCCACGCGCTGTGCGCCCTTCTGTTCGTGCTGTCGGCGCCGCTGCATGCCGACGCGCTGCCGGCATTCTCCAGCCTGACGGCTGGCGGCGACATCACCGGCTGGATGCCGTGGACGCTGGGCGGCAAGGCGGCACCGGCCGACTTCCGTCTGGCCGAACTCGACGGGCGCACCGTGCTGCGCGCCGAAGCCCGGGATGCCGCTTCCGCGCTGATCCACGCCGGGCGCTTCGACCCGCAGGCCACGCCCTGGCTGAACTGGCGCTGGCGCGCCGATCGACTGCCCGAGGGTGGCCGCTTCGCCACGCGCGACGGCGACGACTACGCGCTGCGCATCTACGTGCTGTTCGACCTGCCGCTGGACAGGCTGTCCTTCGGCGCGCGCACGAAGATCCGGCTGGCGCGCACCTTCTACGGCCGCGACGTGCCGACCGCCGTGCTCTGTTATGTGTGGGACACGCGCGTCGAACCGGGCACGCGCGCATGGAGCGCCTACACCGACCGCGTGCGCATGATCGCCGTCGACGGCGCCGGCTCCGCCACAGGCAGCTGGCGCACCGTGAGCCGCAACGTGGCGGAGGATTTCCGCGAAGCCTTCGGCGAGGCAGCGCCGGCCATCACCGGCATCGTCGTCGCCAGCGACACGGACAACACGCACGGCGACGCGCTGGGCTGGTTCGGCGACATCCGCTTCGGCGCGACCGCAGCGCCATGAAGCGCATCGTCCTGCTGGGCGGCGGCCACGCCCACCTGTTCGTGCTCGAAGCCTTCGCGCGCCAGCGCCCTGATGCGGACGTGCTGATGATCACGCCGGATGCGCTCACGCCCTACTCCGGCATGATGCCCGGCGTCATTGCCGGCCACTATCGCGCACGCGAAGCCTGCATCGACCTGCGTCCGCTGGCGGCGCGCGCCGGCTGCCGGCTGCACTTTGATCTCGCCATCGGCATCGACGCCGCGCAACGCTGTGTCGTCCTCGCCAGTGGCGCCCGCGTGGACTACGACCTGCTGTCCGTCGACACCGGTTCGACGCCGCGCCTGCCCGCCGTGCCCGGCGTCGGGCACGGCCATCCGGTCAAGCCGATCGGACGGCTGGAAATGCACTGGCGTCGCGTGCTCGCGCAGCAGCCGTCATCAGCGGTCGTCGTCGGCGCCGGCGCGGCCGGCGTGGAAATCGTCATGGCGCTGCGCCAGCGCTGCCCCGGCATGCACTGCTCTCTGGTCGACAGCAATGCGCAGCTGCTGGCCGGCATGGCGCCGGGCTTGCGGCGGCGCGTCGGCGCGCAACTGCGGCGCCAGCAGATCGACCTGCTGACCGGCTGCACGCTGGACCACGTCGGGCAAGGCCGAGTCGTGCTCGCCGACGGACGCATGATGAACAGTGATTTCACGGTCTGGACCACCGGCGCGGCGGCGCCGGACTGGCTGCATGACGGCGCGCTGGCGCTGGACGCGCGCGGCTTCATCGAAACCGCCGGCACGCTGCAATCGACGTCGCATCCCGAGGTGTTCGCGGCCGGAGACGTGGCCAGCGTGCGCAGCGCACCGCGGCCGAAATCCGGTGTCTACGCGGTGCGCGCCGGCCCGCATCTGGCCGCCAATCTGCGGCGTGCGCTGGCCGGCATGGCGCTGCAGCCCTGGCAGGCGCAGCAACGTGCGCTGATGCTGCTCGCCTGCGGCCGGCAGCACGCGATCGCCGCGCGCGGTGGCTGGTCGCTGCAGGGCGACTGGGTGTGGCGATGGAAGGACTGGATAGATCGCGCCTTCATCGCCCGTTTCGACCCGCTGGCGCGTGCGGCTCAGTCCTGATCGGCCATGCGCCCGGCCGCCAGCCGGATGCGCCGCGCGCAACGGGCGGCCAGCGCGTCGTCGTGCGTCACCAGCACCAGTGTCGTGCCCTGCTCCGCATTCAGTTCGAACATGAGATCGATGACGGCGGCGCCGGTGGCCGCGTCGAGATTGCCGGTCGGCTCGTCCGCCAGCAGCAGGCGCGGCGACGGCGCAAATGCGCGTGCCAGCGCCACGCGCTGCTGTTCACCGCCGGACAGCTGGCGCGGATAATGGGTCAGCCGCGCGGCGAGCCCGACGCGCGCGAGCAGCGCGCGGGCACGTTCCTGCACGTCACCGGCGCCCGCCAGCTCAAGCGGCAGCATCACGTTCTCCAGCGCCGTCAGCGACGGCAGCAGCTGGAAGGACTGGAAAACGAAACCCACCTTTTCGCCACGCAGGCCGGCACGCGCGTCCTCGTCCAGTTCGAAAATGTCCTGTCCGTCCAGCTTCACGCTGCCCGAGCTCGGCAGATCCAGCCCCGCCAGCAGGCCCAGCAATGTCGATTTGCCTGAACCGCTGGCGCCGACGATGGCCAAAGCTTCGCCGGCGCAAACCGTGAAGGCGATATCCTGAAGAATCTGCAGCGGCGCGTTGCCGCTGCTCACCTGTTTGCCAAGGCCGATCACTTCAAGCAAGTGCGGCCGCGTTTCCGGAGTCTCTGTAGGCATGAAGAAATCGATGTCAGGTCTGTTCAGTCTGTGTGTTCTGTTCTTTGCCGCGCTGCCCGTGCAGGCGCAGACGCTGCTCGTCGTCGGCGACAGCCTGTCCGCCGGTTACGGCCTGCGCCAGCACGAGGCCTGGCCCGTTCTGCTGGGCGACAGGCTGACCCGCGCGGGTTACGGCTATTCGGTCGTCAATGCCAGCACCAGCGGTGACACCACGGCCAACGGCCGCTCGCGCATCGACGCCTCGCTCGCCGCCCACAAGCCGGCCATCGTCATCATCGCGCTCGGCGCCAATGACGGCCTGCGCGGGCTGTCACTGAAATCCATGCACGACAACCTCGAAGCGATGACGCGCGCCGCGCAGGCGGCCGGCGCCAGAGTGCTGATCGCCGGCATGCAGCTGCCGCCGAACTACGGCCCCGCATACACGCAAAAGTTCGCAGCCACCTTCAGCGACGTGGCCGAAGCCACCCGCTCCGCGCTGCTGCCCTTCCTTCTGGACGGCTTCGCCACTGATCCGCAGAGCTTCCAGCAGGACGGCGTGCATCCGGTCGCCGCGGCCCAGCCGCGCATCGTGGACAACGTGTGGCAGGCGCTCAAGCCGCTGCTCGGCAAGCCGCGCTGAACAAGCTGCCACGCACGACGGCGTCAGCGCAGCTCGACGCCCGGTTCGCCTTCATGCAGCGCACCGATGACGGCTGCCTCACCGAAGCCCTCGGCCCGGAAGACCTCGAGCACGCCGTCCACGTCGGCGGCGGCGCAGGCGACAAGCAGGCCGCCCGAGGTCTGCGGATCGGTCGCCACGTTTCGTTGCCACAGCTCGATGCCGGGTGCCAGCATGACCTGTTCGCCGTACGCCGCCCAATTGCGCGCCGAGGCGCCGGTGGCGATGCCGTCACGGGCATGCGCCACCGCTTCGCCGATCAGCGGCAGGTCGTCGAACGCGACCTGCGCGCGCAGCGCCGAACCGCGGCAGATTTCCAGCAGGTGGCCGGCCAGGCCGAAACCGGTCACGTCGGTCATCGCGTGCACGCCGGGAATGTCGGCCAGCCGGATGCCCGGCGTGTTCAGGCGCGTCGTCCAGTCCATCATCGTGCGCAGCCCGTGCGCCGACAGCACGTCCTTCTTGAGCGCCGCCGACAGGATGCCGACGCCGAGCGGCTTGCCGAGCACCAGCACGTCGCCGGCGCGCGCGTCACTGTTGCGCTTGAGCTTGCGCGGATCGACGATGCCGAGCGCGACCAGGCCGTAGATGGGTTCGAGCACGTCGATGGAATGGCCGCCCGCCACCGGAATGCCGGCGCGTGCGCAGATTTCCTCGCCACCGGCCAGGATGTCGCGGATGGTGTCCAGCGGCAGCTTGTCCAGCGGCATGCCGACGATGGCCAGCGCCATGATCGGGCGCGCACCCATCGCATAGACGTCGGAAATCGCATTGGTCGCGGCGATGCGGCCGAAATCGCGGGCATCGTCGACAATGGGGGTGAAGAAGTCGGTCGTGGCGACCAGCGCCAGTTCATCCGTGAGCTGGTAGACCGCCGCGTCATCCGACGTTTCGGTGCCGACCAGCAGTGCCTCGGGCATCATGCGGACCACGTCGCTGCCCGCGAGCAGGTCGCGCAGCACGCCCGGCGCGATCTTGCAGCCGCAACCACCACCGTGCGAAAACCGGGTGAGCCTGACGGCAGACGATTGATTCATATGGGTACTCTTGAATGACGGAAACATCCGGACAACGCCGTCCGGCGGGACTGGCGACGGTAGCACAGCTGCGCGGCTTCGACGCCATCATCGACACGCGGTCACCGGCCGAATTCGCGCTCGACCACATCCCCGGCGCGATCAACTGCCCGGCGCTGGACGACGCGCAGCGCGCCGAGATCGGCACGCTGTACAAACAGGTGTCGCCCTTCGTCGCGAAACGGCGCGGCGCGGCGCTGGTCGCGCTGAACATCGGCCGCCATCTGCTCGACAGCTTCCAGGACAAGGGGCCGCAATGGCGCCCGCTGATCTACTGCTGGCGCGGCGGGCGGCGCAGCGGCGCTTTCGTCACCGTGCTGCGCCAGATCGGCTGGGACGCGCATCAGCTCGAAGGCGGCTACAAGAACTACCGGCGCGACGTGCTGACGCAACTGTCGGAACTGCCCGCGCGCTTCGATTTCCACGTACTGAGCGGCCCGACCGGGAGCGCCAAGAGCCGTGTGCTGGAGCGCCTGACGGCGCACGGCGAACAGGTGCTGGACCTCGAAGCACTCGCCGCCCACAAGGGCTCGGTGCTGGGCAATCAGCCGGGCCAGCCGCAACCGCCGCAGAAGATGTTCGAGTCGCACCTGCTCGAACGCCTGAAGACCTTCGATCCGGCGCGTCCGGTGTTCGCCGAGGCGGAAAGCCGGCGCATCGGCAGGATTTCGCTTCCCGACTCGCTGATCGACCGCCTGCGTACGTCGCCATGCATCCGCATCGACGCGCCGGCGGCGGCCCGGACCGAGTTCCTGCTGGGCGACTACACCTACCTCACGCAGGATGCCGACAATCTGATCGAATGCCTGCAGCGCCTGACCGAACTGCGCGGGCGCGCCACCATCGACAGCTGGAGCGCGATGGCGCGCGACGGCCAGTGGCGACAACTGGTCGCGTCCCTGCTCGAACTGCACTACGACCCGCTGTATCGGCGCTCGCAGCAGCACAACTTCGCACGCCACCCCGATGCGCCAACGATATGTGCCGAACGGCTGGACGCCGCCGGCATCGACGCGCTGGCCGCCCGCATCGCCGCTTGCGCGGATCAGGGCAGCCGCAATGGCGCCTCGCCACCGACGGCGCAGATGCGCTGAATCATCGCAGGCGCCGGCTGAGCCACCTCGCCCTGTTCGAAGGCGAGCACACGGCCCCAGCCACGCACCAGATCCAGCAGTTCATGCGGGCGCAACAGGAAATCCGGGTTTGACGGCTTGCCGAAGCGTTCATTGCCCTGCATGAAGGTTTCGTATATCAGCAGCCCACCCGGGCGCAGCAGGCCGAGCACGCGGTCCAGCCGCGGCCGGAACAGATAGCGCGTGACGATGACGGCGTCGAACGATGCCGGTGTCCAGGGCCAGTCCCCGTCTTCGAGGTCGACACACAGCGTTTGCACACCGGCCAGTGCGTCCAGCGGCGCCAGCGCCGCCGCGTCGCGATCCGCCGCCACGACCGCCATGCCGTGCGCCGACAGCCAGCGCGCGTGGCGCCCGCCGCCGCATGCCAGATCAAGGACTTCGGCGCCGGCGGGCAGCATGGCGGCGTGGCGGGTCACCCAGGGCGAAGGATCCGATGCGGATAAAAAGGAATGAGATGGCATCTACAGGTCTTTATTCCGGGTTGTCATGACGCAGGGCGCATTATCATCCGCGGCATATCAAGGAAAACAATGTTTCGCAAAACGGACTCGCCCGCGCTCGCCCCCGGCGCCTTCCTGTTGCGCGCACTCGCGCTGGCGGCACTCGCCGCCGTCCTGACCGCCATCATCGTATCGGCGCCAGCTGCGCTCGCCGCTGTCGCCGCCGCCGGCGTCGTCACGGCACTGGCGGCGCGCACGCTCTCGTCGGCCGACGCCCGCTCGCGCGCACAGGACACCGTGCTGGCGCGCGATGAAGGGTTTGCTGACCTGGCTGCGGACTGGCAGTGGGAGACCGACGCCTCAATGGCTCTGCAGCACAGCCACGCGCCGGCCGCGCTGCTGCCTCTGCTCGGCATCGACGTGGTTCGCGCGCGTCTGCTGTGGGACGTCGCCGGACTGTCGCCGGTACACGGTGACTGGGCCGAATGCCGTCGCCAGGTCGATGCGCGCGCAGCACTGCTGCTCCATCTCGTGCTGCACCAGCCCGACTCGACGCTGCGGCATCTGGAACTGCGCGGCCACCCGCGCCACGACGCGGACGGGCGGTTCATCGGCTATCGCGGCATCGGCCGCGACGAAAGCGCGTTCGCGCAATCGACGCGTGCATTGCGCGAACTCGAGACACGCCATCGCGAAATGGTGAATCAGCTGCGCGAAGTCATCTTCCTCGTCGACGCGCGCGGACGTTTCGTCAATCTGAACCGCGCGTGGGAACAGCTGACCGGCAAGCCGGCCGCCCAGGCCATCGGGCGACGCGTGCTGCACTGGCTCAGCAAGGACGAGGCGCGTTACCTGCTGGCGCGGCTGGAGCCGCTACTGGACGGACGTCGCGACGCCATGCAGGTCGAAGTGCGCACGAATGCCGGCGGCCAGTCCGCACGCTGGCTCGAGATCGCCGTGAGCGCGCGCTTCGACAGCAGCGGCAAGCTCGAAAGCCTGGCCGGCAGCATCGAGGACATCACGCAGCGCAAGCAGGCGGAAGCCACGCTGTACGACCTGAACGCCGAGCTTGAGCGCCGCGTGAAACGGCGCACCGCGGAACTCGAAGCGTCCAACCGCGAACTGGAAGCCTTCTCCTATTCGGTGTCCCATGACCTGCGCAATCCGCTGCGGGCGATCGACGGCTTTTCGCAGATCATCATCGAGGACTACGGCAGCCAGCTCGACACGCTCGCGCACAGCCACCTCGGGCGCATCCGCGCGGCGTCGCAAAAACTGTCGCACCTGATTGACGATCTGCTGGAACTCGGCCGGCTCACGCGCGCACCGATCAGCCGCGCAGAGGTCGACCTTTCCTCGCTCGCCCGCAAGATCATGCGCGAGCTGCAGGCGCAGGCACCGGAACGCGAAGTCAAGCTGGACATCGGCCTGCATCTGATGGCGCGCGTCGACCCGATGCTCGCGCGCGTGCTGCTTGACCACCTGTTGAACAACGCATGGACCTTCACCGCCGGGCGCGCCCCGGCCGAAATCGAATTCGACGCCCGGCTGCGCAACCGCGAGGTGGTGTTCCATCTGCGCGACAACGGAGAAGGGTTCGACATGGCGCACGCGACACAGCTGTTCAGACCCTTCAACCGCCTGCACGACCAGAGCGACAGCAAGGGCACGGGCATCGGGCTGGCGACGGTGCAGCGTATCGTGCACCGTCACGGAGGACGCATCTGGGCGGAGGGAACGCCCGGCAAGGGGGCCTGTTTCCATTTCACGCTGCCGGACCCCGCGAACTAGCCGGCATCGGGGCACCCGCAACCGGCGGTTCGCAGCCGATTGACACGCATTGTGTCGACGCAGGACGAGTGTGGATTTCCACAAGACGCATTTTTGTTGCAATGCAATATACTGGCGTTCAACGTGCATGGGCGCATCGCGCACGGAATCGCCACGACGATTTTCAAGGTCGGTCGCCGCGTTCCTCAGCCACGGGAGTCCCGAATGCAGTACGAGCACTATCTCAAGTCCATGTTCGAGCCGAAATCGGTCGCCATCGTCGGCGCCAGCGAGCGGCCGGACTCGATCGGTGCGGTACTGGTCAAGAACATGCTGGATGCGAAGTTCAGCGGTGACCTCTACGCCATCAATCCGAAACATCAGACGGTCCAGGGATTGCCCTGTGTCGCCCGCCTGGATGACCTGCGCAAGCGCCCGGATCTCGTCGTCATCGCGGCACCGGCCGCAAAGGTGCCCGGGCTGATAGAGGAATGCGGGCACAACGGCATCAAGGCGGCCGTCGTCGTCAGCCCCGGATTCGGTGAAACCGGTCCGGCCGGCGCCGAACTGGAGCGGCGCACCCGCGCCGCCGCCAAGCGCAGCAGCGTGCGCATGATCGGCCCCAACAGCCTGGGCCTGATGCGCCCGTCCATCGGCCTGAACGCAACCTACACGCACGCCAGCGCAAAGCCGGGCAGCATCGGTCTGATTTCCCAGTCCGGCGCGATCTGCACCACGCTGCTCGACTGGGCGCAATCCAATGGCGTGGGCTTTTCGAGCGTCGTGTCGCTGGGGGCGTCGATCGACCTCGACTTCGGGGAAATCCTCGACTACATGATTGCCGACCCGCGCACGGAAAGCGTCTTCATGTACATCGAAGGCATCCGCAACGCACGTCGCTTCATGAGTGCGGTGCGCGCCGCCGCGCGCGTCAAGCCGGTGCTGGCGATCAAGGTCGGACGCCATCCTTCCGGCGCGAAGGCGGTGGCTTCGCATACCGGCGCCATGGTCGGATCCGACGACGTGTTCGACGCCGCGCTGCGCCGCGCCGGCGTCGTGCGCCTGTACAACATCGGGCAGATGTTCTCCGCGGCCAACGCGCTGTTCACCGGCTTCAAGCCGTCCGGCAAGCGGCTTGCGGTCGTCACCAACGGTGCCGGCCCCGGCATGATGGCGGCCGACCGCGCCGCAGACCTCGGCATCCAGCTGGCGACGCTTGCGCCCGAAACACTGGATACGCTCAAACACGCCCTGCCGCCGAACTGGCCCGGCACCAATCCGATCGACCTCATGGGTGACGCCGACGCGGAGCGCTACGGCGCCGCGCTGAAGGCCGTTCTGGCCGACCCCGGTGTCGACGGCGTGCTGACCTTGCTCACGCCGCAGGCGATGACGCGGTCCACGGAAATTGCCGAAACGGTGATCGCGGTCGCCACCGACGCCGGCAAGCCGCTGATGACCGCCTGGATGGGCGGAGATCAGGTGCGGGCGGCCCGCGCGCTGTTCGAGGACGCGCGCATCCCGAATTTCCGTTCGCCGGAGCCGGCGGTCGAGCTGTTCCACCACATATCGTCCTACTACCGCAATCAGCAACTGCTGCGCCACGCGCCAGCGTCGCTGGCGCAGGACCTGGATCCGCCGTCGGTCGAATCGGCCCGTCTCGTCATCGAAACCGCGCTGTCGGAACGCCGCACCGTGCTGACCGAAATGGAATCCAAGGCGCTGCTCGCCGCATTCCGCATTCCGATCGCGCAGACGGTGGTCGCGCGCAGCGCCACGGAAGCAATGGTGTATGCGGAGGAAATGGGGCTGCCGGTTGCGATGAAGATCGACTCGTCAGACATCATGCACAAGAGCGACGTCGGCGGCGTGCGGCTGCACGTGGACAATCTGCGCGCCGTGCGTGACTGCTGGCAGGAGCTCATGGCCGAAGTCGGCCGGCGCAAGCCCGAAGCGCGCCTTCGCGGCGTGTCGATCGAGCCGATGGTGACCAAGCGCAACGCACGCGAACTGTTCGTGGGCGTCGTGCACGACGACGTGTTCGGCCCGGTCATCAGCTTCGGCCACGGCGGCACCCGCATCGAGGTGCTGCGCGACCGCGCCGTCACCTTGCCGCCGATCAACGTTGAACTGGCGCGCGACGCGATCCAGCGCACGCGCGTATCCGCCATGCTCGGGGAATTCCGCGGCATGCCGGCGATCGACATGGACGCGCTGGAACGGGTGCTGATACGCGTATCCGAAATGGTGTGCGAGCTGCCGTGGATACGCGAGATGGACATCAATCCGTTGCTGGTCGACGAAAGCGGCTGCGTGGCGGTGGATGCGCGCATCATCCTCGGCGACGTACTGCCGACGGCGACACCGTATTCGCACATGGCCATCCACCCGTACCCGGCGCGGCTGGAACATGTGGTGAACCTGCCCAACGGCACGCGCGCCATCATCCGCCCGATCCGCCCGGAAGATTCGGACCGCGAAGCCGAATTCGTGCGCCAGCTGTCGCCGGAGACGCGCTATCTGCGCTTCATGAGCACGATCAAGGAATTGCCGGCACCGCTGCTCGCGCGCCTGACCCAGATCGATTACGACCGTGAAATGGCGCTGGTCGCCGTTACCGGCGACGGTGACGCGGAAGAGCAGCTGGGCGTGTGCCGCTACGTCGTCAATCCGGATGGCGAATCGTGTGAATTCGCCATCGTCATCGCCGACGCATGGCAGCGCCAGGGGCTGGCCCGCATCATGATGAACCTGCTGATCGAGGCCGCCCGCGAGCGCGGCCTGTCGGTGATGGCCGGCATCTTTCTCGCCAACAACGAACGCATGCTGCGCTTCGTGCAGAGCCTGGGTTTCCACATCAGTCGCGATCCCGAGGACAGTTCGCTGGTCAATGGCGAACTGCTTCTGCGTCCGCTATGAGCACGCTGCCCGTCCGCTGCGCCTGGTGCGGACAGGACCCTCTCTACGTCGACTACCACGACAGCGAGTGGGGCGTTCCGGTACGCGACGAGGTGGCGCTGTTCGAGCGTCTGATACTCGAAGGCGCTCAGGCCGGCCTCGCATGGATCACGATACTGCGCAAGCGTGACGGCTATCGGCGCGCGTTCGACGGCTTCGACGCTCAGCGCATCGCGCGCTATGGTGCCGCCGACTTCGCGCGACTGATGGCCGACGCCGGCATCGTGCGCAACCGGCTGAAGATAGATTCGACCATCGGCAATGCACGCGCGCTGCTCGCGCTGCACGAACGCGGCGAAAGCCTGTCGGGCCTGCTGTGGGACAGCGTGGACGGTCAGCCCGTCATCAATCACTGGCGCAGCCTTGCCGACTGCCCGGCCAGCACGCCGCTGTCGGTGCAACTGTCGAAGCGCCTCGCCGAACGCGGCTTCCGCTTCGTCGGCCACACCATCGTCTACGCCTGGATGCAGTCGGCCGGCGTGGTCAATGACCATATGGTCGACTGCTTCCGTCACCGAGAACTGATCCGCCCTCTCGACTGATGCGCCGGTATTGCGCGTCGCGCCGTGCAAACGGACCGGCCGGTACCGGACACCGCGTCGGGCTGACGCAATCGTGGCGTTTCGTCACGCCCGGCGGATGTCGGGCCGCATGAGCGGCGCAATCCTCGGCACACCGTCGTCTCAGCGCATAAACTATGCGGTTGTTCCCGCCGTCTCCGCTGACGTTCAACGCATGCCCGCCAACCGCCAGAACCTGAACACCGGGGCTCTTCCCGCGCTGTACCGTGCCGACGCGCTGCGCCGCATCGAGCGCCATTACGCGCCGGACAGTTCTCCGCGCCTGATGGAACGCGCCGGTGCAACCGGTGCCGCGAAGGTGATGCAGATACTCGGAGGCCGCCACGGCCGCGTGCTGGTGATGTGCGGCCCGGGCAACAACGGCGGCGACGGCTTCGTCGTCGCACGGCAACTGAAACAGACGGGATTCGACGTCGTCGTGGCGTACGCCGGCGACGAACACCCGCGCGCGACCGACGCGGTATCAGCCTGGGCGTCCTGGCGCGCGATCGGCGGAATCACGCTGCCGCGGCTGCCGCGCGACGCTTTTTCACTCGTTGTGGATGCGCTGTACGGCATCGGCCTGACACGCCCGATCGAGGGCGAGCACGCCCAGTGGATAGACACCGTCAATGACATGGACTGTCCGGTGCTCGCGATCGATGTACCCAGCGGACTGAATGCGGACACCGGCAGCGTGCTCGGCCGCGCCATCCGCGCCACGCACACGGCAACGATGATCGCCCTCAAGCCCGGTCTGCTGACGCTGGACGGGCCCGACTGCTGCGGCGAGCTGTCGGTGCACGATCTCGGTCTGGACTGCGCCGCGGTGGTGCCACCGTCCGGGTGGCAGGTCGGCTGCACGCTGTTCGACCATCTGTTGCGCCCGCGCGCGCGCAACAGCCACAAGGGCAGCAACGGCAATGCGGTCCTGGTCGGCGGCGCGCGCGGCATGGCCGGCGCGGCACTGCTGGCCGGTCGCGCGGCACTCAAGGTGGGCGCCGGTCGCGTCTATGTCGGCATGCTCGACCACGCGGCACTGCCGCTGGATCCCGAACAGCCGGAACTGATGATACGCACGCCGGCAGACGTGCTGTCCGGCGATCTGGCGACCTGCGTCGCCATCGGGCCCGGTCTTGGCCAGAGTCCGGCCGCGCTGGACCTGATGCGCGAGGCGATCGGCGTGCCGGCCACGCTGGTGCTCGACGCCGACGCGCTGAATCTGCTGTCGCAGCACGGCGATCTCGAAAGGGCCGTCGTGGCGCGCACGGCACCGACGCTGCTCACGCCGCATCCGATGGAGGCCGCGCGCCTGCTCGGGAGCACGATTGCCGAAGTGCAGAAGGACCGCGTCGCCTCGGCCGGCGCGATCGCGCGCCGCTACCGCGCATCGACGGTGCTGAAGGGCTGCGGCAGCGTCATCGCCGTACCGGACGGACGCTGGTTCATCAACACCACCGGCAACCCCGGCATGGCCTCGGCCGGCATGGGCGACGTGCTCACCGGCCTGATCGCCGGGCTGCTGTCGCAGGGCTGGCCGGCCGATCTTGCGCTGATCGGCGGCGTGCATCTGCACGGCCTGGCGGGCGACCGGCTGGTCGCACTCGGGAAAGGACCGAACGGACTGACCGCCGGCGAAGTCATCGAGTCTGCGCGGGCAGCATTCAATGCCCTGATCGCCGGCACGGATACGCAGGAAGTCAGTCATATCCAGCTCTGAACCCCGTTCCGTTCGCGCGCATGCCGTGACGCCCGGCCCGGCAACCGGTCCGCGTGCATGCATCGCGTGCCCGTCATGAATGCGTCCAGACACCACCCGCTGCTCGGCGTCGCCCTCATGCTGGCCGCGCTGTTCTGCTTCGCCGTGCTGGATACCACCGGCAAATACCTGTCCCAGCGCTACCCGGTCGGCGTGCTGGTCTGGGCGCGTTACCTGGTTCCGGCGCTGGTGCTCGCCGCCGCGCTGTTTCCGCGCATGGGACGGCGCCTCGTCGTCACGCCGCGCTGGCGACTGCAGATACTGCGGGCCGCCATGCTGGCGGGCGTGTCCTTCCTCATCATGGGCGGATTGCGCACGCTGCCGATGGCCGAAGGCACCTCACTGTTCTTCGTCACGCCACTGATCGTCACGCTGCTCGCCGGTCCCGTGCTCGGCGAGCGCGTGACGGTGACGCACTGGCTGCTTGCCCTGTTCGGCTTTTCGGGTGTGCTGCTGATCGCGCGCCCCGACGGCGCCCTGCCGCTCGCGCCGGTCCTCATGCTGCTGGGCGGATCCCTGCTGTACGCGCTCTATCAGCTGGCGACACGCAAGCTCGCGTCGACCGAGAACCCGATGACCACGCTGTACTACACGGCGCTGATCGGCGCCCTGCTGTCGTCGGTGGCGCTGCCGGCGTCGGCGCACAGCGACATGCCGGGCTGGATCGACCTGCTGCTCGTGCTGTCGCTCGGCGTGTCCGGCATGGCCGGGCACTTCCTGCTGATCCGCGCGATGGCCTTCGCGCCGGCCTCCACACTGAGCCCGCTGATCTACGTCCAGCTGGTGTGGGCAACGCTGATGGGCTGGCTGGTGTTCGGACAGCTTCCCGGTGCCAGCGCGATCGCCGGCGCCTGCATCATCATCGCGAGCGGTCTGGTCAGCGCCTGGCTGGCACAGCGCCGCTGAGCGCGTGGCCGGCTCTAGGCCTGCGCCACGATCAGGCGCCGTACGCCATCGTCCCGGCCACGGCCCGCGTCCGTCCACACGGCACGCTCGACCAGCAGCGGCAGCTGACCGCTCGCAAGCAGCGCCTCGATCTGCGCCGGCAACACCGGACGGGAGAAGTAATACCCCTGGATGAGGTCGCAGCCGAGCGCACGCAGCAACGCCACCTGTTCTGCACGCTCGACCCCTTCCGCCACCACCTCCATGCGCAGCGAATGTGCCAGCCGGATGACCGCTTCGACGACGGTGCGCGCCTCGGCCACTGCATCCATGTCGACCACGAAGGAGCGATCGATCTTGAGCTGGCGTGCCGGGAGGCGGCACAGGTAGGCGAGACTTGAGTAGCCTGTTCCGAAGTCATCGATCGACAAGGTGACGCCCATCTGCTTGAGTTCGTCGAGTGCGCGTCGCGCGCTCGACGACGTTTCCATCACCACCGATTCGGTGATTTCGAGTGCCAGCAGCGCCGGGTCGATGCCGAATTCCTCGATGCATGCGCGCACGCGCTCGACCAGATCCGGCTGGCGGAACTGCTGCGCCGACAGATTCACCGCCACCTGGATGTGCTGCCCGGCACGCTGCCAGTCACGAGCCTGGCAACAGGCCTGGCGCAGCGTCCAGAAACCGATCGCGTTGATCAGACCGAACCGTTCGGCCACCGGGATGAACTCGCCGGGCGACACCATGCCGCGCTGCGGGTCCTGCCAGCGGATGAGCGCCTCGACTCCGCGCAGGGAGCCGTCGAGCGCGCTGACCTTGGGCTGGTAGTGCAGCACGAACTCATCTTCGTCGAGTGCGCGCCGTATCGCGCGCTGCATGCCGAGAATGTCGTTGCCGGTGCCGGTCATGTCTTCGCTGAACAGGCGCCAGGTATTGCGTCCGGCGTGCTTGGCCGCGTACATCGCGGCGTCGGCGCATACCAGCACGCGCGTTTCGTCACCGTCGTCGGGAAACAGTGCAACGCCGACCGATGCCGACACATGGATGTCCTGTTCCACGACGTGGATCGGCAGCGCGGTCGCATCGACAATGCGCTGCGCAAGCCGGCCTGCGGCGATGCGATCCATCGGCCCCTGCGACACCAGGACGAACTCGTCGCCGCCGATGCGCGCGACGAAATCGTCCTCACGCAAACCCGTGCGCAGGCGCTGGGCGACCTGGCGCAGCACCTCGTCACCGACGTGATGACCGAGCACGTCGTTGATCGGCTTGAAGCCGTCGAGATCGATGTAGAGCACGGCCACCTTGCCGTTGTGTGCACGCGCCTGACGTGTCGCTGCGTCGAGACGGGCGTCGAAACTCACCCGGTTCGGCAGATCCGTCAGCGCGTCGTGCAGCGCCGCGTGCATGAGTTCACCGTTTGCGACGCGCAACTGCGACGAGAGCTTGTTCGTCCGCTGTTCCATGCGGTGATCGAAGATCGCCGCGACGATGCCGACCATCATGAAACCGATGGCCAGCATAGCCACGGTGACGGCAAGCCAGCCGGGATCGAGATCGTTCGCCGCGAGGCAGACACTGGCGCCGTCAAAGCGTGCAGCAGCCATTCCGGTGTAGTGCATGCCGGTGATCGCGAACCCCATCACCAGCGCGGAAACACACTTTCTCCAGAGCAGGCTGCTGCCACGCAGGCCACGCAGATGAAAGATGATGAACAAGGCAGTGGCCGACGCCAGAATCGCGATCAGCACCGAGGCAGCGAACAGCAGCGGGTCATACTGGATTGCCGGCGTGATGCGCATGGCGGCCATGCCGCTGTAGTGCATGGCCGACACGCCCAGCCCCATCATCACGGAGCCGCCGAGCACCAGTCGCAGATTGGCGCTTTGCCAGGTGGCAAGAAACAGCGCCAGCAGGGAAACGAGCACGGCGATGAACCACGAAAAAACCGTCGTCAATACATCGTAGCCAAGCTTGATCGGCAGACTGAACGCCAGCATGCCGACGAAGTGCATGGACCAGATGCCCGATCCGAGCACCAGCGCGCCCGTCACGAGCCAGAGGCGCGTCGCGGCGCTGTCGCCCGAGGTCACCCGACGCGCCAGGTCGAGCGCGGACCACGAGGCCATGACCGCCACTGCCAGCGACAGCAGGACGAGAACGGCGCTGTATTCGCCCTTCATGGCCGGGCCACCTGACGGACGATGCGCCCAACGGTTCTCGCTGAACAGCCGGCGAGCAGAATCAATGGGGTTTCCTTTGCGTGAAGAGCCGGCGAAGGGCGGCCATCTGTCCATCAACGGCAATCGGTTGCGCGAACTTCAATCGTGTCGTACTTGCGCAGGGCCGAAATCTGTCAAGCATGGTGTCTTCCGCACGGATGCTAGAATCCGCGTCCTCTCGAAAGAAAGCGTGCCATGCGGGAAAACGATCAACTGTCCATCGAAATCCAGCGCAACGTGTCACAGGCGCTTGCCGAAGACGTCGGCACCGGTGACCTGACCGCCCGGCTGATTCCGCCGGGACGGGCCGCACAGGGGCTGGTGACCGCACGTGAAGAAGCCGTGCTGTGCGGCCATGAGTGGTTCGAAGCGTGCCTGCGCGCACTGGACCCGAAAGCCAGCGTCGCCTGGCATGTCGCCGAAGGTGAATGGGTCGCACCGGACCAGATGCTGTGCGAAATCCTCGCCGAGACGCGCGCGCTGCTCACTGCGGAACGCGCCGCACTGAACTTCGTGCAACTGCTGTCAGCCACGGCGACGATCACCCGCCGCTTCGTCGATGCGATCAGCGGCACGGAGGCGCGCATCGTCGATACCCGCAAGACATTGCCCGGATTGCGACTCGCGCAGAAATACGCGGTGACGATCGGCGGCGGACTGAATCACCGCATGGGCCTGTACGACGGCATCCTGATCAAGGAAAACCACATCATGGCGGCGGGAGGCATCCGTCCGGTGCTTGCGCGGGCGCGCGGCATCGCCCCGTCCAACGCCTTCATCCAGATCGAAGTCGAAACGCTGGCACAGCTGCACGAGTCACTCGATGCCGGCGCCACCATGGTGTTGCTCGACAACATGAGCATCGACCAGATGCGCGAGGCGGTGCAGATAAACGCCGGGCGTGCCGAACTCGAAGCATCGGGTGGCGTCAGCCTGGACCGCGTGCGGGCGATCGCCGAAACGGGCGTCCATCGCATCTCGATCGGCGTGCTGACGAAGAACGTGCGCGCCATCGACCTGTCGCTTCGCCATGTCGAGCGCTGAGCGCCCGGCCCAACGCTGAATACCTGCGGAGACCCCGGCTGATGTGGTTCATCCTGTATTACGTTGTCGCAATTTCGGTGCTCGGCCTGCATTTCACCGGTTTTCTGGCCCGGAACAACCTGGAATGGCTGGTGT
The DNA here is from genome assembly GCA_018824085.1 of Gammaproteobacteria bacterium. GTDB lineage: Bacteria > Pseudomonadota > Gammaproteobacteria > Burkholderiales > Rhodocyclaceae > Methyloversatilis. Next base: position 93,830 of record JAHJHI010000021.1, on the reverse strand, counting down.
TCATACTGGCGGTCACGGTATTTCCAGCCGTTCTTTACCTGTAAGCGGGCAACCGCGCTGCAACCGGAGGATCACCATGCGTAACCCACTCATCGCAGCAATCTGCCTTTCGGCCATCATGCTCGGCGCCTGCAGCAAGGCACCGGAGGCCGATAACGCCACTGCAGTCAACGACTACGCTGCGCCCGGCCCGACTGGATCGGAAGCGCCCGCCGCCACGCCGACCGAGACGGTCATTTCGGCGCCGGTCGCCGAGAAGGAAGCGACACCGGAACCGACCACGGCCACTGCGCCGCCAGTCGATACAGCTGCCGCGGCGAACGAACCCAAGGCGGCGGAAGCCACGGCTGCCGCCACGACGCCGGTGACCGCAACCGGCGGTGACGTCATAAAGGGCTGGAAAGCCTGGCGTGCTGCGGCGTGCGAACGTTGCCACGGCGCCGAGCAGCAGGGCATGGTCGGCCCGTCGCTCATCGCGTCGATGGGCAAGCTCACCAAGGAAGAATTCGTGAAGGTCGTGCTGGAAGGGCGTCTTGCACTGGGCATGCCCAGCCATGCGTTCCTGGCGCCCAAGATCGACGATCTGTACGCCTATCTGAAAGGCCGCTCGGACGGCTCGATCCCGAACGTCAGGCCTGACGGCGCCTGAGTCCCGCTGGCAGCGCGCACGGACCGCCGCTGGCGGTGCCGTGTGATGTCGGGGAAGCGTTCAGCGCAGATAGGTGCGGCTGATTTCGCGAAACTCGTCTGACCCGGCTGCGCCCAGCCATTCGAACGCAACCATTTCCCGTGACACGATGACGACACCGTGCTGGCGCATGCGCTCGAGCGCCAGGCCGCGATTCGACGGATCGCGCGACGCCACGCAGTCGGCCACGACATATACCTGCTTGCCACTGGACTGAAGATCCATCGAGGTCTGGAGCACACAGATGTGCGACTCGATGCCGCACACGATGACCTGCGGACGCTCATCGGCAAACGCGGCCTTCAGGCAACCGTCCGCCACGCAGGAGAAGTGCATCTTGGGCACGATGGCGCTCTCCGGAATCAAGGCGCGCAGTTCGGGCACCGTCGGTCCCAATCCCTTCGGATACTGCTCGCTGACCATGACCGGCACTGACAGCCGCTGCGCGATCTTGACCATCCAGACCACGTTGTCGAGCAGACGGTCGGCGTCATCCATCGCGGGAAGCAGTCGCTCCTGCATGTCAATCAGCAGCAGCGACGAACGTTGGCGATCAATCAGCATTCAATTCTCCGGGCGACAGGGCAGCACGGCAGATTAGCAGGCTCTCACGGGACTGAAAACCCGTTACGCACGCTCGCGATGCCGCAGAAGCGCGGGGCACACGGCTCCTGAAATGCCTTCAGCATCGCCGGTCGCTGTCAGGCAGGCCTTGCGCACTGGCCAAGTGCCTGACTCACGGCACGATCGAACATCGGCGCCGTATCGACGATGCGCGCGTCACCGCGTGCGAGCTGCAGCGCGAGTGCATCCGGCGCGATCGACGTCGCGCGCGGCGAACCCGGATTCGTGAACAGATAGATGCCGCGTTGCGGACTCACCCAGTTCAGTCGCATGCGCGCAAATTCTCCGTCTGCCTGACGGAATTCCACCCAATCGCCACGCTTGAGCTCGGACACGCGGTCCTGGCCTGGAATGTCGAGATAGGCAGGCAGGCTCAGCGAAATGTCTTCGAGTTCGAAGCCGTCCTGTTCCAGGTGCTCGCTGACCACCTGCGGTGGCGGCACGTCGTCGTTGGCCGAATCGGCGCCCGGCACCCATTGTTCGACCGCCGGCACCGACGCCGAGGCGCCCGGCTTGATCCACTGTGCGTGCAGATCGAACAGTCCGTTGAGCAGCATCAGTTTGTCGGCCGGGTGCGTGTCCACCGCATCGAAGCCCTCGTTGAGCCGGCGCAGCAAGCCCGGCAGCGCCACGATCAGCGATCGCCGGTCGTCGCCGTCGGCCTTGGGATGCACGCTCCAGATCAGTTCGTCGGCCGTGGCCAGCGCCTGTTTGTATTCGACCGCGGCTTCGTCGCCACGCTCGGCGAGCAGGCGCAGCAAGCGCCGCCACACGCCGTCGAGCAATCTTTGCACCACGCCCGGCAAGGGCGTGTGCAACCGCTCGTCCACATCGAGGTCGGCCGTGCGCCGCATGTCGTCGCGACGAATGCGCTCCTGTTCCCGGTCGGCGGCGATGACGGCCGCCGCTTCGGCGCGCTGCGTTTCGTCCGCCTCCAGAGAAGCCACGAATTCCTCGAGATCCGTACGGCATGCCTCGAACAGGCTCAGATCGCGCTCGAAGTCACGCAGGATCCGGTCGACGATCTCGGCCAGCTTGATATAGAGCGGATCCTCATGACCGACGTCCCGTCCCCAGCGCATCATCGACTGGGATATGACGTCGAGCAGGCGGCGTGCCGGATGGGCCTTGCTCGAGAAGAAACTGCGATCCAGCATCGCCACCTTCACCAGCGGAATCTGCAGCCGTCCGACCAGCGCCTTGATCGGATCAGCGATCTCGGCGTCGTCGAAAATGAGGTCGAACAACATGGCCACGATGTCGACGGTGATCGCATCGAACTGCCCGAGGTGCTGGCCGAGATCGGATGTGCGGAAATCGCGCAGGAGATTGACCGGAAGGCCGAACGAGGCGGAAGCGGAATTGTCCGCGTCGGCCTGCAACGCGCTGAGGGCCTCGAACACGAACGGCGTGCCGTTGCCGGCCGGTGCGGCGCCCGTCGTCGCCTGCATCGGCATGCCCTGGGCGGCCATCTGGCCCTGCACGAGTTGCGCGAGCATGGCATAGACATCACCCTCGACTTCGCTGGTCGTCCCGCCACCCGACTGTTCGCCGAAGCCCTGCATCGACGGCACGCCGAAACCCTGTATCGACGAAGCGCCAAAGCCCTGCATCGAGGACGTCATGCCCGCATCCAGCGACGGCAGTCCTGTGCCTCCTCCGGCCGGCGCCGCGGCAACAGCACCTGGCGGCATTGAAGACGGCGGCATGCCGCGTCCACCGGCACCGCGACGAAAGCCGCGACGCAAGCCGGGCAACACGTTATAGCGGACAAGGCGTCCGTTCAGCTCCTGGTAGAGCGTCGACAGCTCTCGCGAAATCTGGGATTCGAGCGATTGCAGCAACACAAGGCGCATCTGCACACTGGTGTCCACTTCCTCGCATGCAGCCCGCAGTGCCTGCGCGACACCTTCGGTGCCGAGCGGATTGTCACGGTCAGTCGGCTCTGCCTTGCCAAGGAGCGAGCCCAGCCGCTGTTCCACGCCAAACAGGTCTTCTTCGCAGTGCTGCTTGAGCTTGCGCGTGATCTCGTTCAACGCGAGATTCTGCGTCAGGTCGTCCTCGTCAATCAGGCTGAGTTCGTCAAGCGACGCGGGAACGGTGACTTCCGGATCATTCGGCTCGCCGCGCACACGCGCGTCGAAGTACTTCGTGATGTGGTCGATGAAGGTCTGTTCGATGCCTGCCCACTGCTGGCGAGCCTTGCCGCACGTGAACATGTAGAGGTTGCGCTGGTCGCGATCAAGCTCGGCCTCGGCACGGGCGACGAGATCTTCTTCGATCTTCCCGAGCATGCCGCGCAGGGAGTCGCGCAGCCGCCGCAGCGTGAAGTCGCGGCAATCATTGATCACCCGCCCTCGTTCGGGCGATACGGCAGTCGGGGTTGTCAGGGGTGCAGCGCTCATGATTCACCTTTTTCGGCCGCGCAGGCGGCCGGTCAAGGCTGAGACCCAGAGCAAAGTCAGGCTCGTGCGCGACCCGGAATGTGCGGTCTCGGCGGCCCCGCTGTCATGGAGCGCACCGCGCCCGTTAGACCGGAAACTTTGCGTCGCCACCTTTCGGTGGGTTTGCCCTGGTTCAGCTTCAATTAGTCGTCACAGTGACTAACGGCCGCGCCACGCCGAACTTTAGAAACCGTCAGATCTGCAAGGAAGCGATGATGGAATCGATCTCTTCCGTCGATTCCGCCAATACGGATTCCAGCGTTTCATTATCGATGTCCGCCGTTGCGGCCCCCGCAAGCATGCTTTCGTCGTCCGCCGTGGTGTTGCTGAACGGGTTCGGGAACACGGCCATGCTTTCGGCGAGAAATACGACGTCAGCCAGGGCACGCGGCGGCACGACGGCGCCTTCGATAGCGGGATCATCCACGGCATCGATGATCTGCTGCGGCACTTTCAGCGATTCGAGCACGGCGCGCCCGACGCTGCGACTGAAGCTGAACATCAGCCCGCCAAGTTCCGCTTCGCGCTGCAGCAGCGCGGGGAACGCGGATGCACGGGCCAGCAGGTAGAATTGCCCGATTTCGTGCACAACGCCGGCGAACATCGCGGCATCGGGATTCAGCCGCGACAGGCGCCGCGCTATGACATAGCACAGCGCGGAAACGTGAATGGTGTGCTGCCACAGGTCGTGCGTGAGCACGCGCAGACGCTCGTCGGATCGGGCGTCGACCATCTGGCGGACGATGAGCGACATCGTGAGCATGCGTATCGGTTCGGTGCCGACCCGATTGACAGCGGCGCGCACGTCGCTGATCTCGATGCCGCTGCGGTTGTACGCAACCGAATTGGCCAGCCGCAGTGCCTTGGCGCTCAATACCGGTTCGGCCCCGACGAGGCGGGCGACTTCGTTGATATTGATGTCGGGGTTCTCGAGCGCCTGACGGATGCGCAGTGACACGTCGATGCTGGTCGGGAAGACGATGTCTCCCGACTCAAGTTCGGCTGATAGTCTCTGCAACGCCTCTAGCGATGCATTCGCCGGCTCACCCATGTCATGTTCTCCGTGGCACGCGATGACGTGCTGCTTCCCGATGCATGGTATACGGCAGCGATACCGTGCGACTTGAACGGTGATATCGCCGCGGCCTACCCCGCGCCCTGCCCCACCTTGTCCGCGATATACGCCTTCATCGCGTTCACATCCGCATCCATGACCTCGAAGCGCTGCGGCAAGGATTCCAGCGACTCCATGCCCGCAGGCCGCACCGGCTCGCTCCCGAGCGCCTCCAGCACCGTCTCCGAGAACTTTGCCGGCAGCGCCGTCTCCAGCACGATCATCGGCACGTCGGTCTCGCGCCGTTCGAGCGCGACTTTGAGACCGTCCGCAGTATGGGTGTCGATCGCGCGTCCCCAACGCTCCACGGCCAGGCGCATCGTGGCGATCCGGTGTGCATGGTTGCTGGTCCCCGACTGGAATCCGAATTCGGATGCCACACGCGGAAACAGCGACGACTCCGACAGATCGAACGCGCGGCCGCGATCAACGTCGCTCCACAGTGCCTTCACATGCGCGCCGTCCGCTCCGGTCAGATCGTAGATGAAGCGCTCGAAGTTGCTCGCCTTGGAAATGTCCATCGACGGACTCGTCGTATGCAGTGTTTCGGCCGTCGCACGCGGACGATAGACCCCAGTACGGAAGAATTCGTCGAGCACGTCATTCTCGTTGGTCGCCACCACAAGATGGCGGATGGGAAGTCCCATCATGCGCGCGATGTGGCCGGCGCAGACGTTGCCGAAGTTACCCGACGGAACGGTGAAACTCACCTCGTCGTCATTGCTGCGCGTCGCGGCGAAATAACCCTTGAAATAGTAGACGACCTGGGCCGACACGCGCGCCCAGTTGATCGAATTGACGGTGCCGATGCGGTAGGACGACTTGAATGCGAGGTCGTTGGACACCGCCTTCACCATGTCCTGGCAGTCGTCGAACACGCCACGCACCGCAATATTGAAGATGTTCGGGTCCTGCAGGCTGAACATCTGGGCCGTCTGGAAACGGCTCATCTTGTTGTGCGGGCTCAGCATGAACACCCTGATGCCACGCTTGCCGCGCATCGCGTACTCGGCGCTCGAACCGGTGTCGCCGGACGTCGCACCGAAGATGTTCAGTTCCGCCGAATCCTTTGCGAGCGCGTATTCGAACAGGTTGCCGAGCAACTGCATGGCCATGTCCTTGAACGCGAGGGTCGGCCCGTTCGACAGTTCGAGCACGTGCAGCCCGGGTTCCAGCGTGTACAGCGGCGTGATGTCGCGTGCGTCGGAGCCGGACACCGTATTGCAGTAAACCTCCGGCGTGTAGGTGCGGTCGATCAGCGCGCGCAGGTCATCCGCCGGAATGTCGTCGGCGAAACGCGAAAGGATGGCGAAGGCCAGCTGGCGATAGTCCATGCCGCGCATGGCATCGAGGTCGGCACGCGAAAACGCCGGATAGCTCTCGGGCATGGCCAGGCCGCCATCATCCATCAGGCCGCCCAGCAGGATTTCGGTGAAACGCTTTTGCGGCGACTCGCCGCGGGTGGATACGTAGTGCATCTGTTTCGCTGTCGGTTGGGGTTCGCGGAAAGTTCGCGGGAGCGCCATGCGCCGGGCTGTCGCGACCCGCACCTGAATTTAACACGACGTGCGGGTGGCGCCGGTGCACGCGGTTATATCGGCATAGCAGCGCACCAAACTTGTGCATCGCGCTAAACTCGAGGATTTTTCCGTCTCTGCAATGACCGATCTGATTCACCGGCTGCGGCGCCATCTCGTGTCGGACGCGCCGCCGCTCACCCACGCCGAGCGCTGGCGCAGCTCGATCGCCGGGTTCATGGGCATGATGCTGTTCGAAGCGGTGCTGTTCGTGCTGCCGCTGTCGCCGGAAGAAAAACGGCTGCTTGCGCCGCTGGGCGCCACCTCGGTCATCCTTTTCGCGCTGCCGCACAGCCCTCTGGCCCAGCCTTGGCCCGTCATCGGCGGGCTGATGCTGTCGGCGCCGCTCGGCTACGCGTGCGGCTTGTGGCTTCCGGCCGGCCCCTGGGTCGTTGCCATCGCGCTTGCCGCATCCATCTGGCTCACCGCGTGGGCGCGATGCATCCATCCGCCCGCCGGCGCCATGGCGCTGACGATGGCCATGGCTGCATCGCAGGGAATCGCATTCGAAGCCAGCCTGTTCGCCGTCAGCGCGAACACCGTTGCAATCCTGGTGGCGGTCATGGTGGTCAACAACCTGATTCCGGGGCGGCACTATCCGCAAGGCACGCCACCCGCCGCGCAACGACGCGCCCACAACCCTCCGGAACCGATCGCGCATCGCGACCTTGAAGCCGCACTCGCCGAGATCGACGGCTATCTCGACGTTCGCGAGGATGACCTGGTCGATCTGTATCAGCGCACCATGCGCCACGCCTTCGAGCGCACGCACGAGGTGCGCTGCATGGACCTGCTGGTCGATCAGACACCGATCACGGCGGTCGAATTCGCAACACCGCTGGCCGAAGCCTGGCTGAGCATGCGGCAGTTGCGCGTTGACGCCCTGCCGGTCGTCGACCGCAGCAGGCGCGTCATCGGCCTGCTCGCGCTGGAAGACTTTCTCGACCACGTCTCGCCTGCGGGCGACGCACGTCGTCCGGTCGGTGACGCGATGCGCCGCCTGCTCGGCGGCACCGCCGCGGTCCACTCCGAACAACCCGAAGTGGTCGGCCAGGTCATGCGCGACGCACGCAAGGGTTTGCTGGTGGCGCGCCTGACCGACGGCATTTCGGCCGCCGCGCAGGCGCTGACGACCGGACATCAACCTGCGGTACCGATCATCAATGGCGCCGACCGGCTGGCCGGCACGCTGACGCGCGCCGACATGATCAGCGCGCTCTACAACCGCATCACGCTGACCGATGCAATGGCAGTCTCGTCGGGCGTCGCGGTCGCCGCCTAGCCGTTCAGCTCTTCAAGGCGCAGTCGGGTCACGATTCCGACAGTGCTGGACAGCGCTTCGATGCGGGCGATCGCGGCATCGATCTGCTTCTCGCGGGTGATGTGGGTGAGGATGATGATGGTGGCCTGCTGTTCGCCTTCGGGCGGCTCCTTCTGCAGCATCGCGTCAATGCTGATGCTCTGGTCCGCGAGAATGCGGGTGATGTCGGCCAGCACGCCCGGCCTGTCCTCGACGCGAAGGCGCAGGTAGTAGGCACTTTCGACTTCGCTGATCGGCAGTATCGGCGTATCCGACAGCTGGTCGGCGCGGAATGCAAGATGTGGCACCCGGTGCTCCGGATCAGCCGTGTGCAGGCGGGTGACATCCACCAGATCAGCGATGACCGCACTGGCCGTCGGCTCGGCGCCAGCGCCACGGCCGTAGTAAAGCGTTGCGCCCACGGCATCGGCATTGACAACGACGGCATTCATCACGCCCTCCACATTGGCGATGAGGCGTTTGGCGGGAATCAGCGTCGGGTGAACCCTCAGTTCGAAGCCATCCGCTTTGCGCTTGGTGATGCCCAGCAACTTGATGCGGTAACCCAGCTCTTCGGCGTAGCGGATGTCATCCGCCGTCAGCTTGGTTATGCCCTCGATATGCACCCGGTCGAACTGCACCGGAATGCCGAACGCAATGGCCGCCAGCAAGGTGATCTTGTGCGCGGCATCCACACCTTCGATGTCGAACGTCGGGTCGGCCTCGGCGTAACCGAGGCGCTGCGCGTCGGCCAGCGCGTCGGCGAACGTGAGTCCCTTGTCGCGCATCTCCGACAGGATGTAGTTGGTGGTGCCGTTGATGATGCCGGCGATCCAGTCGATGCGGTTTGCCGTCAGTCCCTCGCGCACCGCCTTGATGATGGGAATGCCGCCCGCCACCGCAGCTTCGAATGCAACCATGACACCCTTGGCCTGCGCTGCGGCGAAAATCTCCTGGCCATGCACGGCAAGCAATGCCTTGTTGGCCGTCACCACGTGCTTGCCGTTGGCGATGGCCTCCATCACCAGCTCGCGTGCCACCGTATAACCGCCGATCAGCTCGATGACGATGTCGATGTCCGGGTCACGCACCACGTCGAAGGCATCTCCGGTGATGCGCGCCGCGCCACCGGTGAGCTGCTGCGCGCGCGCCGTATCGCGATCCGCGACAGCGGTGATCTGGATCGGGCGTCCGGCACGGCGCGTGATCTCTTCCTGATTGCGCGTCAGTACCGTCCAGGTACCGCCGCCCACGGTGCCGATGCCGAGCAGGCCTACATTGATGGGTTTCATGCTATCCCTCGTCTTGATGTGATGTCCGGGTACTGTTCTGAGTCAGATCCCGCGAAAAATTGAAGCAGGCGACGTGCATGCCTTCCCGATGGTAGAAGCGATGCGCATCGACGCGCTGCGTGCCGGAATCCAGCCGCAGCTGCGACGCGCCCCGCGTGAGCGCCTCGCGCGCGAGCCAGTCGAGCAGCGCCTTGCCGATGCCCTGCGAACGCGCGTGGCCGGCGGTTACCAGGTCGTCGACGTAAAAATGCACGCCGGACGATGTGTTGCGATAGACACGGAAGACCGCGATCCCCAGTACTTCGGAGTCACGTGCCGCTACGGCGATTTCGCCGCCGTCATCGACAACGCCCTTCATCGCGCCCGCGTAGTCGGCAGGCAGGCCGGGACGCAGTGCGCGATGAACGGATTCTGCGCGCGCCAGCCACTGCGGTTCGAGCACTGTCCGCGACGACGCGACGCGGACGATGTCCGGCTCACGTGCCATGGCGTTTTCGATAGCCATCCAGGAAGCGTGCGATGCGACCGATCGCGTCGCGCAGATCATCTTCGTGCGGCAGGAACACCACGCGGAAATGGTCCGGCCTCGGCCAGTTGAACCCGGTGCCCTGCACCAGCAGTACGCGTTGTTCCTCCAGCAGTTCCAGAATGAAGCGCTGGTCGTCCTCGATCGGATAGATCGCCGGATCAAGCCGCGGAAACAGGTAGAGCGAGGCGCGCGGCTTGACACAACTGACGCCGGGAATCTGCGTCAGCAGTTCCCAGGCAACATCGCGCTGACGGGTCAGTCGGCCCCCGGGCGCGATCAGGTCGTTGATGCTCTGGTAGCCGCCAAGCGCGGTCTGGATCGCGAACTGCCCGGGGACGTTGGAACACAGGCGCATCGACGCCAGCATGTTCAGCCCGTCGATGTAGTCACGCGCATGTCGTTTGTCGCCCGACACCACCATCCAGCCGGCGCGGTAGCCGCAGGCCCGGTAGTTTTTCGACAGGCCGTTGAATGTGACGAAAAGCAGGTCGTCCGCCAGCGACGCGATCGACGTGTGGGTCGCACCGTCGTACAGCGTCTTGTCGTAGATCTCGTCGGCGTAGACGATGAGATTGTGCTCGCGCGCGATCTGGACAAGTTCCAGCAGCAACGCGTCGGAGTACAGCGCGCCGGTCGGATTGTTCGGATTGATGATGACGATGGCACGCGTGTTCGGCGTGATCTTGGCCCGAATGTCCGCAAGATCCGGCATCCAGTCAGCGCTTTCGTCACAGATGTAATGGCGCGCCGTACCGCCGGCCAGGGTCACCGCCGCGGTCCACAAGGGATAGTCGGGCGCCGGCACCAGCACTTCGTCGCCGCTGTTCAGCAGACCCTGCATCGCCATCACGATGAGTTCCGACGCGCCGTTGCCGATGAAGATGTCGTCCACGCCAACGCCGGGAATCCGCTTCTCCTGGCAGTAGTGCATGATCGCCTTGCGCGGCGCGAAGAGGCCGCGCGAATCGGAATAGCCCGACGCGTCCGGCAGGTTGCGGATCACGTCCTGGACGATTTCCTCCGGTGCCTCGAATCCGAAAGGTGCCAGATTGCCGATGTTGAGCTTGATGATGCGCTGCCCTTCTTCCTCCATCTGGCGCGCCCGGGCAAGGACGGGGCCACGGATGTCGTAGCAGACGTTGGCGAGTTTCGATGACTTGGAAAGCGGCGGATGCACTGTGGCGGAATCGGGAGGCACGTTGGGCGTTTGGCGGGACATGTGGGAGCCTCTCGCAGCGGCGGAGGTCCGCGCTGCAGTGCGGGCTTCTTTGCCCGCTGGCGAAAAAAGATATGATTGTATGCGAGCGCCGAAGGCAGGGCAAAAACCGCACCACCGGAACGCGGCGTCCACGCCACACGTTTCCCGTTCCACCACCGCCAGAATTCACCGTGAAGCTGCATCAGAACCCGCGCGCAACCACTCATCTCGTCACCGGCTTCGGCGACGGCTACCTGCAGATCGGCGATCGCCGGCTCACGCGCACGGCCGTGCTCGCCCCCGGAACACTGCTTGAAGACTGGGGCGCCGGCCGGCTTGAGGACCTGACGGCCGACAATTTCTTGCCGATCGCCGAGATGTCGGTGCAGATCGTGCTGCTCGGCACCGGCCCGGTCCAGCAGTTTCCGCATCCGTCACTGCTGCGCCCGCTCATCGACGCCGGAATCGGCGTCGAAGTGATGGATACGCTGGCGGCCGCGCGCACATACAACATCCTGGTCGCCGAAGGCCGCGCCGTCGCGGCCATCCTCATGCTGCCCGATCCGACGCCATGAATCGCACGCGCGAAGCGTGCGCAACGGGGGCCGGCGCCCGCCCTGAACACACACGCAAGGAGACTTGATTCCGATGAGCGAGCCCCGGATAGACGATTTCACCCTGGCCTCCACACCCGACCTGACCTTCACGCTATCCACGGCCACCAAGCCGCTGGTCATCTACTTCTACCCGAAGGACAGCACGCCGGGCTGCACCACGGAAAGCGCGAACTTTCGCGACCTCCATCCGCAATTCGTCGCAGCCGGAGCAGAAGTGGTCGGCATTTCGCGTGACAGCATCAAGTCGCACCTGAACTTCAAATCCAAGCTCGGCCTGCCGTTCGAACTGCTGTCGGACCCGGACGAAACCGCCTGCGCACTGTTCGGCGTGATGAAGATGAAGAACATGTACGGAAAACAGGTGCGTGGTGTGGAGCGCAGCACTTTCGTCATCGGCGGCGACAATCGTATCCTGCGGGAGTGGCGCGGCGTGAAGGTCCCGGGCCACGCCGATGAAGTGCTCGCCTTTGTCCAATCCCTCTGAAAATTCCGGCGCAACCCGACAAGAAGACACTACATGGCCACCCGACGCACTACCGCCTCCCCCGCCCGCACTTCCCGCAAGAAAGCCCCGGTCACCAAGCTTTTCGTACTCGACACCAATGTGCTGATGCACGACCCGACGAGTCTGTTCCGCTTCGAGGAGCACGACATCTTCGTGCCGATCATGACGCTCGAAGAACTCGACAACAACAAGAAGGGCATGACGGAGGTGGCGCGCAACGCGCGCCAGGTCAGCCGTCTGCTGGACGACATCGTCAGTCGCGCGGAAGACCAGATCACCCAAGGCATCCCGCTTGCCGAAGCGTCCAGCGACCTGGCGAGCGGCCACCTGTTGCTGCAGACCGAAGCCATCAACGGCACGCTGCCGTCCGCGCTGCCGACAGCCAAGGCCGACAACCAGATCATCGCCGTGGTGATGCACCTGACGGAGCGCCATCCTGGCCGGCAGGTCATCCTGGTGTCGAAAGACATCAACATGCGCATCAAGGCGCGGGCGCTCGGCCTGCATGCGCAGGACTACTTCAACGACAAGGTTCTCGAAGACACCGACATGCTCTATACCGGCACGCGCGAGCTGCCGGAGAAGTTCTGGGACGAGCACGGCGGCAACCTCGAATCGTGGAAGGAGAACGGCCGCACGCTTTACCGGGTCAAGGGCCCGCTGTGCCCCGATCTGCTCATCAATGAATTCGTCTACAAGGAAGCCGGCGAGAAGCAGGACAAGCCCTTCCACGCACTGGTCCGCGAGCGCAGCGGCAAGGGCGCGGTGCTGGAGACCCTGATCGATTTCAGCCATCACAAGAATTCGGTCTGGGGCATCGTCGCGCGAAACCGCGAGCAGAACTTTGCACTGAACCTGCTGATGAGCCCGGAGATCGACTTCGTCACGCTGCTCGGCCAGGCGGGTACCGGCAAAACCCTGCTCACGCTTGCCGCAGGCCTGACCCAGGTGCTGGAAACAAAGCTCTACAGCGAAATCATCATGACCCGGGTGACGGTACCGGTTGGCGAGGACATCGGTTTTCTGCCGGGCACCGAAGAGGAGAAGATGACCCCCTGGATGGGCGCGCTCGAAGACAACCTCGACGTGCTGAACAAGACGGACGACCCCAATGGTTCCGGCGAGTGGGGGCGCGCGGCGACAATGGACCTGATCCGCAGCCGCATCAAGGTGAAGTCGCTGAATTTCATGCGCGGTCGTACCTTCCTGAACAAGTTCCTCATCATCGACGAAGCGCAGAACCTGACGCCCAAACAGATGAAGACACTGATCACGCGGGCGGGCCCCGGCACCAAGGTCGTCTGCCTGGGCAATATCGCGCAGATCGACACGCCGTATCTGACCGAAGGCAGCTCCGGCCTCACCTATGTTGTCGATCGTTTCAAGGGCTGGCCGCACAGCGGCCACGTCACACTGCAACGCGGCGAGCGCTCGCGCCTGGCGGATCACGCCGCCGAAGTGCTCTGACCCGAACGGAGGATAGGACCATGACCTTCATCGACCCGATGCTGCTCGACCAGCAACTGTGCTTCGCACTGTATGCGGCAAGTCACGCCATCACGCGCAGTTTTTCGCCGGGTCTGAAGGCGCTGGGTCTGACCTATCCGCAGTATCTCGTCATGCTCGTGCTGTGGCAGGACGATGCGTTGACGCTCAAGGCACTCGCCGACCGCCTGGATCTCGACTCACCCACGCTGACACCGTTGCTGAAGCGGCTCGAAGCGAGCGGCTACATCACGCGTGCGCGCAGCCGTGCCGATGAACGGGCGCTGGAAATCCTGCTCACCGACGCCGGGCGTGCGCTGCGCGACCGCGCGGAAGAGGTGCAGGCCCAGGTCGCACGCCAGTCAGGTCTGCCGGAGGACGCGATGGCGCGCATGCGCAGCGAACTTCACAAGCTCAGCATGCGCCTGAAGGGCAGCGACGACCCCGAACCGACGGGCACCTGACGGCGGCGCAACTCAGTCGCCCAACAGCCTGTCGACCGCATCGCCCACGCCTTCCAAGACTGAGCCGCCCGCTTTTCCGACCCCGCGCACCAGTCCGCCCAGACTCACGCCGAGGGTATCGGCCACGGAACCTGCGACGCGCGTTGCGAAGCTCTCGTTGAGCGAAAACGCGGGATCGTCCAGCTGCCCTTCCAGCGTGAAGTTCACGCTGATCCTGTCCGCGCGGTCCTTTAGCAGGCCGACCACCGCGGCTCGCGACATCCCCATGAAGGTGCTGCCCGAATCCAGTTCAAGCCCGCGCAGGGTAAGCGTGCCGGGAGCACGCAGACGACCGGCTCTGACGACAGGCCGTATTTCGAGATCCATCGTGCCGCGCTTCACCCGCGTGTCCGCCGCCCGGATCAGATAGGGCTGAAAGGCGACCAGATCCGCACCGACGATCGAGAGCACGAGACTGGCGTCGCGAGTCGCCGGCACGACCTCGCCATTGAGCGCCACACGGCCGTTGTGCTGCGGGCCCTTGAGCACCGCGTCGATGGCGATTGTCACCGGATCGTCCAGCTGCGGCAGGACGACCGGACCGATGTCGGCCTGCACGCCTTCGAGCGCCAGCAGATGAGGCTTGCGCCGCACACTGGCATCGAACACATCCAGGGCGCTGCTGCGCAGTTCGATGCGTTCGACGCGCACGGGCAAGCCGCCACCCGACGGTTGCGCCGTTCCCTGCCGATCGGTTCCCGAAGTCGTCTGCTGCTCGCGTTCGAGCATTGCCGGCAACAGGCGCAGGCGGCCATCCCGCGTCCGCATGACCGACAGGTAGCCACCCTCGATCATGATGCGCTCGACGCGTACGCGCGCCGACAGCAGATCGCGCAACTGCGGGACGATTTCAATGCGTCGTGCGCGCAGTTCGTCACCTGCCGGCCAGGGCGACCCGCCATCCTGCCGCGCGCGGATGCGCACGTCGTGCAGCACGAGCGCGTGCAGGCCGACGTCTATCCGGGCGACCTCCCCGCGCGGTCCGAGCGCGTCCGCAATTTGCCCCCGCAACGTGTGCAGCGCCAGCTGAAAGGCCAGTACGCCGCACGCCGCGAGTACGGCTGCGGCGATCAACGCGCGTCGCATCGGCCTTCCCATGCGCCAGTGCTCAGTACTGCCCCGGTCGGGCAGCGTTGACGAATCGCGTGTGTTCACCCTGGAAGCCCAGCACCACGGTACCGGTCGGGCCGTTACGGTGTTTGCCGATGATGATCTCCGCCAGCCCCTTGTCCTGCGTATCCGGGTTGTAGACCTCGTCCCGATAGATGAACATGATGATGTCGGCGTCCTGCTCGATGGCCCCCGATTCGCGCAGGTCGCTCATCACCGGACGCTTGTTCGGACGCTGTTCGAGCGCCCGGTTGAGCTGAGACAGCGCGATGATGGGCACACTCAGTTCCTTCGCCAGCGATTTGATGGCGCGCGAGATTTCGGAAATTTCGGCGGTGCGATTCTCGCCGTCACGCGTACCCGACATCAGCTGCAGGTAATCCACAACGATAAGTCCGAGCTTGCCGCATTGGCGATACAGCCGGCGCGCGCGCGCGCGCAGATCCGTCGGATTGATGCCGCCCGTCTCGTCGATGTGGATGGGCGCTTCGTGCAGCTTGCCCAGCGCCATCGTCAGCCGGCCCCAGTCGTCGTCGGTCAGGCGTCCGGTACGCAGCCGCCCCTGATCGATCTTGGCAACCGACGACACGAAGCGCATGGCCAACTGCGTGCCGGGCATTTCGAGCGAGAAGATGGCCACCGGCAACCCGAGATCCACCGCCACGTGCTCCGCGATGTTCAGTGCGAACGTCGTCTTGCCCATCGCAGGACGGCCTGCAACGATGATCATGTCGCCGGCCTGCAGGCCGGCAGTCTTCTGGTCGAGATCGACGTAGCCGGTCGGCACGCCGGTCACGTCCGACGGATCATCCCGGTCGTACAGCTCCTGGATGCGGTTGACCACCTGCACGAGGATGGGCTGGATGGCCACGAAGCCCGCGCTCGTCGACGCGCCCTGCTCCGCAATCTCGAAAATCTTTGACTCGGCTTCGTCGAGCAGCGACTTGGCGTCACGCCCGCGCGGCGTCAGCGCGCTGGCAGCGATCTCGTCGCCGACACTGACCAGTTTGCGCAGTATCGCGCGCTCACGGACGATCTCCGCATAGCGCCGGATGTTCGCCGCGGACGGCGTGTTGTTTGCAATCTCGCCCAGATAGGCGAGCCCGCCAGTCTGAGAAACCTCGTCCGCCTTCTCGACCGATTCATAGACCGTCACGACATCGGCCGGCTTGCCCTGCTCGATCAGCCGGGCGATGTGACGGAATATCCGGCGGTGATCGTCGCGATAGAAATCGGATTCATTGACCTGATCGCCGACGCGATCCCAGGTGCTGTTGTCCAGCAGCAACCCGCCGATGAGCGACTGTTCCGCTTCGATCGAGTGCGGTGGCAGCTTCAAAGCCGCAACCTGCCGGTCCTGCGCGGCCTGGGCAGCTTGCGCTTCCGGGCCGTGTGCATTGCGCACGCTGCTCATGATGTCTTTTTCATTGTATGGGACCTGCGGCGGCAATCCTGCAATCTAGCCCCGCCGGGCACCCGGCACAACGGAACAAGCTGTGGAAAAGCAAACGAATAACTGTGGATGGCCTGTGGATGAACATCAGCATCATGGTGAACGAAAAAGGCCACCGCTCGGGTGGCCTTTTCCTTCTGCCCGCGAGGGCAGCGCAACAATCAGCTCTCGCCAACCACCGCAACGGTGACGATTGCGACGACGTCGGAGTGCAGGGCGATTTCGTACTGACCTTCGCTGACCGTCTTCACCGGACCGTCGGGCATGCGCACCATCGACTTGTCCACCTCGAACGACTGGGCGACCAGTGCGTCGGCGATGTCACCCGTCGACACGGAACCGAACAAGCGGCCATCGACACCGGCCTTGCGTGCGATCTGCACGGTCACGCCTTCGAGCTTCTCTGCCACGGTACGTGCTGCGGTCAGGCGTTCGGCGGCAGCCTTCTCCAGCTCTGCACGGCGGGCTTCGAAAACGGCCAGATTCTCCGGCGTGACGCGCTTGGCGCGGCCCGTCGGAATCAGGAAATTGCGGGCGTAGCCATCACGCACCTTCACCACATCGCCCAGATCGCCGAGCTTTGCGACCTTGTCCATAAGGATTACTTGCATGGTCGGTCTCCTCGATTACTGGTGCAGGTCGGTGTAAGGCATCAGCGCGAGGAAGCGGGCGCGCTTGATGGCGGTAGACAGCTGGCGCTGATAGCCGGCGCGGGTGCCGGTCAGACGTGCCGGCATGATCTTGCCGTTCTCGGAAATGAAGTCCTTGAGAATTTCAACGTCCTTGTAGTCGATCTCTTCGATCTTCTCGGCGCTGAAACGGCAGAACTTGCGGCGCTTGAACATGCTGCGCGAGCCACGATCGTCCTTGCGCTTGTTGCTTTTCGGTCTGAAAGCCATGGTGGTTGTCCTTCCACTGTTGCAACGGTTGCCTTGTCAGCCACCCGTCACGAATTCGATACTGTTTATGTGCATGACTGCCTGCCTGCTCTTTGCACTGCGGGCTGCCATGAATCCTTGTGCAATCAACGCGGTCCCCAGCGGAGCCACTGCGAGCAATCTGGCCTGATCACCGAGCATCACGAAATCAAGCTCCAGCCTGACTTCACGCGGCATGCCGTTTTCGATCTGCTGCGACAGGTGCTGCAAACACCCTCGCAGGACCGGCATGCCGGCCGGTGTGTGCCTCAGCGCATCCCGTTCGATCAACGCACCTTGCAGCGTGAAGCTGTTGTGCGCCGGACCGGGTGCTTGCGCGTCGGACTGCCCTGCTCCGTTCTCCGCTTCGTCCCGCGTCAAGCTGCCGGCTGTTCCGCGGTCTCGACAGGTGCCGCACCTTCCGGGGCTGCGCCTTCCGGGGCCGCATCTGCGGCAGGAGCCAGCAGCGAACGGGATTTCTCTTCCTTCATCATCGGCGACGGCGCAACCACTGCCTTGCGCATCTTGATGGTGAGGTGGCGCAGAACTGCGTCATTGAACTTGAATGCGTGCTCGAGCTCAGCCAGCGTTTCAGCATCGCACTCGATGTTCATGAGCACGTAGTGAGCCTTGTGCACTTTCTGGACCGGGTAAGCCAGCTGACGACGGCCCCAGTCTTCCAGACGGTGGATGCTGCCGTTACGGCCGGTCACCAGCGTGCGATAGCGATCGACCATTGCGGGCACCTGCTCGCTCTGGTCGGGGTGGACGATGAAAACCACTTCGTAATGTCGCATGTAATCTCCTTGCGGTTTGTGCCGGCAAGCGCCTTTCGGCGCGCAACCAGCGATGAAGCCTCCCGGCATGCGAGTCCGGTGAGGCAAGGTTAGCCAGCGATTATAGCGTGTGAAAAGCGCGCCTTACAAGGGCGCCATGGCACCGCGCTGCCGGCGCGCCTCGAACAGGCAGATGCCGCTGGCCACCGACACGTTCAGGCTTTCCACTGCGCCATGCATCGGAATCGACGCCAGCACATCGGCGGTTTCACGGGTCAGCCGGCGCATGCCATCGCCTTCCGCACCCAGAATCCACGCGACCGCGCCCGATTGATCCACGGCGTACATCGACTGGGTGGCTTCGCCCGCAGCGCCGACCGTAAGGATGTTGCGCTCCTTCATCTCACGCAGGCTTCGAGCGAGATTGGTGACCGTCACATAGGGCACCGTATCCGCCGCGCCACTGGCGACCTTGATGGCCGTCGCGTTCAGGCCGACCGCGCGGTCACGCGGCGCGACGACCGCGTGCGCGCCTGCCGCATCGGCAACGCGCAGACAGGCCCCCAGGTTGTGCGGGTCCTGTATGCCGTCGAGCACCAGCAGCAAGGGCGGCTCCGACAGCGTGTCGAGCACGTCGTCAAGCGAGCGGTACGGAATCTGCGCGAGGACTCGGGCCACCACCCCTTGATGACGTGCAGCACCACCGGCAAGCCCGTCCAGCCGGGCCGGATCCATCTGCACGTACTTCACGCCGGCGGACTCGGCTGCGCGCACGAGGTCACGCATGCGCCCGTCCTGACGCGCGGTGGACACGAACACCTCTTTCACGCTGTCCGGTGCGTGGCGGATCTTGGCGGTGACCGCATGGAAGCCGAAAATGTAGCGGGTGTCGCTCATTTGCGGCCCCCTTGTTTCGCGCCGGTCGTTTTGGCCGGCTTGCCAGCGGTCTTTCGCGCGCCATCTTTCGGGCCGGCCTTGCTCTTGGCCGGCTTCTTCGCCGCCTTCGCCTGCACAGCCTTGACGGGTGCAACCTTCTTCCCACCCTTTACGGCCTTCACCGGCTTCGCTGCCCTGTCCGGAGCGGACGCCTTGTCCGCCACAGCGTAAGGCGACGTCAGGATCCCGGGCGACTTGGCTGCCTTCGCCTTCCGGCGCGGCTCCGCCGGCGCTGAAACCACCGGTTCGGCAGCCACCCTGCGCCGCCTTGGACGCTCACCCGACGGCGCAGGTGAAGCTTTCGCGTCTGCCGCAGAAGCGGTCCGGGGTATGCGGCCAAAATCGCCGCCACCGTCGGCAAGACGGAATTCGATGCGGGTATTGTCGAGATCCACGCGTACAACCTGGATGCGCACGCGGTCGGCAAGACGGTACGTGCGGCCACTGCGCTCGCCCACCAGACGATGCTTGCCCTCTTCATAGTGGAAGTAGTCGGCGCCCAGTTCGGAAATGTGCACCAAGCCTTCGATGAACACGTCGTCGAGCGCAACGAACAGCCCGAACGGCACGACAGCCGACACGCTGCCTTCAAACTCCTCGCCGACCCGGTCCTGCATGAAATAGCACTTCAGCCAGTTCTGCACGTCACGGCTCGCCTCGTCGGCGCGTCGCTCGGTGGTCGAGCAATGCACTCCGATGTCGGACCAGTCGCCCGGTTCGTAGCGCTTTCTGGCCAGCACTGCCTTGATCGCGCGGTGCACCAGCAGATCGGGGTAACGCCGGATCGGCGACGTGAAGTGGGCGTACGCCTCGTACGCGAGTCCGAAGTGCCCCATGTTGTCCGGGCTGTAAACAGCCTGACGAAGCGAACGCAGCATCACGGTCTGCAGCAGTTGCCGGTCGGGACGGTCGCCGATACGCTCAAGCAGTGCCGCGTAGTCCTTCGCGTGCGGCTTGTTGCCGCCACCAAGCTGGAAGCCGAATTCGCCGATGAAGGCGCGCAGCTTCTGCAACCTGTCCTCGCTCGGGCCTTCATGGACGCGATACAGCGTTGCCTGCCCGTGCTCTTCGAGAAAGCGCGACGCACACACGTTGGCGGCGAGCATGCACTCCTCGATCAACCGGTGCGCGTCATTGCGCGCGTACGGCACGATGCGTTCGATCTTGCCGTCGTCGTTGAACATCATCTGCGTTTCGACGGTTTCAAAATCGATGGCGCCACGCTTGGCGCGCGCCTTGCCGAACACGCGGAAGACAGCATCGAGCGCTTCGAGCCGCGGCAACAGCGGCGCGAGACGTTCGCGCATCGCAGCATCCTTGTCGTACAGCGCGGCCGCCACCTCGGTATAGGTCAGCCGCGCCTTCGAATTCATGACCGCCGCGTAGAAACGGTAGCGCTGGATCACGCCGGCCGCGGACACATCCATGTCGCACACCATGCACAGGCGATCCACCTCAGGGTTCAGCGAGCACAGTCCATTGGACAGCTTCTCCGGCAACATCGGAATCACCCGACGCGGGAAGTAAACCGAGTTGCCGCGCTCGTATGCTTCGCCGTCGAGTGCGGTACCGGGCTTCACGTAGTGACTGACATCGGCGATCGCAACGATCAGGCGGAAGCCTCGACCCTGTCGTTCGCAATACACGGCGTCGTCGAAATCCCTGGCGGTTTCGCCGTCGATGGTGACCAGCGGCAAGGCACGGATGTCTTCGCGCTTCGTCATGTCGCTGTCGCGCACCTCGTCCGGCAGCCGCTTCGCGGCAGCCAGGGCCCGCGGCGAGAATTCGTGCGGCATGTCGTGCTTGCGCAGCGCGATCTCGATCTCCATGCCGGAGTCGCCGTAGCTGCCCAGCACCTCGACGACGCGACCGATCGGTGGCGTGTATCGCGTGGGCTGTTCGATCAGTTCGACTTCGACGACGCTGCCCGGTGCGGCACGCAGCGTGCGGCGGCCCTTCTCCGGCTTGGCCAGAACGATCTGCTGGCGGATGCGGCGGTTCTCGGCGATGCAGAACTGCACGCCGTGCTCTTCGACGACGCGGGCCACGAGTCGCGTATTGCCGCGCTCCGTGACTTCGACAACCTTTCCTTCGCGCCGCCCGCGGCGGTCCAGACCGGTCACTCGCACGAGCACGCGGTCGCCGTGCAGCACACTGCGCATTTCCTGCGCACCGAGAAAGACGTCTCCCTGGTCCTCACCGGTGATGACGAAACCGAAACCGTCCGGGTGCCCTTCCACACGGCCTGCCACGAGATCGGCCTTGTCGGGGATGATGTACGCGTCGCGCCGGTTGCGCATCAGCTGCGCCTCGCGTTCCATCGCGCCCAGACGGCGCACGAAGAACTCGCGTTCGTGGGCGGCGATATCGAGCGCCTGGACCAACTCGTCCGCGCTCATCGGCACGGCGGCGGCTTCGAGCACCTGAACGATGTACTCGCGGCTCGGCAAAGGATTGTCGTAGCGCGTCGACTCTCGTTCGAAGAACGGATCGGCACTGCGGATCTTGCTGGGTTTCTGATTTTTCTCTTTTGCTCTTGACAACGTAAATGCTTTCTTTAGAATGCGCAGCCTCTTGCCCAGGTGGCGAAATTGGTAGACGCGCTAGTTTCAGGTACTAGTGCCGCAAGGTGTGGAGGTTCGAGTCCTCTCCTGGGCACCAAACAGCCAAGACGAAAGCCGACAGAAATGTCGGCTTTTTTCTTTTCCATCGCCGAAAAAAATATCGATGCCGCACAGCCCTTGCGGGCCATGCGGATCGAACATGCCGCGATCACTCGAACGGGTGGCGCAGCAGAATCGTTTCATCGCGGTCAGGGCCTGTGGAAATCATGTCCACCGGCACGCCACAAATCTCTTCGATCCGACGCAGGTAGCTGCGTGCGTTGGCTGGCAGCCCCGCCAGCGCCTTGACGCCGAAGGTCGTGTCCTTCCACCCCGGCAACGTCTCATAGACCGGCTCGCAGCGCGACAGCTCTTCTGCGCCTACCGGAAGGATGTCCGATAACGCACCGTCGATGCGATAGCCGGTACATACCTTCAGCTCCTCCACACCATCAAGCACGTCGAGCTTCGTGACACAAAGGCCCGAAATGCCGTTGATCTGGATCGAACGCTTCAGCGCGGCGGCGTCGAACCAGCCGCAGCGACGTGGCCGCCCGGTCGTCGCACCGAACTCGTTGCCCTTGGTCGCCAGATGGCGACCTGTGTCGTCGAACAGTTCGGTCGGAAACGGACCGCTGCCGACACGTGTCGTGTAGGCCTTCGTGATGCCGAGCACATAATGCAGCATCGTCGGCCCGACACCGGCGCCGGCTGCCGCAGCACCCGACACGCAATTGCTCGAAGTGACGAAGGGGTAGGTGCCGTGATCGATGTCCAGCAAGGTGCCCTGCGCGCCCTCGAACAGCAGGTTCGCGCCCGCCTTGTTGGCTTCGTACAGTGCTCGCGGCACATCCACCACGAGATGCTCGATGCGTGGCGCCAGTGCCAGCGCACCATCCAGTGTTTCCTGGAAATCGACGGCCGGCGCACCGAAGTACTGGGTCAGCACGAAATTGTGATAATCCAGCAATTCCGCGAGTTTCTCGGCAAACCGGGTAGGCCGCAGCAGATCCTGCAGGCGCAATGCGCGGCGCGCCACCTTGTCCTCGTACGCGGGGCCGATACCCCGCCCCGTCGTCCCGATCTTGTTCGCGCCTTTGGCAGTCTCGCGTGCACGATCAAGCGCCTGGTGATAGGGCAGGATCAGCGGACACGCCTCCGAAATGCGCAAACGCGCAGACACGTCGACGCCGGCGGCTTCCAGCTCGGCCATTTCCGACAGCAGGGCCTCGGGTGACAGCACGACACCGTTGCCGATGTAACAGGCCACGCCTTCTCGCAGCACGCCGCTCGGGATCAGATGCAGTACCGTCTTCTTCCCGCCGATCACGAGCGTGTGGCCGGCGTTGTGACCGCCCTGGAAGCGCACCACGCCCTGTACTGAATCAGTCAGCCAGTCGACGACCTTGCCCTTGCCCTCGTCGCCCCACTGACTGCCGACCACCACCACATTCTTTGCCATGCTCAAACCTTTCTTTCGAGCGGCGTCACCTGCCACTCACCTTCAACAAATACCAGCTGGCGGCTGCACGACAGTTCCAGCACATCTTCATCGTGACCGGGCAGCGCGGCAACAACGACTTCACCGGCACTGCGCAGACTTTGCACTTTAGTCCTCAATGACGCGTCGTCGACAAATGGAGCGAGGATGGCGGCCGGCTTGTCGACATGCGGTGCCAGCTGAGCAAGCTGGCGCACGTCCACGCTGAAGCCTGTGGCCGGGCGCGCGCGCCCGAAAGCCAGCCCGACGTCGTCATAGCGTCCGCCCAGCGCAATGGCCTGCGCCTGCCCCGGGCAATAGGCCGCAAACGTGACGCCGCTGTGATAGTGGTAACCACGCAGATCCGCCAGATCGAACCCGCTGAGGTCGGACCCGATCGCATCCCCAAGCTGCGCGAGCTCGTCCAGCGCAGCCCGGATGCCGGGCCAGTCGGGCAGGACCGCGCGCGCGCGCTCAAGGCAGTCACCCCGCCCATAAAGGCCTGGCAGCGCAAGGAAGGCATCGCGCACCTGTTGCGCCTCGTCGGCCACAAGCTGGCGCAGGTCGGGCAGATCTTTCGACTGCAATGCGGCAAACAGATCCAGCTGTCCGTCCTCGCCGCGCAGCGTCGGTGACTGCAGGCGAGCTGCAAGCGCCCTGAACACGCCAGCGTGACCGAAATCGACACGGGCGAGCGGCACGCCTGACAGGTCGAGCACGCGGCCCAGCAGGTTGACCAGTTCGACATCCGCCTCGATGCCGGCATGCCCGTAGAGCTCGGCACCGAGCTGTATGGGTTCGCGTGTCGCGTTGAATCCGGACGGCAGCGCATGCACCACGGGACCGCAGTAGCACAGGCGCACGACGCCCCTGCGGTTCAGAAGGTGCGAATCGATTCGGGCAACCTGCGGCGTGATGTCGGCGCGCAGCCCCATGGTGCGGCCCGACAACTGGTCGACCAGCTTGAACGTGCGCAAATCCATGTCACGACCGCTTCCGGTCAGCAGCGATTCGATGTATTCGACGAGAGGCGGAGACACCAGCTCGAAACCATGCAGCGCGAATTCGTCGAGCAGCTTGCGGCGCAGGTGTTCGACTTTCCGCGCCTCATCGGGCAGGAGATCTTCTATTGATTCAGGGAGCAGCCAGCGACGCATCACTTGAACAGCGCGATCAGCGCGATACCGATAAGCATTGAGGTCAGGCCGACGAAGCGAAGCTGGCCATCGGCCATCTCGGTCGCGCGGCGGAACGTTTCGCGCCACAGTCGTGGCGCAACAAAGGGCAACACGCCTTCAATGACGAGCATGAGGCCCAATGCAAGGAGCAGGATTGAATCCATCACAAAAAAGGCAAAGCCCGCAAAGCGGGCCGTTGCCTTTGATTCCATTCGTTACGGAACAACCTGTGAACTATACAGCAGGTCCGCCGGCTTGGTCGCCCGCCTTCATTTCGCCCCGGTACGCGACGCGTTCCGGAGGTAGCGGAAGAACTCCGAATTCGGCTCGATGACCAGAAGGTCGCTCTTGCTTCGGAAGCTCTTCTGGTATGCGTCCATGCTGCGATAGAAGGCGTAGAACTCGGGATTGGCGCCGAACGCATCCGCGTAGATCTTGGCTGCCTGCGCATCGCCATTGCCCTTGACAACCTGCGCTTCACGATAGGCTTCGGCAACGATGATTTCGCGTTGACGATCCGCATCCGCACGGATCTTCTCGGCCTCTGCCGAACCAAGCGAACGCAGCTCGTTGGCCACGCGCTTGCGCTCCGCCTCCATCCGGCGATAGACCGACTCCGACACTTCCGACGGCAGATCCACGCGCTTCAGACGCACATCGACGATTTCAACACCGATCTTCACGGCATCCACGTTCGCCTTGGCGCGCATGTCTTCCATGATGCGATCCCGCTCGCCCGACACCACCTCATGCACCGTCCGGCGACCGAACTCCTCGCGCAACCCGGCATTCACCGTCTGCATCAGACGGGTTTCCGCAAGTCGTTCGTTTCCGCCGACTGAAATGTAATACTGCTTGACGTCGGTGATTCGCCACTTCACGAAGAGGTCGACCAGAACGTTTTTCTTTTCCGACGTGATGAAGCGCTCGGGGTCGGCACTGTCCATCGTCAGGATGCGGCGGTCGAACAACCGCACGTTCTGCACCAGCGGCCATTTCATGTGCAAGCCGGGCTCTTCGATCACGCTGCGCACTTCACCCAGCTGGAACACGATCGCGTACTGCCGCTGATCCACCGTAAACAGCGACGTGGATGCAACGATCAACGCCAGCAACAGGCCGCCGACGAGGAGCGGGAGTTTCTCTTTCATTACCGCTCTCCTCTTTCACGTGCCCGCAAGGCGTCGCGCGAACGCGCATCAGTAATCGACGGATCCGTATTGACCAGCGGTGGCAGTGGAATGGCTTCCGACGCACGCGCGCCCGTCGAGGGCTCCGCGCCGGCCTGCTGCATCACCTTGTCCAGCGGCAGATAGAGGAGATTGTTGCCGCCCTTGGCATCAATCATGACCTTGCTTGTATTCGTCATGATCTGCTGCATCGTGTCGATGTACATGCGCTGACGCGTCACTTCCGGTGCCTTCAGGTATTCGGCGAGCACCTGCTTGAAGCGGCTTGCGTCACCTTCCGCAGTCGCGATGATGCGCTGCTTGTAACCGTTCGACTCTTCCATCAGGCGCGATGCGGTACCGCGCGCCTTCGGAATCACGTCATTGGCGTACGCCTGGCCTTCATTCTTCTGGCGCTCCAGATCCTGACCAGCCTTGACTGCGTCGTCGAACGCAGCCTGCACCTGTTCGGGCGGCTGCGCGTTCTGCAACGTCAGCTTGCTGATCTGTATGCCAGTCTGGTAACGGTCGAGAATCTGCTGCATGATCTGCTGCGCATCGACGGCAATCTGCTCACGGCCTTCGTACAGCACAAAATCCATCTTGCTCTTGCCGACGATTTCGCGCATCGCAGTTTCCGCTGCATGCACGACCGTCTCTTCCGGCAGTCTGTTCTGGAACAGATAGGCGACTGGATCATTCAGTATGTACTGCACGGCGAACTGAATGTTGATGATGTTCTCGTCATCGGTCAGCATCAGCGCTTCGTTGAGCACCTTGTTGCGCTCGGCTCCGCGATAACCGACTTCGACCGTACGCACCCCTGTCAGATTGACAAGTTCGTGCGATTCGATCGGATAGGGCAGGCGCCACTGCAGGCCCGGATCCGTCGTCTCCTGCAACTTGCCGAAACGCAGCACGACACCGCGCTGGCTTGCATCGACGATGTACAGGCCGCTCGCCAGCCAGACGATGATGATCAGCCCCAGTATCACTCCGATGCCACCGCCGAACTGGCGTGAGCTGACCGGCGGACGGTTTCCACCGCCGCCATCACCGGATTTTCCACCGAACATGCCGGACAGGCGGCGATTGAAATCGCGCCACAAGTCCTCGAGATCGGGAGGACCCTGGTTGCCGCCCTTATTGCCATTACCGCCCTGATTGCCCCATCTGGGGTCATTCAGCGACATCAAGATCGCATTCAACATTCAGACTGGATAGGTAAGGATGGAAGATGGCAGCGGAGACTGATCCTCGTCACTGGAAGAGGGAGCGTCATCCGCAACCGGGGAAGTGACTGTGAGCACAGACCTCGAAGAGAGTTCCAGATTCAGGCCTCGCGGATCGTCATTCGGCGCTACGCGCCTTGATGCCGCTACACGCTCGTCATGCAAACGCGTAGCGATCGCAACCCGGAGATCGGCCAGGCCGACACCCGTCTTGGCACTGACACGGACGGTCTGAATGGTATCACAGCGTCCGTCCTCACTTCCGGGCCGGAGCGCCGGCACGAGGTCAACCTTGTTGAGCACCCGCATCTGCGGCACCGTATCGGCACCAACTTCGGCAAGCACGCGCTCCACCGCCTCGATCTGCGCATCGCGATCCGGTGCCGAGGCATCAATGACATGCAACAGCAGATCAGCGCCCGCGGTCTCTTCCAGCGTGGCGTGGAAAGCAGCGACTAGCGTATGCGGCAGGCTGCGGATGAATCCGACGGTATCGGACAGCACCACCTGGCCGAACTCGCCCAGATAGAGCTGACGTGACGTCGTGTCCAGCGTCGCGAAAAGCTGGTCTGCCGCGTAAGCACCCGCCTTGGTCATGGCGTTGAACAGCGTCGACTTGCCCGCATTGGTGTAGCCGACCAGCGCAACCACGGGCGTTTCGCGCCGCTCCCGCGACTTGCGCCGCACACCGCGCTGCCGCTCCACCCGCTGCAGACGTTCCTTGAGCGCTTTCACGCGCTGCCCCAGCAGGCGGCGGTCGGTTTCGAGCTGGGTCTCGCCGGGCCCCCGCAGACCGATACCACCCTTCTGGCGTTCGAGGTGGGTCCAGCCGCGAACCAGGCGCGTCGACAGATGTTCCAGCTGTGCCAGCTCGACCTGCAACTTGCCTTCGTGACTGCGGGCGCGCAACGCGAAGATGTCGAGAATCAGCGCATTGCGATCAATGACGCGGCGCGACAATGCGCGCTCGAGATTGCGTTGCTGACCGGCCGACAACTCGTGATTGAACAGCACGATATCCGCGTCGTTCGCGTCGGCGAGATCACGGATTTCAGCCACCTTGCCCTTGCCGGCAAACGTTGCGGCATCCGGCGCCTGTCGCCGCCCACTCACGCAGGCAACCGTTTCCGCACCGGCGCTGCTCGCCAGCAGCGAGAACTCCGCAAGCCGGTCTTCGTAGTCGCCGGCTCCGAAATCCAGCTGGACGATGACCGCGCGCTCCCCACCCGACGGACGCTCAAGCATCCGCAAATCCCTTCATCTGCTGGCCGGGGGCAACTATCAAGTGCCCTCACCCTGCTCATGCTGGATGTTGACCGGACGGGCCGGGACCACGGTGGAAATCGCGTGCTTGTAGACCATCTGCGTCACCGTATTCTTGAGCAGCACAACATACTGATCGAATGACTCGATCTGCCCCTGCAGCTTGATGCCATTGACCAGATAAATCGCCACCGGAACATGTTCGCGCCGAAGGGTGTTGAGGAAGGGGTCTTGTAGCATTTGCCCTTTGTTGCTCATGGAAACACCTCTTGTTTATTTGAAATTCAACTGTACTGGATTTTTTGATGCACCGCAGCTTTGGACGGCGCCCGGCATGATTGGATCCCGATTCGGGAAATCATTTTTCACGCGCTGCAAATGGATTGTGTGCCGTGCGAAATTCAACCCGCAAAGGCGTGCCTTGGAGTCGGAACGTTTCGACGAAACTTCGTTCGAGAAACCGTCGATAACTTTCTGCGATGTGGTCGAGCGCGGTGCCATGAATGACGATGACCGGCGGATTCATGCCGCCCTGATGCGCATACCGCATCTTCGGCCGGAACAGGCCGTGCTTCGGCGGCGCCTGCTTTTCAAGGGCAGCCTGCAGCGCACGGGTCAGACGCGGCGTCGGCAACTTGACCATTGCCGCTGCGTACGCCGCATCGACCGCCCCGAACATGCCGCTCACGCCGAGACCTTCCAGCGCCGAAATGTACAGATGGCGCGCAAAGCCCAGAAAGCCCAGCTTGCGTGCGATCTCGCGCTTGAAGATTTCCCGCCGGTAGCTGTCGACGGCATCCCACTTGTTGATTGCCAGCACCAGTGCGCGACCGCTCTCGACGATGAAACCGCCGATGTGCGCGTCCTGATCCGAAACTTCCTGGGTCGCATCGAGCACCAGCACACAGACGTTGGCCTGTTCGATCGCCTGAACCGTCTTGATCACCGAAAACTTTTCGATCGCCTCGAAAATCTTGCCGCGGCGACGCAGTCCGGCCGTGTCGATCAGCGTGTAGCGCTTGCCGTTGCGCTCGAAAGGAATGCTGATCGCGTCACGCGTCGTACCGGCCTGGTCGAACGCGATGACGCGCTCCTCGCCAAGCAAGGCGTTGATCAGTGTGGACTTGCCGACGTTCGGCCGGCCTGCGACGGCAATGCGCGGTACGCGGCCGTCGGGCTCTTCCTCGTCGTCGGACGGAAACGTGGCGAGGCACTCATCCACCAGATTTCGCACGCCTTCACCATGCGCCGAAGAAATCACGTGCGGATCACCGAGGCCCAGTTCATGGAACTCGGCGGCGACGATCTCGCGCCGCATGCCCTCGGCCTTGTTGACTGCGAGCACCAGCGGCTTGCCGGCACGACGCAGGCGGGCCGCGATCTCGCGATCATGCGCCGTCAGACCGGCCCGGCCATCGACGAGGAACACCAGCACGTCAGCTTCGGCAATCGCCTGTTCGGCCTGCTGAGCCATTTCAACCATGATGCCGTCGCGCGCGGTGGGTTCGAAACCACCGGTATCGACCACGAGGAAGGGGCGCTCACCGAGACGACCTGCACCGTAATGGCGATCGCGGGTAAGGCCCGGGAAATCGGCAACCAGCGCATCCCGCGTCTTCGTCAAGCGGTTGAACAGCGTGGATTTGCCGACATTGGGGCGGCCTACGAGTACCAGTACGGGTTTCAAGCTCTATCCTCAGCGGACCGACAGTGCACGCACTGTGCCGGCACGACTCTGTGTAACGAATGCACGCCCGTAGGGCTGCATGGGTGCGCTGATGGCGCTGCCATCGCCCTTGAGGCGGGCGGCAAAAGCGCCGTTCTCGCGCTGCAGCAGATGCACGATTCCCTCGACATCGCTGACGACGACAAAACCGTCGAGCGCGAGCGGCTTGCCCGGCGCGCGGTGCATCAGTGCGTCCTGCTTCCACAGGCTTGCGCCGGTCGCGCGATCCAGCGCGTGGACCGCTCCGCCATCATCGCTCACGTAGAGGTTCTGGCCATCGGCGTCGATACCGGCAGCACTTGAAATATCGCGCGACCACACGGTATTGCCGGTGGACAACTCAAAACATGCCACCCGTCCCTGATACGCGGCAGCGCACACTTCACGCCCGGCAATGACCGGCGGACTGGTCACGTCGGCAATGCGTTCAAGTTCGGTCGTGCCGCGCGGCAGCACGACGTTCGACTCCCACGCGGCGGAACCGTTGCTGCGATTGATTGCCACCAGCTTGCCGCCGGGAAAGCCCGCCACGACCAGCGTCGGCGTGCTGACCACACCGGCATGCGTGCGCAGGGTCAGCGCCGGCGTTGCGCGCTGGTAATTCCAGCGGCGCGCGCCATCGCTCGCGGCAAAGGCCTGGATGCGGCTGTCGGCGCTGCGCACGAACACGAGATCATCCGACACGGCCGGCGGGCTCAACACCTCCGACGTCACGACGCCCTGCCACAGCGGCTTGCCGTCGGTTCCGAAGGCGAGCACGTCACCCTTGCCCGTTCCGACGACGACGAGATTTTCGTTCGCACCCACACCGCCGGACAGCTTCTTGCCCGCTTCGATGCGCCAGACCTGACGGCCATCGTCGATGCGTGTGATCACGCCGTCGCGCGAAGCCACATAGACGGTACCGCCCACAACGGCCGGCGCGAACACGAAGTCTTCCGACTGACCTGCACCCTGACGCCACACTTCGGACAACTGTGCCGTCGGCTCGATGGCACCGAGCGGCGGAATCTTCGGCTTCGACGGACCGCTGAACGGATTCAGGCTGTCGAGCGAGGAACAAGCGCCAAGCAGCGCGACCGCGGCCAGCACGCCCAGAGTGCGCACCTGCTTCACTGCGGGCCTCCGACTGCGTCGAGCTTGATTTCAATCACGTTGCGATAGCCCTGCTGTGCGAATTGCGCGGCAGCGCCGCCCGATTTCGCGTTCTCGTCCATCTTCGCCAGTGCGGCCTGATAGGCAGTACGGGCCTCATCGCGCTTGTTGCGCATCAGCATGATGTCGCCGCGCGCTTCAAGGAAGCGGGCTTCGAGGGACGGCTCCGACTTGCCTTCCAGCATCTTTTCCGCGTCGTCGAACGACTGTTCCTCGATCAGCACATAGGCCAGACGCAGGCGGGCGAGGTCGCGCAGCACGTCATCCGACGCGTTCGACTTGACCCAGTCGAGCTGCGCCTGCGCCGTCTTCGGGTCGCCGTTGTCGATATGCACCTTGGCCGACAGCATCGCACCGAGGCTGGCGTATGGGCTGGAGCCGTAATGCTCCGTCAGTTCGCCGGCCGCCTCCCGCGTCTTCTTCAGATCACCGGCAATGGCGGCTTCCTGCAGCGCGTCGTATACGGCACTCGCCTTGACCGACTGGTCCCGGTGGTACCAGTTCCAGGCCTGATAGCCGATCAGCGATGCCGAAACGGCGATCACTGCCCAGGTGATGAGATTGCCCCAGGCATTCCACCAGGCCTTGATTGCGGAAAGCTGTTCCTGTTCTTCGAGATCGAGTGCTGCCATGTTGCTGGCTCCTGCCGGGCGCGCCGGTGTTCAAAAGGTCGTTATTGGAGGGTGAAAGCGGTTTCTTCTTCGTCGTCGGCATCACCACCGCCGAGCAACAGCATCGCCAGCTGTTGCGCAACCTCGCCACGGCTGACGCGTACCTGCTCGCCGCCACGCAGCGGCTTGAACGTGACTTCGTCGGCCCGCACCTCGTCTTCGCCGAGGATGAGCGCAACGTCGGCGCCGGATGCGTCCGCCCGCTTCATCTGCGACTTGAAACTGCCGCCGCCGCAATGCATCAGCGTTGCGAAGCCCGCGTCCCGCAATTGCTCGGCAAGCCGGAACGCGGCCGCCTCGGCGCCCGCGCCGGAATGCACGACGTAAGCTTCCGGCCGCTCGATCAGCGCATCGGCCTGCACCGTGTTCCAGAGCGACATGAGACGCTCCACGCCCATTGCAAAACCGGCCGCAGGCGCCGGCTTGCCGCCGAGCTGCGCGATCAGGCCGTCGTAGCGGCCGCCCGCGCACACGGTACCCTGCGCGCCGAGCTGGTCGGTCACCCACTCGAACACCGTGAGGTTGTAGTAATCCAGCCCGCGAACGAGGCGCGGATTGATGCGGAACGGGATGTTGGCCGCGAGCAGGCGTTCCTGGATCGCGGCGAAATGATCCGTCGATTCGCTGCCCAGATAATCGGACAGTTTCGGGGCCGCTTCGACCAGCGTCTGCATGGCCGGGTTCTTGGTGTCGAGGATGCGCAGCGGGTTGCTGTGCAGGCGGCGCCTGGCGTCTTCGTCGAGCGCCGTCTCGTGCGCCTCGAAATAGCTGATCAGTTCGGCGCGATGACGCAGGCGCTCTTCCGGCGAACCAAGTGAATTGATTTCGAGCTTGATGCCCATCAGATCCAGGTCGTCCCACAGGCGCTGGCACATGATGATGAGTTCGGCATCGATATCCGGCCCTGCATAGCCGAGCGCCTCGACCCCGACCTGATGGAACTGCCGGTAACGGCCCTTCTGCGGACGTTCGTGCCGGAACATCGGCCCCATGTACCAGAGCTTGCGCGGGCTGTCGTACAGCAGGTTGTGTTCGGTGATTGCACGCACGCACGATGCCGTGCCTTCCGGGCGCAGCGTCAGGTTCTCGCCGTTGAGCGCATCCTCGAAGGAGTACATCTCCTTCTCGACGATGTCGGTCACCTCGCCGATCGCACGCTTGAACAGCGGCGTGTGCTCAAGCAGCGGCATGCGTATCGGGCGATAGCCGTAGGCACGCAACCAGTCGCGCACCACGGTTTCGAATGCTTCCCAGCGCTCCGCCTCGTCCGGCAGGATGTCGTTCATGCCGCGAACGGCTTGCAGTTTGCTCATTTGACGTGTGACTGCGCGCCGGCATCGGCCGGCACCTTTCTTGTGTAAGTACGCGCGACATAGGCATCGACGATGTCGCGGAATTCGCGCGCGATGTTGTCGCCCTTGAGCGTCACGGTTTTCTGGCCGTCCTCGAACACCGGCGCCACCGGTGTTTCGCCGGTTCCCGGCAACGAAATGCCGATGTTCGCGTGCTTGCTTTCACCCGGCCCGTTCACGACGCACCCCATGACAGCCAGCGTCATGCGTTCAACGCCGTCATGGCTGATCTTCCACTTCGGCATCTGTTCCCGCACATAGGACTGGATATCCGACGCGAGCTCCTGGAAGAACGTGGACGTCGTGCGACCGCAGCCAGGACATGCCGCCACCATGGGCGTGAACGCGCGCAAGCCCATCGTCTGCAACATTTCCTGCGCAACGATGACTTCCTTCGTGCGGTCGCCATTCGGCTCCGGCGTCAGGGAAACCCGTATCGTGTCGCCAATGCCTTGCTGCAGCAGGACCGACATGGCGGCCGTCGACGCGACAATGCCCTTCGACCCCATGCCGGCTTCGGTCAGCCCGAGGTGCAACGGATAGTCACAGCGGCGCGCCAGTTCGCTGTAGATGGCAATCAGGTCCTGCACGCCGCTCACCTTGCACGACAGCACGATGCGGTCCGCCGACATGCCCCACTCGACGGCCTGCGCCGCGCTTTCCAGCGCGGACGTGACCATCGCTTCACGCATCACTTCGATCGCGTCCTTCGGCTGGACGCGACGGGCATTCTCGTCCATGACGCGCGCGAGCAGCGACTGGTCCAGGCTGCCCCAGTTCACGCCGATGCGCACCGGCTTGTCGTAGCGACACGCCATGTCGATGATGGCCGCGTACTGTTCGTCGCGCTTGCTGCCCTTGCCGACATTGCCGGGGTTTATTCGCAGCTTGTCGAGCGTTTCCGCGCACGCAGGATGATCTCGCAGCAACTTGTGGCCGTTGAAATGGAAGTCACCCACCAGCGGCACGTCCATGTTCATGCGCAACAACTGTTCGCGCACCTTCGGCACGGCCGCCGCTGCCTCGGCCGAATTGACGGTGATGCGCACGATTTCCGAACCGGCCCGCGCCAGCTGCGCGACCTGGATCGCCGTGGCAATGTGATCGGCCGTGTCGGTATTGGTCATCGACTGCACCACGACCGGCGCATCGGAACCGATCACCACATTCGCCACGCGCACCGCACGCGTCGGCCTGCGCAGGGGCACCCCCGTCATCTGTTCGCCCATCATTCAAGCCTGAGCCGTGCCACATCGACCTTGATCGTGGGCGCAAGATCATAGGGCTGGCCGTCGACGTTCATCGTGACCGAGCGCGCATTGCCGATGACCAGCGAGACCGGAAACTTCGCCGCAATCGTGCGCGAGCTCCCCGCACGATTCAGCTCCGAAATGATGATCTCGCCGTCGTCACCGCGCAGTTCGAGCCAGGAATCCGCCTTGAACGTGAATTGCAGCTGACGCTGACCCGGTGCGGCGACAACCGGTGCGGCAGCTTGCGCCGGCGCCACCTCGCCCGGAGGGGCGACGGTATCCGCAGCGTCCGGTTCGGCAATCGGCGGCGGCGGCAACAGATCGGTTTCCGGCTGGGCGAAAGCCGGTGCTTCCTGTTGCGGCTCGGCAATCGCAGCCGCTCCGTCAAAGGCCGGCAACTCATACGCCGGCGTTGCCGCGGGCCAGAACTCGAACCAGACGTACAGCGCGAGCGCCGCCAGCACCGGCACGCTCAGCGCCAGCACCGGCAACAGCCATTTGCGCCGGACCGATTGCGTCGGCATCGTGACGCCGACATTCGTCTGTTCGATCAGTTGCGGTGTTGCGCGCACATGCTGCTGGTCAAGTCGCGCCAGCAATGCCTGGGCATCCAGGCCTATCAATGCGGCGTAATTGCGGATGAAACCGCGGGCGTAAGTCGGGTTCATCAGGCGATCGAATGCATCAGCCTCGATCGCCTCGACCTGCCGTGGCGCAAGCTTGATCGCGTGGCCGACCGTCTCCACGGACATGCCGCGCGCCTCGCGCGCCTGCCGCAGCAGCGCACCGATGGAAATATCGGCGCCATCGCGCGACGGTTCGAAACTCGGTTCCTGTTCGGACATCAATCGAACTTTCCTTGCATGAGCAACTGGTGTTCCGGCGACCCCGCAAACTTGCGGCGCAACTGGCTGGCGTAACCCGACTCGGACACCTTGTCGCCCAATTTGCGTTCGATGCGCACGGCGAGCCAGAGGCTCTCCGCCACCGGATCCCGCAACGTGTGGAAGTCACTCAACTGACGGCGTGCCTCGAGGTAGTCACCTTTGTGGAAGAACAGCGACGCCAGTCCGAAGACAGCCTGTGCGTTGTTCGAATCGGCCGCAATGGCGCGCAGGAAATTCACTTCCGCAGCCTGCATGTCGTTGGCCTTGATGGCGCACAGAGCGGCGTTCGTAAGCGGGCGGGTCGGCGTGGCATACAGCGGGTTCGTGGCAGCCGCCTCGAACATCGCCATCGCGCGCGTCGTGTCGCCGTTCTGGCACAGGAACCAGCCGAAATTGTTGTTGATGTCGGGGTCGTTCCCGCCAAGGCGCAGGGCCTGCTCGAAGCTCTCCCGTGCCAGCCCCTTCTCGTCAAGGTACATGTGGGCCAGACCCATCAGGTTGTGCGCCGACGCGTACGAGGAGTCGTCACCCAGCGCCTTGCGGCCTTCGTCGAGCGCCACGGCAACGTTGCCGGCTTCAAGATAGGCGAGACCGAGATCGGTATGCGCCTTGGCACGCGTGCGCGACGTGCCGGTCACGATGGTTTCCACCGGACGGTAGTCCGAAACCGGGGTGGACGGCTGACCGGTAGCGCCGCTGCGCGCCGCGCCACCGGCACAGCCTGTCAATAGCCACAACACGGACAGCGATACGGCTGCTCCTGCATGAATTCTCTTCACCGGGCTGGAACCTCCAAGAGCGGAATGGTCTTTCGGGTACGCCGGGTGCGGTCAAGCACCTGGCCAGCGAGTTGGCCGCAGGCGGCATCGACGTCGCCGCCGCGCGTCTTGCGCGTCGTCGTGACGATGCCTTCCGCCATCAGGATGTCGGAGAAGCCGCGTATGCGCTCCTTCGACGACCGCCCGAAAGGCGCCTGCGGGAAGGGGTTGAACGGAATCAGGTTGAACTTGCACGGCACCTGGCGCGCGATGCCGATCAACTCACGTGCATGCGCGTCGCTGTCGTTCACGCCCTCGAGCATCACGTACTCGAAGGTAATGAAGTCACGCGGCGCGCGATCAAGATAACGCACGCAGGCCGCCAGCAGTTCGCGCAAGGGGTACTTCTTGTTGATGGGTACGAGTTCGTCGCGCAGCGCATCGTTCGGCGCATGCAGCGAAACGGCCAGCGCCACCGGACACTCGTCCCGAAGCCGGTCCATCGCCGGCACGATGCCGGAGGTCGACACCGTCACGCGACGCCGTGACAGGCCGTAGGCATTGTCGTCCAGCATCAGCCGCAGGGCCGACACGGTGGCTTCGAAATTGGCAAGAGGCTCACCCATGCCCATCATGACCACATTGGAAATCACGCGTTCGCCATCGTGCTCGCCACCACGGATCGCACCGAGCGCACGGTTGGCGAGCCACAGCTGACCGATGATTTCCGACACGCCGAGATTGCGGTTGAAGCCTTGTTTGCCGGTCGAGCAGAACGCGCAATCGAGCGCGCATCCCGCCTGCGTCGAAATGCACAGCGTGCCGCGACGCTCTTCGGGAATGAATACGGTTTCAACCGCATTGCCGGCCCCGACGTCGATCAGCCACTTGCGCGTGCCATCGGTGCTGACGCTGTCGCGCACCGGCTCCGGCGCCTCAACGCATGCGATGTCTGCCAGCCTGGCGCGCAGCGTCTTGGCGACATCGCTCATCGCGGCGAAGTCGCCTTCGCCGTTGCGATGTATCCACCGCATCACCTGCCGCGCGCGAAAGGGTTTCTCGCCCAGACTGGCGAAATAGTCAGCGAACCCTTCAGCGTCAAACTGCAGCAGGTTGGTGCGGCTCACACAATCACTTTCAGCGTGCAAACACGTTCAGTGCAGGGAAGAAGTAGGCGATTTCGGCGGCGGCCGTTTCGGGTGCGTCGGAACCGTGAACCGCATTGGCGTCGATCGAATCGGCGAAATCGGCGCGAATGGTGCCGGCATCGGCCTTCTTCGGATCGGTGGCGCCCATCAGATCGCGGTTCTTGGCAATGGCGCCCTCGCCTTCCAGGACCTGGATCATGACCGGGCCGGACACCATGAAGTCGACCAGATCCTTGAAGAAGGGACGTTCGCGATGCACGGCGTAGAAACCTTCGGCTTCAGCACGCGACAGCTGGGCCATGCGGGCTGCGGCGATCTTCAGGCCGGCGTCTTCGAAGCGCTGGTAGATCTTGCCGATCACGTTCTTGGCAACGGCGTCGGGCTTGATGATCGAGAGGGTGCGTTCTGCAGCCATGATGAATCTCCGGAAAGAGGCTAAGGGAAAAGAAAAGACAACCCAAGATTCTAGCAAGACTGGCGCGCCCCGTCTGCCTGAGTCTTGGCGGCGTGCGCCGCGAGGCCGCGCGCGGACCCGCCGCGCGCCGGGGAATGACGGTACCGGATTGCCCGGGATTTTAATTTAATGAACGTTCAGTAATTAGTGAAATTTGATCTATATTAATGACTGTTCATTTCCTGCTTGAAACCCGCAGAACCCATGACACCACTCGTTCACAGCTTCATCGCCCACTTCGGCGAGATGGGCAGCCGATGGGGCATCAACCGCACCGTGGGCCAGATCTACGCCCTGATATTCGTGTCGCCACAGCCCCTGTGCGCGGACGAGATTGCGGAAACCCTGTCTTATTCGCGCTCCAACGTCAGCATGGGGCTGAAAGAATTGCAGTCCTGGAGGCTGGTGCGGATGAAGCACAAGGCAGGTGACCGGCGCGAGTACTTCGACGCGCCGAGCGACGCCTGGGAGATCTTCCGCACGCTGGCCGAGGAACGTCGGCGCCGGGAGATGGAGCCCACGCTGTCGATGCTGCGCAGCGCGCTGCTCGAATCGCCGACCAGCGAGGAGGACCGGGTGGCCCAGGAGCGCATGCGCGGCATGCACGACCTGATCGAATTGATGAGCACATGGTTCGACGACGTGCAGCGGCTGGACGCGCCGACACTCGCCAAGCTGATGCGCATGGGCTCGCGCGTCCAGAAGTTGCTGGAACTGACCGGCCAGCTCAAATCCGGCAGCAAGGAGTGAGACACCATGATGGATCTTGACCCCGTCCTGTTGGCGCGGCTGCAATTCGGCGCCAACATCACCTTCCACATCCTGTTCCCGACGATATCGATCGCGCTGGGCTGGATGCTGTTGTTCATGCGCTGGCGCTGGCTGCGCACGAACCACCGCCCGTGGCTCACCGCCTATCGCTTCTGGACCAAGGTATTCGCGCTGACCTTCGCACTCGGCGTCGTCAGCGGCATCACGATGAGCTTCCAGTTCGGCACCAACTGGCCCGGCTTCATGGAGAAGGTCGGCAACATCGCCGGCCCGTTGCTCGGCTTCGAGGTGCTCACGGCTTTCTTCCTCGAGGCGACCTTCCTCGGCGTCATGCTGTTCGGTCACGGACGCGTCAGTGAACGCATCCATCTGCTCGCCACGTTTCTCGTCGCCTTCGGCACGACAATGAGCGCGTTCTGGATCCTGGTGCTCAACTCGTGGATGCAGACGCCGGTCGGCTACGAGATCATCAACGGCGAGTTCCATGTCACGAGCTGGCTGGAAATCCTGTTCAACCCGTCTTTCCCCTACCGCTTCATCCACATGCTGCTGGCGTCCTTCCTGACGATGTCCTTCCTCGTTGCCGGCGTGTCGGCGTGGCAGGTGTTGCGCGGCAAGGCGAACGCATCGACACCGCTGGCGCTGCGCGCCGCGATCACCGTCGCCGCGCTGCTGATTCCGCTGCAGATACTCGTCGGCGACATGCACGGCCTGAACACGCTGCACCACCAGCCGCAGAAAATCGCCGCGGTCGAGGGCGTCTGGGAGACGGAAAAAGGCGCGCCGCTGCTCCTGTTCGCGATACCCGACCAGTCCGAGCGGCGCAACCACTTCGAGATCGGCATCCCGAAGATGGCGTCGCTCATCCTCACGCACGACATGGACGGCGAGATCAAGGGGCTGAACGAGTTCGACGCACATCCGCCGGTCAGGCCACTGTTTTTCGCCTTCCGCATCATGGTCGCCGTGGGCTCGCTCATGCTGCTCGTCAGCTGGGGCGGCTGGTGGATGCTGCGCCGCGCCGGCTGGCAGCCCGACCGGGCGCCGCGCTGGATGATCGGGTCGATCGCGGCCATGACCTTCTCCGGCTGGATCGCCACCGTATCCGGCTGGTACGTCACGGAAATCGGCCGGCAGCCGTGGATCGTGCAGGGCCTGCTCAAGACCGCCGACGTCGCATCGGCGACGCCTGCATCACACATCGCACTGACCCTTGCCGGTTACCTCGTCACGTATGTGCTGCTGATCATTGCCTACGTCAGCGTGCTGCGCTACATGGCCGAAAAACCGTCCGACACCTACGACCCGGCACCGGGCAGCGGTGCAGCAGTGCTCGGCGCCAGCCAGCTCGCCCGCAAGGAAGACGGCGCATGAACCCGGGCTTCAGTGTCATGACAGGGAGCGCCCGCATGCGGGCGCAGTCCATCGCAGTGCGTGCAAAGGGAGTACAGCAATGAGCTGGGCGGAAATGCTGCCGGTGATCTTCATGGGCCTGATGGGTCTGTCGATGTTCCTCTACGTCGTGCTCGACGGCTTCGACCTTGGCGTGGGCATGCTCCTGCACCGGGCCGACGACGCGCAGAAGGACATGATGATCGCCTCCATCGGCCCGTTCTGGGACGCCAATGAAACCTGGCTGGTGCTCGGTGTCGGCATCCTGCTGATCGCCTTCCCCAAGGCGCACGGCGTCGTGATGACCGCGCTGTATCTGCCGATCGCGCTGATGCTGCTCGGGCTCATCCTGCGCGGTGTCGCGTTCGATTTCCGCGTGAAGGCCCAGGACAGCCACAAGCCGTTGTGGAACCGCATCTTCTTTGGCGGCTCGGCGGTCACCTCCATCGCGCAGGGCTGGATGCTCGGGCGCTTCATCACGGGCTTCGCCGAAGGCACCGCCTACGACCTGTTCGCACTGGCCATCGCCATTGCCCTGCCCTGTGCCTACGTCCTCATGGGTGCAACCTGGCTGGTGCTGAAATCCGAAGGCGAGCTGCAAAAACGCGCCGCTCATTGGGGCCGCATGGCGCTCGTTCCGGTGGTATTCGGCATGGGCCTGATCTCCATGGCAACCCCCTGGGTCAGCGACACGGTCAGCGCACGCTGGTTCAGCCTGCCGCAGTTCATCGGCCTGCTCCCGATCCCGTTCGCCACAGCCGCCTGTTTCGGCGCGCTGTGGTGGACCCTGAAAGGCGCGCGCTCGCTCGGTTCGCTGTGCTGGCTGCCGTTCGCGCTCACCGTCGGTGTGTTCCTCATGGGTGGCCTCGGTCTTGCGTACAGCCTCTATCCATTTGTCGTGATGGACAAGATCACGATCTGGCAGGCCGCCAGTTCGACCGCCGCACTCAACGTCATCCTGGTCGGATGCGGCATCACCGTGCCGGC
Organism: Gammaproteobacteria bacterium; assembly: GCA_018824085.1. Taxonomy (GTDB): domain Bacteria; phylum Pseudomonadota; class Gammaproteobacteria; order Burkholderiales; family Rhodocyclaceae; genus Methyloversatilis. The sequence goes on along the minus strand of JAHJHI010000021.1, from coordinate 53,283 downwards.
CATCCTTGGCTACACCTTCTTCGCACACCGCGTTTTCTGGGGCAAAGCCACCGAACTGCGTTACAGCTGACCCTCGACGCCGCCGGCCACCTGCCCACGACGTGCACAGGCGCGTCGCCGGCAGGCATTCCACCCGTCTTGCACGGGGGTCATTGCCCGATCCGACCATCCGCCGTTTCCGTCGTCCCGCTCTACCGCAACATGCGTGACTCCATGCACCCCGCATCCCTTGAGGAGAGAACGATGAAAACCCTTGCTTGCGCTGCGCTCGCAGTGTGCCTGTGCGCCGGCCCCGCCATTGCGACCGCCGAAACCACCCACGAACAGTTCGAACAGCAGGTCCGCAACACCCTTGCACCGGTGATCGGCAAGAGCGTGACCGGCCTGAAGGTGCTCCACGTCAGCGCCGACCTCGGCCCGTGGCTCGATACCGGCATGCAGGTCAAACCGGGGGAACCGGTCACAGTGGTCCTGTCCGGCAAAGCGTGGCTGTCGCGCCACTACGACATTTCGCTCGAAGCCCCGCTGCAGTTGTGGCGACGCATCGGCACGGACGGCCCCATCACGCGCAACGTCCGCAACACCGATACGTTCGAGCCCTCCCATGCCGGCACGCTGCAACTCAAGAACCTGCCCACACGCTGGCTGGACGCCAGCGGCGCCTATGCGGGCACCCCCGGCGCCGCCAGCGCCGACGCAGGCGGTGGCGTCAGCGTCGCTCTGATACGCTGGGCGCCCGGCAGCAACGTCGCTTCCGAGCTGGCTGCGCTCGCCGGCGAAGCGGCCGCGCCGACATGGGTGGCTGCAGAAGTGACGCGCCCGAAAACACTTGTTGCCCCCCCCGATGGCTGGCGCTACCTGTGGGAGCTCGGCCCCGCAGAAATATTCAGCGCGCGCAGTTCGGACGGCAGCGATGGCGGCCCTGCCAGCCGCATCGACGCCCACACCCGGAATGATGTCGCGATCCTGCAGCATGACGTAAGCGTGCCGCTTGAAGCAGGCACCACACTGCAATGGTCATGGAAGGTGAATCAACTGCCGGCACGCAGCGCCGAAGACACCGCCATCGGACACGACTATCTGAGCATCGCCGTCGAGTTCGACAACGGTCAGGATCTGACCTATCTGTGGAGCCGCCAGCTGCCGCAAGGACATCACTTCAAGTGCCCGCTCGAAGGCTGGCACGACCGCGAAACCCATGTCGTCGCGCGCACCGGCCCGGCCGAACTCGGCAAATGGCTGGCCGAGTCCCGCGACATCATGGCCGACTATGCAAAAACCATCGGCGGGCCAGCGCCGGCGCGCATCACGCGCGTATGGCTCATCGCCAACAGCGTATTCGGCCGTGGCGAAGGTCATGCACAGTTCGGTGACATCCGGCTCGGGAAGGAAGGGGAACGGATTCAGGTCTGGTAATACCTGCGCGGGCGCACTTATCCGCGGCCATGCCGCCCGCAGCGCCGAAGTGAATGACGAGAAGGCAGGCCGGCCTGGCAGCCGGCCTTTCTGCTTTTCCGGATCCGATTATCGGCGCGTACTGCGCACAAACCCGTCACCACCATCGCTCGCACACGCCTCCGCCAAAACAACTCGGCACCCGTTGCCCGAACACGTCCTCCGAGCACAGTACAAGACCGCCCCGTTCGATCCGATTCCACGAAACGTTCGCTGCAGGCACCGGCGAATGAAACAGCGGTAAGCGGCAATGATGCGCAGCGGCCATGGCAGGCCGGTCATCACGGCAATGACAGACGAAAAAAAGGGCACTTCCGAAGAAGTACCCAATTTTCATCTCATGTTGGCGCGCCCGGAGCGATTCGAACGCCCGACCCCTTGGTTCGTAGGCAAACAGACCGCACTTTCACGGTCATTTATGAAGATGCATAGAGACATACAAAACGGCTTGCAAATGCCGTTTCCGTTCGACATATGCATTCACGCTTACGCATCGTCATGCATGAAAATGCACTGAGATTCTGTCCCCCGCCTGTCCCCGGTGCTACAGTGCCGAAAACCAAGGGGTCGGGACGATGGCGCGCAACACGATCAATTTCACCAAGGACGCACTCGAAAAGCTGCCGCTGCCGGCCGCTGGCCAGCGCGTCGAGTACTTCGACGCGAAGGTTCCGGGGCTGTGCGTTCGCGTCTCGCCGACGGGCGTCAAGACCTTCATGGCGCGCCGCTGGATTCGCGACGCCGGCAAGGCCGAACGCGTCACCATCGGCCGCTTTCCATCGGTCACCATCGAGCAGGCACGACGCAAGGCCGGCGAGGTGAACCACGCCGTCGCGCGCGGCGAGAACCCGGCCGCCGCGATCCGCGAGAAGCGCGCGGAACTCACGCTGTCCGAAGGCTTCGAGGTGTATGTCTCCCGGCACCTGAAACCGCACGGTCGGCGCACCGCCGATGCGCTGCGCGCCTCGTTCGAAGTGTGGCTGTCGAAGCTGCCGGACGCACCGCGCAAGCCACGAGCGCGCGAGCGCACCAAGCCGGAAGGTTCGGTCGATTGGTCGGCGCGCAAGCTGTCCGCGATCAAGCCTCAGGACGTGCGCCGGCTGCATGCGGCGATTGGTGCGACCGGCAAGCGCACCATGGCAAACCGCGTCGTCGAGCTGCTGTCCACCATGTTCAACAAGCTGGCCGACCTGGGCGAGTACCGAGGCGAGAACCCGGCCGCTGGAATCGAACCGTTCGCCGAAGTGAAGCGCGACCGCTTCATCCAGTCCGGCGAGCTGCCGCGCTTCTTCGAGGCGCTGGCCGGCGACGATTCGCAGGACTTCCGCGACTTCGTGGTGCTGTCGCTGATGACCGGCGCGCGGCGTGGCAACGTGATGGCGATGCGCTGGGAGGATCTGAGTCTGTCCGATGCCGCTTGGCGTGTGCCCGGCGAGGCGTCGAAGAACGGCGAACCCATGCTGATTGACCTGGTGCCCGAGGCGCTGGCCATCCTGCAGCGGCGCAAGCCTGCCGAGGCCGCGCCGGCCGGCTTCGTGTTTCCGGCGCGCAGCAAGGCCGGCCACATGGGCAACCCGAAGAAGCGATGGGCCGCGCTGCTTGAACGCGCGCAGATGCAGGACTTCCGCATTCACGACCTGCGCCGCAGCCTGGGAAGCTGGCAGGCCAAGACCGGCGCATCGCTGGCGATCATCGGCAAGACCCTTGGACACAAGGACCCGAGCGCGACCCTGATCTATGCCCGGCTGGACCGCGACCCGGTGCGCGCCGCTATCGAACAGGCCACCGGCGCCATGCTGGACGCGGCCGGGCGCGACGCAACGGCCAAGGTGCTGCCGCTCGCACGTGGCAAGGCGCGCGGCGCGAAATAGCCGAAGGGGCGAAACGTGGCGGTTACAGCGGTTACATCGGTTACAGAAGAAGAAAACCAAGTATCCATGCGGGTTTCAACGGTGCAGTGTTGTAACCGCTTCAAGAAATCGAAACGGTTACAGCGGTTACAGCCTCAGCGGTTCGCCGCTGCCCGGCGCAATCTGGCGCGCGCCCCGCTTCATCCGGCTTTCGTCCATGAAACGCCAAACACGCGGACGCATGTTTGTAAATCGAGGATTTACAGCCTATGATTCAGACGTTCCGCCACAAGGGGCTTGAAACCTTCTTCCGCACGGGAAAGCAGGCAGGTATCCAGCCAATGCACGCCAAGCGCCTGCGCGAGCTACTGACCGCGCTGAATGCCGCATCCGGCCCCGATGATCTGGCGCGCCCGTCGTGGCGTCTGCACCCGCTATCGGGCGACCGCGCCGGCTTCCATGCCGTGACGGTGCAAGCGAACTGGCGCCTGGTGTTCCGCTTCGTCGGCGCGAACGTCGAGCTGGTGGATTACGTCGATTACCACTGAGAACCGCACCATGGACATGCACGACCCCGCACCGCCTGGCGAACTGCTGGCCGGCTGGCTTCACGATCTGAACATGACGGTGACCGCGTTCGCGGTGCACCTGGGTATCAGTCGCGTGATGCTGTCGCGCATCCTGAACGGCCGCGCGGCCGTGACCGCGGACATGGATATTCGCCTGTCCGAAGCATTGGGCACGACGCCCGGCTATTGGCTGCGACTGCAGGCACAACGTGACCTATGGACAGCCTCGCAACGCGCGAAGGAACGCGCGCCCGTGGCACGTATAGCCGCCTGACGATTTTGAATCCGCCGCAGCAGCACGCGGCACCCTGCCCGGCCGGCAAGCCGGGCAACGAGAGCGGGACGCACCAGCGCGGCAACGCTGATGCGGCCCTGACCACAACACGAGCGATAGAGGTTCGAATTATGGCTGTGAAGAAGCGTAGCACTCCAAGCCCCTTGAGACGCAGCGAGTCTTGGAATGGCGGCTGCTATTACCTTGAGGGAGGGCAAGAAGATTTGATCCAGTCGGGTGAAGTGCTTGCTGAGTGGCTGGAATTCGGTGCAGAAAAAGATGATCGTGGTCGATGCGTTCGGACGAGGATCCTGTCTCGCACTGATCGACGGCTGCTCAAGATCACGGATATAGGCAAGGGGCGGTTCAAAGTCCGCGTAAATCTGACGCATGAAGAAGCAATGGCCCGCTACAGGACAATAGAAGAGCAGCGGGAATCGGAGCGAGCCACGGAAGCGGAGAAAGAGCGACAGGCACGCCTTCCGAAAACAGAGGATGAATATCGCGAGCGCGTCATCGGGTACGCGGGTTCCCTTGCCGGCCTCATCGACGGCTTCCTTCGAGAAGGGCGCGATGGTTACCGATTCGATATTACCACCTATGATGCCTGCATGTCGGCTTACCGGTCGATGGAAGCGGCGATTCGTCGGGGCCGTGTCATCTCGAAAAGCAAGGCGGCATGGCCAGTGATGCGCTTGATATCGGGCGGGCGCCGATGACAAAGAAGAAGGGTGTCCTAGGCGATTCGTTCGGCGATGCTGGCTTTGCGGCGGGACAGTTGGAGGCCCTCAGACGTATTGGTAAAGCCGCATCAGCAGTCTGCGACAGTCTGGATCGGTTTGACAATGCAGTCAGAGGAATGCGCGATTCACTCGGCGCCGAACCTGTATCTGAGCATTCCGATGAACTCATTTCTGCGCTCCGGCTGATTGCATACATGGAAGCGGCATTAGCAGACCCGGTGGTTCAGAGGTCGCCTAGTTCATCCGAATTGGCTGCACATCTACTTCGCAGACTTAATGAGCTCGTTCTAGATGAGTTTGACTGGCCGTCGGTAGTAGGTTCAGACGTCGCTGCGGGTGTTAGGGCTTACAGTTCGGATATCAGCAGGATGCGGGGTAAGGTGAAGAACCGCGAGTCCTTCAAGGAATGGGTAAAGTCGGATGGGCTCATCGTCGATCACGTGGACCAGTTTCGTTCCATGCCGCGGGAATCAATGCCAAGAAACGTCTTTGATTACGTCATGAAGTCGAAGGATAGGGTGTTGCGTGAGGCCTACAACGAAGTACGGCCGGGCACTCTTAAGCCGGGGCGGCGTTCAAGAAAAAAATAGACGGAAGCCGATACCGTACATTTCTAACCTTACGGAAGCGGAAAGCGGCAGTTTTACATTCCCCCTTGCGTCACTAGCCTGTGTTTCGTCGTGCTTCATCGTGAAGCGCAGATAACACAGGGGAATAGTGATGTATCCGATAGAAAGCGTTACGTCATCTGACGAGCTGCTGACGGCCAAGCAGGCCGCAGCCTTCTTGAAGGTCAAACCGGGCACGCTCGCTTGCTGGCGAACGACGAAGCGTTACCCGCTGAAGTACATCCGCGTAGGGAAGTCGATACGCTATCGTCTGGGCGATCTGCAGGCATTCCTTGCCGCACGCGAAGGCGATGACAGCGACTCGGCGCAAGGTGGCGAGCTATGAACGCGCCGGGCTTTCCTGTCGGCGTAGTTCGTAAGCTGACGTTCGCGAGAGAAATCGTTCAGCAGTTCTTCGGGGCCGAAGTCGCAGCCATCGAACCCATGCTGACCATTCAGGTTGCACGACTCATTGCCGAACATGAGCGCAGTTGCGATGGCGTCGATTCCAATGCCCGGCTGTGCGAGTCCGTAAGCGAAGTTGCCCGCTCTCTGGACGCGATTCAGGAAGAGGTTTCGGCCCTCTCTGTGGTGATAGGGGGGCTTTCGCTATGAGCCGCAAGAGCCTGAGCTGCACATCCTGCGGCGCGAGTCGCACCGATGCGGGGCGAATAGATTTAAGGCTTCGCGTGGGTTCATTCGTCATCGTCTGGCGCGGCCGGTTGTGCGACCCGTGCGCAGCCGCCTTGGCGGCCAATCCGGATGCGGTCCTGCGCCTCGTGCTCAAAAGGCCCCCCGACATCGAGCCCGCGAGAGGTTCGCATAAGTGCCTATAAGGGAGATCGACCGCATACGCGATGCGCTGTCGTACCTGGAACCCGACAGCCACGACTACCGCGTGCGCATCGCCATGGCCGTTAAAAGCGAGCTGGGCGCGGCCGGCTTCGATCTGTGGGACGCGTGGTTTCAGCGCGCGGAGAGCTACAGCGCGAAGGACGCGAAAGCGGTCTGGAAGAGCGTGCGCGAAGGCGGAAAGGTGCGCATCGGCACGCTGTACCGCGATGCGAAGGCGCACGGCTGGCAGGATGCCGGAGCGCGGCCACCGCTCACACCGGAAGAGCAGGCCGCACGCGAGCGAGCGGCGCAGGCCAAGGCAGCGCAGGAAGCGGCCGAAGAGAAGAAGCGGCGGGACAAGGCGCGGCGCAAGGCGCATGCGATCTGGAACGCGGCACAGCCCGCCGACGACGCGCACCCCTACCTGATCCGCAAGCGTGTGCGCGCGCATGGCCTGCGCGTCGGCGTGTGGCCACGCTGGCAGAAGGACGGCGCCGGCCGCTGGGAAGAGGTCCGCACGCCTGGTGCGCTGCTGGTGCCGATCCGCAGTGCATCGGGCACGCTGCACAGCCTGCAGGCGATCTATCCGGAGCGCATCGAAGGGCGCGACAAGAACTATCTGCCGGATGGTCGCAAGGCGGGATGTTTTCACCTGCTGGGCGCGGCCCGGACGGATGCACCACTGTGCATCGCCGAAGGCTACGCGACCGCCGCCACGATCCACGAGGCAACAGGCTGGCCGGTGGCTGTGGCTTTTGATGCTGGCAACCTTGAGGCGGTGGCGCGCGAACTGCGCGCGCAGCATGCGGGCGTGCTGCTGATCGTCTGCGCCGACGATGACCACGCCACCAAAGGCAACCCCGGACGCACCAAGGCCGAAGCCGCAGCGGCCGCCGTGGGTGGCGTGCTGTGCCTGCCTGCATTCACGTCGGATCGGCAAGAGAGCTGGACGGACTTCAACGACCTGGCGTGCAGCGAACGCGACGGCGAAGGCATGGCAGCGGTGCGGCGACAGCTTGAAGCGGCGCGGCAATCCATCGTCCAGGCGAACGCGAACAAGCCGGCGCCGGCCATCGACGACACACAAGCCGCAGGCGTACAGACGCCTGCACAGGATGCACGGCCGGCGCAGGCGAACGGGGCCGGCGACTGGTTTGAGGTTGTGACGGACGGCGAGGCGCAGGGCGTGTATCGCGTGAAGTGGCAACCACCGAAGGGCAAGGACGGCGCGCCCTACTTCGACCGGGTTTTCGTCTGCGCGCCGCTCGCCATCACGCACATGGTGCGCGATCGCAACGGCGACGGTTGGAGCCGGCTTGCCGACTTCCGCGACCATGACGGACGCAAGCGGCGCGTCATCGTGTCCGATGAGTTGCTGGAAGGCGACGGGCTGGCGCTGGCGCGCATGCTGCGCGGGCGCGGGCTGTTCATCGCCGACAATCGCGGCGGGCTGCTGAAGATGTACGTGAACCGCGAGCGCCCGACCGCGCGGGCACGCCTGACGCGCCGCATAGGCTGGCACAAGGACGTGAGCGAGGCCGGCCGCTGGTCTTTCGTGCTGGGCGGCGACGCCGAACCGATAGCACCGGACGGTGCGGAACTGTGGCTGCACGAGGCGCCGGGCAACGGCGGCGCGCAGTTCCGGGCGGCCGGCACCCTGACGCAATGGCGTGAGCACGTGGCGGCGCTTGCGGTCGGCAACAGCCGGCTGACCTTCGCACTGTCGGCCGGCTTCGCGGCGGCGCTGGTTTGGCTGCATCCGAACATCGCGGGCGGTTTCCATTGGGCGGGCGGGTCCAGCCTTGGCAAGTCGGCACTGCTGTATGCAGCGGCCAGTCTGTGCGGTGCGCCGTCCTACCGCCGTACCTGGCTGCTGACTGCAAACGCCATCGAGGCCACCGCCGCAGGCCACTGCGATGCGCCGCTGTTGCTGGACGAGCTGAAGCAGGCCGGGAACCCGCGCGACGTGGCACAGGCTGCCTACATGCTCACGAGCGGGCAAGGCAAGGGACGCGGGCAGGCTGCAGGCGGCATGCGCGAAACAGCGGAGTTCAGTCTGCTGTTCCAGTCGAACGGCGAAATCGGCCTGACTCAGTTCCTTGAAGAGAATCAGGAACGCGCCTACGCCGGACAGGAAGTGCGCTTCTGCGAACTGCCCGCCGATGCCGGCGCAGGCTTCGGCGCCTGGGACGCGCTGCACGACCATGGCGACGGCGCGCGCTTCAGCGAGGCGGTACAGCGCAACGCAGCGAAGCACTACGGCACTGCCTGGCCGGCCTTCGTGCGCCGTGTGGTGGATGAGCGCGACGGGCTGGCTGATGAGTTCGAGCGCATGCGCGAACAGTTCGAGAAATCGGCACTGAGCGAACGCGCGGGCGGTCAGGCGATCCGGGCAGCAACCCGCTTTGCGGCGGTCGGCTTCGCGGGCGAGCTGGCGACCACCTGGGGCATCACGGGCTGGCCGGCCGGTGAGGCGGTACAAGCCGCGGTGCGCATGTTCAAGGACTGGCTGCGGGCGTTCGGTGGAGAGGAAAACCGCGAACCGCGAAAGATGATCGAGCAGGCCGCCGCGTTCTTCCAGGCGCACGGGGTAAGCCGGTTTGAAGACTGGCGACGCCCGTCCATATCCGATAGCCACGCGCCACGCACGATGAACCGCGCGGGCTGGCGACGCCCGACCAAGGAAACCGAGAACCTGAAGGAAGCGGATCAGGTTATCGAGTATCTGGTCTATCCCGCTGTGTTCAAGGATGAAGTATGCCGAGGCTTCGAACCTCGGCAGGTTGCGAAAGTGCTTCATGAACACGGCATGCTTAAGCGAAGCCGCGATCACATGACGGTTCAGCAGCGAGAGCCCGGAACCGCCGGCCCGGTCCGCTTCTACTGCATTGCCTCGGAGATCGTCACAGGGAGTGACGATGCAGATTGATTGGGCAGCGATGTTGGCCAGCGAGCGACAGAAGTCGCGGACCGTGGATGCCGGCATAGGCCGTAACCGCGTCGGCACCGGTTACGTGGTACGGGATGCGGTTACGAAACACGCGCCACAAAGCATTGATTCACATGGACAAACAGAAACGTGTAACCGCGTAACCGCTGTAACCGCCACTTTTGAAGAGCCAAAGGGAAATGCATCGAGCGCACCGGAGAAAACGCCGGGGGTAGGTGCTCTGTGTGCCTTTGCGCCAGAGACGAAAACCGCAATCCGCCGCCCTGTTCTCGACTACGGGCTGACCGACCAAGACAACAACGGCGGGCGCATGATCGGCGCGCCCGGCGATGTGCTGACCGATCTGGTGCGCGATCTGCGGGCACAGTACGGCGGGCGCCTTGCCTGGATCACAGCGGGCACCTTGATCCGTGCGCGGGTGTCCATGGTTGAGTGCGATGGATAACAGGCGGGAGCGGACCCGAACGGACGAGGAAGGCCGATAACCGGGCTTATGTCGCCCTGGGAAGTTTCATCAGGTGCAACACCCCGATCCCATTTTCAGGGTGAAAACGGTGCGCGTCGGAAAATGTGAACGGAGTCAACGACTTAGCTCCGTTCATTTCCTTTCACAAGTTCTGATAGTGCGTCTTTTCAGAAGTAGACGAAGAAAAATGGCTTACGCAAGCCATCTCAAGCCGCCACCCCTGATAATGGATGCCGGTTTTCAGAGGAAATGGGCACCTGTTTTGGACTGAAGGCAACGCAGCGGCACGCGCACGCCGGATTGCACGGGTCCTCCCGAGGGGGTGCCCCGCTGAGGGTAATTCGCGCCCCGGCAGTTTTCTGGTCATGAACTTTTCCTAGGGGGGTTCCGCTTTCCGGAGTGCGTGCGATACCGCCCACAGATCGAACACATTCTGTCCCCCGCCTGTCCCCGGAAGCCGGAAAACAAAAAGGCCAATCCGAAGATTGGCCTATCTGTTTGATTCTCTTTGCTTAATTGGCGCGCCCGGAGCGATTCGAACGCCCGACCCCTTGGTTCGTAGCCAATTTTTTCAAGCGCGATTTGTGCCGCTGAATCAATCGCCTGCAGACGCCTCTCTGTGCTATTCGAGGCGGCGGAGTGCGGGCTTAACCCGTTGATTTGCTGACGTTGCCGATTCGCGAATAGCACTGGCTCAGCTGCCTTTGGCACCGACGGCAGGATGCGCCCGACGCACTTCGTCGTGGTCGTCGATATGCCTCAGCGCGCGCCGCGCCAAGTCACCGTGCCGATCACCTTCCGGCCTCTCGGCCGCAATTCTCTTCAGCACGGCGTACATCGTCGGCGCCCCACTCATCAGAAGACCGACTTCGTTCAGGACATGCGACGCCAGAATGCGGCCGTCGGCATCGCACACGACGTGTCCGAGGCCATATTTAACTGCGTGGAAGAGCCAAGGCGGGCGCCCTGACATCGGCGCGGGGTCGTCGGGGCTCCATGGGCGCGGCTTGTCATGCTGTATATCCATACAGTAGACGATACCGAACGGCGGCAGAGAGGTCGAGGCGTCAGCGGGCCCTCGGCTGGTACGGATGCCGCGCCTGCTCGGACTCGCAGGCGGGAAAGAGGCGGGAGAGGTGGCGTTCGAGGTCAAGCGCGCGGCCGGCGAAATGCACGGCGACCGCTCGCCATTCGTTTCGGTCGGTACGCAGTGCGTCGACTTTCTCGCGCAGCCGCACGCACTCAGTGCACAGGGGCGGTCTGCTCATCGATCCAGTGCTGTAGCCAGGCGCACTGCAGCGTCGCGGCAGCGCAGCGCTCCGTCAGCGCGTCCGGAGCTTCGGCGGCAGGACGTCCGCCGGCAGCAGATCCATCGTCGGCAGAGGCTGCGTCAGCTCGGCCGGCGGGCGCGGCATCGGCGGGCACTCCACCGCTACTGGTACGTGCTGCACTGGCGGCGATGCGCAGGCGGTCAGCAGCGTGCAGAGCGCGCAGGCGATCGAGAGCGACGCCGTAGGCGGTATGAGTCTGTGCATTGATGGTCTCCTGTCGTGTGATCTCGGCTGCGGTGCGGGCCTGCGCTTGCCGACCCTCGGATTCGACGCGCGCGCGAAACTCGGCGAAGCGCGCAACCTCAGCAGCATGATCAGCACGTGCGGCGTCACGCTGCTCGCGCATGATCCAGCCCCATGCGCTGATGCTGCTGACGATGGCCAGCACAACGGCGATGAGCGCCCAGGGCGGCAGCGCACGGGCGAGAAGGCTGGCGATCACGCGAGCACCCGCATCGCGGTTTGCAGATACCGGCGGCGGCCATCGAGGCCGTGTGTGCCGCCGTTGATCCGGCGCGTGACGGCCTCGATGTCGTTCGCGTCGGCCAGCGGCCCGATCTTCCGGTCGGCCCAGTACCAGGCCGCCGCCCGCGCGCCGACGTCGGGATCGGTCAGCAGGTCCGGCTGCTCGATCAGCGGCAGCGCGAGCGCTTGGCCGCACCGGGCATAGTTGGCGCGGCCGGTGATCTGGATCGGACCACGGCCGCGGAATCGGAAGCCGTCCGACGTGGCCTCGCTGCCGTTGCCGTTTCGCCCGGCATAGACATAGCTGGCCAGCAGCACCGGCGCGCGGACGAATCCGTGAGCGTCGCGGCGGCCGGCCGGACAGGTCGGCTGTTGCGGGCTGGGCAGCCAGAATCGCGTCGGCCACACGGCGAGGATGCGCTCCGCGCTGGTGTAGGTCAGCGACTCGACCAGGCGCGTGAATTCGGCGCTCTCATGCGCGAGCTGGGCCAGCCAGTGTGCGACCTGCAGCTTCGACTCAATGCCGAACTCTCGCATCGCCTCGTTGAGGGCCGCAGCCCAAGAGATGGTGTCGGGGCAGCGCGGCGCGAGGCGCAGCAGCTGCACGGGGGAGAGGATCATCGGGTCATCCTCCGGTCCGAGACGATCAATCCCGCGACACTCACCAGAAGCGCCTGGCCGGAGAACGGCAGGTCGGCGGCCACCGCGAACGCCGATGCGCCGAAGGCGGCCAGCGACACGGTGAAGGCGACGAAGCGCAGCAGCATGCCTTTCCAGCCGTCCGGCGACAGGTGACTGGCAAGGCAGACTACACGCACCAGCACCACGACAGCGGCCGCAATGCCGCATATGTGCAAGGCGTCCATCACAGCACCCCGCTTTGATCTACGCGCGCTGCCGCGACGCGCAGCAGGATGGGGACGAGGGTTGGCGACAGCACGCCGATGAGCAGCGCCATGGGCAGCCGCAGGTCGTCCGCTTGCATCCCGCTCAGATAGCCGGAAGCAACGGACGCGACGATCGGAGAGCCGTATCCCGCGAGCAGTCCGGACAGCAGCACCGCGCTGAATGCACGCGAGCGGGTTCGCACGGAGCGCAGCCACATGCAGACCAGAAGCGCGCCGAAAAGGCCCAGACCAAGCGCGTCGGTCTGGGCGCCGAGCATGGCGACAGGCAGCACCGTGAGCGCGCCGGCAGCTGCCCCCGCAGCTGTTGAAGTTGGTTCGGTCATTGCGTTTCCGGAAATGAAAAAGCCGCCCGAAGGCGGCCTGGCGGTGCTGCAGATTGGTGTCGCACTGGTTCGTCTGTCATGTCATCGACCTGCCGCGTCGATGAATAGCGCGTCAAGCTGCTCGGATGACAGTCCTAGCACCCCTGCCGCCTGGGCAAGAGTCGGCCAGTTCCGGTCGAAAGTCTGCGCGTCTTCGTAGTCGATCCTTACGTCAATCGGCTGCTGCGAGAAATAGTCATCAACGACAGAGAGTAGGCCGGCTGCATGTAATGCCTGGCGAGCTTGGCGACGCGTCACAGACGCCGGGACTACTGGTGCTTCTTCCTGCTCTTGCAACACCGGGTATCCATCTGGCCCTGGCGCAATCAACAACCCTTGCGATTGTCCATCCAGCAACTCGACGTGCCGCTCTGCCGTTATCTCGACGGCGTCATCAGGAATCTGCGAATGGATGGCTGACAAATAGAAACCGCCGGATGCGGCTGAATAGAAAATTTGCATGGCGATCTCCCTTAGTGTCCGAATACGAAGTACTCATAAGACGCCGCTGCTGGGCCAAGATTTCGGACCGTGATGCTCGTAGCGGAAGACGCGCGCAACTGTCCGATATAAGCACCGCCCGACGACGTGTCCGCTATTGCTGCAAACGTCGTCACCACGCGTAGAGCGGCATTCGGAAATGCAAACGGAAGCGTAATCACTGCGTTCGACCCGCTACTAATGTTCCCTGTGCCACCCCACTGCACGATCCATCCGCCGAGCCAGCTGGGGAAGGCAATGTACCCATTGGTGCCGAGCAGCACCGAGAAGCCAGCAGCGCTGGCGATGTTCGACATCGCGCTGCGAATCCATGACGAGGTCGCCAGCTTCGACGAGTTGTCCGTCGTCGCGGTCGCGATATCGCCCGGGCCGAATCCCCACGTCGCCCAGTCGGACGGGTTCGAGGCTGGCGTCTTGTTCGTGTTCGCCGTCAGCGCCTGATACGTCTGCCCGGTCGGTCCGATCACCCTGTCTCCGGTGGCATAGGTCTCGTCTGAATCCCAATCAGGGATGCCGCGTCGGGTGAGATATCGCACCCCGTTCATGCAGTAGTTCAGCGCCCAGTTGAAGCGCTGCCGGGAAGGCGGGACGGCGCTGGACGGCCATCCCGTCTCGATCTCGGCGTTGCTCGGCTGCACCTTGTCGCCGCTATCTGCCCACGGCGGCAACACCTCGGGTTTCGTGATTGCCATGCTTCAGAACTCCTCTGCGAGCAGGCCGCCGACATTCGGCAGCCCTTCTTCACCGAATGACAGGGCGTTCGCCTGTCCCTCAAAACCGAAATAGCGACTGCTGTCGAACATCAGACGGCGGCTGATCCGAACGCCAGCGGGACGCGGAAGAATGTCCAGATTGACGATGATTGCTCGCTCGATCAGCGTGAGATACCGGCCGATCGCTACGCTGATCGTCATGTCACCGGGGTCATCCAGAGCGACCAGTACGCCGCCGAAGATGAATGACAGCGCCGACAGCAGCTCCTGCGTCGTGCCTTTGGACATGTTCCGAGCGATGCGCGCTAGGATCAGCGTCCGGAACTCGGGGTCGCCCAGCACTGTGGTGGCGGTGTAGTCCTCGCCCTCCTCGTACCAGCGCCCGCCGCCGGACGGGTTGCTCTCCTCGCCAAATGGCAGCGCGGCCGGGTTGTCCGCGAAGCCGAAAAACTGGAGCAGCAGCACGTTCGGGATCAGCCGCGACTGACCAACCCACAGGCCGATGATGTCGAGCTGCGCACCGGCCGCCGTCTCGACATCGAAAGCCGCCGGGATGGTTCGGGTGGCATCTGCAGTCGCGGCCAGCGCGCCGGTCGACGCCTGGACGGTCGCGACGAATCGCGGTGCCTTCCGGTGCTCACTGGTTATCAGCGCGGTGTAGTCGCGGGCCACGATCAGGTCACCGTGATGGCGATGTCGGCGGTGTCACAGGACGCGACCTCGTCGAACGCGATGGCGATGCTGGACGTGCCGAACGCTCCGGCGTCACGCGCGATGGTCATCGCGGTGATGTTGTAGGTCTGGCCAAGGCTGTCGTTTCCGAGGTTCGCCGGCACGAAGACCTTGCTGTAAATGACCGACTCACCAATCGGCAGCTCGTTCAAATAGTCAGCGATCGCCTGCCGGATGCGCGGCAGGATGGCGGACGAGTATCCGGTGAGCGCCTGGATCGTGAGCGCGACCTTGATGTCGGCCACCGTCGGACGGCTGATCCGGATGATGTGGCTGCCGCCGAACGCGTCGAGCACCGACTGCACGATGTCGCCTGCAGTGCCGGTTCCCGGCGTCTTCTTGACCGCGATGGTGTTGGCGATGGCAGCCACGTCGCCGCCTTCGACAATCAGCGCGATGTGGTGACCCGGCACGCCGTTGGCGTCGGGCGTGTCGCTGTCGTTCTCGTATCCGCGCAGGCGCGTCACGCCGGCCAGGTTCGCGACACTGCCGACGATGCCTTCGAAGATGGATTGCGACGGCACGGCCACGCTGCGCGACTGGCGCACGCGCAGTGCTGCATCGGTTTCGACCGGGCTGCCGGGTACCGCGGCTGACGGGTTCGTGACCGTCTGCCAGCCGAAGGTCGGCGTGGCGATCTTGGTGATCGTGCCGGCGGCCGCCTCGATCGCGCCCAGCTTCACGCAGGTCGCGGTGACGGTGATCGACCCGGCACCGGGAATGGTGACGCTGTCGGGCAGGCGCCACTGATTGCCATCGGCGTCGGTCACCAGGCCGCCGGTGATCGTCGTTCCCACGGTGCCTCCCAGCAGCAGGTCGACCGTGGAGGCCGTCGGCACCAGCCGGCGGATACCGTTGAGCTTCACTTGAAGGGACAGCGCGTGGCCCTGCGCGGTGGCCGGGCTGAACGAGTTGTAGACCTCGATGCATGCCGTGTTGCTGTCGTTGATCGCGGCGGCCACAAGCGCCAGGAACTGGCCGTCCTGCGAGTCGGCCTCCAGATACACGTCGGCACCGTAGATCGCGCGGTACTGGTCTTGCAGCCAGGTCAGGATGTCGGCGAACTGCGGCGCGCGGATGCCGGCCGCGTCGATGGTCGGAGCGGTCTGGGATGCCATGTCAGAGGGTTTCCGTGATGGTGGCGGTGCCGTACTGCGTGCGCACCGTCGCGGTGATGGAGAGGGAGCGGCTGTCGCCGTCGAACGAGCTGGTGTAGCTGACGATCTCGATCACGCCCGGCGTGCCGAGAATCCGCGAGCGCACAGCGGCGTCAGGCGAGCGGCCGCGCATGCGCTTGCCCAGCACCTCCTGATTCCACGGCGTGCCTTCCTTGGCATCGAGGAACCACTCGCCTCGCCAGAGCGCGAGCCGCGTGCGGATGGCTTGGGCCACGGCCTCGGGCGTGTTCACGTGAAAGGCGGCCTGCCCGCCGAGCACGTAGTCGCCGGCAGCATCCAGTTTCCGGTAGCGCATGGTCAGGGGCCTTCGGGCGGGTTGATGGGCAGATCGACGTTCGTCAGAACAGCGCCGGTCTGCCAGCGCGTGCGCTTGTAGTTCGAGCCGCCGGTGTGCTCCCAGCTCTCGCCGAAGCCATTCACGTCCCACGACCAGGACCGCCGGGCGTGCATCTCGATCTTTTCAGCCTGGATGCGCACCGTGCCGCCGGGCTGCAGCTCCACGTAGGTTTCACCGTCGTCCGTCCGCAGCTGGGCCGCGGTGGTGCTGACATCGAAGCGGCGCGGCAGCGAGCGCGGGCCCGGAATAGCGAAGCCGTCGGACAGGTTGTGCATGCGCAGCTCCGCCTGCCCCTGCACGCCGCCCTGCTGCCACCAGCTGTCGATGCACCGGCTGCCGAACACCACCAGCACCTCGTCGCCGGGCGCGAGCGGGAACGTGAGCGTCACGCCGCCGCCGCCCGGGAACACCACGGGGCAGTCCAGCAGCAGCGGCAGCTGCACGTCCTGCACGATGTCCTCCGGGGTCCGGAGCTGGGCGGTGATGGCCGGCTGCACGTTGGCGACCATCCGCACCGGGTCGAACGCCGCAACGATGCCGGGCATTGCCGTCCAGAGGCGGGATTGCAGGCGCGCCAGCGCGGCGCGGATGGCAGCCTGCTCGTCGCTGAATCTCTCTCTGCGATCCATCAGCCTCGCCTCTTGATGGCCGACACGACGGGCACGCCGACCGGCTGGGTCTTCAGGTATTCCGGATCGATGGTGGCGTCGACAGACAGGCACACCATGTCCGAGTACCAGCTGTCGCCCCGGGTGTCGCCGTAGTAGTCGGCCACCATCACGTAGTACAGGCCGTCCGGGTTGATCGGGTTGCGGATGTCGAAGGTGTCGTTCTGGACGGTTGCGCCCAGGCTGATCGGTCGCCGGTACCGCTGGATGCTGGCGTTGTTGAGCCGGATCACCTGGCCGATACGCAGCGCCGGGTTCAGCAGCGTGCGCAGCTTGATGCCGTTCTGCGTCTGCTCCGGAATGCCGATCATGCCGGTCGACGCGTTGATCTCGGGCACGTCGCCGGGCAGGTATGCCGTCTCCGGGATCATCTGCAGCTTGCCGTTCTGGATGCTCCAGTTCGTGAGCGAGTTGCGGGCCATGATGCGCAGCTCGTCCGCGCATTGGCCGAACATCACCTTGCCGCGCGGGAGCGGGTTGTCCGGCAGGTCCGGCGGCACGTAGCCCTGGAACACCGCGAACGACGCCATCGATCCGAGCACTGCGTCCAGTTGCCGGCGCTGCCCGTTCTCGCCGGCCGCCAGCGACAGCGCCATGGTCGAGTAGTTGTAGGCGCGGTCCCCGTCGGCGGCGTGGATGTCCAGATAGGTTTCGGTGCTGGAGATGCGCCCGAACCGCGTCTGCTTGATCTGGCCGTCGAAGATCACGCCGAAGTTTCCTTCGTAGCCGGCCTGAAGCACCACGCGCGAGAACTCGCTGCTCATCGCTTGCTGCACGGTCGCCGGCGCCGGGTTCGTCACGCGGATGTCGGCGGTGTTCGGCGTCTCGTTGTCGCCGCGTCGCACGTTGAAGTAGCAGCGCAGGTCGGACAGGTCGCGCGCATCACCGCTGTCCGGCCCGACGATCAGGCTGAACTTGCGCAGGTACTGGGCGACGCTCATGCGCGGTCCGCCACGTAGAACAGGAAGCTCTCGACGCCCAGATTGTCGAAGGTAGGCACAGCGTCCGGCGCGTTCTTGGTCTGAACCCACAGCCCGCCCGGGATGCCCAGGTGTTCGAACTGCTCCAGCAGATTGCCGCCGGTGACCAGCGGCACGCCGGACAGAAGGGTGTCGCCGACGTTGTTCGCAACATCCATGACCCAGCCGGCCGCACCCTTGAACGAGAGTCCCATGTTCAGGTCGATGCCGCCCAGCGAGATGCCGAAGCTCTGCGGCGTGGGCAGCGCAGGGATGCTGAAGAAGTCTCCGGGATTGATGGCGTCGATAGCTCCGGACACTGCGCTGGATACCGACTGCTTCACCATATCGAGCGGCGACACCGCACCGCCCGGCGAAGGCGTGGCCGGCACCGCCTGGACGGTGCCGCGATCTTCCACCTCGGCCGTTTCTTCCGGGCTGGCTTGGTCCTGCCGCGGCGGCAGCGTCGTCGCCTTGGTCTGCACAATGATCACTTCGCGGCAGGTCGCGGTGCAGACCAGCGCGTTGCCAGTCTTCTGGTCGCGCGTCACCTGAAGCGCGGTGATCAGCATGTTCTGGTAGCGGCGCGTCGTCGTGACGATCTCGAACGGCTCGCGCGCCTCTTGCAGCTCGCGCAGCTGCGAATAGACGTCCGACACATAGTCGGCCCCGCTCAGCTCGCCGGAGAACAGCCGCTGCACAGTGCCCAGCAGCGCCTGCGGAGAGCTGTTCGACCACGCGCAGCGCAGGATCACTTCATCCGGCTTCTTGAAGGCGTGGTCGGTGATCTCGGCGCCCAGCTCGACCGGATGCTCTGTGATCTGGACGGTCGAGTTGTGGATCTCCTCCAGCGTTGCCTGAATCTCGATGCCGCCGATGCTCGATCGCGGCGTGAGCTGGATGAAATCGAGCAGGGACATCAGTTCAGCACCGGCGTGAAGTTGCGCACCATGTCCTGATTCACGCGGGTCTGGGCATCGGCCACGCGGTTGGCAGTGGCCACCGGATCACCGGCGCCGATCACCTGAATGGTGGTGGTCTGGGCGATCTGGGCGGCGGCGGCGCCGCGGCGCGAAGCCTCGTACTCGGCGTTGGCCGGGCGCTCGTACTGCATGCTGACGACACGGCCGGCCTGTTCGGCGTTCTTCTGGGCGCGGAGCATCGCTCCGGCCTTCTGCTCCGAACCCTGCGTCAGCTCGTAATGGACGAAGCGCATCTGCTCCTCGACGCTGGCGTCCTTCAGATCCTTGCCGGCCCACCGGCGGAAGTTCGCCTGCCGATCCGGGTGCCATTGGGCGATGCCCACCGCCTTGCCGTTGTCGCCGATGGCCTTCGGATCCATCTGCGACTCGCGCTGAAGGTTGGCCACGATGCCGGCCGCCTGCTCTCTCGTCCAACCAAGGCTCTGGAAAAATGCCATGGGGTCGGGGCCTTTCCCCGATCCCGAGCCTCCGTTCAGGCCGAGCATGTCATCCACTACATCCTTGATCCCCAGCCATTTGAATACGCTCTCCGTCGAGGATCCTATGGCATCGCCAACCTCCACGGAAATCTTTGAATTCGCCCATTTCTTGAACTCACCAAAGCCTTCCTTGGAAACCTGAATCAGCAGCCGCCAGCCTTCGATGATCTTGTTGATGATGGGCATGATGATGCGGCTCGCGTTCACGATTGCTTGAGCAATCCCGGCAACCAGATCGGAGATGGTGTCCGCATTGTCTTCAAACCATTGCGTGGCTTCATCCACATGTGGTCCGAGCACGTCAATCAGCTTTTCGCCGATCACATCCCCGACAGCAGACACCCTGCTTTGCAGGCCACGCAGCTTTACCGAAAATCGCTGCCCCGCCGCCGCCGCGCTGTCGCTGGCCTCGGCGATCTTCTTCTGGCGGTCGTACATCTCGGAGAAGGCCGGGTCGCGCATGGCGATCAGCAGGTCTTCCGTGATGCCCAGCTGCTTGGCGTAGGCATTGGCGACCAGGTAGTCCATGTCCTGGAACACCCGGGACATGTCGCGCAGCAGATCCGTGGTGTCGCGGATGTTGCCCTTGGCGTCGCGGGTCTGGATGCCGAACTGTTTGAAGAACGCCTCCATCACCGGGTTGTTCCGGATGCTGGAGGCCAGCCCGATCACCGCGCCGCGCGCCGACTCGACGGAAGCCCCAAGGTTCTCCGCCGTGCGTTCGAAAGCCTTGAAACCGGACGCGGAGGAACCGCCATGCCGGGCCGCCCAATACAGGCGCTCCATCTGGGCGGCGAACTTCGACACGCCGGCCGTGACGGCGACGGCAGCGGCCTGAATACCGACCATGAACCGGACCATCGCCTTTTCGGCGCCGGCCATGAAGTCGGTGAATTTCTTCGCGCTGGCCTGATCCATCTGGAAGCCCAGCTTGACCAGATACTCGCGGAGGATGTCTTTCTCAGCCATGGTTCTTCTCCATTCGACGACGGGCGATGTCCTGGTTGTCGGAGCGCACCAGCAGCGCGTCGTTGAGCAGCGCCACGTCGGCGAGGCTCATCGTTCCGTCAATCAGGGATTCGTACTTGCAGAGGCCGGCGAGGACGGGCGACAGAACCCAGTCCTCACCACCGGGGAGGGTCAGCCAGCCGCCGGAATCGGTCCGCTCTGCTGGCTGGTAAGCAGACCGGCTATAAAAGGACCGAGGTTGTCCTTGATGACTTCGACGACCAGCTCGAGGATCACGTCCAGGCCAAGGTCGTCGAACATGATCACGCCGGCCGAGTTGTTCCACACCGGCGCCCACGTGCCGGGCGTGGTCTGGCGCTGCACCGCGCTGAGGCAGGCCGCGAACACGTAGTTGCAGACGTCGTCCGGCAGCTCGGAGATGCCGCGCGCGAACGGCTCGGCCACTTCGGCAAAGCCCAGCAGGTCGGCGCCGAAACTGCCTTCCTTGGCCAGCTTGGCGAAGATCGGGATCAGCGTCGGGATGATCGGCATGATGCGGCGGTTCACGTGGAACGCCTGCATTGCGGACAGCTTGTTCAGGCGGTAGGTGCTCGCGCCGATGGTGTGCTCTCTCATGGCGTGCCTCAGTACTCGCCGAGCTGGGTATCGATCTTGATGCAGTCGAAGCCCCATTCCACGATGTCACCGTCCTTCGCGTAGGCGAGGTTCGGCTTCCGTTTGAAGGCGCAGGCGCGCGCGACAGTAATGTCGCCGGCCGTCTTCTGTCGCACGGTGATCACGTTCTGGCCGTGCAGCGCGCCGTTCAGCGTCTGGGCGTTGTACATGGCCTGAAGCTTCAGGTTCGTGGGCGAGGTCTTCAGCAGCCGCACGGTGATCGTGCCGCTCTTGTCGGCGTGCAGGCTGTGCATGCCTTCGCCGTCGGCGCCGATCAGCATGGTGTTCTTATCGCCGGCCGGCTCGATCGTGATGCCTTCCTCGGCCACGGCCGCGCCGTAGCCCAGGTCGACGATGCCGGTCGGGCCTACCAGCGTGGCGGCTACGTCCTGGAACGAATACGTGCTCATGGTTCAGACCTCAGCGATTGACGGAAATGATGGCGTCGACGAAATGCACGGCGCCGGCGAGCTTGATCGCGCACTGGATCACCGGCGCGCGGCGTGCCTCCCGGTCGGCCTGCGACTGGTCGCTCACGGGCGGGGCATAGACGTAGTAGCCGGTCGGCAGGAAGTCGCCCTGACGCAGCGTGCCGAAGCCCGGCGCATTCCACTGGCCCGGGGCGATCAGGCCATTCACCACCCCCTGTTCCAGCCGCTGGCAGATCGTGGTCAGGATGGTGTTGATGCCGGCGTCGGTCTGCGGGATCTTCGTGGGCGACGTGTAGAGCAGGTTGTAGATGGCGGTCTGCACGTCGTTCTGCAGCCAGTCCGTGCCATGCACCTCGTCGAAGAAGTAGCCGTTGGCCATCACCCCTTCCTGGATGATCGACGTGTCGTTGTTGTAGCGGACGAACACGTTGCAGTTCTTGCCCTTCAGGACGACAGCCTGGCTTGCGGTCAGCGTCTCGGCCGCAACCCCGGGCTCCTGCTTGAACTTGATGGTCAGCGTGGTGTTGCTGCCCTGAAACTCGACCGTGAAGGCGCGCCCGAAGATGGACGCCGCGGCGTGCTCGTTGCTGCTGCTGTACTGGACGAAGGTGCGCTTGTAGCCCAGCGCCTTCAGGCGCGACGCAATATCGGTGGTGGTCACCGCGTTGAGCACGCCGGCATTCTGCGTGGTGATGCCGTAGATGCGCGACAGGCCGCTGCCTTCGATGAACTCCGCGACCGCCAGCACCTCGTCATCGGTGGGCACCGGGCTGCTCGCGATGTAGAGGCCGTACCAGGCCGCGCTCATGTTCGCGATGGCCTGCACGGCAGCGACGGCCGTCTCCACAGCAGCGCCGGGCGCGACATAGCCGCCGTTGGTGCTGCGCAGCTTGAATAGCTCGCTCACGTCGGTACCGGACGACGGCGCCGTAGCGAAGCTGACCGTCGATGCAGCACCGGTCGTGCCGCTGGTGACGACGAAGCGCTGATTGACGGCATCCCACGCGACGGTCGCGCCGGTGAGCGCGGTGTCGAGAATGGCGGCCACGCCGGGCAGGTTGAGTGCCGTGCTGAAGTTCAGGCCGGTCAGCGACTGCTCCACGCCATCCACGCTGATCTTCATGGCGCCGGTCGTCACGGCGGTGAAGTTCGACAGGGCCTGTTCGGCCGCCGACATCACGCCGCCGCGCAGCTTGCCGGCGGTTGCGCTCTGCGCCCACTTCCCCACGTACAGGGTGGAAGGCTGCGGCGTCTGGCCGAAGTAGAGGGCCGCGGCCTTGTATTCCGGGGCCGAGGTGCCGAAGTCGTTCGCGACGGCATCCAGCGTGGTGTAGAGCCGCAGGCGTTCGGTGGTGTCGATGATGTCGCTGTCGCCCAGGATCAGCAGCGATCCGAAGTCGCGCGTCTGCGCGGCGAGCGGCGTCAGCACCACCTGGACATTCACGATGTCGCTGACAGGCAGTCCGAGAGTGCTCATTGATGTGTCCTCAGTTGGTGGAGTACGCCGGGTCGGCGGAAAGGATGTTCAGGATCGGGTAGCTGCGACGGATGGCCCGGCGCAGGCGGATGGGCAGGTCGTAGCGATTCACCCACTGCTGGTTGATCAGCTCCGGCACGCGGCGCGCGGTATCGGCATCGACGAAGGCCACGCCCTGAGCGGCCAGCGTTTCGAGGTTCTGCAGCACGGCCAGGCCGTCGGCCAGCAGGCCGGCGAAGCGATTGGCGTTCGGGCCGTAGAAGCTGGCCAGCACGCGTATCTCCTGATGTCTGGTGTAGCGGTCGAAGCCCTCGCCCTCGCCCTGGTGCTCGATCGCGGGGCCGTCGTCGCGCTGGGTCTCCATCACGCCCACCGCGCACCAGTTCGTGTCCGGCTCCGGATGGCGCGGGTGGCCCGGCTGATACCGGGGCCGCACCAGATTCCCGGGCAGACCAGTGATGCCGACGACGGCCGCCTGAATGATGTCGTCCAGCGCATCGTCTTCTGCGGGCGCAGGGGTGCCCGCCGGCTGGAGGTATCCGCCGGTCGCCGAGCTGTTCGCCATGGTGTTACCCCTGAAGCGGGAGCAGGTCGCAGTTCGCCATCACGAAGCCGCGGCCGAAGTGCGACCAGTCCTGCACTGCCGACACGGTGTAGCGCCGGCCCTGCCAGATCACGATGTCTGCGGTCTGGCCCGGCCGGCCGTCCTGCAGCGCGAATCGAGTGTGGATGATGATGCTGCCCACCGTGCGCTCGCCCTCGGCGATCCGCATGAGCATGTCACCCTTGTCGCTGGTCACGACACCTGCGAAGGACGTCTGCGCCGGCGCGTTGGTCGCGCGGCCATTCGCGCCGACGGTCTGCGTGAGGCGTTCGCAGACCAGCCCGGTGTCCATGAAGTCCGGGTCGCAGAGGATGTCGGAGACGTCCAGCAGTGCCATCACCGTCCCCTGATCACGTAGTTGATCGATCGGCGCAGCTGTCCGCTGTCGATCAGCGGGCGCGCGCTTTCGTTGCTCGGTTCGTTGCCTGCTGCGCGGCTGGCCAGCTCCAGCAGCGCGCCCTTCCTGCCGCGCGCCGCGCGTGCCCGCAGCGTCGCCGCTGCCAGCGGTGCGAAGTTGCCGGTGGAGATGTAGCGCCGGATGCTGCTCTGCGCCGCCAGCCCTATGCGCTCAAGGTGGCGCATGGCCAGGTCGTCGCGGTCATCCAGCGCCGCGTTCGCTGCCTTGCCCAGACCGCTGCTGATGCGCTCGCGCGCCGCTTCGATGCCCGGCGCCATGAACGGCCGCGCCGGGATGTTCTGCGCAGGGCTGCCGTTGTCGTGGATGTAGGCCAGCGTCGGGTTGTTCATCGGGCCGTACTCGTCCTGATCACGGTCCGCCGTCTCGCCCGGCACGCCGACCAACACGTCGCGCCGCGTGAGCTTGTCCAACGCCTTCAGAACCGCGCCCATCTTGTCCGACTTGCGGACGAGGATGGCTTTCACAGCTGGCGGCCACCCATGCCGATCAGGCGCGCCCAGTACAGCAGCTCCACGCCGTAGGCGGTCGAGTTCCAGAACCCGCCGTCTGCCATGGTCACTGCCGACGTGTCGTAGCTCGCCGACACCTTATCCACCGTCTTCGATGTCTTCGGTCCGGTCACCTCACCGGGCACGCCTCCAGCATCCGCTGCCAGTTGATGCCGGCGGCCGATGGTGATGTTGTGCGCCACGAAGAGGCCGTGGCCCATGTCCATCAGCTCGCCCCATACCTGCTCTAGGAGCAGCATTCCCGCAGCCGTCAGATGCACCTGGATAAGCGGGTCCGGGTACTCATTGACATCCGAGAACTCCGGGTAACGGCTGCGGAAAGCTGCGGGGTCCATCAGGCAGCCTTCTTCTTGGTGCTGGCGGTCGGCTTTGCGGCGGTGGCAGCAGCGGCTTCCGCCGCGGCCTTCGCGTTGGCGGCGGCTGCCTCTTCCTCGGCCCGGCGTGCCGCCTCGGCTTCTTCGGCTGCGCGCTGAGCTTCAGCCGCAGCAGCGGCTTCCGCCGCGGCCAGCCGCTGCGCTTCAGCCTGTTCGGCGGCGACGCGCTGGGCCTCGGCTTCGGCGGCTGCGGCCTGCTCGGCGGCCAAGCGTTCGGCCTCCGGATCGATCACCGGCGCCGGCTCGTGGCTGTGCAGCAGGACGTACCAGTGGCGGGCATGCTCGGGCGGAACGGCGGCGCCCGGCTCGAAAGTCAGGCGCTCGCCGTTGTCGAGCGTCAGGACGCACTTTGTGTGGATGGTCCGCATGGCCGTCTCCTCAGAGGCCGTCAGCATAGCCGACGGTTTCCGGATACACGAACTCGACGGCGCCGAGGCGACCGAAGTAGGTCGTGAGCTGGCGCAGGTCGCGGTACTCGAGCGGCGTGCGCTGGAGCGGGACCAACGGGAAGCGGACACGGTCTTCGGCCTGCGAGTAGGCGACCATCCGGTTCGTGCCGCCGACGCCGCGACCGGTCAGCCACTTCAGCGGCTGGATGTCCAGCGGACGGCCGTTGATGCTGTTGCACAGGCTGTTGACCTTCAGGAATTCCAGCACCGAGATGTTGCCGGCCGACGAGATCAGCGTGGAGACCAGGCGGCTGTAGTTCACCGGGTCGACCAGCAGCTTCGACGGGCACACCGCCCAGCCGGACGCCGTCCAGACGTTGTTCAGCAGCGTATTGACGTCGTTCAGGATCTCCTGCGGCGTCTTGCTGGACCACAGCGGCGACGCGCTGGCGCCATTGACCACGTTGGTGGCCGTGACCAGCGGCGAATTCACCAGGCCGAACAGGTTCAGCGCGGTGTCACCGACATACACCTGCTCGTCGATGTCCATCTGGTACTTGAGCTGCATGGCGCTGAACTTCTGTTGGTCGATGGGGCGGCCCAGCTTCTGCGCGCTCTCCAGCTCCGGGATGGTCCAGCCCAGCTGCATCGCCCAGAGGGGCAGCGGGCTGGTGGTCTTACCAAGGTCCAGGCTGATGCCGGTGATCGCGTTCGCGTCCTTGCCAACCCAGGCCTTGCCCGAGCCCGGCACGCCGTTGGCGGCGGCGAAGCTCGAGTTGGTGAAGCTGGAGAACTCGTCGGCGATGCTGACGTCGCTGCGCAGGTCGATGTCGCGCGACCAGGTGACGGCCGCCAGCGGCTCATGGATGCGCGGGTCCAGACGTTCCAGCTCGCCGACCAGGAAGACGCCGGCCGAGTCGATGGTCTGCGCATCGAAGGTCATCAGGCCGTCGCGGAATTCCACGCGGCCGCGACGACGGGTGATCACGGACGGAGCCGGGATCGGTGCGAGAGCCGCGCCCAGAGACGCGGCCAGGATGAGTTTGCTCATGATGTGGGCTCCGCTCAGATGTTGAAGGCGATTTCGACGTTGCCGGACGCGTCGGCCGCCGACATGAAGATGCAGCCGGCGACCGCGATGGTGTTCGTGCTGTCCGCGGCCGCTTCGATGCCGCCGATCGGCTTACCCGCTGCGGCGTTCGCCACCCGGATATAGACCTGGCCACCGGCTGCCGGCGTGCCGGCGTTGTTCTTCACATTGGCGTAGCCGCTGCGCAGGACATCGGCCAGACCGGTGGTCGGCGGCACGCTGGTGCCCAGCGGGTCGCTGGCGTTGGCACCGGTGATGGGGTACGGGCGGACCAGCAGGCCATACACAGCGGCCGCGGCATCACCGCTGCCGACCGGCACGAACCTGTTGCTGGCCAGCTTCCCGAACAGGCCGTAGCCGGCGAACGGGAGGGAGGCGTTGAAGACCTGCGACTCGATCTTGGCGGCGGACTGGCGGGTCACGTCGCCCGGGATGCCGGCAGGCATGCGGTACTGGTATGCAGCCATGGTTGATGCTCCTCGGGTTAGCGGGCCTTCGCCCAGAATTCGCGGTTGCGAGCGTTGATGGACTGCGGGTCGGTCGCCCGGCCGAAGTCCTTGGTGGCGAGATTCCCTTTGCCGCGCTGCGCGTCGTTGTTCTTCACGCGCGCCAGCTCCGCGGCACCGGTGAAGGCTGCTGACAGTGCGTCACCGGTCAGCGCCTTCGCCTCGCGGCCGGCCAGGAACGGCGTGACGCAAGCCTTTCCGGCCTCGCTCGCCAGCGCCGTGGTCAGCGCGCTGCGCATGAGGGCGTCCACCACCGGGGCCGTAGCGCTGTCGCCGGTCGGAATCTGGATTCCCGGCGCGAGCATTTCGGCGCGCGCCACGATGGCCTTCAGCGAGTCGCCCGACAGCACCTTGCCTCGGGCTTCGCCGTTGTGCTCGGCCGGCTCCGGGTCAAGCACCTCGTCGTCGGTCTTCTTCTTCGACTCGTCGTCCTCATCCTCTTCGTCCGGATCGGCGTCCTTCGCGCGGGCCTTCAGCTTGGCGACATCGGCCGTCAGGGTCTTGAGCTGGGCGTTGATCGAGGCGAGGACAGCGGAGTCGCCGGTCGGCTTCTTCTTGCCTTCCTCCTCCTCTTCGCCCTCCTCGCCATCCATGTCCTCGATCTCTGCCTTCACCGCCTCGGCATCCTGTGCCTTCACCGCGGTCATCAGCCGGTCCCAGAAACTGCGCTTCTTCTTGGTCGTCATGTCAGGTACTCCGTCTTGAATTGAACAGCGCGGGCCGGCGCGGCCTCGCTCCACCAGTGCCACGTGGTTGCCCACGATGTTGAGCTGACGCCCGCGCCCGGGAGCCAGCTGTTCGTACTCGGCCTCGTAGCCGGCGCTCACCTCCGGCAGATCCCGATTGACGTACTCGATGCCGTCGGCGTCGGTGATCACCAGATCCGCCAGCACGAGGTCGTCCTCGATGCCGTCACCACGCCGGACGTTCTGCACGAACCCGATCGTCAGGTTTCGCCAGTTCTCCGGCGTCACGAAGCTCTCGGGGTGATTCACGGTGACCGGCTTGCCTTCGAACGACTTCAGCGTGTCGTCGCGGAACACCTGATCGGCATCGCGATCAACGCGCACGAGACCGTCAGGGCCGCCCTTCACAAGTGGCTTGCCGTCCTCGCCGACCAGTTCGTCTTCGAGGTAGAGCTGCACACCGGTGCGCGCGATGGGCACGTCGTGGCAGACGAGGAATCCCTCCGGCGTCGTGCTTCGCTTCTGGCCGAGCTGGTTGGTCGTGTAGTAGCGCCCGCGGTCAATCACCTGCACCGCGCGGCGGTCAGCGGTTCGGGTCATGGGTTTCCTTCAGGCGTAAAAAAGCCGCCCGGAGGCGGCTGTGTTTAGCGGACGACTTTCCGCGCCTCGAAGCCCTTCACGTCCAGCACGCACGATGCCCCGTTGTCGAGCTGCACACGGACCCCGATCACGATGTCGTGAGCAGTTACAGGAACCTCGAGCAGGCCCGAATACAACGTGCCCGCTATCGGCTGGAATGCATCAGTGCCTGCCGCCGGAAGAGCGTCGGTGCGAATGACGGCATCGGCAACCGTGCGCCACTGCAGATAGATCTGCGCAGCATCGACTTGCCCGACGATCGTGTTGATGTCTATCTCGGCGAAGACCTCCACGAAGTCGCCGGCAACGATCTGCGCCGGCAAGTCGAGAATCTGGCGCAGACGGACGCGCGTGTCGTTGGCTGACGCAGAGATTGTCAGACGCTGGATTGCACCCTGATAACCGTCCGACCGCGCGACCTTTGAGCCGACGCACGTGGCGGTTCCAGCCTCAAGCTGGATACCCCATCCGTCAGCGGTATCTCCGGACATTCCGGGCCCAGTTTCCGAACCACCGGTTCCAACGAACAACCCGTTGGTGACAATGTTCCCGTTCGGGTAAGCGGCGGAGACGACATCGGTCAGAGAGGTGCGGATCTTGCGCGGCGTCGGGTAAATCACCTCGACCTTGGACTTCAGTTCCAAAGCACAGGGATACGCCCCGAGAATCGAGAGGTGGATGCCGTCGTATGAGGCGTTGGCAATCTGATCACCGGTTGCGCTGGTGGCATCAATCAGTCGGCCAAACAGGTCGACAACGATGACCTGCGGATGAGTAGCCGCGTAGTCGCGGATCGCTTGGTTGATTCGGTGCAGGGCTTCGCGCTTCGTCGCATCGGTGTAGACGCTGTTCGCCGGGTACTCAAGGCAGGCGAACAGTCGGATTCCACGCGCCAAAATCTTGTCATACATCGCGGTCAAGTTCGCGATGGCTACTGAGGCACCCGAACCGTTTGCAATGTCATTCGTGCCGGCCAGCATGATGACGTCGGTCAGCTTGTACGACAGCAGATCCGCGTCGATCCGCGCCAGCATGGCCGCTGTGCCTTGCCCACCAACCGCCGCATTCACCACGATATTCATAGCCTGATTCATCATCACGTTCGCCTGATTCACGAACGATCTGTGCGTGGTGTTAAGAGGCATGGAAACTACAAGACGTGAATCGCCGAAGAGGCCAAAACGGTTCGGCAATCGGCCGCCCGACGCTGCGACAACGGCATTCGCGTAGTCATCGTCCACCGGCGGAATCACCTTCGAGTCTGCGGGGTTCGCTGTCGTTGGAAACCCCGGATAGGCCGAGCCTGCGTCCGTGTAGGCCACGAGCACGCCAGAGTTGAACAGCGCGATCAGAACCGCGCTGTCGTCGATGTATCGGATCTTCGAGTCAGCGAGCGGGGTCCGCAGCCCCGGCGGCAGTTGAACCTGCTCACCGGTGCGCAGATTCATCACGACCAGCGACTGGCCAGTATTGGCGATCAGCATGGGATACCCCTTCAGTCAGGAATGACGGGCTCCGCGTAGCACCTGCAGTTGGGCAGGCAGCCGGCGTGTCCCCGGAGGTTGTCGAGAGTCGGCGGCTCGCCCCAGCGGACGAACCGGCCGTTCATGGCCTTGTGAGACGGGCGCACGTCGCCATCGCGGGCGGTGCGCCAGATGTATCCGGTGGAGCCCGCGTTCTCCGCGCGGGCCTGGGTGAGCACGCTGGAAGAGCGCGCCACCTCTGTGCGGGCGATCAACATCGCCCTGCTCTCTGCGACTTCGCCGCTGCGCATAATCTCGGCGGCGATCTCTTTGGCCCGCGTGCCGTCCTCCAGCCCGCGGATCGTCAGCTCATGCACGCGCTGCGCGGCTTCCAGCGGCAGACTCTTGATCAGCGTGACCTGCTGGGCCAGCAGCTCCTTCGTGCGCTCGCCGGTCGGCGCCTCCAGAATCTCGCGGCGGATCTCGGTCTGCATCTCGGCGGTGAGCGCGCGCCAGTTCGCCAGGTCGCGGGCATTCACGTCCAACAGCATCCGCTCGGCCACGCCCAGCGCCCACGGCGTCAGCGCCTCGGCGTACCGGCGCAGCATGTCTTCGATGGTGGGCAGCGCCTGCGGGTCGCCGGCCGGGAATGCGTTGATCAGCTCGCCGACCTGCCGTGCCAGCGCGCGCAGGCTGCGGCCGTACTGCTCCTCAGCTCTCGCCGGTCGCGGCGGGCGCCTTCCGTCCTTCTTGCGCCGGTCGAGTGTCAGAACCAGCGGCGCTGGGATCGTCTGAACCGGCATCGTTCTTCCCTTCCTGTCCGGGCGCCGCAGTCGTGCCGGGCAGACCCTCTCCCACCATCGGCGGCGGCTCGTCCTCGGCCTGCTGGATCAGATCGTCGCTCACGTTCGACCAGGCGCCGGTGGTGCTCGCCATCTGCCGCAGCTCGCGCAGCGCCGTCGGCTTGTCGATGATCTGGCTGTCGTAGGCCGCCACCACCGCGGCGGTGCGCTGGTTCGTCACCGTCGCCTTCTGCTCGTCGGTCATCTGCCAGAGCGCGGTGAACTCAACTTCCCAGTCATCCGGCGGCTCTTCCCCGAACACAGAGCGATGCAGCAGGCCGTAGATGCGTTCCACACCGGCGCGCAGCCTGGCTTCCTGCTGGGCGCGCACGTTGTCGTAGTAGTTGCGCAGGTCCGACTCGCCAGTCGCGTTCAGGCCGGCCGGCGACTGCCCGAAGAGGCGCACCAGCGGGATGCCGGTCGCGCCGCTGATCTGCTGCCCGAACTGCAGCAGTAGGCTGTCCAGGCCCGAGAACGAGTAGGTGTCCGACTGGAACTCGTCCTCGGCGTCCAGCAGCGTCAGGCCTTCGTTCGACTGGTAGCGGCGGATCATGTCGATGTTCGCCACCAGGCCGTCGAAGGCCTTTCCGCCCACCGAGATCAGCTCGCGCAGCCCCTTGATCTTGATCGTGCGCAGGTGCGCCTTATAGACCAGCTGCGACGCGCCGGCCGTTGCGCTGTCGAACGGCACCAACCGATCCCACAGCCGCTCAACCACCGACTGGCCCCAGCCGTTCTCCGCGATGCGCTGCCAGTACGGCAGCTCGATGCCATCGAGCCGGATCACCCGGCTGTAGTGGATGCGCATGCCCATCAGGCCGGAGGCGTCGGGAAGAACGTCGTAGAACCGCGGCTTGCCCAGATCAGGCCCGAAGTCCGTCACCAGGTCCTGAAGGCTCGGCTGCACCATCCAGCGATCGAGGGGCAGGACGCCCCGGAACTGGCCCTTGCCGACCGTCTCCATGCGCAGCGGCGTGTCCATCTTCTGACCGTCGATCATCAGCACGCCAAGCGCGCCGCCGTAGAGCCGAGACCACTTCACGACCTCGCACAGCTGCGACCAGATGCCGAGACGGCCAGCTTCCTTCTCCAGCCGCTGCTGATCGTTCGGCTCCAAGTCCGACTGGATTTCGACGCCCTCTCGCGTCATGTCCTCGGCAACGGTGTCCACCACCTGGCCGACGATCCAGCTCGATCGATACGCGAGCTCCAGCAGGACACGGTTGCGGCTGACCGGGTTGAAGCCGTACTTCGCGCCGTCATTCGCGCTGCCAGCACCAACGCCGGTGCGGGTCATGAAGTTCTGGAAGCTGTCTCCGGTGCGGACGCCGATACCGGCATCGCGCGCCACGGCGCGCAGCTTCTGACGGCGGGCACTCTGTCGGCTCATGCTTCTCATCCTTCCGCCAAACGTGCAAACACCTCGAGGACGTTGCCTGCGGCCACCATGTCCTTCAGCGCGTCACACATCGGGTCAATCTGGTCGTCGTGGGCATGCGTGTCGTTCGGCGTGAATGCCTCGCACTCGGCGACGAACTCCGACACCCATGGCGCTTCCTCGGGCAGGTAGGCCCGCCCTGATTCGACGTAACCCTGAACGTCCATCACCCGGGTCAGCTTGTCGACGTGACGCTCGATCGGCAGGACGGGTATGTTGCTGGTCAGGGAAAGATCCTGAATCAGCCCGGTACCGCTCGCCTTGTCTTCGACCATCAGCGCGCGAAGGCCGCCGTACTGCACCGTGTCCCAGGCGTTGTGCTTCTCCCAGAAATCGACGGTGCGCCGCTTCAGCTCGGGCGCCATCCACTTCCCGCGGATGAGATCGATGAGGTACGCGTTGCCGTCCTCGCCCTTCCCCCAGCACTCCAGCACGCTGAAGTCGTTGTGTTCCTTGGTCTTCTGCGCCGTGTCGGCGTAGATCTTCCGGTACGTGATCCGCGGCAGCGTCCGGTACCGACGGAACCATTCACCTCGCAGCAGGCCGCCACCGAGCGGCGCGGGCCGCTGCTGGTACTGGGCTGCATACACGTAGCTGCTCGCCGCCCTAAGCACCGCCAGCGCGCGTTCGTCGTGCTTCTCTGGCCACAAGGCCGCGCCGATCTCTCGGCCCAGCGGGTCGTCCTCGCTGTCGCACTCAGCCGGCAGGGTGACCCGCTCCCACTGCTCTCCATTACCGCCGCCGATCAGCCAGCCCGCCAGATCCTTTTCATGGACCCGCTGCATGATCAAGATGATCGGCGTGTTGGAAGGGTCGTTCTTCCGAGACTCCAGCGTGTTCTGAAACCAGTCGATGACGTTCTGTCGCATGACATCGCTGGTCGCCTCGTCCGGTTTGTGCGGATCGTCGATGATGATCGCGCCGCCGAAGCCCGTACGATGCTTGCCGGCGCCGTAACCGGTGATCGTGCCGCCTGCGCCAGAGGCATAAACGATGCCGTTAGCCGTGGTTCGCCACTCGCCCTTCGCGCTGCTGTCTGTGCGCAGCTTCGTGGCGGGGAAGATCTCCTGATACGCCTCGTGCTGGATCAGCTCTCTCGCCACCCAGGCATTGTTCGTCGCCAGCGCGCCGGAGTAGCTGGTCATGATGAACTCGCTGTCCGGCACCTTCCCAAGGCACCAGGCGACCCAGTTGATCACCAGCTCCGTCTTCGAATACCGCGGCGGGATGTTGATGATCAGCCGCCGGCACTCGCCGTTGAACACCCGCTCCAGCGCCGCGCAGATCACGCGGTGGTGCGGGGCTCGCATCCACTTGAAGCCCTTGCGCTGCAGGAACATCCAGCGGGCGAAGTAGTACAGGTCCTCTCGCGCCATCTGCGCCGCAGCGAAGCGCTCGTCCTCGCTGAACTGGCGCATGGTCACACCTCGTCGGCCATCCCCTTCGCGATCTCGCGGAACTGCTCAGGGGTCATCGTCACGGCCTGCACCGGCCCTCCGTTCGGCCCGCTGTGCTCCACCTTGTCCTTGAACATGCCGAAGTGCCGGCCCAGCAGCTCGAGGTTCTTCACTTTGTCCGGCCACTTGATCTTCTTCAGGATGCCAATCATCTCGCGCTGCTCGCCGCGGCCGTCGAACATCTCGGCCAGATCGAACCCGCTCAGGTACTGGCGCCAGACCTTTGGCCACTCGCTCACCGGCTTGATCGCCATGTCGTCATCCATGATGTCCAGAACGTCCATCTGGTCGATCTCGATCATCCGCTTCAGCACGTAATCGGCATCGACCTCAGCGCGCTCAGCGCGCGCTTTCTTGGCAGCGGATATAGCGGCGGAAACTTCAACATGTCTCAACAGTCGTTCGCCCTGCGAGTGCGCGGTCTTCGTGCTGTATCCGGCACGGATTGCTGCCTGGGTGGCGTTCAGGTCGATGAGGTACTCATCAACGAAGCGCTGCTGGCGGGGAGTGAGAGCCATGTCGGCACCTTTCCTGGTGACCGCATGAGAGGCGGGAATTGAAACGAAAAAGCCCGCCGGGATCTCTCCGGGCGGGCTTCTGCTGCTTATCTGAAACGGACTCTAAATCCGCATGCCGTGCGGAGTCAATTTTTTTATCGTTCTATGATGCCGTCGAGGTACAGCTTTTCGTCGATCGCCTTCATCGCCCGTCCTTCGATCCCCGACAGATGTTTCGCGATGCGCTTCGCGTGATCGGCGACGGTGTCTCGATTCACTCCCGCTACCTCGGCGATATCGATCAACTTCACGTCCTCGCCGAAGATGCGACGGACGATGCCATTCCGAACCCGGTAGTGGCTCACGGTGCCGGCCAGAGCCATCCGCAGCACGTATTCCGTCAGGTGATCGACGGCGCCGCGCCACTCGCGACCCGGTACCCATCCGCTGCAGCAGGGCCGCTTGCACTCGCACGCGTCACGACGCGGCGCGAAACGGGCGGTGATCACCATCGCTTCTTCGCGACCCAGCGCATCGACAGCTGCCCGGATCATCCCGGCCTGCCCTGCCCCATCCAGGCCTACCAGCCCTTTGCCGCTGCGCTTCGGGCCATCGGCCATCCGGTTCATCACCGGCCGGTCGTATGCCTGGTGGCTGAAGTTGAAGGCGAAGACCAGCGCCGCGTGCGTGCTGCTGAACAGCGGTTCGGTTTCGACCTGCACTGCGGTGCGGCTCATTGCGTCATGCCTCCGGAAAAATCACCGCTCGCCTTAGCATCGGTGATCAGCTGTTCGACTTCGTGTACGAGATCGAGCGCACCGTCCATTCCAAAATCCGCCGCGAATGAGCCGAAAGCGGCCGAGACGAACGATGCGTAGAGATCAACGACAGACTCAGGAGGCGCGCTCTTCCACACCTCCTCCACCACGGCTCGGCCAAAATCATGCCAGAGCTGATACCCGATTTCGCTTGGCGTACCGGTCAGAAACCTCTTGACCTCGACATTAACCGCCGCGCTATTGATTCCGCTTTCGTCGCTCATACCACCTCCATGATCTCGATCACAACGCCCGGTGTATCGAGCGCATCGACGTCCTCCATCGGGTATGTCTTCCGCAGCTTCGTGTAGCCGATCACGCGCGCGTCGTCCGTCCAGATTCCTGCATCCGTCAGGGCATCCTCTGTTGAGCGCACCAGCTTTGACAGGTCGGGCGTGCGCATCGGATATGTGCGGCGGCGCTTCGGCGCGCTGGTCGGTTTGGGGAGCGTGAATGTCATCCGGCAGACGACAGGGCCGTCGATCGGTGGCGCACCGGTGCAGGCGCGCAGGTGTTCGGCGGCCGCCTTCACATCCTGCCGCCATGGCCGCACCTTCTTCGACGACTCCGCGAGAATCGCCCGGCCGGCATTGCTCATGCCCTTAAAGCTTTTCGAGCCTTGGGGTGCAGGCGTACCGCGGGCGATGATGCGAATCACTCGGCCAGCTTCTTCCGCGCCTGCCACAGCTCGACCACCGCCGCCCTGATCCTCTCCAACTCCTCCGGCGACATCGTGGCCGCCAGCGCGTCCCTCACATGCCGCGGCTGTTCCGAAATCCATCTGATCCTGCATTTCTCGCACCCCTCTCGATACCATCCCGTCCGCCCCCCATGCGCCGCGTTGTATGCGCAGCAGTCGCAGTCCGTCACGCTTCCTCGCCGACCATCGGTGCACACCGGCCACCGCTCCACACCTCGTCCAACGCCGCGGACGCCATGGCGATCTGCGCCGGCTTCAGCCGCTCACCGGCGAGGTAGATCCGGCGCAGGCGCCTCGCCCATTCCTTGTCGCCGGCGTCGGCGGACATCTTCGGGATCGATGCCTCGCGCCTCATGCCGCCGTCGCCTCGTGGGTGATCCGCAGCACGCCAGCTGCTGAGCCACCGGCGAGAACCAGGCGGGCGGCGCCGGCATCGCCGATCAGCGTCGGCGCTTCGGGCTTGAAGCCCCGTCGCTCGGCGTCGGCTTGCTGGATGCCGATCAGCACCGGCGGATAGGCCGGCCGCTCGCTGCGCATCGCGTAGCCGCGGTAACGGTTCTCGAACTCGCGTGCCACGAAGGGCCAGTCCTCCTCGCTCTTGCCCGTCAGCAGCACCCAGCCGCCCATGTCGGTCACGACTGCGTGAATCAGCGGATCGTCGAACGCCACGGACCGGTACGGCCCGACGCATCGCACGGCGCGATCGACCTTCGACCAGGCCACGGCTGCCGCATCCGTCGTACGCCCGCCGATCATGCGGCGCAGGTCGGCGACCTTCGGCATGAACTGCCCGGTGTCGGGGTTGCACATGTGCCGGCCGATCGCCGACTCGACCGCGGCGATATCGAGGTCCTGCAGCCCCTGCCAGTACAGCGCCACAACGCCGTCCGACAGCGGCTTTCCGTAGTACTCGGCCAGCGCCATCAGCGCCTGAGCGAACCGCGTCTTATCCGTTTCGATCATCGGACACTGCCTCCTGCGGGTTGGAATTCGCCAGCCAGCGCTGCACTGCTGCGGCGGTCTGTTGCCCTGCCGGGCTGAGGTTCTCCGTGCCTCGCGGCGGAGGAGCAGGCGGAGCACGCGGCCGTCGCGGGGTGTTCTCGTCGCGCACCCAGTTTCGCCACGTGGCGAGCCAATCGACCTTCCGGGCCAGCTGGCCAGCCTTCGCCAGCCAGTGGTCACGGAAGCGATCGGCAGCCCGGCGCACGTCGTCAGCCGACCATTCGGGACGCTCGGTCAGCGCCCAGTCGCCCCATGCCTTCGGCAGCACCCAGTCCTTCGGCAACCGTGTTCCGCGCGCAGCATCGGCTGTCTGCTCGCCCTGCTGGCGAGGATCGTGGCCTTCGGACGGCGACGATGGCGGCGTGGTTGTGGTGGCTGGCGGAGCCGAAGGCGACGCATCGGGCTGCCCGGGCTGCGGCGGTTGACCACCCCCTGCACCCCCGACCGAAGGGAGGGGTTCCTGTTCTTGCTCTTGTTCCTGCTCTTGTTCTTGGCTTCGAAGGGGCTTCGAAGGGGCTTGCTTCGGCGTAGGTGATCCGCGCCGCGAAGACATGCAGAACGCCTCAGCGTATTTCTCGAAGAACGGCGACAGGAAAGGGTTTGAAGGCAGTGCGGCATAGTCGTTCTGCACGCCCTTCACACGTAGATCGTTGGGTTTCAGGGACTCGGCGATCTGGTACTTCGCCATCTCCATCACCCACACAACTTCGGAGGCCTCGTCGTAGAGGCAAAACCCCGCTTCGATGGCCCTTTGAAGCCCCTTCGAAGCCCCTTCGATGCCCAGTCCTGTTTCGTGCGCGATGAAGGTGATCGGCAGGTAATACAGGCCCAGCATGTTCGCGTGCGGACTGGTCATCAGGTACATGCCGACGATCAGAGCTTCGTGGCCCTGGGCGCGCAGCGCCTTTCCGGTAGCGCCGCACCAGAACTTCGGGGAGACCTTGGCGTAGTCACGCATTCACGGCCTCCCGCTGCTGTGCCTGATCACGCCGCTGATAGGCTTCCCACATGCGCAGGTTGGCCAGGCGAGCGATGTTCATGACCTGAGCCGGCGTCAGCTTGTGGGCGTCCCGGGCAGGCGTAGCGCGTCGGATGCACTTGATTACCGGAGACAGATCACCCGGGTTCCGCGATTCGCGCAGCAGCAGCACGCCGCTCGCCGTGCTGGGCAATGCGGCGAACAGGTCGTCGCGCCAGATGTCGGCCGGCAGCGCGTAGTAGTGCTTCCAGACCTTCGGCGGGTGCGCGCGGGGCGTTACGGTCACTTCCTGCCGACGCTCGCTCGCGATCCACTCGCCGTACTGGCGATGCCACCACTTATCCTTGCGGGCGTCGGCCTTCAGGTCAGCCCTGCTGATCTTCACCTCGACGTCGATGATGCGTAGGTCGGTTGTGACGCCCAGCACGTCGCACTCGTGGCCGGTCCAGTTGCAGTTGTCGACCAGCACGACGCACCGGCGCGCGAGCGTCTGCAGCGCGATGGCGCGGGCTATGGAGTATTCGGACCACTGGCTCACGCGGCGTCCTTCACCTCGAACGTCGCGAACAGGTCAGGGATGCTCATCTCGCGCTCGGCCGCCTGACACCAGTGCGCGGCGTCCGTGAAGTACCGCGGCGAAAGCTCCGTGGACAGTCCACGCCGACCCTTGAGGATTGCGCGGTACGGCACGGTTCCGATGCCGCAGAACGGATCGAAGACGGTGTCGCCGGGGTTGCTGAACCGCTCGATTACGCGGTCGACGATATCGAACGGAAGCGGGCACAAGTGCTGCTCCTTCCCCTTCGCGCTCTGCAGCGTGTTCAGGGTGCGCATGCGCGCCACGTCGGTCCAGACATCGTCGATCCAACTGGGCGGCTGCAGCAGCATGAACGTGACGGGCAGTCGGCCCAGCCCGTCGATCGTCTCGCCGATCTGGACGTGGTGCTCGTAGTTGTAGATGTTTTCGAGGTGGTAGTCGCGGAAC
Organism: Gammaproteobacteria bacterium; assembly: GCA_018824085.1. Classification (GTDB taxonomy): domain Bacteria; phylum Pseudomonadota; class Gammaproteobacteria; order Burkholderiales; family Rhodocyclaceae; genus Methyloversatilis. Next base: position 14,991 of record JAHJHI010000021.1, on the reverse strand, counting down.
CACCGGAAGATCACGTCGTGATCCAGAGTCTCCAGCTCTTCGGGCGTGAGCAGCCGATTCCCGCCGCTGCGCCAGAATCCGTGCGCATCGGTTTGCCAGCGCGACCGGGTGTAGCTCGCCTTGGTCTTTGTGACGGGCTCGTCTGCGTAGGCGTTGCTGGTGTCGGTCGGGGTCTTGCGGAACAGCAGCAGGTATTCCGGCAGGCCAGCCGAGAGTTTCGAGCCGTCCTTGCACACCTCGGACCAGCCGAGGCGGTAGGTCTGGTTGTTCTCGCGCACCACGTCGGTGACGATGGTGATCATTCCCATGTAGCCGAAGCCGTGACGGGTGTAGTGCTCGATGCAGCGCGCGTGGAATGGATAGACCGTCTGGAACCCGAGACCGGTCATGCCGCCAGGCACAATGCGGTCCTTCACGTGGATCGCGGCCACACGACCCGGCTTGAGGGCGCGCAGCAGTTCGGGCGTCAGAAAGTCCATCTGCTCGAAGAAGTGGTCGTTCGTGTCCGTGTGGCCGAAGTCGGCATAGTTCGGCGAGTACTCGTACTGCGTCGCGAATGGGACCGAGGTCACGATCAGGTCGAGGCTGTTGTCGGGCATTGCCGAAGCCTCGATCACGGCATCGTTGTTGATGAGCCGGTAGCTGTCGCCGCTCACCTCGATGCGCTCCACGCCGAGGGCGCGCTGAAGGTGCTGCTGCATCGCGGCCGCGGACAGGCCGTACTCACGAATGATTTCCGTCATCTTCGCCACCGTCTGGTTGTGCTTGTCCCACTTCTCTTCGAGGATCCGGCGCACGCCGCGCTCGGCCTCGGTGTAGATCAGGTCGATGCGCACGCGCCGCGGCTGCAGAAAGCGGTGCAGGCGGTGGATGGCCTGAATGAAATCGTTGAACTTGTGGCCGATGCCCAGGAAGATCGCCCACGAGCAGTGCCGCTGGAAGTTGCAGCCGGAGCCCAACATCACAGGCTTCCCCGCCAGTTCACGCACGCGGCCATCGCTGAACGCGATGATCCGATCGGCCTTCGTATCGTCGTCCTGGGCGCCATAGACGCTCACCACGTCCGGAATGGCGCGCTCGATCGCCTGGCGCTCGGCCTCCAGGTCGTGCCAAAGGATCCGGTGCGCGTCCGGATCGATGGCGCGCAACTCCATCATCTTGGCGACGCGCTGCGGCAGGCTTTCGCGCTTCTCGCGAGCGGCATCGACGACACCCAGCGCCTGCTGCTTCAGCAGAAGGCCTTGCCCGCGGAAGTCGAAGCCCGCGTCCTCGTGATCAGCAGGAATCTCGTGCCAGTGGATTTCCAGCTCCGGCAGCTCGTAGCCGTCGTCGGAATGACCGAGATCAGACGGACGCTGTACGAACAGACCCCAGGAAGCCACCCAAAGCCAGAACTCGCGCTCCTTGTGCGGGTGGATGGTCAGTTCGTCGGCCTTCTCGCTGTTGCGCTTGAAGAACCGCGTCTTGGCCTGGCCAACATCCATCACGCCGAGGAATGCGCTGTAGGCCAGCAGCTCGATGTAGTCGTTCGGGCTCGGCGTGGCCGTGGCCACGAACCGGTACGCCACACACACACCTGCGACGCGTGCATGGAAGGTTTTCCGGTCGCCAGCGAACAGCGCCATGAACTCACGGAACGTCTTGGTTCCGCCGAACCCGCGCAGGCATGCCGCTTCGTCCAGACTGGCCACGGTGAAGAGACGAGGGTCCAGCTTGCCGTCGCGCACCGTCTCGTAGTTGGTGAGGTAGATACCTTCCGGATCGTCAGCCTCCTCGATGCGCCGGATGAATTTCACCGTCACGCCCAGCATCGCCGCATCGCGCATGAACTCCTGACGCACGCCGAGCGGGATGACGATCAGGGCCATGCCGCCAGCGCGCTCCCGCGTCAGGCGCACCGTCTCGACCTGGATCACGCTCTTTCCGAGACCGAAGGCCGCGAAGCACGCAGCGCGTCCCATGCGTACCAGCCAGCGGACGATGTCGCGCTGATGGGGCTTCAGCAGCTGGTTGATCTCTGTGTCCGTCACGTCGAAGCCGAACGAGTCCGCCAGCTTGATCTTGCGGCGCAGGAAGTCGAGGTAGCTCACGCTGACTCCCTCAGGGCCGGCAGCACAGTGGCCAGCTGCTTCAGCAGTTGCTCCGCCTGGCTCAAGGCGCGCGAATGCCGCGCCTTGTCGTTGTCGAGGTACTTAGCCGCCAGATACTCGATCACGGTCGATGCCTCGCCGGTCGACTCCAGCCACGACTCCAGATCGCGGACCGTGAAGCGCGCCGTGTCGCCATCGTTCGGATTGAGCTTGCGCGAGAGCACAGAAGGCGACAGGTCCATGTCGGCAGCCTGCGTCTTCATCGGCTTCGCCGTTGCCTGCGCGCGGAATGCAATGAACGTCTCCAGGCTGGCGAATCGATCGGCCACGGACGGCTCGAAGTTCAGGGTCAGCTGACTGGTGGAAACTGATGTCATGACGACTTTCCATCTGTTGCCATCTCTCCGACGGCCAAAAAAAATAGACTGAATCCATGAAAACGACGCCCGACCGCTGCATCGCGAGCCTTCCGAATAGAAAGACCCCTGCCCGCTCCACAGAAATAGGCCGACCGGCAGCAAACCTCAACGGGCAGGGGTTGAAGGCCACGGCCGGGGGTTACGGTCGTGGCGGAGGAGACGGGGAGGCTTCCCGCGATGCCGATAGAATGGGAGTTCCACCAACCACCCATCGACAAAGGGGAAACCATGGAAAAACTACGAGCGACCGCGCGTGCGAACGAACTTCTAAGACTCATCCTTGAGAACCAGCAGGGCTTGCTTGATCGCACGACGATCAGTGCCTCCGGGGGAACCGCAACAGGAGCGTTCATCACTTCGCTCCGCGCGTCGCTGATTGCGATGTACGAGGCCGACGAAGAAGGATGATCTCCTCTGCGGCTGCGCTCGGGGCCATGTGACCCCGAGCAACTGCACGGATGGTTGCCAGCTTCAGAAGGAAGCGATCAAGCCAGGACAGGTTCATGCGGCACCTCGCGTGTCTGCGGAATTGGTCTGTGAGGAGGACGAAAGAGATGACTGACCCGACGCGGTTCGTTGAGCCGGTTGATTCACCGGTATCCGTCGTGTTTTCCCCGGATACAGGAGAACTGGAGGTTGAATTCGTGCAGATGCACCCGGTCGGCGGCCAGCTTCAGCGGGGGCTTCACTTCTCTGCGGCAGCAACACGAGAGCTTGTGCTTGCCCTGAAGCTGCTCGAAAGGAATCTGGGTAGGCCAATCGAAGACCTATCCAAACCAGGTTCCGTCCAATGAACTCGCGCATGGCTGACGTGCGCATCACGCGGCCGCCTGGTCGGCGCTGGAGGCGTCCTTGGCGGCAGTGCCACGGAGGTATGCCCAGTGATCGGCAAGGTCCGGTCGCAGCTCTTCACAGGTGACGAGGCCGCCGGTTGCGCGCTCGATGTCCGAACACCTCTCGGTGGGAACGGGCCGGCGACCTGTGACGATCTGGCTGATGAATCCGGGAGAGACCTTGAGCTTGGCCGCAAGACTGGCGGCGCTCTCAACTTCTGACAGGTAGGTTTCGAGTTTCATAGGCGCTCCGTTGATGCTTGAAATTTAGCGGAGCTAACCAACAAGGTCAACAGCCAAGCTAAATTTAGCGGCGCTTACTATCTGCTCATGGACAGAGTGAAGCTTTTGCAGGACTTGATAGACAGCCGCTTCGAAGGCAGCCAGGCGGCTTTCGCTCGGGCGATAAAGAAGCCCGCGTCTCTGGTGAGCCAGTGGCTCTCGCGGCACAGGGGCTTCGGTGACGCGAGCGCTCGCCACATTGAGCTGGAGCTTTCGCTTGGAGAGGGGTACTTCGACGGGCGCCGGCCGGCGGTTGCTGCTCCGCCCGAGCAGCAGAGCACTGCCATCTCGATTGCTGTGCTGGACGTCGCCGGGTCAATGGGATTTGGCGAATCGATCCCAGAGCACGAAACAGTGATTAACCGCATTAACGTCGAGATGGAGTGGGTGCGGAAGCACCTTCCAGCCATCAGCAGCCCGGGGAACTTGAAGGTCATTAGCGGTTACGGCGATTCGATGATGCCGACCTTCAACGACGGAGACATCCTGCTCGTCGACACCGGAATTCGCGCGGTGAACATCGACGGCGTCTACGTTCTGAGTGCCAACGACCGGCTGTACGTGAAGCGCGTCCGTCAGAGAATGGACGGTCACTTTGAAATTTCCAGCGACAATCCAACCGTGAAGACCGTAGATGTGCTAAACGGCGACCACGAGGTCACTGTTCACGGCCGAGTCGTATGGGCGTGGAACGGGAGGAAGCTGTAGTGGCGCTGGTTAAGTGCAAAGAGTGCGGCGCCCAGGTGAGCACCAAGGCCGAAGCATGCCCGGCATGCGGGGCCAAGCAGAAGAAGCCTGTGGGGTGCCTCGGCTGGGCTTTCGTCATCTTGGTGTTCATCCCGCTGATGATTGCCATGTTTGCTGGAGAAGGATCAAAGCCTACTGCGAAAAGCGGTAGCCAGGCTGCGGCTGCCGATCAAAAAGCTCTTGACGAGGCATGCATTGGAATCCTCAAGTGCATCGCAGAAAAAAAACTGATATTTGCTGACGTGTATTGCCCAGAACACATTGAGAGATTGGCTCATAACTCAGCAAAGTGGACCGATGAAGGGTTCATGGAGAAGAAGTTCAGCCGTTACAGATGGAGCGGTGAAGGGCCTGGGAACGTCACCTACCTTGGTGACAAGGTCCAGTTCCAGAATGGCTTCGGTGCGTACATCAACATGGTTTACTCGTGCGAGGTTGATGTGGTCGCCGAGCGGGTCGTGAAGGCGGAAATACTCTTCCAAGGCAAGCTCTGACCTGTGGCGCTCCCCCTCCTAACCGCCCTCGTCGTCGCCATCTCCGACGGCGACACGCTGACGGTGCGCCCAGACGGCGGCGAGCAGCTGCGGGTGCGCGTGGCAGAGATCGACGCCCCAGAGAGCCGGCAGCCGTTTGGGGCGGCGGCGAAACGGTCGCTGTCGGATCTGTGCTTCCGTGAGCGCGCTGAGATCAGGCCGCAGACGACCGACCGATACGGCCGGACGGTAGCTCGCGTGAGCTGTCGCGGCGAGGACGCCAGCGCGCACCAGGTGCGCAGCGGCATGGCCTGGGTGTTCGATCGGTATGTCACAGACCAGAGCCTGTACCCGCTGCAGGATGAGGCCCGCGCCGCCGGCAGGGGCCTGTGGTCAGAGCCGGCGCCGGTGCCGCCGTGGGAATGGAGGAAGGCGAGATGACAGCCGATGCCGAAGAGCCTAGGATGAAAAGAAGGCGGGCCGTCACCCACGACCGCGTGCTGCCCGAGGAGTCTGATCGAATGGAAGCACGCATCGCACGGCTGGAAGCGCACATCGAGCACATCCGGGAGGACGTTTCCAGCATCAAGGTCGATATCCGGATACTGCTTGGCATGATCATCGCCGCCGCCCTTGGCCTCGCTGGCCTCATGGCCAAGGGATTCGGCTGGTTCTAACCCGCCCACTGGCCCCACACAGCCCGCCCCGCGCGGGCTTTTTTACGCCTGCACCACCCGAACCAATACGACTTTCGTCGTCATCCGAAAGGATGAGCCGGCAAGAACTTTAGCCGCGCTATTGACTTGAAAGATTAGCGCGGCTAATCTTCACTCCATCGCAGCACCCGCTGCGCAGCGCCAGCAAAAGCCCCGAGCGGGCCAGCGCCCTAAGCCGATCCGGCCCTGCCCTCTTCTGGCATCCGTAGGCGACCGGCCACCACTGGCGCCCCACACGCGAAGGAGGGGTCATGGACAGCAGAAGCATGGCTGAGCAGCAGATCGCGGCCGATGTCCGGCTGCAGATCGAGGCGACCGGGCAGTACAACCCGCGTGAAGGCGACCTGGAGTACCACGGCGCTGACTGCGCGTACTTCACGCGGTGTGCGATAGCTGCAATGGCTGCTAGCAGCTGCTCGAGCACAACGATGACGCTTCTGCGCGACCTGCGCAACGATCTCATCGAGCAAGTCACGAATGCCGAGATCAAAGCATGCGCCGCCGATCTGGCCGCAGATATCGACGAGGAGCGTGCCGCCCGGCTGGAGCGTCTTAGCGACATAGCGCAGTACGGGGTGGCGTATGGGGTGGCGATATGAACGCGGGCGGCCACTACACCGTTCGCGCTTTCGAGAGCGCTTACCCGGGGTCGATGTTCGAGCGCAAGGACGGCTACTACGTCGAGCGCAATGACCACAAGAGCATGGCTGCCGCGCTGGTCGAACTGATCTCCTCGCGCGATCGTGAGCTGGACGACCTGCGCGATGCGATCAAGAGCTACCAGCGACTGCTGGATGCCGCGCCGTACTTGATGGATGCGGCAAAGCATGCAAAAGGCTGCTTCGATGCGGCGGAGTACGAGGGATTTTCACTGGCGCTGCAGGAAGGCGACCTCGATCGCGTCCGCGACATCTGGTCCCGCCGTATCTCGCGCGCATGTGAGCTGATCCCCGTGGCCATCGAGAAGGCCGGAGGTGCGGCATGAACCCTCTTACCCGCAAGGCAAGCCGCAACGAATTGCACGAACTGGCTGTTGATTACGCAGCCGTTCTGATCGTCGGTCTGTTGGTCGCCGTGATGCTGGCAGGAGGTGTGTGATGGACAAACACGAACGCGCAGCGATGCGCATGCAGAAGCATGGCGGGAGCTTCGTGAGGCTCCTTGGCGCCACGTACATGGCCGCCGACGAAGACAACCGCAAGCCGTTGCTGGCTGCATATCCGGTGCTGTTCGCGCGGTACGGCGAGCGCTTCGAATGTGACGCCTATGACGCCACAGACAGGACGGCAATCCACGCGGATTGCGCGAGCGTGCAGAAATGACCGCGATCATCTGCATCGCAGCCTACGTGGTTGCCTGCTGGGCCGTGGCCCGCATCGCCGGGCGCTGCATTGACGAGATGGGCGGGCCTGACGATGAATAAGCGCCCCTCAATTTCCGCCCTGCGCGCTCGAATCCTCGCGCTGCGCTGGCGCCGGGCACATGCCGCCATGCGCGTACTTGCCGCCGACAGCATCGCCTCGCAGGTCGCGGCAGTCGGCGCCGACGGCTTCGCCCTGATGCGCGCCAGCGGCTACCAGATCGAGACGGCAGAGGCGCTGCGCGAGATCGAACACCAACTGCGCCGGTGTCGGCGCGCCCTCAACCACCTGAAGGAGTACCGCGCATGAATGCGCCTGAACGTCTGCCGTCTCTTACCGTGCGCGCCAGCTCGTGGGCCGGCCTGTTCGACTGTGCCTACCGCTGGGAAGGCATCCATCTGCTCGGCATGCGCAACGTCGTCGGCCTGCGCGCTGCACTGGGCACGGCCATCCACGCCGGCACCGCCGTGTTCGACCAGGCTCGCCTGGACGGCTCCGGCCTGTCCGCCGACGACGCGGCCGGCGTGATGGTCGACAAGCTCCGCGACCCGGAGAACGAGTTCGATCCGGCCCGCGACGACATCACGATGACCGAGGCCGAGCGCGTCGGCCTGACGCTGATCACGAAGTACTGCATCGAGGTTTCGCCCCGGTACAACTTCGTCGCGGTGGAGATGCCAACGAAGCCGCTGGACATCGACTGCGGGTCCGGCGTCGTCGTGCGCCTCACCGGCACGATGGACCGCGCCCGCATCCGCCGCGCCAGCTCAGGCGTCGGCATCGCCGACATCAAAACCGGGTCCGCGGCCGTCCAGAAAGGTGCGGCCGTGACCAAGGGCCACGGCCCGCAGATCGGCACCTACGAGCTGCTCTATGAGCACACCACGGGCGAGCGCATCAGCGACGACGCCGAGATCATCGGCATGAAGACCAAGGGCACCTCCGAGATATCCACCGGCCGGATCGCCAACGCGCGCACTGCGATGGTCGGAACTGACGAACACCCTGGCCTGATCCAGTTCGCCGCCGAGATGTTCAAGACCGGCCGCTTCTACCCCAACCCCAAGTCGCTGCTCTGCTCGGAGAAGTACTGCCCGCGCCACGCGACCTGCCCGTTCCACGACTGAGGACTGACGACATGAACGCACCCGCATCCCTGCAACAAGTCCGCGATCAAGTCGCGGCACCGCGCGAAAGCCACATGCCTGCGGTCCGCGCTGGCTTCTTCGACCTCCAGAGCTTCGAGCTCATGCAGCGCGTGAGCAAGGCCTTCGCCGCCTCCGATCTGGTCCCGAAGTCCTACCAGGGCAACCTGGCCAACTGCATGATCGCGTTGGACATGGCGCAACGCATCGGCGCCAACCCGCTGATGGTCATGCAGAACTTGTACATCGTGCATGGCACCCCGGGCTGGTCGTCCAAGTTCCTGATCGCCACTATCAACGCCTGCGGCCGCTACACGTCGCTGCGGTACGAATGGAAGGGTGTGCCGGGCGAGAAGGATTACGGCTGCCGCGCGTGGGCCATCGAACGTGATACCGGCGAGCGCCTGGACGGGATCTGGGTCACGTGGGAGATGGTCCGCGCCGAGGGCTGGTCCTCGAAGAACGGCAGCAAGTGGAACACGATGCCGGACCAGATGTTCGTCTATCGGTCGGCGGCGTTCTGGCAACGCGCCTATGCGCCCGAACTCGGTATGGGCCTCCAGACTGCCGAGGAGATCGGTGACGTGTTCGAAGCGCAGCGCGGCACCGGCGGCGAGTTCTCTGTCGATATCGCATCGCTGCGCACCCCTACGCAGTCGGAGCCGTCGTCTCACGAATCCGCCACCGCTCAGACGACTGAAGCCTCACCGTCCGGCGACCAGCAGGACGACGACCCGCGCGCCCTCGAACAAGGCCAAGGAACGAACACCGGCGGCAACTGGCAGCCGTCCGCCGAGGAAGCGGCAGAGATGGAACGCCGCATCGCCGACGAGGCCGCGGCCGACCAGCGGCGCGCCAGCGCGCCGCGCGGTCGTGGTCAGCGCTCAATGAACCTGGAGTAAGCCGCCATGGTCCGCACTGCCATCGCCTATCACCTCCCGTCCGGCTGGCCGTGGGATGCCGCCGGCACCGCCGAGCTGCTGTCGCGCCGCACCTTCCAGCCGTGCTCGCCGACGCAGACGGAATCCAATGGCTTCGTGCCGCCGCGCGACCAGGCCGAGCTGTGCCACGACGTGCATGGCCGATACCTCGTGTGCTTCCAGGTCGAAGAGAAGCTGCTGCCGTCAGCCGTCATCCAGGAGCACGTCGACATCCGTGTCGCCGACATCGAAGCCGAGCAGGGCTACAAGCCGGGCCGGCGCGAGGTGCGCGAGATCAAGGACGCCGTCACCCGCGAGCTGCTGGAGATGGCCTTCACCCGCAAGCGCCAGACGCTGGCGTGGATCTGCCGCCAGCGCGGTCTGCTGATCGTGGCCGCCAACAGCGCGAACAAGGCCGACGAGATGCTGAGCGCCATGCGCGAGGCGCTGGAGAACATGCCGGTGTCGCTGGTGAAGACGCAGTTCACGCCTCCGTCCGCGATGACCTCCTGGCTGGCCGCTGACGAAGCGCCGGAGCATTTCACGATCGACACGGACTGCAAGCTGGTGTCGTCGACGGAGAGCAAGGCAGCCGTCAGCTACACGCGGCATGCGCTCGACGCCGATGAGATCCGACACCACATCTATCAGGGCAAGCGCGCCGAACACCTGGGCCTCACCTTCCGCGACCGCATGAGCTTCATCCTCGGCAGCGAACTCGAGCTGAAGCGGATCGTGATGCTGGACGTGCTCACCGAGTCGCAGGAGCCGGCCGACAACGAGATCGAGCACTTCGACGCGCAGTTCCTGCTGGAAGCCAGCGAGATTGAGCAGTCCTTCTTGGCGCTGATCGAGGCGCACGGCGGTATCGAGGTGCCGAAGCGCGACGACCTTGTAGAACGCGCCGAGGGTTCTGCAAACGATGGCGACCCGGACCCGCTGTACGACCAGGCGCTGGAGATCGTGCTGAAGACCCGCCGGCCATCGATATCGCTGGTGCAGCGCCATCTGCGCATCGGCTACAACCGCGCCGCACGCCTCCTTGAGCAGATGGAGCAGACCGGTGTCGTGAGCCAGATGGACAGCAACGGAAACCGCGAGGTACTCGCAGCATGAAGACCGCCCTCTTCTACGACACCGAAACTACTGGCCTGCCAGACTTCAAGGCGCCATCCGAGGCCGAGCATCAACCACACATCGTGCAGTTGGCTGCGCTCCTGGTCGATCTCGACACGCGTGAAACCCTACGCACCATAGACGTGATCATCTGCCCCGACGGTTGGTTCATCCCTGATGAGTCCTCCGCCGTCCATGGCATCACGCAAGAGCACGCGTTGGAAGTTGGCATTTCCGAGGCCTCTGCGATCAAGGAATTCATGGATCTGTGGGCCGGCCGCCTGCGCATCGCACACAACGAGCAGTTCGACGCCCGAATCCTGCGGATCGCACTGATGCGTTTCCTGGGCGACGTATCTCACTCTCCGCCCGGGCTTTCGATCGCCGACGAATGGAAGCAATCGCGCGCGGAATGCACGGCGCGTATGGCAACGCCTGTCTGCGCCATCCCGCCGACCGAACGCATGAAGGCGGCCGGGCGCTTCCATCACAAGACCCCGAACCTCGGCGAAGCATACCGACACCTATTCGGCCGCGACTTCGAGGGCGCACATAACGCTCTGGCCGACGTAAGCGCATGCCGGGACATCTACTTCGCAATGCTGGACATGAAGGAAGCAGCATGAAAATCACCCGAATCTCCGCCCAGAACTACCTTGGCATCCGCGCGGCCGACATCGCGCTCGATCGCCCGGTCCAGCTGTTCGCTGGCCGCAACGGCGCCGGCAAGTCCAGCCTGCAGGAGGCCGTCCGTCACGCGCTCACCGGTGAAACCGTCCGCGTCAGCCTGAAGAAGGAATACGCGCTGCTGCTCACCGAGGGCGCCGAGTCCGGCTTCGTAGAAGTCGTGGCCGATGGCGGCGCCTATGCAGTGGCCCTGCCCAGTGGCAAGGGCACGTGCTTCGAAGCAGGCGCCATCAACTATGTGCTGGACGCCCAGCGCTTCGCGAGCCTCTCGCCCGATGAGCGGCGCGCCTTCTTGTTCGGCCTGATGGGCCTGTCATCTTCCGGCGACGCCGTGAAGAAGCGCCTGGCCGACAAGGGCTTCGACGACGCCCGCGTCGCGCTGGTCATGCCGCTGCTGCGCGCTGGCTTCGATGCCGCGTGCAAGGAAGCCCAGAACCGCGCGCGTGACGCGAAGTCCGCGTGGAAGACAGTGACCGGTGGCGAGACCTGGGGCAAGGACAAGGCCGCCGGCTGGCGCCCCCCTGCCCTGCCGGAAGGTGCTGCGAAGGCGCCGACGCTGTTGGAGAACGCCCGCGCCAAGCTGACTGAGGCCGATGCTGCCTTGGCCACCGCGCAGCAAGCGCTCGGCGCCGCGCGCTCCGCCGCACAGGCACGCGAGGAACAGGAGCAGCAGCGCGCACAGCTGGAAGAGCGTGCCGGCCGCATCGAGCGCATTCGCACGAAGCTGGCCAAGGATGAGTCCGAGCTGGCCGACTGGCAGCCGAAGGTCGCCGACGCCAAGGCCGCGGCCGGCGGCGTGAAGAAGGTGCGCGCAGTGATGGAGGATGCAGTGCTGCGCGGCCTCGCAAAAGTGGCCGCCGAGTTTCTGGGCATCGCCGAGGCCAGCACCGGCATCGTGGCGACCGATTCCGGCGAGATCGTTGAGTGGGACGAAGGGCTGATAAATCGCGCGCGTGCGCATGTCGCCGAGTACCGAGCACAGAGTAAGACAGCGCCAGCGGAGGATGCACAGGCCGCTGCGAAGCTGGCCGAGTACGAGAAGGCGCGCGATCTGATGCAGAGCGCGGTCGCCAACAGCCGCCGCGATCTGGCGGCAGCCGAAGCCGCCGAAGCTCAGCTGGTGGAACTGGACAAGGCCGCCGCTGGCGACACGCCGAACTTCGACGAGCTGCGCGAGGACGTGCAGCAGAAGATCGAAGCCCGCGACGCATGGCGCGCCGATGTTGCCAAGTATCAGGCGCTGGCCGAGCAGGCGGCGCGGCAGGAGAAGGTCATCGAGCAGGCCGCGCAGCATCACGCAGATGTTCAGGCGTGGCTGGAAATCGCTGACGCGCTGTCACCCGACGGGATCCCGGGCGAGATGCTGGCCGAGGCGCTGGGGCCGATCAATTCAAGGCTTGGAGCAAGCGCCGTAGCAGCAGGATGGTCCGTTCCGCAGATCGTATCGGGCATGAAGATCAAGGCCGACGGCCGCCCCTACGCGCTGCTGAGCGAGTCGGAGAAGTGGCGCGCCGACGCGATGATCGCCGAGGCCGTCAGCCATCTTTCCGGGCTGCGCCTGCTGGTGCTCGATCGCTTTGATGTGCTGGACCTGGCCGGCCGCGCTGATGCGCTGGAGTGGCTGGATCAGCTCGCGGCCGAGGAGGAGATCGATACCGCGCTCGTGTTCGGCACGCTCAAGGCGCTTCCCTGCGGACTGCCGGAGACCATTCAGGCGCACTGGATTGACGGCGGCGTCGTAGGACAGATGCGGGAGGCGGCGTAATGGCTGAAATCGACTGGCAAGCCGTGCATCGATTGGAAGACGCTGCCGCGTCGGCCACTCGGGCAGCAGACCGCATGAAGCGCATCTATCTCAGCGGCCCGATGACCGGCATGCCCGACCTTAATTTCCCCGCCTTCAACGCGGCCGCCTCGGCGCTCCGGTCGGCTGGCCACGATGTCGTGAATCCCGCCGAGATCAACCCGGATAGCGCGATGCCGTGGGAGCAGTGCATGCGCGCGGACATCAAGGCGCTGTGCGACTGCGACACGATCGCGATGCTGCCCGGCTGGGAGAACAGCAAGGGCGCGCACCTCGAAGTGCATGTCGCGCACCGGCTCGGAATAAAGGTCGTGCGGATCGAGGACATCGCCGGAGGTGAGGCATGAAGTACCTCTCTGTGTGTTCCGGGATCGAGGCTGCTTCAGTAGCTTGGAAGTCACTCGGGTGGCGTCCGTTCGCGTTTTCTGAAGTCGATGCATTCCCGTGCGCGGTCCTTGCTCATCACTACCCCGAAGTGCCCAACCTGGGCGACATGACGTGCTTCAAGGAATGGCCCGATGCAGATGTCGATGTTCTTGTTGGAGGAACCCCGTGCCAGTCATTCAGCGTTGCTGGCCTGCGAAAGGGACTGGCAGATCCGCGTGGCAACCTCATGCTCACCTACGGCGCAATTGCTCGCCGATATAGGCCCCGCTGGCTGGTATGGGAGAACGTGCCCGGCGTCCTGTCGAGTAACGGAGGGCGGGATTTTGGAACCTTCCTCGGGATGCTGGGCGAACTCGGGTATGGGTTCGCCTACCGGGTTCTTGACGCTCAGTTCTTCGGAGTGGCCCAGCGACGCCGCCGTGTGTTCGTTGTCGGATGTCTTGGAAACTGGCGAAGTGCCGCAGCGGTTCTTTTTGAGCGCGCGTGCCTGTCAGGGGATTCTGCGCCGAGCCGAGAAGCGGGGAAAGGAACTGCCGTCGGCACTCTCCGCAGCACTGACGGCGGTTGCGATGTCGACCACGCCAGAGCATGGCGGCTCCAGCCCGCAAAAATCGGTGTAATCACCATGGCCCACGGCCAAGGCGGCGCCGAGATCGGTGTTGACCGTGGCCCGACGCTGACCTGCAACCATGAGGCGCCGATTGCGGCAATTCCGGTAATCACCCACACCCTACGCGGCGAAGGATTCGACGCCGGCGAAGACGGCACGGGTCGGGAAACGCCGTTGGTGCCGGTGCCGTTCGATACCACCCAGATCACCAGCGCGTCCAACTACAGCCGACCGAAACCCGGCGACCCGTGCCATCCGCTGGCAGCTGGTGCGCACCCGCCAGCCATCGCGTTCGACTGCAAGGCGAGCGGCATGGCCGGCTTCGGCGTGGGCGAGATCGCCAGCACCATGCGCGCCATGGGGCACGCTGGGTCGCACAGCAATGGTGGCGGCCAGCTTGCGGTCGCTTACACGACCAAGCTCCACAACACGGCCGCGAACAACGCGGGCAAGATTTTCGAGGAGCGGTCTACCTGCCTTGATGCCAACAGCCCGCCGCCTGCGCTGTTGACCGCCATGCAGGTCCGCCGCATCACGCCGCGCGAGTGCGAGCGGCTGCAAGGTTTCCCGGACGACTACACGCTGATCCCGTGGAAGGCGCACCAAGCCTGGGCAAAGAAGAAGGGCACGCACGCTGGCGGCAAGTCCTTCGAGGAATGGCTGATTGAAACCACGGGCCGCGGCCTGCGCCAGCCAACGACCCAAGATTGCCCCGACAGCCCGCGTTACAAGGCACTCGGAAACAGCATGGCTGTGCCTGTTATGGAGTGGATCGGGCAGCGGATCGTCAGCGTCAACGATATCCGGAAGGCGGTGCGTAATGGCTGAGCGCTCGAACATCGATGCCCGTATCTGCCAGCGGGTCGCGGAACTGACTGACCGCAGCAGCCCGGAAGACTGGCCCGAAGCAATGTTGGTGACGGCCGACGAACTGATCGAAATCATAAACAGCGAACTGGAAGTAGCAACGACTGTTCCGGCAGAGGTGTCGATGCCGCTGCAATGCAACTGGTATCAAGAGGATGAAGGGTCGGACGTGTGGGGAACCTCGTGCGGAAGTCGTTTCACCCTCAATGATGGCACCCCGTTTGATAACCGCATGGAGCACTGCGCATTCTGCGGCAAGCACATCATCGATAACCCGTGGCCGGACGATGGTGGTGACGAGCAGAAAGGCGGTGCGTGATGGCCAGCGTCAACAAAGTCATCATCGTCGGCAACCTCGGCCGCGACCCTGAAACCCGGTACGCGCCGAACGGTGACGCGATCTGCAACATCACCGTCGCCACCACGGACTCGTGGAAGGACAAGGCGACCGGTGAAAAGAAGGAAATGACCGAGTGGCACCGCGTGGCCTTCTTCGGCCGCCTGGCCGAGATCGCCGGCCAGTACCTGCGCAAG
>JAHJHI010000020.1 GCA_018824085.1 Gammaproteobacteria bacterium | reverse complement strand
GTACGCCTTCGCCTCGCCGCCGAACTTCTTCGACAGGATCGTCGTGATCGCCGCCGTCAATGTCGTCTTGCCGTGATCAACGTGCCCAATCGTGCCCACGTTCACGTGCGGCTTGGTGCGCTCAAACTTTCCCTTTGCCATTTTCGATCACCTTGGTTGCTTAATTGAGATCTGCGTCAAACCTCGACTGACACCCTCAGTTGTCACCAGGATGCCGCACGTCAAAACCGTGGTGCCCATGGGCAGGATTGAACTGCCGACCTCTCCCTTACCAAGGGAGTGCTCTGCCACTGAGCTACATGGGCACTGATGCCTGCAGAACCTACTCGCCTCCCGGCGGCCACAACCACCCGCAGAAGCCGTCAAACCGCTGGAGCGGGAGACGGGAATCGAACCCGCGTCATTAGCTTGGAAGGCTAAGGTTCTACCGTTGAACTACTCCCGCCGAACCACTCGACGCACACACCGGAAACCGGCGCAGTACGCTTTCAGCCAATTTTTCACTTCACAATTTCGCCGTCGCCAACTCACAAAACCTTCGAAAACAAAAAGTTGTGGTGGAGGGGGAAGGATTCGAACCTTCGAAGGCAGTGCCGTCAGATTTACAGTCTGATCCCTTTGACCGCTCGGGAACCCCTCCGGCGACCAGCGAAACCCGCGATTATGGTGAGCGTTTCACCCTCTGTCAAACCCTTCCACGAAAAATTCATCAAATAATCGAAAATAGCGGTCCGGCATCAAGTGCATCGGCCGCAAGATCGGCCGATGGCGACTCAAACCGGGGCAGCACGCCGAGCAGCGGGGCGCCGACCCGGTCTGCCAGAGTGGCGATCGTCGCCTCCTGCTCAAGCATGCCTGCCGCCTGACAGTTCGCCACCCAGCCCGCGATTGCCAAGCCGCGCGTGCGCGCGGCTTCGACCGTCAGCAAGGCATGATTGATGCAGCCCAGCCGCAGGCCAACCACCAGCACAAGGGGCGCGCCGACATCCACCGCCAGATCGGCGCTCGTGAATGTATCCGAAAATGGCACGACGAACCCGCCGACCCCTTCGACGATGACGTGCTCCGCTGAAGCGTTCAGCTGCCGGAACGCATCCAGGATCACGGTCCGTTCTATGCACCGGCCTTCCCGTCGCGCGGCCACGTGCGGCGCCAGAGGCGCCGAAAACAGATACGGACTGGTCAGCGACGCCGCATACCCCGGCGCACTGACGGCAGCCAGCGCATCCGCATCCTCGTTGTGCAGCGCGCCGGCGTCATCAATCGAGGCGCCCGAAGCAACCGGCTTCATGCCGACGGCGATGACGCCGCGCCGGCTCAGTACCCGCAACAAGGCGCACGACACGAGCGTCTTGCCGATGCCGGTATCGGTGCCGATGACGAAATGCGCGGCCGGCACTGCGCTCACCCGCGCGCTCCCGGGACCGGACGCGCGACCACCCAGGCGAGTTCGTAGCTGAGCGGCACGCCTTGCGCAGTGCGGCCCAGTTCGAGGCGGCGACACACTTCCGCCAAGGCGGCTCGCCCCAGCATGGATGGCCGCCCGCCCGCCGGAACACGCGAGGCGCCGATGCCGCGATTCGACTGCAACAGTTCTGCCGCGTGGGCGAAGTACTCGACGCGCGTGGCGCATTCGGCCCATTCGATCGAGAAGCCCTCCATTTCCAGCATCGAATGAAGCGCGGACGCAGCAGGAAAGTCGACGACATGCCGATGCCCGTCGATTCCGCTGAACGCCGCATCGATCTCGCGCAGCGACCCCTGCAGCACCGTGCTGAAGCACAGCCAGCCGTCCGCTGTCAGCACTCGCGCACATTCCGCCAGCACACGCGGCAGGTCGCACCACTGCAACATGAGACTCGAGAAGATCAGGTCGAACGCACGGCCGGCAAACGGCAGCGCATGCGCGTCGGCGCAGACCCGGGCATTGCCCTGAACCGGGCGATGCAACGCGAGCATCGGCTGAGAAAAATCGGCCGGGCACAGCAACGCCTGCGGGAAACGGGCGCGCAGGCCCGGACTGGCAAAGCCGGTACCGCACCCCAGATCCAGCACGCGTGTCGCCCGCGCCGAAGACGGCAGCACGTCGATGAGCCGGTCGCCGACCTCGCGCTGCAACCCGGCAAGCTCGCTGTAACGCGCAGCCGCCCGCGAGAACGCCCGGCGCACCGACGCACGCTCAGTCATCGGCGCACACCCAGTCTCGCAGCACCGTCGCACCGCCGCGCAACCAGGGCAGATGGCCCGCGCCCGGCACAGCGTGCCACCGCGCGCCACTGGACTGCGCTGCGGCACGAGCCGCAGCAGCCGACACCACGCGGTCCTGCTCACCATGGAGGAAAAAAAGCTTCGCCCGCAGTTCAGCCAGCGCCGGACGCCGGTCCTGGTCACGCAGCCAGGCCAGCCCCTGCGTCAAGGCCGCGGGAGCGGGTTGCGGCGGCACTTCGAGCAGCGACGCCATCGCGGCGCGCACGCTCCGCGCATCGTGATCGCCCAGCGCGGACAGCGCGGCAAACCGCGTGCGTCTCCGCTGCGGCTGTTCATCCAACGCATCGGCAAAAGCGTTGAAGCGCTCTTCCGTCATGCCGTCAGGCCATCCGGGCGCCTGCATGAAGCATGGCGTCGCGCCGATCAACGCAACACGCCGCACGGACAGGCGCTGCGCACAGGCGATCGCCAGCAAACCGCCGAGCGACCAGCCGGCGAGCACGTCAGCGCCATCCAGCACCGGAAGCAATAGATCAACGCATTCATCAAAGGCGCTGCAGGACACGTCCAGATTGCGCCCGTATCCGGGCAGATCCGGCTGAACGACCCTGCAGTGCGTGCCAAGCGCCCGTGTCAGCGGCGCAAGCAGGCGCCCGTCCCATCCCCAGCCGTGCAGCAGCGCAACACGCGGGCCTCGCATGCCAAGACGCTGACACGCCAGTGCCTCACTCATTGCCCGCCTCCCGCAGCGCGTCGCACAGTGCGTCAACATGCGCTGCGGCATGGGCGGCACTGAGCGAAATGCGCAGGCGCGCGCCACCGGCCGGCACCGTCGGAGGCCTGATTGCCGGCACCCACAGTCCGCGCTTGCGCAGGCGCTGCGCAAGCGCGAGCGTCTGCGCATTGCCGCCGACGAGTACCGGCTGGATTGCGGAACCCGAAGCCATCAGCGGCCAGCGCAACGATGCCAGACCGCGCTGCAGGCTGCCGCGATGCGCGGCGAGGCGCGCGCGTTTGTCTTGCGCTCCGGCGATCAGGCGCAGGCTGGTCAGCAATGCGTGCGCCAGCGCAGCCGGCGCAGCTGTCGTATAGCGATAGCTGCGCGCCGTCTGCAACAGCCATTCGATCAGGTCGGCGGCGCCCGCGACGAAAGCGCCCGACACGCCGGCCGCCTTGCCCAAGGTGCCCACGTAGACAACGCGCGGCGACGCGATGCCCGCGTGCGCGAGCGCGCCGCGCCCCTGCTCGCCGAGCACGCCGAAGCCGTGTGCATCGTCCACCACCAGCAGTGCGTCGTGGCGCTCGCACAGGGCCAGCAGCTCGGCCAGCGGCGCGACGTCGCCATCCATGCTGAACACCGCGTCGCACACGAGCACCTTGCGCCCGGACGCGCCTTCCAGCGCATGCGCGGCGGCCGCCACGTCGTTGTGCGCATAGCGCCGCACCGACGCGCGCGACAGCACGGCCGCGTCGACCAGCGAAGCGTGGTTCAGGCGGTCGGCAACGATGGTGTCGCCGCGCCCGACCAGCGCGGGCAGCACCGCAAGGTTTGCCATGTAGCCGGTCGAGAAGAACAGCGCGCGCGGCAGGCCGACGAAGGCCGCGAGCGCCTGCTCCAGATCTTCGTGCGGGCGCTGATGTCCGCTGACCAGATGCGACGCGCCGGCACCGCTGCCCCAGCGCGCCACGCCCTCGCGCAGCGCGTCCCCCACCTCGGGGTGATTGGCCAGCCCCAGATAGTCATTGCCGGCGAAGCTGACAAAATGCCGGCCGTCGACCTGCGCATCCGGCCCGCACGGCGAGTCGAGCACAACGCGCGAGCGCAGCAGATCCTGCTCGGCCAGCGCGGCCAGGCGCGCCGCGAAATCGAAAGCGCTCATGCCAGAGCCGCGTCCAGTGCCGCCAGCGCGCCACGCGCGAGCAGATCGGTTTCGTCCTCGTCCAGCACATAGGGCGGCATGAAGTAGAGCGTGTTGCCGAGCGGGCGCAGCAGCAGTTCGCGCGCCAGCGCTTCGCGATGGAAGCGGCGGCTGAAGTCGCCCGCGCCGGCCTCGACATCGAGCGCCCAGATCATTCCCGCCTGCCGGAAACCGCTCACCGCCGGATGGGCCGCCAGCGGGGCCAGCGCGTCGGTGAAGGTCCGGGCCCACACGCGGTTGCGCGCCAGCACGTCGAGACGGTCGAACAGGTCGAGCGTGGCAAGTGCCGCCCGGCAGGCGAGCGGGTTGCCCGTATACGAATGTGAATGCAGGAAGCCGCGCGCCATGCTGTCGTCGAGAAAGGCGTCGAAGATGTCCGGACGCGACAGCACGATGGACAGCGGCAAGGTGCCCCCGGTGATGCCCTTGGACAGGCAGATGAAATCCGGCCAGCCCTCGCCGGCCGCGTCGAGCGACTGTTCGCACGCGAAGAAGCTGCCGGTCCGCCCGCACCCCACGGCGATCTCGTCGGCAATGACGTGCACGTCGTGGCGCGCGCACAACGCGCGCGCCTCGCGCAGCCAGGCGGCGTCGTGCATCGCCATGCCGCCGGCGCACTGCACGCGCGGCTCGACGATGAGTGCCGCGATGCGCCCGTGGTTCGCCGCAAGGAAAGCCGACAGCGCATCCAGCGCGCCGGCCGCGTCGCCGCCGGCCGGGCTGGGCAGCACGTGCGCGCCACGCACCATGGGCGCGTAGGCGTCGCGGAACAGCGCGACGTCGGTCACCGCGAGCGCACCCACCGTCTCGCCGTGGTAACTGCCAGCAAGGCAGATGAACTCGTTCTTGCCGGGCTGCCCGCTGTTGCGCCAGTAGTGCAGCGACATCTTGAGCGCGATTTCTGTCGCCGATGCGCCGTCAGACGCGTAGAAGGCGTGGCCGAGATGGCCGCCGGTCAGCGCCGACAGGCGCTCCGACAGCGCCACCACCGGTTCGTGCGTGAAGCCGGCGAGCATCACATGGTCCAGCGTGTCGAGCTGGTCGCGCAGTGCGGCGACGATGTCGGGGTGGCTGTGGCCGAACAGATTGGTCCACCACGAGCTGATGCCGTCGAGATAACGGCTGCCATCGGGCGCATGCAGCCACGCGCCGCGCGCGCGCGCCACGGCGAGCAGCGGCAGCGAGCGGTCGGCGTGCCACTGCATCTGCGTGCAGGGATGCCAGACGGCCGCGAGGCTGCGGGCAACAAGGGAAGATTCGGAGGCGGACACTGACGGATACCGGCTTGGCGCCCCTTCGGGCGCACATCAAGGCCGACATTCTACCTGTCCGCCCGGCTGCGCTACCGGGCGGACAGCTGTGTTCAGGCGGACTCGAGCCTGGCCAGCGCGTCCCGCAGGGCGGTGCGCAACCCTTCCTCCACCACCGGGTGATAGAAGGGCATGTCGAGCGCGCGCTGCACCGTCATGCCGGACTGCATCGCCCACGCGAGCAGGTGCGCGATGTGCTCGGCGTCCGGCCCCATCATTTCAGCGCCGGCCAGCCGCGACGTGGCCTTGTCCACATAGACGTGCAGCAGGCCCTTGTTGCGCAACATCACGCGCGCACGCCCCTGATCCTCGAACGACACCTCGCCGGTGACGAAGCTGCCGGGTTCGAGATCGGCATGGCGCGCGCCCGCGGTGGCCAGTTGCGGATCTGAGAACACGACCGACATCGGCGTACGGCGCAGGCCCGGCTGCACATCCGGAAAGCGCGCCGCGTTGTGGCCGGCAATCTTTCCCTCGTCGGCAGCCTCGTGCAGCAGGGGCAGATCGTTGTTCACGTCGCCCGCGATGAAGATGCGGCTGTTGCCGCACTGCATCGTGTGACGGTCGAACAGCGGTACGCCTCTGTCGTCGAGTTCGACGCCCGTGTGCTCCAGCCCGAGGCCGTGCACATTGGGCGAACGCCCGGTGGTCGCGATCAGCCACTGGAAATCGGCCGAAACCGGTTTGCCAGCCGCGTCGCGATAGTGGATGCGCACGCCGTCGCCACCGCGTTCCACCGACGACACGTGTGCGTCGGCATGCAGCGGGAACTCGTCGGCGAAGGCAAGTCGCGCGTACTCACGGACCTGTGGATCGGAAAAGGGGCCGACGTGATTCTCGCGGCCGAACATCGCCACGCGCACGCCGAGGCGGTGCAGCGCCTGGCCGATCTCAAGGCCGATGACGCCGGGACCGAACACCGCCACCGATTTCGGCAGGTCGTTCCACTCGAACACGTCATCGTTGACGATAAGCCGGTCGCCGGCCGGCTTGAGGATGCCCGGCACCGCCGGCGACGAACCGGTCGCGATGACGGCGCTGCCGAACGTGACGACAACGTCGTCGCCGACGACGAGGCTGCGCTCCGATGCAAAGCGGGCGTAGCCGCGCAGCTTGTGCGCAGCCGGAATGCCGTCGACACCCTTCAGCACGAAGCCGACGAAGCGATCACGCTCGCGCTTGACGCGCGCCATGACCGCCTCGCCGTCAACGCGCACCGACCCGTCGAGCCGGAGGCCGAAGGCGTCCCACTTCTCGCTCGCATGCACGGCTTCCGCCGCGGCGATGAGCAGCTTGCTCGGCATGCAGCCGACACGCGCGCACGTGGTGCCGTACGGGCCACCCTCGATGATGACGGCACGCCTGCCCGCGGCAATCGCCGCGCGATAGGCCGCGAGGCCGGCGGTGCCGGCGCCGATGACGGCAACATCGACATTCATTTCTTTCATGGCAGTCTCCCTGACTCGAACGATCAGGCTTGCGCACCCTGCGATGCGCAAGCCTGATCGCCCGGCGCGCAACGGCGCCGGGCGATCACCAATGGCGAGACGGACTCAGCGGGCGGCCCACTTCTCCAGTTCTTCCCAGCCGCCGATGTGCTGGCCGTTCATGAACACCTGCGGCACCGTCTGCGCGCCGACGATGGCACCGAGCGCACGCGAACGCTCGGTGTGCGGCAGGTTGATCTCGGCGTAGTCATAGCCTTTCTCGGTCAGCAGGGCCTTCGCCTTGGCGCAGAAGCCGCAGCCCTCGCGGGTCAGGATCGCAACCTGATCCGGCTTCTTCGCATTCGGGTTGATGTAGTTCAGCATCGTGTCGGCGTCGGACACCTTGAACGGGTCGCCCGGCTCCTGCGGCTCGATGAACATCTTCTGCACGACGCCATCCTTGACCAGCATCGAATAGCGCCAGCTGCGCTTGCCGAAGCCCAGATCGCTCTTGTCGACCAGCATGCCCATGCCTTCGGTGAACTCGCCGTTGCCGTCCGGCACCAAGGTCACGTTGCCGGCTTCCTGGTCCTTCGCCCATTCGTTCATGACGAAGGTGTCATTGACCGACAGGCACAGGATGTCATCCACACCGTTGGCGACGAAGGCCGGCGCAAGTTCGTTGTAACGCGGCAGGTGGGTCGACGAGCAGGTCGGCGTGAAAGCACCGGGCAGCGAGAACACCACGACGGTCTTGCCCTTGAACAGTTCGTCGGTCGTCACGCTCTTCCATTCGTTGTTCTCACGCACCCGGAATGTCACGTTCGGTACGCGTTGGCCTTCATGATTCTGCTGGCTCATGGTGAGCTCCTTTCGTTGAGAGGATTCAAAGATTTCCGGCGGCAACTCCGGGGAAGCGGATTCGGCCGCTCGACAGGACGCATTGTGCTGACACCGACGAAACAGGTCCAATGGATTAAACTTGCGCTGTTGATCGATAAATTCGATACTTGCCCGATCACCAGTACTGCGACCCGTCTTCGCGCCGGTAATTCCACATGACTGCATTGCCCTCGTTGCGCCAGTTGCGCTACCTCGTCGCCGTATCCGAAAAACTCAACTTCACCCAGGCGGCTGAAGCGTGCTTCGTCACGCAATCGACGCTGTCGGCCGGCATCAAGGAACTGGAGGCCGGCCTGGGCGCGCATCTGGTCGAGCGGGAACGCCATTCGGTGGTGATGACGCCGGTCGGCGAGGAAGCCGTGGCACGCGCACGATCGCTGCTGGCCGAAGCGGAAGACCTCGCCGACTGGGCTCGCCACGCCGCCCGGCCCATGTGCGGCCTGCTGCGGCTGGGCGTCATCCCGACGATTGCCCCGTTCCTGCTGCCGTCGGTACTGCCGGCGCTGCGCGCACGCCATCCGGAGCTCAAGCTCGCGCTGCGCGAGGACCTGACGACTCGGCTGCTGGACCGTCTGGCGGCAGGCCAGATCGACTTCGCGCTGATCGCGCTGCCGTTCGACACCGGCAAACTGCAGGTGCAGACACTGTTCGAGGAGGAACTGTGGCTGATCGCCCCGACCGACCGGGAAGCCGACATGCCGCGCGACATCGGCAAGCTCGACCCGGACGCACTGCTGCTGCTGGAGGAAGGGCACTGCCTGCGCGGCCACACGCTGGGCGGCTGCGGCCTGCGCGAGCCGCGCGCGAGCGGCATGGAAGCCACCAGCCTGTTCACGCTGGCACAAATGGTCGAAGGCGGGCTGGGCATGGCGCTGCTGCCCGACATGACGCTGCGCTCCGGCCTGATTTCGCACATGCAGCTGGTCGCGCATCGCTTTGCCGAACCCCGGCCGCGCCGTACCATTGCACTTGTGGCGCGCAGCTCGAACGCGCGCCAGGAATGCTTCGAACGCATCGCAGAACTGATCGCCAGCCAGGCACCGGAATCCGGCGCTGCAGGAACCGGCGACCGGAAATCCGACTCACAGCGCCGACTCACCGCGCACTGATCAGCAACCGAAAGGGGAACCACCATGAGCACCATCGACATCGGCATTTCCGACGAACACCGCAGCGCCATCACGGACGGCCTGTCACGCCTGCTGGCCGACACCTACACGCTGTACCTGACCACCCACAATTTCCACTGGAACGTGACCGGCCCGATGTTCAACACGCTGCATCTCATGTTCGAGACGCAGTACACCGAGCTGGCGCTGGCCGTTGATCTGATCGCCGAACGCATCCGCGCGCTGGGTCACCCGGCGCCGGGCACCTACTCCGCCTACGCCAAGCTCACCACCATCAAGGAACCGCAGGGCGTGCCGGCCGCGACCGACATGATTCGCCAGCTGGTCGCAGGTCAGGAAGCCGTCGTGCGCACCGCGCGCAGCATCTTCCCGGCAGCCGACGCCGCACACGACGAGCCGACCGCCGACCTGCTGACACAGCGCATGCAGGTACATGAAAAGAACGCATGGATGCTGCGCAGCATGCTCGAAGGCTGAGCACGCCGCACGCCGCACCACAACCGGCCCTTCGCGGGCCGGTTTTCATTTCGGCGGCGCGGAACGGAAGGCGAGCGCCGCCAGTCCGCACACGAGCGCGCAGGCCGCAGCCGTCAGCAGGATGTGCGACAGGAAGTGCGCGCCGCGCACCACCTGCACCAGCCCGGCCACACCGCCAAGCAGCAGCACGCCGGCACAGGCCTGCACGCGCCGTCGCCCGGCCAGTACCGGCAGCACGGCCAGCCACATGAAAGCGCTCGCCGCATGGCCGCTGGGCAGGCAGCGCCCCGGGCCGGCATTGCCCGGCACCGGGTCGAACAGACGGAAGAAGGCGGCGCTGCCGCCGAAGTCGGCGAGATACCACGGACAGCTGTGCGCCGACTGCGCGCGCAGCAGGTTGACCGCGAGCACCGCCGCAAAGGACGCCAGCAGCACGAAGCCGGCGCGGCGGCGCAGCGCCGCCCGGCCACCGCCGATGCGCAGGCCGATCCAGCCCAGCAACAGCGCACACCATGCGACGACGGACAGCCACTTCAGGCTGTCGTGCAGCACCACCGACAACAGCCAGTTCTGGCGCAGCGTGAAAGCGCCGGCGGCCGGGTCGAAGAACAGCGCCGCAATCCAGCGGTCGGTCCCGCTCCAGCGGTTGCTCGCAAGCGCCAGCAGCACGCTGGCGAACGCGATCAGCAGCAGGTCAGCCTGCGCGACGATGCCGTACCTGACGCGCACGGCTACTCAGGCTCGTCGTAGTGCAGCCGCCCCTGCTTGAAGGCGGACGCGGCCGTCTGGTAATAAGCGATGGCTTCCTTCGCCAGCTTCGGATCCACCGTCACCGGCGTCGATTCGTAGGTCCGCGGGTCGACCTTGAACGCCGACACGCCCTGGCGCGGCGACAGCACCGTCAGCACGTCGCCGCGCAGATAGCCCAGTTCCTGGTAGTTGGAGATGAACACGCGGTCGAGCTTCTCGCCCGCCTCGAACACCGAACGGCCGAAGAAGTGGTCATCCCCCTTCTTGCCCATGACCTCGATCAGCGTCGGCGCAAGGTCGATCTGGCTGATGCGGTGCGTATAGGTGTCCGGCTTCAGCAATTCGGGCGCGTAGAAGATGAGCGGGATGCGGTACTTCGCCACCGGCAGCTTCGTCTTGCCGGCCACGGATGAACAGTGATCGGCGATGAACACGAACAGCGTGTCCGCGAACCACGGTTGCTTCTTCGCCTCGCGGATGAACTCGCCGATCGCCCAGTCGGTGTACTTGATCGCGCCACGGCGTCCGCCCGGCGACGGAATGTCGATGCGCCCGTCCGGATAGGTATAGGGCCGGTGGTTCGACGTCGTCATGATCTGCGCGAAGAAGGGCTTTCCTTCGGCCGCCTTCGCGCCCAGCGTGCGGATCGCATTGGCGTACAGCACCTCGTCGGCCACACCCCATACGTTCTCGAACACGATGCTGTCCTTCGGGAAGTCGGTGCGATCGACGATGACGTAGTCGTTGCCGCGGAAGTAGCTGTTCATGTTGTCGAAGTAGCCGTAGCCGCCGTACAGGAACATCGGCACCACGCCCTGCGGCTCCAGCAGCTCGCCGACCGTCGACAGCCCTTCGTTGTGCGTGCGCCGCACGATGGCCTGACCCGGCACCGGCGGCGTGCCCAGCGACAGCGCCTCCAGCCCGCGCACGGTGCGCGTGCCGGTGGCATAGACATCGGTGAAGCGCAGACCCTCGGCCGCCAGTCTGTCCAGTTCCGGCGTCAGCCCCTCCTTGTTGCCGTAGACGCCGACGAACTCGGCGGACAGGCTTTCGATGGTGACCAGCACGACATTGCGCGGCGTGCGGCTGAACGGCACCTCGTCGTCGGCCACGTCATCCATGACACCCGGGCTGGCCGGCGCCGACAGCGGCACGCGTTCCACCTGCAGGCCATGCAGGATGTCGTCGGCTTCCTTCTGCGGGATCGTCGCGTACCAGCGATCGTAGTCGAGTTCGTTGCGGCGCATCGCCGCCGCCAGCGAGAACAGGCCATTGCCGGCGAGTTCGTCGGCGTAGGCATTGCCGCTGCCATCCATCTGCTCGATCTCGGCGAACTGCCAGGACGCCGCCGGCAGCAGCAGGGCCGCACCCGCCATCGCCAGCCGCATCCCCACGCTGCGCGGCGCGCTGGCGAAACGCAGGCGGCGGCGCAGCAGGAAAACAACGAGAGCCGCCGTCCCGCCGATGGCTGCCAGCAACAGCCCGACCGGATACGACTCGATGATGTTGCCGACCACCTCCTGCGTATAGATCAGGTAATCGACGGCGATGAAGTTGAAGCGCGTCGAAAACTCTTCCCAGAACACGACTTCCGACACCGCGCCGAACAGCAGCGCCGACGCCATGAACCACAGCACGCCCCAGCGCATCGCGCGCATGAAGCGGCTGGCGCGCAGGCGCGACGGCAGCAGCGCCGACACGAAAAGCAGCGGGGCGGCCAGCCACGCGAGCGCGGCCAGGTCAAACCAGACACCGCGCAGCAATGCATGCAATGCGGGTCCCGCACCGACCTCCAGCGGGCCGGTCTGCAGCCACAGTCCGACGCGCAGCGCCGTCCAGATGGACAGCGTCAGCAGCGCAGCGACAAGAAGGAATGGGACGGTACGTTTCTGCTCGCGGGAGAATTCAGGCATGAGTCGTGGGAAGGGTCTCGACGGTACGTTCACCGAAGCGCTTATACAGGATGGGGAGCAGGACAAGTGTTAACGCGGTACAGGTCACGAGACCACCGATCACCACGATCGCAAGCGGTCGCTGGATCTCGGAGCCGGGCCCGGTGGCGAACAGCAGCGGCACCAGACCGAGTGCCGCCATCGACGCCGTCAGCAGCACCGGGCGCAGGCGACGCTGCGCGCCGGCCAGCACCGTGTCATGCATGTTCAGCCCGCTGGCGCGCAGCTGGTTGAAGCAACTCACCAGCACGACGCCGTTGAGCACGGCGATGCCGAGCAGCGCGATGAAACCGACCGACGCGGGCACCGACAGGTACTCGCCGGACAGGCCCAGCGCGAACACGCCTCCTATCATCGCGAACGGCACATTGGCCATGACCAGCGCCGCCTGCCGCAATGAGTTGAAGGTACTGAACAGGATGAGGAAGATGAGCACCAGCGTTGCCGGCACGACCATCGCCAGACGCTTTGCCGCGCGCTGCTGGTTTTCGAACTCGCCCCCCCATGTGAGCCGGTATCCGGGCGGCAGCGCCACCTTCTCCAGCACCTGCGCGCGCGCGTCCTCGACGAAGCCGACCAGATCCCGGCCGCCGACGTTGGCCACCACCACCATGTTGCGGCTGCCCTGCTCGTGGCTGATCTGCACCGGGCCATCGACGCGCTCGAACGTCGCCAGCTGGCCGAGCGCGATGCGTCCGCCACCGGGCAAGCCGACCGGCATGTGCGCGAGATCACCGGCCGCCTGTGAACTGCCGTCGGCCCGCACAACCAGCGGAATGCGCCGCTCCAGCTTCTGGATCAGGCCGACGCGCTCACCCTCGATCTGCGCGCGCAGCAGCGCGGACAGCGCGTCGACGTCAAGCCCGGCGCGCGACAGCGCCTCCACGTCCGGCACCACGCGCAGGTACTGCACGCCCTCGTTGCGCGTGAAGAACACGTCCTCGGCGCCCTGAATGCCGCGCAGCACATCGGCGATCTCGCCCGCCTTGTCGTTCAGCACGCCGATGTCGGGGCCGAACAGGCGGATGGCCAGATCACCGCGCACACCCAGGATCATTTCCGACACGCGCATTTCGATCGGCTGCGTGAAGGCGTAGGCCACGCCCGGAAACTCGCCCAGCAGCGCGCGGATGCGGCGCAGGATGTCCGGCTTGTCGGCTTCCGGCGGCAGGCTGATGAAGGTGTCGGTCTGGTTCAGGCCCATCGGGTCGAGCCCGATCTCGTCGGAGCCCGCGCGCGCAACGATCTGCTGCGCCTCGGGCACCCGCTCCTTCAACGCGCGCTGGAATCGCGTATCGATGTCCAGTGACGCGCCAAGGCTGATCGACGGCAGCTTCTCCAGCTGCACGATGAGGCTGCCTTCATTCATCGTCGGCATGAAGGTCTTGCCCAGACCGACATAGACGACCACGGCACCCGCGCCGAGCAGCAGCGCGACGCCGCCGACAACGCGCGGCGCCGCCAGCGAGCGCCGGAGCAACGGCGCATAAAGCTGCGACAGCACGCGCGGCAGCCACGGGTTCGAATGCGAGCGCGCATCCAGCATCATCGTCGCCAGCAGCGGAATGACGGTCAGCGACAGCAGCAGCGAGGCGGCCAGCGCGAACACGATGGTCAGCGCAACCGGCGCGAACAGCTTGCCCTCCAGCCCCTGCAGGCTGAGCAGCGGCACGAACACCAGCGCGATGATGAGGATGCCGGCGGTGGTCGGCACCGAAACTTCGCGCACCGCCTCCAGCACCACCTGTTCGCGCGTGCGGTGCCCGGCGTCCGGCGAGTGCATGTGCGCCACCACGTTCTCCACGACGACGACAGCCGCATCGACCAGCAGGCCGATGGCGATGGCCAGTCCGCCCAGACTCATCAGGTTGGCCGACAGCCCGGCGAAACGCATCATCAGGAAGGTGCCGAGCGCCGCCAGCGGCAGCACCACGGCGACCGCGACGGCCGCGCGCAGATTGCCGAGGAACAGGAACAGCAGCACCAGCACCAGCACCACCGCTTCCATCAGCGCCTTCGACACCGTGCCCACGGCACTCGACACGAGTTCTCCGCGGTCGTAGAACGGCACGATCTTCACGCCCTCCGGCAGCGATGTCGCAAGCTCGTCGAGGCGCGCACGCACGCCGCGCACCAGCGCCTGCGCGTCGGCGCCACGCAGGCCGAGCACCAGTCCCTGCACCGTCTCGCCCAGGCCATTGTGCGTGACGCCGCCCATGCGGGTCAGCGCGCCCAGACGCACATCGGCCACGTCGCCGATCCGTACCTGAGCCTGCGGCGTCGACTGCACCACCAGCCGGCGGATGTCGTCGAGCGACTCGAGCCGGCCCTGCACGCGCACCAGCAAGGTTTCCTCGCCCTCGTCGATGCGGCCCGCGCCGTCGTTGCGGTTGAAGCGCTCCAGCGTGCCGCGCAGCTGTTCCAGCGTGACGCCGACGGCCGCCATGCGGGCGGCGTCCGGCACCACCTCGTAGGCGGACGCCATGCCGCCCAGCACGTTCACGTCCGCGACACCGGCGACGGTGCGCAGCGCCGGGCGGATGACCCAGTCAAGCAGCGCGCGCCGCTCGGCGAGCGACGCATCGCCCTCGACCGTGAACATGAACATTTCGCCCAGCGGCGTCGTGATCGGCGCCAGACCGCCGGACAGGCCCGGCGGCAGATCGGCCATGATGCCGCCCAGACGCTCGGCCACCTGGCTGCGCGCCCAGTAGATGTCGGTGCCATCCTCGAAGTCGATCGTGACGTCGGTCAGGCCGTACTTGCTGGTCGAGCGCAACATCGTCTGCTTCGGCAGGCCGAGCATCTCGATCTCCACCGGCGTCGTCACGCGCGCCTCCATCTCTTCCGGCGTCATGCCCGGCAGCTTGACAATGATCTTCACCTGCGGCGCCGACACGTCGGGGAAGGCATCGATCGGCAACTGCGTCGCCGCACGGATTCCCGCCCCGATCAGCAGCAACGCGGCCAGCATCGTCAGCAAGGGACGCGCGAGCGCGCTTCGTGTGATTGCGTCAAGCATCATTCGGCTCCGTGTCCGAGCCAAACCGCCTTCAGTGCGGCAACGCCGGCCACCACCACCTCGTCCGTCGCATCGAGAGCCCCGCTTACCGACGCCTGCCCCGCGCTTTGCGACAGCAGCCGCACCTCGACCGCGCGATAACCGGCGGCGGTCCGGGCAAACACCCACGTCTTGCCCGCGCTGTGGCTGATGGCCGCGGACGGTACGCGCCAGGCGTGCGCGGCTGCTTCGCTGCGGCGCGCCTTCACCCACTGGCCGGGCCGCAATGCACCGGCGCCCTGCAGCCGGGCGCGGATGCGCACCGTCTGCGTCGCATCCGAGGCGCCCCAGCCCAGCTGGCTGACACGCGCCTGCTCGCCCGAACCTTCGACCACCAGGACTTCGCCCTCGCGCACGTCCTGCGCCTGCGCCACCGGCAGGTTCAGCTCCAGCATCAACTGGCTGGCGTCGGCCAGCCGCAGCAGGGCATCGGCCTCGTCGACGCGCTGGCCGGGCAGCACCATGCGCTCGAGCACCGTGGCCGCCGCCGTGGCGCGCACCGTCACGCGACCGGCCGCTGCATCGGCCGCCGACACGCCCATCAGGCGCATGCGTGACTGCAGCGCACCGAGCGCGGCGTCGGCCTGCGTCGCCGCGCTGTCCGACTCGCGCATGCGCCGCTCGGCGATCAGTCCTTCGGCATGCAGCGTGCGGTCACGTTCGCTGTTGCTGCGCGCCAGCGCGGCCTGCGCACGCGCCTGCGCCAGCATCGCGCCCAGCGCCGGCACGTCGGCGCTGCGCAGCTCGGCGACGACCGTGTTCGCGGCGACCCGCTGGCCTTCGGTCACGGGCAGGCGCACCACCACACCGCCAGCCGGCGCCGTGACCACCCACTCGGCATCGGCCGACGCAACCACGCGCGCCGGCCAGGCCGCAGCGGCAACGGTGGCCGATGCGACGGGCGCTTGATGGCGGATGCCAAGGCGCCCGATCTGCGCGGCGTCCAGCGCGATATCGGTGCCCTGGGCGAGCACGGCGCACGAAACGAACAAGAACAGGACAAATACGGTTTTCACGGCAGGATTCCCAGGCTGTGGTTGTAGCGTGCAATGGCACGCTCGAAGGCGATGCCGGCAAGGGCCGCGGCGCGGCGCGCACTGGCGGCACGCGCTTCGACCAGCAGGCGTTCGGCGAGTGATGTCTCGCCCAGGCGGTAGGCGCGGCGGGCCATGTCGACCTCGCGGTCGGCCACCGCCCCCTGTGCGTCCGCAAGGCGCTGCGCCTGTTCGCGCGCATGCAGTTCGTGTTCGGCCTCATGCAGCGCCAGCGTGGCTGCACGCTGTGCCGCCGCGAGTTCGTCCTCGGCACGCGCCAGTTCCATATAGGCCGGCGACAGCGCGGCGGCGGTGTGCGCCTCGCCGCCGAACGGAATCGTGAGCGTGGCACCGAGGCTGTCGGTTGTCGGGCTGTCCGGCGCCGTTTCGGAGCGCACACCTATCAACAGGCGCGGCGCGCCGCTGCCCTGACCGCGCAGGCTGCCCAGTGCCATGCGGGCGCGCTCCAGCGCCGCCTGTGCCGTCACGACCGGCGGATAGCCGCTCGCCTCGCCCGCGCGCGGCTCCCGCACCGTGGCCGGCACTTCATGCATGCCGGTCAGCGTATGCCAGGCGAACAGGCTGTGCGCCAGCTCGACCTGCGCTTCATGCAGCACGGCATCGCGCTCGCGCCGCGCGGCCTCGGCCGACAGCCGCTCCACCGGCGCGGCGTCGCCGGCGCTGACCCGCCGCGCCACGTCGTCCTCCAGCGCGCGGTAGAGCTCGACATCGATGCCGGCAAGACGCTGCTCGGCCTCGGACTGCATCACGCGCCACAGCACCTCGCGGACCTCGCCCGCCACGCGCCAGCGATGGGCACGCAGTTCTTCCTGCGACAGCTGGCTGCCGGCCTCGGCTTCGCGCCGCAGCGCGTCGCGCTGGCCGGCTCGCCACAGCAGCAGCTCCAGCCCGGCTTCGAGTTCGCGCAAACCGGCGCGCCCCGGCAGACGGTCGGTCTGATACCGCACATGCACCGCAGGCGGCCCCGACAGCACGCTGTCCGCGCGCGCCGAAAGGGTGCGTGATTCGGCCCTGCGCGCCTGCGGCAGCGCACCGCCCGGCGCCCTGTCCAGCGCGGCGTCAACGGCGCGCGACAGCGACAGCGCGGGGGCTCGCACGACCTGCTGTTCATGCTCGTCGTCGTGCGGCACCATCGTCTGGGCGCCAGCCGGCAGACAGGCCAGCAGCAGCACGGAAAAGAAGGTCATGCGGAACATGGCAGTCCACGGAAGTCGGAAAACCCGCCGACTTTGCGCCCCGGCGGTTTGCCACAGCCTTGCCGGAACGTGAATAAACGTTCATGTTCCGGCAATCTCCGATACACGCTGCACGGCGCACGCTGGACATTCATCAATCGACAGGGACGCCGTTTCGGGCACGGTCAAATGGATACACATGCCTCGCGCTGGACATCGATCCGGCGCATCAACCACGCAGTACTCGCGCTCACCGTCATCTTCCAGATCATCGCGTCCGAATGGATGACCAGGCCCTGGCGGGACGGCGCGCCGGACAGCACCGGCCGCCTGCTGTTCACGCTGCACGAGTGGGCCGGCCTGATCGCCTTCATCGCGCTCGCCTTCATCGCCTGGCGACTGTTCCGGCGCGGCGAATTGCCTCGACTGGACGCCGCCGGCCGCACGGTGTTGCGGGCACAATGCCGCTCGCTGATAGGCGCCGTGCTGACGCTGAACCCTGCGGCCGCCGATGACACCGGCGCGCTGGCCCGCGCGGTGCAGGTACTCGGTCTGCTGCTGACACTGTGGTTCTGCGCCACCGGCGGCGCGATCTGGCTGGTCGGCGCGTCAAGCGGAACGGCACACCGCATCGGCGACCTGCACGAACTGGCGACGCCGCTGCTGTACGCCTATCTGGGCGGCCATGCCGGCATGGCGCTGCTGCACCGGCTGTTCGCCCACAATCCGCAGGCGCGTCATGCGTCCTGATTCCGGCGGCTGACACCATGCGCATCCTGGTCGTCGAGGACGACAGCGAAATTGCCGGCTTCCTGTGCCGCGGCCTGCGCGAGGCCGGACATGCGGTCGACCACGCGCCGAACGGCCGCGAGGGCCTGTTCCTCGCCACCGGCGAGCGCTACGACGCCATCGTGCTGGACCGCCTGATGCCGCAGATGGATGGCCTTTCGATGCTCGCCGCACTGCGCGCCACGGGCTCGCGTGTGCCGGTACTCATCCTGAGCGCGCTCGGCCAGGTCGACGAACGCGTCCGCGGCCTGCGCGCCGGCGGCGACGACTATCTCGTGAAGCCGTTCTCGATGGCGGAACTGATGGCGCGCCTGGACGTGATCACGCGGCGCGGCCTCATGCCGGTCGCCGAAAGCGTGCTGCGCGTCGCCGGTCTGGAGCTCGACCGCATGACCCATGTGGTGACGCGCGACGGCGAGGACATCCCGCTCAAGCCGCAGGAATATCGCGTGCTGGAGTTCCTGATGCGCCACGCCGGACAGGTGGTCACACGCACCATGCTGCTCGAGGGCGTGTGGGACTACCACTTCGACCCGCAGACCAACGTCATCGACGTGCATATCTCGCGCCTGCGCGCCAAGGTCGACCGCGCGCCATGGCCGGCGCTCATCCACACGCTGCGCGGATCCGGCTACTGCCTGCGCACCCCGAAATGAGCGTGGCGGACGACGCGTCGCACTGGGCCGGCAGCGCACCCGGCGAGCCCATCGTGCAGGAGCACGACGGCGTGCTCACGCTGCGCTTCGACAGCGCGGCGGTCCAGAGCAGCATGGACCCGGCGCGCCCGTGCGACCTGCTGCTCGAATACTCCCACATCATGATCTCCGCACTGCTGTTCGACCCGGCGCCCCGGCGGATCGGCATGGTGGGGCTCGGCGGCGGCTCGCTGGTCAAGGCCTGTCGTCATCTGGTGCCGCAGGCCCGCATCGACGTCGCGGAGATCGCACCCTCGGTGATCGCGCTGCGCGAGCGCTTCCTGATTCCACCGGATGACGAGCGGCTCGCCATCGCGTGCGCCGACGGCGCCGAGTGGGTCGCCCGGCACGACGGCGCGTTCGATCTGCTGATGGTCGACGGCTTCGACATCGGCGGACAGGTGCCGGTGCTGTGCACCCAGCGCTTCTATGACGATTGCGCCGCGGCGCTGGCGCCGACCGGCATCCTGATCATCAACCTGCACGCCACGGACCCGCTGCATGACGCCTACATCACGCGCGTGCGGCGGAGTTTCGCCAATTCGGTCCGCGTGGTCGCCACCCGCGACAGCGACAACCTCATCGTCTTCGCGACGCGCGGCAATGCCTTCCGCCTGTCGGAAAAGCAGCTGCAGGTGCGCGCCCGCGCGCTCGGCCGGCAGATCGGCGTCGACCTGCTGTGGCTGGCACGCGCGCTCGTCGAGGGCCGCCTGCGCGACCTGTCGCCGGCACCACGGCGCACGGGGTGGCGCACGCTGGAGACCGAAGAGTGACAAGGCCGCTGCGCGCACCCGGCTTCAGCACGACGGCACGCCTGACACTGGCCAACAGCGCGCTGCTGGCGATCGGCTTCGGTCTGCTGCTGCTGCTCGTGAGCTGGCTCGCCGGGCAGTTCATGCTGGTGCATGTGCAGGAAAGCGTCGAATCCGAACTGGGCATTCTCGAAGCCGAGTTCCGCGTCGATGGCGTGACGGGCGTAAGCGGCCTGATCCGCCAGCGGCTCGACATGCGTTCGCCCAACCACGACCGCATCTACCGGCTGGAATCGGCCGACGGGCAAGTGCTGGTCGGCAATCTCGACCACTGGCCCGAGGCCGCCGGCGACGCGCCGGCCGCGCTGCGCCTGCCCAGCGTGCGCCACGCCGGCGACACCGACATCGTCGCGCGCTGGGCACGCCTGCCCGACGGCAGCCGCCTGCTCGTCGGCTTCGACGAATACGAAGTCCAGCAGGTGCGCACCGACATCCGGCACGCTGCGCTGCTGAGCTTCGGCCTGATGCTGCTGGTGTCGCTGGTCGGCGGCTATCTGATCACGCGCGCCGCGCTGCGCCCGGTGGAAACCATCCGCCTCGCCGCGCAGCAGATCATGGACGGCGACCTGCAGCACCGCATTCCGGTACGCGCGACCGACCACCCGGCAGACGAATTCGACCGGCTCGCGCTGACGCTCAACGGCATGCTGGATCGCATCGACCGCCTCATCGCGTCGGTGCGCGGCGCCACCGACAACATCGCGCACGACCTGCGCTCGCCGCTGACCCGCCATCGCGCCCGCATCGAGGCAGCGCTGCACCATCCACCCGGCGCCGACGAACTGCCGGAGTGGCTGGAGCGCAATCTGGTCGACGTCGACCAGGTGCTGTCCACCTTCCAGTCACTGCTGCGCATCGCCAGCGTCGACTCGGGCCTGCTGCGCGCCGAATTCCGCGAACTCGACCTGTGCGAACTGGCGCGCGACGCGGTCGATTTCATGGAACCGCTGGCCGACGCGCATCAGTTGCGCCTCGCGTTCGACGCACCCCGGCCGGCGACGGCGAGCTGCACCGGGCATCGCGACCTGCTGTTCCAGGCGCTCATCAACCTGATCGACAACGCCATCAAGTACAGTCCGCCGGGCGGCCGCGTCACGGTCCGGCTGGCCCGCGACGGCAACGGCTGGCAGCTCTGCGTATCCGATCAGGGGCCGGGCATCCCGATCGCGGAGCGACAGCGGGTGTTCGAGCGCCTGTACCGGCTGGAGAGCGCACGCAATGCGCCCGGCCTCGGACTCGGGCTGAGCCTGGTGCATTCGGTCGCGCGCCTGCATCACGGCAGCGTGGAACTGGGCGACGCACAACCCGGACTGCGCGCGGTGCTGCACCTGCCCGCGGCTTGACGCGCAAGCGCCGCGGGCGCTGAAACATCTGCTGACGACTCGCGCGCGGGCCACCGTGCCGGACAGCTGACGGCGCCCGTCAGGCCTGCGCGGGTTTCACGTCGAAGGCGATGCAGATGCGCTCTTCGTCCGATTCGAACGGAATCGTGCGGTGGAACAGCGACGACGGGAAGAACACGATGTCGCCCACGCCCGGCAGCAGCGTCCGGCGCGGAAAGTTTTCGTGCCGGCGCGGATAGCCGTCGCCGTCGGTGCTGAATTCGATGCCGCCTGCCAATGAGCCCTCCGCCCGGCCGCCCGGCATGGCGAGATAGACGACGCCGGACAGCCAGCCGGTTTCATGGATGTGCGACGTGAGGTGGCCGCCCTTGTTCATCTTGACGTACCAGGCGCTGCTGAACTCGATCTGCGCCGGAAAATCCTGCGCGAACACGCAGTCGGCGCCGGCAAGCCCCGCACGGTAGCGCGCCAGTTCGTCGCGGATCAATGACGCCAGTCGCGCGAACGACGGCTCGCTGCGCCGGAACAGGTTGCCGGCCGACTGGATGCCGTGGTGCAGACGCCCCTGCCGGCGCGCCTCGATCTCGGCATGCGTGACATCGCGCAGCAGGTCGGCGAGCAGCGTGTCGTGCGCGTCGGTCAGGGCCGCGACGTGGCCGAGGTGCACGAAATCGAGCGGGGCCGGACAGAAACCGTAGCCGTCGGCCACGCCGAAATTCACGGCGTGGTGCGCGGACAGCGTGGCGAGCATCGGCGAATTGTTGCGGGGCGCCATCATGCCGGCGAGCCGGGACCGGAAGGCGTCCCACTGTTCCGTCTTGTACAGGCAGTACAGCACCCGTTCCTGCCAGTCGCGGATGCGCGCGCGCTCGAAGAACGGGATGGCCTGCACAAGCTCGCCCATGTCGTAGTGCAGCAGGCCGAGGTTGTAGTTCGCCTCGCCGTGCGCCGGATCGATGTCGAGCGCGGCGCGGAAGGCTGCGAGCGTCGCGGCGGTGTCGCCCTGGTCACGCAGGATTTCGCCGAGATTGCTGTGCGCGTCGGCGTAGGCGGGCGCCAGCGCCAGCGCCTGGCGATAGCTTTCGCGCGCGTCGGCAAGCAGGCCATGGTCGCGCTGCGCGGTGCCGAGGTTGAACCACGCGGTGGCGTTGGGCTGGATTGCGAGCGCCTTGCGGTAGCTCGCCACCGCCTCGTCGTGCCGGCCGAGCTTCTGCTGCGAGGCGCCGAGATTCGACCAGGCCTCGACGAAGCCCGGCTCGATGTCGATGGCGCTGCGGTAGGCCGCAACGGCGTCTTCGCGCTGGCCGAGGCGGTCGAGCACGCTGCCCAGATTGAAATGCGCCACCGCCATGCGCGGCTGCAGTCCGATCGCCTTGCGATAGCTGGCCGCCGCCGCGTCGGGCTGGCCAAGCGCGTCCTGCACGACGCCGAGGTTGTAGAGCAGTTCGGGGAAGGCCGGCTTGATGGCCAGTGCGCGGCGATAGGTGGCGAGCGCGTCGTCGAGCCGGCCGCACTGTTGCTGCACGAGCCCGAGATTGCTGAGCAGCTCCGCCGAGCCCGGATTGCCCTTCACCGCGTCGCGCAGGGCCTGTTCCGCCTCCTGCGTCCGGCCGAGGCCGGCCAGCGCGGAACCGAGCACGCTGTGCAGCACGACCGCCGACGGATAGGTCCCGAGCAGCTGGCGGGCCGCGCTCGCGGCTTCCGCCAGACGTCCGCTGTTGTACCAGGCAAAGACGGGCTGCAATTCACCCGGCCCCGGCTGGCGGGCACTCGCTTGCTTGTGCTTCATGGTTCGATCCACGTGCCGGACGCGTGCGTCCGTATGCCGCGACATGGCCCCGGGTCAGCTGCCCGGTCGCCTCCTCCGGGGATGCGTCGGCCAATGTGGTCCACCGGTCGCGCGCCCCTCGCAAATTCTGTGCTGTCAGGATTTTTCCCGATCCGGCGCCGTCCGGCGCGCCGCGATTATTGCCCGAAGCGCCGGCCGGCGAAAGCGCCGGCCGGTTTGCGCTGCAACAGCGTCAGGCCGGCAATTCGTCGAGCGCACCATCCAGATGACTCACGTCGCCCCAGCTGTCGACGCGCCAGCCGCTGTCGTCGCAGGCGATCCAGTTCACTGCGCAATTGGCAATCTCGAAGTCGCGCGGTCCGACCAGCGGCAGCTGGCGCACCCGGCGCGCGACGATGTCGAGCACGCCGCCATGTGTCACGAGCAGGAGGGTCTGGCCATAGTGACGGGTGCGCAGCGATTCGACATAACCCCAGATCCGCGCGTCGAACATGGCGAGCGTCTCGCCGCTGTCACCGGGGAAGCCGGCGTCCAGTTCGCGCGCCTCGAAACGTTCGAATTCCAGGGGATGCCGGCTGCGCGCCTCGGCGTAGGTGAGGCACTGGAAGCTGCCGTAGTGGCGCTCGCGCAGCGCCGGTTCCGGCATGACGGGCTGGCCGCGCAGCACGGCGATGCGCCCCGCCGTCACCCAGGCGCGCGCGAGGTCCGAGCTGTAGACCAGGTCGATCGGCGTGCCGGCCAGCGCCTGCGCCGTGGCGCTGGCCTGAAGCAGCCCGTGTTCGTTGAGTGAGATGTCCTGCTGCCCCTGTATCCGGCGGTCAACATTCCACGTGGTTTCGCCGTGACGGACAAGACAGATGCGGGTGGTAACGCTCATGGAGTCCTTTGTGCAGTGCGGAAACAGCCTCAAGTAAAACACAGGCGCGGGCACGGGCGCCGGGCAGGCGCTAACATCGCGCCTTTTCCGCCCTGCCGGCACCGCACTCAACGATGCGTTTCCTCATCCCGCTGGCCGACCTGATCGACCGACTGAACAACGCATGCGGACGCGTGCTGCCCTGGGCCGTGCTTGCCGCCGTGCTGCTGGCCGTGGGCAATGCCGTCGCGCGCAAGTTCGACTCGGGTTCCAATGCGCTGCTGGAGGCGCAGTGGTATCTGGTGTCCGCGGTCTTCCTGCTCGGCGCCGGACGCGTGCTCCGGCTGGACGAGCACGTGCGCATCGACCTGCTCACGTCGCGGCTCGGTCCGCGCGCCCGCGAGTGGGCCGACATCGCGGGACTGGTGCTCATGGTGCTGCCGGTGTCGCTGCTGCTGCTGTGGCTGTCCTGGCCGTGGTTCCTCAACGCCTGGACAAGCCATGAAATGTCGCCCAGTGCCGGCGGCCTGCCGCTGTGGCCGGCGCGCCTGCTGGTGCCCGCCGGCTTCGCGCTGCTCGCCGCCCAGGCGTTCGCACTGCTGATCCGGCACGCTGCCGCGCTGCAGGAGTTGCCGCGATGAACGCCTGGCTGGCGGCCAATCTGGCGCCCGTCATGTTCGGCACGATGACGCTGTTCCTGCTGTCCGGCGTGCCGGTGGCGTTCGCGCTGGCGGCCTGCGGCATCGTGTTCGGCCTCATCGGCATCGAGCTCGGCCTGCTTTCGGCGTCGCTGGTTCAGGCCATGCCGGACCGCGTATGGGGCGTCATGAGCAACGACACGCTGCTCGCCATTCCCTTCTTCACCTTCATGGGCCTCGTGCTCGAACGCTCCGGCATGGCGGAAGACCTGCTGGAAACCATCGGCCGGCTGTTCGGCACGCTGCGCGGCGGCCTCGCCGTGGCGGTCGTGCTGGTCGGCGCCATGCTGGCGGCGACCACCGGCGTGGTGGCGGCGTCGGTCATTTCCATGGGCCTGATCTCGCTGCCCATCATGCTGCGCGCCGGCTACGACGCGCGACTCGCCAGCGGCGTCATCTGCGCCTCGGGCACGCTGGCGCAGATCATCCCGCCGTCGCTCGTGCTCATCGTGCTGGCCGACCAGCTCGGCCGCCCGGTCGGCGACATGTATCGCGGCGCGCTGCTGCCCGGCCTGATCCTGACCGGCTTCTACCTGCTGTACGTCGGCTTCGTGGCCTGGCGGCGTCCGTCACACGCGCCCGCGCTGGCGCAGGCGGACGATCACGGCGCGGCCGAGCGGCGCGGCGTATGGCTGCTGCTGGGCGCCGGCGCGCTGGCCGGCATCGGCGCAGCCATGCATCCGGTTCTGCAGGCGCAGGCGGCCGACGCGCGCGCACTGCTCGCCGTGACGGCCGGCGGCGGCTTCGCCTGGCTGATCGCCGTGGCCGACCGCCTGCTGCGCCTGAACCTGCTGCCGGATCTGGCGCGTCGCGTGGCCTTCGTGCTGATGCCGCCGCTGGCGCTCATCTTCCTCGTGCTCGGCACCATCTACATCGGACTCGCCACACCGACCGAAGGCGGTGCGATGGGCGCGGCCGGTGCGCTGGCGATGGCCATGGGCCGGCGCCGGCTGACCGGCGAGCTGCTGCACCAGGCGCTGGACCGCACGGTGCGGCTGACGACCTTCGTCATCTTCATCCTGATCGGCGCACGCGTGTTCTCGCTCACCTTCTATGGCGTGAATGGCCACCTGTGGGTCGAACATCTGCTGCTCGGACTGCCCGGCGGCCAGACCGGCTTCCTCATCGTCGTGATGGTGCTGGTGTTCCTGCTCGCCTTCTTCCTCGACTTCTTCGAGCTGGCGTTCATCATCGTGCCGCTGCTCGCGCCGGTGGCGGACAAGCTCGGCATCGACCTCGTGTGGTTCGGCGTGCTGCTGGCGGTGAACATGCAGACCTCCTTCATGCACCCGCCCTTCGGCTTCTCGCTGTTCTACCTGCGCTCGGTGGCGCCGAAGACGCTGCCCACGCGCGACATCTACCGGGGCGCCATTCCCTTTCTCGGCATCCAGATCGTCATGGTCGCGCTGGTGCTGGCGCTGCCGCAGCTGGTGACCGCCGGCATCGCAACGGCGGGACACACCGCGGCAAGTCGTGGCATTGTTCACGATGAGGACTACCGTCACAGCGGTGGTCAGCCGCAACTGCCGCAAGACCACCCGGACGCCGCACTCGAACGCGCGATAGAACGCGCCGAAACGCTGGCGGGCCGGGAGTCCGGCTGACACGGCGACCGCTGCCTCTCCGACAGATTCGCCATTGCATCGACCCGCCCCATGCACACTTTGCACGCTGTCACGCTCAAGCTGCTCACCATGGACGAAACCGTGGTCGCCCTCTTCGATGATCTGGCGGCACAGTTCGACGAACTGTCCATCCATGTATGCCCATCGGATTCCCAGGCGCGGCTGGCGATTGCGCAGCAGCCTCCCGACATCCTGTTCATCGACGAGGATCTCGGACACGACGTGGTGTGCCGGACGATCCGCTACGTGCGCGAGAAGCTCTGCCAGGACTGGCTGCCCATCGTCACGCTCAGCGACAGCGCGGAGGTTCATCACGCCATTTCAGCCGATGTGCCCGGGCACATCGATTTCGCGATCCCGAAACCGCTCACCGTTGCCGCGCTCCGGGAGAGGCAGAGCGCGCTGCGGCGCATGGTCGCGCTGCGCCGCATCAGCCGCAGCGCGCTCGACCGCGTGTCGGAAGGCGTCATCGTGATCGACGAACGGGGCGCCATCCGCTCCTTCAACGGCGCGGCGGAAGCACTCTTCGGCTGGAGCGCGGCCGAAGTGACGGGACGCAACATCAGCATGTTGCTGCCGCCGGGCCACAGCGAGCGCCACGACAGCTATCTGGACAACTATCACCGGAGCGGCAAGGCGCAGATCATCGGCGTCGGCCGGGTCGAGGACGCGATGCGCAAGGACGGCTCCCGCTTCCGCATGCACCTCACCGTCGCCGACATCAGCGACAGCACGGCCCGTCGCTTCGTCGGCGTGGTGCGCGACCTGACGCTGCACCTGCAGCGCGACGAACTGGAGGCGATGACGCGGCACGACTCGCTGACCGGCCTGCCCAATCGGGCCTATGTCAACGAAGCGCTGGAAGCTCTCGTGCAGCGCTGGTCGGAGAACCCCGACGACAGCGCCGCCCAGTTCAGCGTGCTGTTCTGCGACCTCGACCACTTCAAGCCGGTCAATGACCGGCACGGCCATCGCGTCGGCGACGAAGTGCTGAAGGCGGTCGCGCAGCGCCTGCGCCAGTCCGTGTCCGGCAAGGATTTCGTGGCCCGTCTGGCGGGCGACGAATTCCTCATCCTGCTGCACGGCGTCAGCGATGAAGCCGCCGCGAGATCCGTTGCCGACCGATTGAGCGCCGCAATCCGCCAGCCGATAGGCATCGGTGAGCTGCAGGTTTCGGTCGGTCTGAGCATCGGCGTCGCCACCGTCCGCGACACGGGTGCCGATGCACAGCGCCTCATGGAACATGCCGACCAGGGCATGTACCACGCGAAGAAATCCCGGTCATCGCGGGGCGCCGCACAGGTGTCGCCGCCGTAGGTCACGGCGACGACGTTCAGCCGGCCATGCGGCGCCGCGCGCGCCAGCCGGCCAGTCCCAGCCCGGCCAGCAGCAGCGCGAGCTGCGACGGCTCGGGCACCGGCGCGGCGACCAGCGTCAGCGCCGCATCGCTGA
Source organism: Gammaproteobacteria bacterium (assembly GCA_018824085.1). Lineage (GTDB taxonomy): Bacteria > Pseudomonadota > Gammaproteobacteria > Burkholderiales > Rhodocyclaceae > Methyloversatilis. The sequence continues at coordinate 66,748 of JAHJHI010000020.1, read as the reverse complement.
CGCTCACGCTGTAGCCGGCGGCGACGAGCCTGTCGTCCAGCCGGATCGAACCGGCATCCAGAACACTGATGCCGCCGGCCGCCAGCAGCGTGATTTGGCCGCCGGGCCGCAGGAACAGGTCGTCTGCCTGCACGCGGATCGCGGCGCCGCTTCCGATGGACAGCGAGCCCGCCGACAGCATGGCGCTGCCGGCGCCGGATGCGGCGATGTTGAAGGTCATCGTGCCGCCCAGGATGATCGAGCCGGCGCGTACGCCCGACGAGCCGATCACGATGTCTCCGCCGCTGGAAATGATGTCACCGCCAACGACGCCGGACGCCGTGAGCCGGGCACCGGCCATCACCTCGAAGCTGCCATCGAGCACGCCGGTCAATGACAGCTCGCCCGCCTCGACCAGCGTCAGTCCGGCGTAGCTGTAGGCTCCGGCGAGCGTGAGGCGGCCGTCGCCCGTCTTGGTCAGCCCGCCCGGTCCGGTCACATCGCCGTTGAGCACGATGTCGTGTCCGTCGGTGTCGATGCGGCCACCGTCGACGCCGAGCGCGACGTGCCGGTTCAAGGTCATGTCGGCCTGCGCCTGCAGCGTGCCGCCAGCCAGCAGCAGCGCCCCCTCCGCCGCCCCCAGCCGCGCGTCGCTGTCGATGCGCAGCGTGTTGCTGACGGCCGTGCCGCCGCTGTGCGAATAGCTGCCGGCCAGCGTCAGCACGCCGTCGCCGTAGCTGTACAGCGTGCCGGCGCCGGCAATGCGGCCGCTGTGCGTGTCGTTGCCGTCGATGTAGAAGGCGACGCCTGCGCCGTGCTCCACGTCGATGTCGCCACCGAGCGATGCACTGCGCCCGGCCAGCGCACCGCCCTCGACGACGACCTTCGCCTGCGTGTTGCCGCCACGCAGCCACAGCAGGCCGCCCCCCGTCTTCACGAAGCGGCCGCTGCCGGACAACTCGCCCGACCAGGCCTGCGCGCCGCCGGCACCGACATGCATGCGCACGACTGCGTCATTGACGACGCGCGTGCCGACACTCTGAGGCAGCGCCTCGAGCACGCCCTCGCGCACCCGCGTGGTCCCGCTGAAATCGCCCGCGCCGTACAGCCACTGCGTGCCGGCGCCGGTCTTCACCAGGTCGCCGCTGCCGTCCATGCGTCCGCCGTAGTAGGCGTGATCAGCGACATCCAGGTGCAGCGCATTGCCGCCCAGCAGCACGCGGCTGTCGCTTTCCATGCTGTCCAGACCGGCCACCGCGCGTGCGCCGTCGGCCTGCGAAATGTCGAAGCGCGCGCCGGCGCCGAGCAACAGGCGGCTGCCCGCACCGGTGCTGCCGGCACCGCGCAGCGCCAGCGTGCCGGCAACGTGCAGGTTGCCCTCGTAGCGGCCGGCACGCGTCAGCATCAGCGAGCCGCTGCCGGCCTTGAGCAGCGAGCCACTGCCCGACAGCGCGGCGTCGAGCACAAGGCCGTGCGCACCGGTGTCGATGACGCTGTCACCCGTGCTGTCGATAGCGCGCCGCAACGTGAAACCGCGGGTCGCGACCAGCCGGCCGCCGCGCAATTCCAGCGCCCTCTGCGCCGCGCCGAGGCTGGTGTCGCGACCGGCGCGCAGCGTGCCTTCGACGCGCGTGCCGCGTGCCTGGCTGTTGTTGCCGCGCAACTCGACGTCGGCCAGCGCATCGATGACCAGCCGGCCGGCGCCCGACAGGCTGCCGTCGAACACGTCCGGCCCGTCATCGACGCCGGACATCCACCGGTCGGCGCCGCGCAGCCACAGGTCACCGTCACCGAGTTCGACATTGCCGGCACCGGTCAGCAGCCTCAGCCGGGTCGGCTGCGTGCGCGCGCGCAGATCCAGCGTGGCCGCAGCGGCAACATCCACTTCTCTGGCGCTCTCCAGGCTGGCCGCCGCCCCCAGCGCGAGCCGCCCTTCCTCCAGTCTCAGCGTGCCGGCAAAGGACTGGGGCGCATCCAGCGTCAGCGTGGCGGCGCCGCGCTTCACGACGTCACCGTCGCCGGACACGCTGCGCGCATGGATCGCGTCAACCGCCTGCACGAACTCGAGCTGCGCGCCGCTCCCGACGTGGATATCGGTGTCCAGACTGGGTGCGTCGCCACTGAGCCGCCCCTGCGCCACCACCGGAGCCGCCAGCCAGACATTGCCGCTATTGGTCACGCGCAGCGTGCCGGCGCCCTGCTTCACGAGCACCTCATGCGCGGTGATGCGCCCATGAATGCCGAAGTCATGGCCAGCGGTGTCGATCACGCCGCCACCCGCGCGCACCGGCTCGACGGCGGGCTGACCGGATGCCTGACCGTCGTATTCAACCCGCGGGAACGGCGAAGCCAGCGTATAGCCGATGACAAAGTCCCGCCAGGTGTCGAAACCGGCGCCGAGCCGCAGCGTCTGCGACCCGAGATACACCGGCGCACCGGCGGCACCGAGGTCGGCATCCGCGCTCGCGAGCCAGTCGGCCACCCACCCTTGAGGAAACAGGATCACGAAGCTGCTCGTCGAGTCGCCCTGATTGAACCAGTCGCCCCAGTCGGGCATCCGGATGCTGATCGAGCCGGCCCACCATAACGAATCGGACTCCTTCTTCAGCGTCTGCCATCCGGCGAACGCCGCCTCCAGTGCCGTCGCGTCGGCCGCGCCGTCATAGAGCCCCGCGGTGGCGGGCAGCGATGCGCCAAGTGCCAGCGCAATGGCGGCGGCAAGGCGGGTCAGGCAAAAGAGGCGGTGTGTCATGGCGTTCTGCGGGCAGGCGCAAGACGATGACTTTGGCGTACCGGAATTACCGCTCGATGACGTCCGCGTGACACCGGGCGAGCTGGTCGAGCACCGCCTGCGCGCAGGCGTGCGGCGCTTCCATCGGCACCAGATGACCGGTCGGCAGCTCCTGCCAGTCGGCGCCCCAGAAGCGGCGGTTGCCGCCGCGCCCGGCGAGCCGCGTCTCGTCGGAATCGCGCCCGGCGATGAAGCCCACCGGCACGCCGCGCCGACGCAGCGCGCACACGGCGCGGAACGCGTCGCGGTGGGCCAGCGTCGCGTAGACGCTGCGCTCGACGTCGCGCGGGATGGTCAGCGTGACGCCGCTGCCGCCCGGCAGCGGACGCAGCGCCGCACGCAGGAAGTCGTCCAGCACGCCGGGCGCCCAGCGCTGCACGAACGGCTTGGCACCGAGATGCGCGCGCGCCTCTTCGAGCGACGCCCAGTGCTGGCGGCGGCGTGCGGCGACCGGCGCCGGTCCGATGCGCCAGGTCATGCCGCTCACCTTTGCCGCCGACACCAGCGACGCGCGCCAGCCAAGCACCATCGGCGCGTCGATGAGCACCACCGCGGCCACCCGGTCCGGCCGCTGCACCGCCGCCATGGCCGCCAGATAACCGCCCATCGAATGACCCACCAGCGCCGCGCGCGGCGCCGGCAGCGCGTCGAGCCGGGCCGACACCTGCGCCCGCATGCGGCGCCAGCCGTGGTCCGGATGGTGCGTGCCTTCGGCCCCTATCGTTTCGATGGCACACACCGGATGCCGCGCCGCCAGCGCATCGAGAAAGAGGCGATAGACGCCGGCGGGATAGCCGTTCGCGTGCAGGAAAAGCAGCGGCAGCGCGGATGCGGTCATCGCGGGCCCGCGCCGGCGCTCCGATGCACCGGGCACGGAGGCGGTGTTTGCGTCAGGTCAATGCTGCATCGCAACATTCGGCACACACTTGATTCAGACCTGCACATTTTCACCCATCCGAGGAGTTCATCATGAACACGACATTCAAGGCCATCGCGCTTTCCGCGCTGCTCTGTACGAGCGCCTGGGCCGGCACGCACGCTGGATCCGTGCATCCGGCCAAGGCATTGCGCGACCGGCCACCCGCCAACATCGCCACCACACCGGCGCTGCCGCCGGGCGTCGAACTGTCCGACCGCAAGGTGCACGCGGGCCACGAACATCCGGTGATCGAAGGCCATGACCACCCGCAGCCGAGCGCGACGGAAACCCGTCCGGCGCTGCCGCCCGGGGTCGAACTGTCGGACCACAAGGTACATGCCGGTCATGACCACCCGGTGATCGAAGGCCACGACCACCCGCTGCCGACCGCCACCGAAAGCCATCCGGCGCTGCCACCCGGCGTCCGCCCCTAAGCGCCGCTGCGCCGCTCGGCGGACACCAGCGCGTCGCAGGCGGAGGCGTCGATGCCGACATGTTCGAGCACGTGGCGGCCCAGTTGCAGCGCCGTTTCAAGCGCCTCCGGAATGACCTCGCTCGCGCCCGCCGCCAGCAACTCGCGCGCGTGCGTGCCGTCACGCGCACGCGCGATCAGCGGCAGCAGCGGAAACTCCGCACGCAGGCTGCGCACGACGTGGCGTGCCGCAGCCGGGTCGTCCATCGTGACGACGATGGCGCGGGCACTGGCGGCACCCAGATGGTGCAGCAGCGACGGCCGGCCGGCGTCACCGACAATGACCGGCTGCCCGTCGGCATGGTGCTTCGCCGCGCTGGCGACGTTGCGCTCGATCGCCACCCACTGCACGCCGGCGCGCTCCAGCATGCGCGCCACGCGCTGGCCGACACGGCCGTAGCCGGCAACGATGACGACGCCATCGTGCTCGGGCAGCGACTGCAGCGACGGCATCTCGTCCCGGCCGGCGTCCAGGCGCCGGTGCAGGTCACGGCCCAGGCGCGCCGCCAGAGGCGTCATGAACATGCTCAGCGTCACCGCCAGCAGCATGAAGTTGCCGACGCTGCCGTCCAGCAGCCGCGCGCTCATCGCCGCGGCGATGACGATGAAGGCGAATTCGCCGGCCTGCCCCAGCATCAGCGACGCTTCCGCCGCCTCGCCGCGCGTCAGCCCGGCGCGCCGGAACAGCGCGAACATCGTCGCGCTCTTGAGCGTGTAGAGGCCGAGCGTCGCGGCCACCAGCCAGCCAGCGTCACCGGCGACGGCCAGCAGGTCGAGACTCATGCCGACGGACACGAAGAACAGCCCCATCAACAGGCCCTTGAAGGGCTCGATCGCCGTCAGCGCCGCGTGGCGGTATTCGGTATCCGACAGCATCAGGCCGGCGAGAAATGCGCCCAGCGTCATCGACAGGCCGGCTGCGCCGGTCAGCGCCGCCACGCCCAGCGTCGCGAACAGCGTCAGCGCCATGAAGCTGTCCGCCTGCGTGGTGACCGACACGCGCCGGAACAGCGGCGTCAGCACGAGCCGCCCGATCAGCAGGATGAGCGCCACGGCGAAGGCGGCGCGCGCCAGGGCGCCGAGCAGCAGCATGAAGAAGCCGGCATCGCCGCCCTGCGCGCCGGCCTTGCCCATGAGACCGAGCAGGATGAGCAGCGGCACGACCGCGATGTCCTGCAGCAGCAGCACGGCGAAACTCATGCGCCCGACGGTCGAGCGCGTGCGCCCGGATTCGGCGAGCAACTGCATGACGACGGCGGTGGACGACATGGCCAGCCCGAGGCCGAGCACCAGCGCGGCTTCATGCGCATTGCCGAAGGCGAGCGCGACGACGCCGATCACCGCGCCGCAGCCGAGCCACTGCGCGGAACCGACTCCCAGCACCCAGCGCCGCAGGGACCATAGCTGGCGCGCCGGCAACTCCAGACCGATGACGAACAGCATGAAGACGACGCCCAGCTCGGCCAGCACGCCGACCCCTTCGGCGTCGGCAATGGTGAGTGCCGACAGCCAGGGCTGGTCGGCCGCGAGGCGGCCGAGCCCGTGCGGTCCGATCAGCGCGCCGGCGGCCAGGAAGGCAACCACCTGCGACACGCGCGCGCGCGCCAGCAGCGGCATCACCAGTCCGGCGATGCCGAGGAACAGCAGGATGGGTTGCAGATAGGGCAGGCCGGCGTGCGCGTCCATCAGGTCATCATGGCGCAGGCGCCGGCCCCCGAGGGTTGACGCAGGTCGTCAGGCGGCCGGCGCGTAGGTGTTGCTCAACGTGCCGATGCCGCTCACCGTCACCTCCACGACGCTGCCCGCCTTCATCGGCAGCACGCCGGTCGAGGTGCCGCAGCAGATGACGTCGCCGGGCATCAGCGTCATGTCGCGCGAAATCATCGACACCAGCTTGAGCGGCGGAATGATCATGTCGGACAGCGGATAGCGCTGGCGCTCGCGCCCGCCGACGGTCGTGACCACCTCGGCGTCATCCGGCAGCGGACCGGTCTCGATGACCGGGCCGAACACGCCGAAACCGTCGAAGCTCTTGGCGCGCGTCCATTGGCCGAAGGACGAGTCCTTGTCGACCAGTTCGAGCGCGCTCACGTCATTGATGCAGGTGTAGCCGAAAATGGCCGCACGCGCGCCGTCCTCATCGACATTGCGCGTCACGCGTCCGATGACGATGCCGAGTTCGCCTTCGTAGAAGACGCGGCCATCGAAGGCGAGCGGTTTCGGAATCGGCTGGCCGTGCCAGTTGAACGCGCCCGGCGACTTCAGCAGATAGAGCGGCTCTTCCGGGATCGTGTTGCCGCCCTTCACCGCCGCCGCGTGAAAGTTGTTCCAGATCGCGACCATCTTGGTCGGCACGCAGGGCATCAGCCACTCGACGCCGTCCAGCGGCACACGCTCGCCGCTCGGGCGGTGCTCGCCGAACAGCTCGCCATCAAGCAGCTCGACCGCATCGCCATCGATGCGGCCGAACCTCTCGTCGCCCTGATGGCGCAAACGCAGGTATTTCATGGGTTCTTCCCGTATTGGCAAACTTGATCAGTGCGCGGCTCAGGGGCGCAGGCGACCGGCCACGTCGACCAGCCGCGCGGCGGTGCGGTCCAGCATCTGCTGCAGCCGCGCATCGGCGAGCCGGTCTTCGACCGTGAATGCGCTGGCGGCCGAGCCGACAGCCAGCTGCTCCGACAGCACGAGCGCGCCCACGGACTGCAGCACGGCCCGCAGGTGCACCAGCCCGCGCAGGCCGCCCAGCGCGCCCGGCGATGCGGCGCACAGCGCCACCACCTTGTCCGCATAAGGCACCGTGCCCGCTTCGTCGCTGGTCGGGCGCGACACCCAGTCCAGCGTGTTCTTCAGCACCGCGCTCATCGACCCGTTGTACTCGGGCGATGCGATGAACAGGCCGTGGTGCGTCTTGAACAGTTCCTTCAGCGGCCGCACGCCCAGCGGCAGGCCGGCCGACGCTTCGAGGTCGCCGTCGTACAGCGGCAGCGGGTGATCGCGCAGGTCCATCAGCGTGGCTTCACCGCCGGCCTCTTCCACGGCGCGGGCCGCTGCCCGTGCCAGCCTGCGGTTGAACGAGGCTTCGCGCGTGCTGCCGGCGAAGCACAGGATGCGTGCTTTCATGCCTTCCTCCTCGGAACTGTTGCGCACGACGGCCAGGCCTTTGCTGCTGCGGTTGCTCATGGGGTATCCAGCCAGTCGATGATGGGTTGCCATTGCTGGCGGTCCGTCTGCGCCCGCGAGCGCGACAGGTCGAAAATGCTCATGCCGTGCGCAGCCGTCTGCACGTACAGCTGCGAATTGCGCAGATAGGCCAGCACCGGCAGGTCGAGACTGGCGCAGAAGCGGTCGAGTTCCTGCGCGGCGCGCGTGCGGGTGTCGACACGCATGCCGATCACGCCCAGACGCACCTTGCCGGAACTGATGCGCTTGTACGACGCCAGTTCGGTCAGGAAGTCGCCGGTGGCGAGGATGTCGAACAGCGACGGCTGCACCGGCACGAGGATGCGGTCGACCATGCGGACCATCGCGTCGAGGCGCTTGCCGCGCAGCCCGGCCGGCGTGTCGAGCACCACGTGCGTCGTGCCGCGCGGCGGACGCGCGGGTTGATCCGGCTCGATGTCCCAGCCGGCGATCGGCGACAGCAGCGGCGAGCGTGCGGCCAGCCAGTGGCGGGCCGACTGCTGGCGATCGATGTCGCCCAGCATGACGCGCGCGCCCTGCGTCGCGAAATGGCCGGCGACATTTGTTGCCAGCGTGCTCTTGCCCGCACCGCCCTTGGGATTGGCAATCAGTACGCTGCGCATCACGACAGAACGATTTCGCGCGAGAACTGCCCGCCCGGCTGTGAATGCAGCGTCCAGAAGGCGTCTGCCACGCGCGCGTCGTCGAGCAGGCTGCCCTCGCGCAACACGCCCGCGATCGTCACGATGGCGGCATGCACGCCGGCCGGTGACAGTTCCTGGTGCAGGCTGAACACGAGATTGCGCAGCGCGGCCTTTTGAACCGACAGCGACGCCGCGGCCGCCACCGGCTCCATCGCCAGTCCGCCGCCGGTAAACAGGATGCTGCCCTGCCCGATGGCGCGCATCGACGGCAGCACCGCGCGCGCCGCGATCAGCGCGCCGACGACGCCGATGCGCAGGTCGGCCGCGAGCGCTTCGGGGTCGAGCACCGACGGCGCGCTTTCACGCGGCACCGACGCATTGAATATCAGCACTTCGGGCGGCGGCATCGCCTCACGCATCACTTCGATGGCCGACACGACGGATTCGTCGCTGCCCGGATCGGCCGGAAATCCCTGCGCCGTCACGCCGCGCGCCGCCAGCTCGTGCTCGTAGCGCTCGAGCTTTGCGGCATCGCGCGAAATCATCGCAATGCAATAACCCTCCGCCGCGAAACGTCTCGCAACGGCCGCACCAACCCCGGCCCCCATGCCGACGATGGCACACACCTTGGATCCCATATCTGTCTCCCGACCTGATTCGCTATTTGGAGCGTGCCGCTTCGCGCGCCGCTGCCAGTGCGGCACGGCGCTCGTCGTCGGCCCGCGCGATAGCCTGTTTCTGCTCTTCAGTCAGCGGTTCGCCAAGCTGCTTCTCGATGCCCGCGGCAACCCGCGCCGACGGTTCGGTGATGCGCCCCTCGGCAGGCATCGCGGCGCGAACCTGGGGCTCGGGAAGGCGGGTGATGTCGATCACCCGACGCACGAACTGGTCCTCGATCCGGCGCGTCTCCGTCTTCAGGAAGGCAGCCTGTGCCGGCGTTTGAGCCACGGCGGCAGACAGCATGCAGCAGCATGCGAACAGCGACAACAGAAACTTCATCGAAAACACTCCGCAAATCAGTGGGGCAGCAGGATGGTGGAGCCGGTCGTCCGGCGTCCGGCGAGGTCTTCGTGCGCACGCGCGCAGTCCTCCAACGCGCGACGCTGGTTGATGGTGATACGCAGTGTGCCGTCAAGCACGCGCGCGAACAGCTCGTCCGCCATGGCAACCAGATCGTCGCGCTGCGCCGTGTAGTGAAACAGCGACGGGCGCGTCAGGAACAGCGAACCTGCCTTGCCGAGCAGCGCCGGCTCGAATGCGGCGACCGGACCGGACGCATTGCCATAGCTCACCATCATGCCCAGCGGCTGCAGGCATTCGAGCGATGCCATGAACGTGTCGCGGCCGATCGCATCGTAGACCACGCGCACGCCGCGTCCGCCGGTCAGCGCACGCACCCGCGCCGGCAGGTCGGCCGGCGCCACGCCGACCAGCACGTGGCCGCAGCCGTTGGCCTGCGCCAGTTCCGCCTTGACCGGCGTACTGACGGTGCCGATGACGGTGGCGCCCAGCGCACTCGCCCACTGACAGGCGATCAGGCCGACGCCGCCGGCTGCCGCGTGGATGAGCACGGCGTCGCCCGGCTCGACCCGACAGGTCCGGCGCAACAGGTATTGCGCGGTGAGGCCCTTGAGCATCAGCGCGGCCGCCGTATCGAAATCGATGCCGTCGGGCAGGCGCACCAGCCGGTCGGCCGGCACGTTGCGAACCTGGGCGTAGGCGCCGGGCGGCCCGCCCGCGTAGGCCACGCGATCGCCGGGCGCGACCTCGGTGACGCCGTCGCCGACCGCCTCGACGACACCGGCCGCCTCCTGCCCCAGCCCGCTGGGCAGCGGCAACGGATACAGGCCGGTGCGGTGGTAGATGTCGATGAAGTTCACGCCGACCGCGTACTGGCGCACGCGCGCCTCACCCGCAGCCGGCGCCGCCAGCGCCACTTCCTCGTACTGCAGGACGTCGGGGCCTCCGGTCCTGTGCATGCGCACGGCAAAATCCGTCATGAAACACCTCCTGTACGGACATGACGCCGAATTCTACCGGGCCTGTCCATTGTGCACCGCACCGAAGGTTTTGGCAGAATGCAGGCTTGCGTCCACCGGAGTCCGTCATGCGTCGTGTCGTGTTCAATCAGAAAGGTGGCGTCGGCAAGTCCACCATCACCTGCAATCTCGCCGCGATCAGCGCAAGCCGGGGCAAGCGGACACTGGTGATCGATCTCGACACCCAGTGCAATTCCAGCCACTACCTGCTCGGCAACCGGGCCGACGACATCGAACTCGGCGCAGCCGACTTCTTCGACCAGATCCTCAACTTCAAGCTGACGCCGCGCGACACCTCGGAATTCATCACCGACACGGGCCATCCGGGCCTGTCCGTCATGACGGCGAGCCCGCAGCTGGCGGAACTCGAGAACAAGCTCGAATCGCGCTACAAGATCTACAAGCTGCGCGAGGCGCTGGAAGCGCTGGACGACTACGACAACATCTACATCGACACGCCGCCGGCGCTGAACTTCTATTCGCGCTGCGCGCTGATCGCCGCCGAATCGGTGCTCATTCCGTTCGACTGCGACGACTTCTCGCGCAAGGCGCTGTACACGCTGATCGACAACATCGAGGAGATCCGCGCCGACCACAACGCGGCGCTGAAGCTGGAAGGCATCGTCGTCAACCAGTTCCAGGCGCGCTCCAGCCTGCCGGTACGCGTGGTTCAGGAACTGCGCAACGAAGGACTGCCGGTGCTCGACGCCACGCTGTCGTCGTCGGTCAAGGTGAAGGAATCGCACGAAGCGGCGCAGCCGCTGATCCACTTCGCGCCCGGCCACAAGCTGGCACAGGAGTTCGGCGCACTGTACGACCTGCTGGCGCGCGGCTGAGCACGGCTGGCGCGCGCGGCCCCGAACTCCGGCGCGCCCCTTCCTGTCTGAACGGCCATGCGCCACCTCTGCCTCCTCATGCTGGGCCTGTCCGCGCTGCCGGCATGTGCGGCGGACGCCTACCGCCCGCTGGTTGAAACAGACCGGGGCTGGCCGCGCGCGTGCGGCGCGGCAGTCACGGTCGGGGGCTGGGACATCCGGATCCTGCGTGAACGTGTCGGCGCCGACATCGTGCCGCGCGTGGAGGTGCGGCCGCCGCCTGACATCGACGCACTGCCCGTGCTCGCCAGGCTGGATATCGACCGGTTCCGGCCCGCCATCCTGCTGGTGCCGGTGGATGGCCTGCTCACGTTGCCGGGCTTCGAGGCCGACGCGCGGCAGGACTGGTCGACCCTGATACGCAACGCGCTCTTCTTCGGTGGCCGGCTGGTGCTGGGGCGGGTCGGCGGCGACATCGAAATCCCGTTCGCGGGCCCGGCACCGCGTGACGTGACGGCACGCTATCTGAATTGCGCCGGAGACCTTTCCGCACCGCTGCGCAACGGCATCTGACGGCCCGTCATGCGCCGTGCAGGAAGCGGCGCTCGAATTCGTCGGCGGGTACCGGCTTGCTGTACAGATAGCCCTGATAGGCGTCGCAGCCGCGCTCGGCCAGGAAGTCCAGCTGGGCACGGGTTTCCACGCCCTCTGCCAGCACCGACATGCCCAGATTGTGGCCGAGCTCGATGATGGTCGCCGTCAGTTCGGCGTCACTGCGGTTGGACGGCAGATCGCAGATGAAGCTGCGGTCGATCTTGAGCTTGTCCACCGGCAGACGCTTCAGGTACGCGAGCGACGAGTAGCCGGTGCCGAAGTCGTCGATCGACAGGCGCAGCCCCAGCCGCTTCAGCGCCCCGAGGAATGCGCGGGCGGGCTCGCCCTGGTCCATGACGCCCGATTCGGTCATTTCCAGTTCCAGCGACGAAGCCGGGAAACCGGTCTGCCGCAGCACTTCGTCCAGTCGTTCGTCCAGCCCGCCACGCTGGATCTCCACCGCCGACACGTTGATCGCCAGCGTGCCCGGCTGATAGCCCGCATCCAGCCAGGCGCGGCCCTGCCGGCAGGCCAGTTCGCGCACCCGGTCGCCAAGGCGCACGATGAGGCCGTTGCTCTCCATGATGGGAATGAACGTCGCCGGCCCGATGACCGGTTCGGCCGGGCCGCGCAGGCGGACGAGCACCTCGGCGCCGATCAGCCGGTTGTCGCCCACGCTCACCAGCGGCTGGTAGTGCAGTTCGAATTCGTCCTGCTCCAGCGCCTCGCGCAACCGTGTCTCCAGCGCCAGGCGGCGGGTTGCTTCGTCGGTGAATGTGTCGGTATAGAAGCGCAGCCCGTTGCGCCCGGCGCGCTTGGCCTGATACATCGCGGCATCGGCGTCGCGGATCAGCTCGTGCGCGGTGTCGCCGTTCGCCGGGTAGATGCTGATACCGATGCTCGCCTGCACATAGATGTCCTGCCCGGAGGACAGCCGTATCGGTGACGCGAGACAGTCGAACACCTGCTGCGCCACCAGTGCGGCGTCGTTCGGGTGGTCGATGCCCTCGAGTACCTGGACGAACTCGTCGCTGCCCTGCCGGCCCAGCATCTCGGGGCGTCGCCACGGCCCCTCACGCAGGCGTTGTGCAACGGCCGACAGCACCTCGTCGCCGGCCGCGTGGCCGAGGCCGTCGTTGATCGTCTTGAAGTTGTCCACGTCCATGAACAACACGGCGAGCTGGGTCAGTTCGCGCGCCGCCCTTTCGACGGCCCGCACGAGGCGGGCGTGGATGAGGACGCGATTGGGCAGCCCGGTGAGCGGATCGAATTCGGCCAGCTGCTGCAGCTTCTCCTCGGTGCGTCGCATCTTCGTGATGTCGGTCAGCACCAGCACGTTGTGATCGCTGGACATCCCGTCACCGTCACCGCTGACCCGGGCGCACGACAGCCAGCCCGCGTAGCGCTCGCCGTCACGATGACGTGCCGCGACCTCGCCCTGCCACGAACCGTCCTGCCGCAACGCGCTGTCGATCGCCGCAAACACGGCCGGCGCATCGGTGATGGCCAGCACCTGCGCCGGCGCGCGGCCGGTCACCTCGCTTTCGCTGCGGCCGGCCAGTTCGCAGAAAGCACGATTGGCGACAACGACGCTGCCATCCGCCCCGGTCACGGCGATGCCGTCACGGGTGCTGCGCAACGCCGCCGCCTGCAGACCCACCTCCCGTTCGGCGTGCGCCCGCTGCGCCTCGTCACGCAGGCGCCGCATCGCGAACGACAGGTCCGTCGTCACTTCGTCCAGCAGCCGCGCCTCGTCCCGGTCGTCCGGGTCCACCTCGGACGCCAGCATGCCGAGCACCGCCACGACACGTTCGTCGAGCCGGATCGGCAGGCCTACGTAGCCGTTGCAGCCCGCGGCCAGCGCCACCGGCATCCACGCCTCGTCTGCGTCGAGCGCCGCCATCCGCACCAGCGCATCCGACGCCATCACGCGCTGCGTCACGCCGGGCCGGGCAGCCGCGGTGGCAAGCAGCGCAACGTCCAGGCTGACCGTGCCGGCGCACGCCTGCAGCGACAGCTTCCCGTGCGCATCGGCCCTCATCAGCCAGGCGAAGCGATAGCCACCGTGGTCGACGGCGACACGGCAAATGCGCTCGAACAGCTCTCCCTCGGAGGTCGACCAGACGATGGTCTGGTTGACCTGGCTGAGAAAGTTGTAGAGCCGGCTCAGCGCATGCACGCGGGCTTCGGCCAGGCGCCGCGCCGTCACGTCCCAGGCAACCCAGACGACGCGGTCGGTGCCCGGCACGGGTGATACGCGCGCGTCGAAAATGAGCGACTTTCCGTTGATCTGAATGGCATATTCGTGCGACTGCGTGCGTTGGCGCGCCAACGCCTGCCGGATCACCGCCACGAGGCGACTGCTGACGTCGGCCGGGAATATCTCGTCCAGCGTGCGGCCTATCAGCGTTTCAGGCGCGGCGGCCAGCACCGGCGAACGGCCGAAAGACTCCAGATACCGGCCATGGCGGTCGAGCATGAAGGCGGCTTCGGGCAGGCTGTCGACGAAGGCGCGCAACCGGGCTTCGCTCTTCATCAGGTTGGACACCGCCGCGTCGCGCCCCAGATGGGCGACGTACAGATAGAACAGCACCACCAGACCGAGCGCGCCGACCAGCGCCAGCGTGGTCAGGTCCTGCCGGCGCAGCGCCTCGCGTTCCGCCGCCAGATGCCCCAGCAATGCCGACTCCACGGCCACGGCGCGGGCGTCGACGGCGCGCTGCGCAAACACCAGCGCCTGCCCGCCCGCTTCGAAGCCGTCCAGCTGGCCCAGCATGACGGCTCTCGCGTCGGCGAGCGCCGCGATGTAGGCGTCGGTTGCCGCGGCCAGCTCGCCGGCCGCCGGTGCGTGCGCGATCAGGCCGGTGATCGAACTTCTGCCGCTCATCAGGTCGCGCGCGACGGTCAATGCGCGATCCAGCTGCGCGACGACGCGCGTGCGCGGAATGGCAGCTTCACCGCCCAGCAGGCGCTCCGTGTCGAGCTGGGCGAGCAGTGCGAAGCGGCGCGACTCGGCAAGGTTGTCGCGCGCTACCAGCGCTTCGCGCATGCTTTCGTCCCAGCGCAGGTGCGCCATCGTCATCAGCCCCATACAGGCGCACAGCACGAAGACGAGGCCGAATACGCGCGGCGAGGCGGCGGCCTTGCGGAGCATGCTCATTGGCCGGTGCCACGCAGTGGCAGGTTCCGCCGCCCGAAGCCGAAGGCGGCCACCAGCGCGCGGTGCTCGGCACTGCCCAGATATTCGTCCAGCGCGGCATCGAGCCGGCGCGCGACCGCCTCGTCACGCAGCCTGACGGCAAACGCGGGAGACCCCGAATCGGGCGGGTTTTCCGTCAGTGCCGGGTCGGCCGGCATGACCAGTTCGACATCGGGCGCCCCGTCGCCGGCGAGCCAGTACTGCAGCGACACGTCGGACAGCGCGAACGCATCGGCCCGGCCGTCGTTCAGCGCCGCCGTCGCGCTCGCCACGTCGGCGTGCGGCTGAATGCGCGTACGCGGCACGCCGGAGCGGCTGGCGCGCACCTGCTCGACCGCGCCGTCGATCACCGCCAGCACGGCATCCGGTTGCCCGGCGACGTCCTCCAGCCGGTGCAGGCCGAGCGGGTTGCCGCGCCGCACGAGCAATGCGCTGCCCACGCGGGCGGTCGGACGGGTGAAGCGCACGCGGCGCGAACGCTCCGGCGTGATGAACATGCCGCTGGCGACGACGTCGGCGCGCCCGAGTTCAAGGCCGTGCAGCAGGCGACCGAACTCGGCATGCACGAATTCGACCTCGCCGAGGCCGGCGCGACGCGCCACCACACGCAGCAATTCAGGCGCTTCTCCGGTCACCCGGCCGTCGCCGTCGACAAAGGCAAACGGGGGCTCGATGGCGTACAGCGCACGCAACGTCCGCACCTGAGTGTCGGTCGGCTGATCGTTGACAATGACTGCGCCCAGCGCGGCGGTCACCAGCACCACCACGGTCGCAGCCAGCAAGTATTGAAATCGCATTGAAGGGATTTGCCGCGTCGATCAGCCCATTCTAACGCCGCGTCATGGCATGGCCCGCAGCGTTGTGCGCACCGCCTGCACGGCGCCAGGCTTCACGGGGCCTCTGCACAGCAAATCGCCCGGTTCGATCTGCAGGCCGCGGCCGCTCGCGCCGCGATTGCATGCGTTCGACGGGAGCCGTCCCGAACAGCGGCGTCCGGACACCCGGTCCGCCAGCGCGCGGGCGATCAGCGCGTCACGGCGCGACGGTGTCGATCCCGAACAGGCGCTCGATGCGTGTCATGCCCGGATGCCCGAGCCCGGAGCGGCGCAGTTCGGCGAAGTCGTCGCGCAGCACACGGCGGAATTCGTCGTCGCCGCGCAGCGCCATGTTGGCCGCGTACAGCTCGCGCGCGTTGCCCAGCTGTCCGTTCAGCAACAGCGCATGCGCATGGTTGATCTGCGCCGCCTTGAATTCCGGCGCGTCCCTGGGCACCTTGTCCGCCGCGTCGAGTACCTCGTCGTACCGGCCGAGGTTGAGGCAGGCCCACGAATAGGCCACCCAGACGGCGTTCTCCCGATAACCCGCATCGATGGCGCGCGTGAGCCACTGCGCCGACTTCGCGTAGTCGGTCTGCGCACCGCCGCCGCTGTACAGCGACGCGAGATGGACATAGGCAGGCGCGTAGCCCGCGTCCGCCGCGCGGTTGGCCCAGGCCAGCGACAGGTCCGCCGCCAGCGGGTTGCCGCTCTCCGCTTCGATGTGGCGGGCGAGCAGAAGCATGGCCTCGGGGTCGCCCGCGTCGGCCGCCAGCGTGTACCAGCGCCGCGCCTCGGCGTCGTTCTTCGGCACGCCAAGGCCGCTGGCACTGACCTGCCCGGCGACGACCTGGGCACGCGGCAACCCCGATTCGGCCGCCCGCAGCGCCCAGTGCGCCGACGACTCGTCGTCCTTGGGCAGGCAGGTGCCGAAGAAATGCCAGTCCGACATCTGCAGCTGCGCCTCCGCGTCGCCGGCCGCGGCGGCGGCGCGCACCTCAGCGAGCACCACGTCACACGCGTTCCGCAGGTGCGCGGTGCGCCACTGTTCGTTCGCATGTGACGCGCCGGCGCACAGCATCAGCGCACATGCCAGAGCGATGCGCGTATCCATGTCAGGCGGCGCTGAGCTTGGCCACCGCAAGCGCCAGCCACTTCACGCCGTCGCGGCCGAAATTCACCTGCACCCGCGCATCCGAGCCCGAGCCTTCGGCGTTGACGATGACGCCGGCGCCGAACTTGGCGTGCGTCACCTGCTGCCCGACATGAAAACCGGTGGCGTTGCCGCCACTCTTGCGGGCGCTGCCGAAGGTGCGCGGATTGCTGCTCGCCACCGGCTGCGCCGCCCGGTCGTTGCCGAAACCGCCGAAGCCGCGCGCGTTGGCGGGCGGCGTGAGCCACTTCATCAGTTCGGCGGGAATCTCCTCGAAGAAGCGGCTGCGCAGGTTGTAGCGGGTCTGCCCGTGCAGCATGCGCGACTGCGCGAACGACAGATAGAGGCGCTTGCGCGCACGCGTGATGGCGACGTACATGAGGCGGCGCTCCTCTTCCAGCCCCTCGCGCTCGAGTATCGAGTTTTCGTGCGGGAACAGCCCCTCTTCCAGCCCGCCGAGGAAGACCGCGTCGAACTCCAGCCCCTTGGCCGAATGCACCGTCATCAGCTGCACCGCCGACTGGCCGGCGTCCGCCTGATGCTCGCCCGCTTCGAGCGATGCGTGCGACAGGAAGGCGGCCAGCGGGTCCGGCGGCGCGGCTTCGTCCTCTGCGGCCACCTGCGCATAGCCTTCTTCGGAAATGAAGTTGGTCGCCGCGCTGATGATTTCGTCGAGGTTGGCGATGCGATCCTGACCTTCCTTTTCGTTCTGGTAATGCGCGCGCAGGCCGGACAGTTCCAGCACCTGCTCGACCATTTCAGGCAGCTTCAGCCCTTCGCACGCAAAACGCAGCTGATCGACCAGCCCGATGAAATGCCCGACCGATTGCGCCGCCTTGCCGGTCAGGAAATTGAGCGCGCCGTACAAGCTCGTTCCGTGCGCCTGCGCGGCGTCCTGCAACTGTTCGAGCGATCTGGCGCCGATGCCGCGCGTCGGGAAATTGACGACGCGGGTGAACGCCGTGTCGTCGTGCGGATTGGCGATCAGCCTCATGTAGGCAAGCGCGTGCTTCACCTCCTGGCGTTCGAAGAAACGCAGCCCGCCATAGACGCGATACGGAATGCCGGCCGAGAACAGCGCGTGCTCCAGCACGCGCGACTGCGCATTGCTGCGGTAGAGCAGCGCAATGTCCGAGCGCGCGGCGCCGTCGCTGATCAGCGCGCGGATTTCCTCGACCACCCAGCGCGCCTCCTCGATGTCGTTGAAGGCCTCGTAGACGCGCAGCGGCTCGCCGCTGCCCGCTTCCGTCCACAGGTTCTTGCCCAGCCGCCCGTCGTTGTGCTTGATGACGGCGTTGGCGGCGTCGAGGATGTTGCCGTGCGAGCGGTAGTTCTGTTCCAGCCGGATGACGCTATCCACATGGAATTCACGCTCGAAATCGCGCATGTTGCCGACTTCGGCGCCGCGAAAGCGATAGATGCTCTGATCATCGTCGCCGACCGCCATCACCGCCGCCTCGTGCTCCGACCCCTGCGCCGCCAGCAGCTTGAGCCAGCGGTACTGCAGCACATTGGTATCCTGGAACTCGTCGACCAGAATGTGACGGAAGCGGCGCTGATAGTGCGCGCGTATCGGTTCGTTGCGCGACAGCAGTTCAAAGCAGCGCAGCAGCAGTTCGGCGAAATCGACGACGCCCTCGCGCTGGCATTGCGCTTCGTAGGACTGGTACAGTTCGACCCGCTTGCGCGCGAAGTCGTCCCACGCCTCGACTTCATTCGGCCGCAACCCCTGTTCCTTCGCCGAATTGATGAAGTACATCAGATCGCGCGCCGGAAACTTCTCGTCGTCGATATTGAGCGCCTTCAGCATGCGCTTGATCGCCGACAGCTGATCCGCGGTATCCAGTATCTGGAACAGCTGCGGCAGCCCCGCCTCGCGCCAGTGGGCGCGCAACAGCCTGTTGCACAGTCCGTGAAAGGTGCCGATCCACAGGCCGCGCGCGTTCATCGGCAGCATGGCGGTCAGGCGCGCCAGCATTTCCTTTGCCGCCTTGTTGGTGAAGGTCACGGCAAGAATGCCGTGCGGCGACACCTGTCCGGTCGAGATCAGCCAGGCCAGCCGCGTCGTCAGTACGCGGGTTTTGCCGGAGCCGGCGCCGGCGAGGATGAGGGCCGACCGGGGCGGCAGCGTGACGGCCTGGAACTGGGGTTCGTTCAGGCCATTCAGAAGTGGGTTGGCAGTCATGCCGCGATTCTACCCGCGCACCGTGCGCCGGCACCCGGCACCCGCAGCAGTCGTGCGGGCCCGGGAACCGACGCGGACATCCCCTGTCGGGAAAGGGGATTCAATCATTCAAGGGAGAAAACAACGATGAGCGACTGGACGCAGACAACCGCGTGGCTCTACGCGTGGGCGATGGAGCGATTGCCGCTCCTGCTCGATCTTTCAATCCGCCTCGGCTTCATCCTGCTGCTGGCCTGGGTGCTGCGCATGCTGGCGCGCCGCGCCATCAACCTCGTCTACACGGCCTTGCGCAACCGCGCCGACAGCAATGAGGACATCAAGCGCATCGACACGCTGGTGCGCGTCGGGCGCTATGCCGCGTCGGCCGTCATCGTCGTGCTGGCGGCCGGTCTGGCGCTGAGCGTGCTCGGCGTGTCGGTGGCGCCGCTGCTCGCCACCGCCGGGGTCGCCGGCATCGCCATCGGCTTCGGCGCGCAGAGTCTGGTGAAGGACCTGTTTTCCGGCTTCTTCGTGCTGCTGGAGAACCAGATCCGCGTCGGTGACGTCGTGAGCATCGCCGGCCACAGCGGCATCGTCGAGGAAGTGACCTTGCGCTACGTGCGGCTGCGCGACTACGAAGGCAATGTGCATTTCGTGCCCAACGGCGAAATCACGACGGTGACCAGCCTGTCGCGCGGCTTCGCGCACGCGGTCATCGACGTCGGCGTCCACTATCGCGAGCGCGTGGACGACATCTTCGAACTGATGAAGGAAGTCGCCGCCGGACTGCGCCAGGACGAGACGCTCGGCCCCAAGATCCTCGAAGACCTGGAGATCGCCGGCATCGAATCCTGGGCAGACTCCGCCGTCACGCTGCGCGCGCGCTTCAAGGTGCTGCCGCTGGCGCAATGGGAAATCCGGCGCGAATACCTGCGCCGCCTGAAGGCCGCCTTCGACGAACGCGGCCACGAAATCCCCTACCCGCAGGTCACACTGTCCTTCGCGCGCGAAACGGAGGCGGTGCTGGTCGACCAGGTGGCCGGACGCCTGGCACCGAAGGCGCTGGCCCCCGTCTGAGCGCCACGCCCGGAGCACGACCCGTCCGCCGGGCGCGCTTGCGGGCGGCGGACGCGATGCATTCAGACGAAGGCAGCGTGCCCGCGACCCCCTATAATCGCGGGTTCGCGCCATCCTTCGCCGCAGCCCGCGTCATGCAAGAAAAACAGATTCCCGCCTACTCCCCCGCAGAAGTCGAATCCGCCGCCCGCCGCTACTGGGACGACAGCCAGGCCTTCAAGGCCGTGGAAGACCCCGGCGCCGCCGCTGCGCGGCCCAAGTACTACTGCCTGTCGATGTTCCCCTATCCGTCGGGCAAGCTGCACATGGGTCATGTGCGCAACTACACCATCGGCGACGTGCTCTCGCGCTACCACCGCATGCGCGGCTTCAACGTGCTGCAGCCCATGGGCTGGGACGCCTTCGGCCTGCCGGCCGAGAACGCGGCGATCAAGAACGCGGTGCCGCCAGCGAAATGGACCTACGACAACATCGACTACATGCGCCAGCAGCTCAAGGCGCTGGGCTTCGCCATCGACTGGAGCCGCGAGCTGGCGACCTGCCAGCCGTCGTACTACCGGTGGAACCAGTGGCTGTTCCTGCGCATGCTGGAAAAGGGCATCGCGTACAAGAAGACGCAGACGGTGAACTGGGATCCGGTCGACCAGACCGTGCTCGCCAACGAACAGGTCATCGACGGGCGCGGCTGGCGCACCGGCGCGCTGGTCGAGAAGCGCGAGATTCCCGGCTACTACCTTGGCATCACGCAATACGCCGACCAGCTGCTGGACGACCTCGACACACTGGACGGCTGGCCGGAACGCGTGAAGACGATGCAGGCCAACTGGATAGGCAAGAGCACCGGCGTGCGCTTCGCCTTCGGCCACGACATCCGCGATGAATCCGGCGCACTGATCGGCGACGGCAAGCTGTGGGTGTTCACCACGCGCGCGGACACCATCATGGGCGTCACCTTCTGTGCCGTGGCGGCCGAGCACCCGCTGGCCACGCACGCCGCACGCGACAACCCCGAACTGGCCGCCTTCATCGAAAAGTGCAAGCACGGCTCGGTGATGGAAGCCGACATGGCGACGATGGAGAAGGAAGGCCTGCCGACCGGACTCACCGTCGTGCATCCGCTGACCGGCGAAGCCGTGCCGCTGTGGGTCGGCAACTACGTGCTGATGAGCTACGGCGACGGCGCGGTGATGGCCGTGCCGGCACACGACGAGCGCGACTTCGGATTCGCGAAGAAGTACGGCCTGCCGGTCAGGCAGGTAATCGCGGTCGGCGACAACGCGTTCACCACCGACGCCTGGGCCGAGTGGTACGGCTCGAAGGACGGCGTCTGCATGGCCAGCGGCAAGTACGACGGTCTGACGCATTCCGCCGCGGTGGATGCCATCGCCACCGATCTCGCAGACAAGGGTGGCGAAAAGAAGGTGCAGTGGCGCCTGCGCGACTGGGGCGTGTCGCGCCAGCGCTACTGGGGCTGCCCGATTCCCATCATCCACTGCGATCACTGCGGCGACGTGCCGGTGCCGGACGATCAGCTGCCGGTGGTGCTGCCCGAGGACTGCATTCCCGACGGCTCGGGCAACCCGCTGCTCACGCGCGACGACTTCATCAACGTGGCCTGCCCGAAGTGCGGCGCGGCCGCGAAGCGCGAAACCGACACGATGGATACCTTCGTCGACTCGAGCTGGTACTACGCGCGCTACTGCTCGGCCGGCAACGACGGCGCGATGGTGGACGCGCGCACCGACTACTGGATGCCGGTTGACCAGTACATCGGCGGCATCGAGCACGCCATCCTGCACCTGCTGTATTCGCGCTTCTGGTCCAAGGTGATGCGCGACATGGGGCTGACCACGGTGGGCGAGCCGTTCGCCCGCCTGCTCACCCAGGGCATGGTGCTGAACCACATCTATTCGCGCCGCACCGACAAGGGCGGCATCGAGTACTACGCACCGGAAGAGATCACGCCGATCCGCGACGACGCCGGACGCATCACCGGTGCGACGCTGATCGCCGACGGCCAGCCGGTCGACTTCCAGGGCATGGGCACGATGTCCAAGTCCAAGCGCAACGGTGTCGATCCGCAGGCGCTGATCGACACCTACGGTGCCGACACCGCGCGCTTCTTCATGATGTTCGCCAGCCCGCCGGAACAGACGCTGGAGTGGAACGACGCCGGCGTCGAGGGCGCGCACCGCTTCCTGAAACGCGTGTGGGCCTTTGCCCAGGGTTACGTGGCCGAGCTGCGCGCTGCCGTGCCGGCGGCATCGACGCTCGAAGGCGCGAAGTTGCCGGTCGCGCTGGCGGAACTGCGGCGCGAGCTGCATCTGGTACTCAAGCAGGCCAGCTACGACCTTGGCAAGCAGCAATTCAACACGGTCGCGTCCGGTTCGATGAAGATGCTCAACGCGCTGGAGAAGGCGCCGCGCGAAGGCCGCCAGGCGGCCGAAGTCATCGGCGAGGGGCTGTCCATGCTGTTGCGCGTGCTGTCGCCGATCTGCCCGCACATCACGCACGTGCTGTGGCGCGACTGCGGTTTCGGCGACGACATCCTGCGCGCGCCGTGGCCGGAGCCGGCCGAGTCGGCGCTGGTGCAGGACGAAATCGAACTGATGCTGCAGGTCAATGGCAAGCTGCGCGGCAGCCTGCGCGTCGCCGCCGATGCGGCGAAGGACGCGATCGAAGCGCAGGCGCTGGCCAGCGAGGCGGCGCAGAAATTCATGGAAGGCAAGCCGGCGAAAAAGGTTGTCGTCGTGCCGGGCCGTCTGATCAACATCGTTTGCTGACGCTGGAGAGACCATTGAGCGCACCTGTCTTCGCCATCCGCCGCGCCCTGCTGGCCGCCGCTGCCAGCTCGCTGATGCTGGGCGCCTGCGGCTTTCACCTGCGCGGCGTGCGCGACCTGCCGTTCGCCACGCTGTACATCAATGCAAACCCCTACTCGGAACTGACCGCCCAGCTGCGCCGCGCCATCACCGCGCAGACGACAACGGTGGTGACCGATCAGGCCAAGGGCTCAGGCGCCGTGCTCGACATCGTGGCGAACCGCTTCGAGAAGGTCATCCTGAGCCTGAATTCGGCGGGTCGCGTGCGCGAGTACCAGCTGCTGCAGCGCTTCTCCTACCGGCTGCGCACGCCCGACAACGTGGAAATCACACCCACGACGACCATCGAGGTCCGGCGTGACCTGACGTTCAGCGATGTCGAGGTGCTGGCCAAGGAACAGGAAGAAAAGCTGCTCTACGCCGAAATGCAATCGGACGTGATCCAGCAGTTGCTGCGCCGCCTGCAGGCGGTGAAGAACAAGAAGGTCTGACGCGTGTCCCGCTCCGGCCCGACGCAGTTGCGTGCGGAACAGCTCGCGAGCCACCTCGCGTCGGACCTGGCGCCGTTGTACGTGCTGCACGGGGACGAACCGCTGCTGGTGATCGAGGCGGCGGACGCGATCCGTGCGGCAGCTCGCACGCGCGGCTACAGCGAACGCGAGGTGCTCGTCGTCACGCAGTACTTCAAGTGGTCGGCGCTGACGGAGGCCGCCGGCAACATGTCGCTGTTCGGCGGCGACAAGCTGATCGACCTGCGCATCCCGACCGGCAAGCCCGGCCGTGAGGGCAGCGACGCGCTGGCCCGCTACGCCGCGCAACTGCCGACCGGCACGGTGACGCTGGTGTCGCTGCCGCAGATGGACTGGAAGGCGAAGAAGAGCGCGTGGTTCGGCGCACTGGCGGGCGCCGGCGTGGAGATGGAACTGAACGCGCCGCCGCTGGAGCGGCTGCCGGATTGGCTGGCTGCCCGACTGGCACGCCAGCAGCAGAGCGCGCCGCGCGACGCACTCGAATTCATGGCCGGCCACGTCGAAGGCAACCTGCTGGCGGCCAACCAGGAAGTGATGAAGCTCGCGCTGCTGCATCCGGCGGGCGCGCTGACGCTGGAACAGGTGCGCAACGCGGTCATGGACGTGGCCCGCTACGACGTCGACGACCTGCGCCAGGCACTGCTTGCCGGCGATGCGGCCCGCGCGGCCCGCCTGCTCGACGGCCTGCGCGCGGAAGGCGTGGCCGCGCCGCTGGTGCTGTGGATCATCGTCGCCGAACTGCGCGTGCTGGCGGCCGCGCGGGCCGAGATGGACCGCGGCCGCAGCGCCGACGACGCACTGGCGGCAGCCCGCATCTTCGGTGCCCGCCAGTCACCCTATCGTCGCGCACTGGCACGGCTGTCGGCGGCGGCGCCGCGCACCGCACTGATGCAGGCGGCCCGCCTCGACCGCATGATCAAGGGCGTGGCCCGTGGCGACGTGTGGGACGAGTTCCTGCAGATCTCGTTGAGGTTGTGCGCGCGCTGACACGCCGGGCGATGCGCGGCGGAGGCACCCGCATGGGCGCACACTGGCGGGCATGCCGACTTTCTGCTTTCATCGGCCTTTGATCGCCGTTTCCGCGTCCCTTGCGGGATGCATTGCTTCAGGACAGATGATGGACATCACCACCTATATGCACACGCTGGGCCGCCAGGCCCGCGCCGCCTCGCGCGTCGTGTCGCAGGCATCGACCCGCGACAAGAACGACGCGCTGATGCGCATCGCCGCACTGCTGCGCGAGCGCGCACCGCAACTGCTGGACGCGAATGCGGCCGATGTCGAGGCGGCGCGCGCCAACGGACTGGACGCGGCGATGATCGACCGCCTGACGCTGACCGAAAAGGGCGTTGAAGCGATGGCACAGGGGCTGGAGCAGGTCGCCGCGCTGCCCGATCCGGTCGGCGAGATGACCGATTTCAAGCGCCGTCCGTCCGGCATCACCGTCGGCCGGATGCGGGTGCCGCTGGGCGTCATCGGCATCATTTACGAAGCGCGCCCGAACGTGACCGCGGACGCCGCGGCGCTGTGCCTGAAGAGCGGCAACGCGGCCATCCTGCGCGGCGGCTCCGAAGCGGCGCGCTGCAATCAGGCGGTCGCCGCCTGCGTGCGTGACGGGCTGGTCGCGGCCGGCCTGCCGGAGACTGCGGTGCAGGTCGTCGACACCACGGACCGCGCGGCCGTCGGCGAACTGATCGCGATGCCTCAGTTCGTCGACGTCATCGTGCCGCGCGGCGGCAAGGGGCTGATCGAACGGATTTCACGCGATGCGAAGGTGCCGGTCATCAAGCACCTGGACGGCAACTGCCACGTCTATATCGACGACCAGGCGGACGAGGACAAGGCGGTACGCATCGCGGACAACGCCAAGACACACCGCTACGGCACCTGCAACACGATGGAGACATTGCTGGTGCACGTCGCGATGGCACCGCGCGTGCTGGGCCGGCTGGCCGACATCTATTTCGGCAAGGGCGTCGAGTTGCGCGGCTGCGAGCGCGCCCGTGCGCTGGTGCCCGCGATGAAGGCGGCCTCCGAAGAGGACTGGGGCACCGAGTACCTCGCGCCCGTCCTCGCGGTGAGGGTGGTCGATACGCTGGACATGGCGATCGAGCACATCAACACATGGAGTTCGCAGCACACCGACGCCATCGTCACCGAGAACCACACGCGTGCGATGCGCTTCATCCGCGAGGTCGATTCGGCGTCCGTCATGATCAACGCATCGACGCGCTTCGCCGACGGATTCGAATATGGACTGGGCGCGGAGATCGGCATCTCCACCGACAAGATCCATGCGCGTGGCCCGGTGGGGCTGGACGGCCTGACCAGCCAGAAGTGGGTCGTGCTCGGCGACGGACAGGTCCGCACGTGAGGCGCGCCCGAACGGGCGGCTGACCGGCCGGCACATGTCCGACAGCTTCCTGTCCGCGAGCATCCTGCTCCTGCTGCTGTTCGACCCCTTCGGCAACGCGCCGGTCATGACGGTGCTGCTCAAGGACGTGCCGCCGGCGCGGCGGCGGTTCGTCATCCTGCGCGAGTGCGTCGCCGCGTGGATTGCACTGCTGGTGTTCATGTACGCCGGCGAAACGGTCATGCGGGTGCTTCAGCTGTCGGAAACGTCGCTCGGCATCGCCGGTGGCGTGCTGCTGTTCCTGATCGCGTTGCGCATGATCTTCCCTCAACCCGACGGCGTGTTCGGCGAGTGGTCCGGCGGCGAGCCCTTCATCGTGCCGCTGGCCATCCCCCTGATCGCAGGGCCGTCCGCCATGGCCATGGTGATGCTGCTGGTGTCGCGGGAGCCGGAGCGGTTCTACACGTGGATGGGCGCAATGAGCGCAGCGATGGCGGTCACCACGCTGGTGCTGCTGGCCGCCGGCCCGCTTATGCGCCGCCTGGGCGAACGCGGCACGACGGCACTGGAACGGCTGATGGGACTGCTGCTGTGCGCCGTCGCGATCGAAATGCTGCTGGCTGGCGTGCGCCGCTTTGCCGAATCCCTCTAGCGCCCTCGTGCCTCAGAGCCCGCCTCCGGAGGAACGCGAAAACACCGCCGCACCGCTGACTTTGTCGACTCCGCCAACGCCGCTGTCGAACTCGTAGGTCATGCCGGCGCGCTCCGCCGACGAGCCGGCGAAGAAGCCCTGAAAGCCGCCGTTCGGCGTGCTGCCGCAACCCGTGCACCCCCCGAAGGAACCCGAGAAGGCGGCGCTGCCACCCGCGATGGAACCGCTGCCGGAAAGGCCGAACGTGTTTCCGGTGGTATTCACCGTCATTGCCACGGACACGCCCATGTTCGTGAAGTCTGCCGTCATCGATCCGGCCACGCTGCCGCCGCTTGCGCCGCCGGTGGTCGTGGGCACGGTGGCCCCGCTCAGCGCATAGGTCGCCACGATGCCGCCCAGCGCGGCAATGTCGGGCGTCGGCTTGCCGACCACGTAGTGCAGGTTCGCGATGTCGTCACCGCTGCAGCTGAACCCGTTGCACGTGGCACTGGCCCAGCGCCCCCAGCCGATGTAGGCGTCCTGATGGGACTCCTGAACGGTGCCGCCCGTGAGCACGCTGCCGTCACCGTCGTCAGCGGACTTGAGTGCGCCGCCCGCGATCTGCGCGTTGACGCCGGTCAGCGTCACGCTGCCGCCGTAGCCACCGTACTGATCGACATACTGGCCGTAGACGTAATACCCGTCGCCCGACAACAGTTCCTCGTCCTCGAGCGACAAGCCATCGAGCGACTCCAGCCCGCCACCCGGCCCGCGTTGCTCGCCTGCGGCGAATCCGTCGTCGGCCGGCGGCGTCACGCCGCCCTTGGAGGGCGGCGGCGCCGGCAGGTCGGTCTTCACTTCGACGATGACCGGCAACGTGTTCCCGTCCGCAACGTAGGCACTCTGGCCATCCGTCACGGTGAGGCAGCCTGCGCCATTGCACAGATCCACCGCACCCTCGCCCGTCGTCACGTTGATGCTGTTGCCGTAGGCCACCGAAAACTCGGTACCGCGGATGCCGATGGTCGCCACCGACGTCGTGAGCTTGTAGTTGCGCCGATCGCCCTTGCCGACCAGCCCGGTGATCGTGCGCAGCGCACCCTTGATCAGGCTGAAGAAGCCACGGTCATCCGCCGGCTTTCCGGCGAAGGCGTATTGATCGATGCGGAACTGGGTTTGTGGTTGCAGCGATACCAGCGAACCGTCGGTGAAACGCATCTGCGCGCGACCGGTGCCGGTATCGATGGTGTCTCCGCTGCCGACCTGCGCACCCTTGGCCAGCACGCGGCTGGTGCCGTCGGCCGCCAGCGCGCGCACGTTACCAGCCGTGAACTCAACGCGAGCAGCATTGTCGGCGAGCGCCGAAAGCGGAAATGCCGCGGCGATGGCAAGCACAAGGCGCGCCGGTCTGAATGCATGTGACATGGCCATCTCCTAGAACGTGCGGCGAACGGCGAATTGAGCGACACCGCGGCGATAGTCGTTGATGTTGAGGCTGGAATCGTTGCGTGTCAGGGACACCGACGGCGTGAGCCGCCAATTGTCGCGCAGCAGATAGCTCGCGCCAAACGACAGTGACGTCAGCGTGTCCTCCCGGACCTGCTTGAACACGGGGTCGGCGTCCTCGTAGTCGCGCGACTCGCTGGCCAGCGCGCCAAACAGCATCCAGCGCGGGTCCAGCGTGTATTGCGCACCGATGCGGAAACCGATGACGTCGTTGCCCGCCACGTTCACACCCGGCTGCACGTCTCGCTGCGCGGCTTCAGCGCCGAAATAGACGCTGCCGAACAGCAGGGCCTGGCCGCCCGGAAGCACGATCGCATGGCCGGCACCATAAATGGTGCGATTGACGTCACGCACGTCGTTGGCGCCGCTGTAGCGCAGACGCGCATGCTGCATGAAAGCGGTCGTCTGGTTGCGCGCGTCGTGCGTGTGCTGCCATTGCAGGCTGAGCCCGCTGTAGTCGCGCAGCTTGTCGTCATCCACCTCGAACAGTCCGAGCTGTACCGCCGCCGTCACGCTGTCCGGTCCACGGGACCACGCTGCGCCGACGTTGCCGTCCAGCGCTGTGGTGTCGAAGCGGGACTCGCCACCGTTGAATCGGCCGGCGCCGGATGCGCCCGCGATGAAGGACCAGTCGCGATTGACCGGGACGCGGGCGTTGATGCCGCCGCTCACACCGGTAAACCACGCATCGCGACTCTTGCTGGACGCGGTCAGCCGGAAATCTCCAAAGCCGGGCACCGCCACGGCGTTGGCCGATGTCGCACTGTTCACATTGGTGTCACGCCCGACGGCCGCTTCCACGAAGCCGGAGAACGAAGGCTTGCCGGCTTCGGGCGCACGGTCGATCGCGGACAGCAACCGGTCGATCGAACGGGCAACCTCCGGCGGCACGTTCTGCGCGCGCACCGCCTCGAGTTCCCGCCGTGCGCCGGCAGATTCGCCGAGCGCCAGATAGGCACGGCCGATCTCGGCCCGTGCCCGGGCATTGTCCGGCTGCACCGCAAGCACCCGCTCCAGTGCGAAAACAGCCCGCGTATGCCGACCGGTTTCGAGTGCCGCAACGCCAAGCAACAGGTCGTATTCGGGGTCACCGGCACGGTCCGGCTCCTGCGGTGCGAGCAGTTCATAGGCGGCGGCGTAGCGCCCGGCCTCGACATGTGCAGCGGCCTGCTCTGTCGCGGATTGCGCGTATGCCACGCCGGAACACACCAACGTCAGTGCGAATGTCAGTTGATTGAATGCCTTGCGTGCACGCATGCGCCCTCCCCTTGCTGCTGAAACATGCAGCAACCGAATATTGATAACAGATGGATGATTACACCCCAATGCTTCAAAAACAATATGTTGCTGAATATATTTAATGCCAAATCGACCATCATCTTCGCGCAGCGGCGCTTGTGGCCGGATTTTCGCCACAGCGCGACGGATAATCTGGCGTTCGTCTTTCGTGGAGCTTTCCATGACCCTGCGCACCATCGCCCTCACACTCCTGCTTCTGTGCGCGCCGCTCGCCAGTCAAGCCGCTGAACTGGAAGGCATGCGCTTCGAACCATCCGCCCGCGTGGCCGACGTCTCGCTGAAGCTGAACGGTGCCGGCGTGCGCGGTCGCTCGTTCATCAAGGCATACGCGATCGGGCTCTACCTGGGCCACCCCGGCGGCACCCTTGACGACGCGATGGCGGCCCCTGGCGCCAAGCGCATCGAAATCGTCCCGCTGCTGGACCTGCCGGCCGCGCAGTTCAACAAGCCACTCGTCAGGGGTCTGAAAAAGAATCTGCCGGCCGATGAGTTCGAAGCCATGCAGCCGCGCATCCAGGCTTTTTCGAACGACCTGCTGGCGCTCCAGGAGGTCCGGAAAGGCAGCCGCGTGGCACTGGACTGGATTCCGGGACGCGGCACTCGCATCATGGTCGACGGCACGGAAACCGGCACGGCGATCCCCGGAGAAGACTTCTATCGCGGCCTGCTTGCGATCTGGATCGGCCCGAAACCGACACAGGATGATCTCAAGACGCTGTTGCTCGGCGGCACCCGGAGCCCTGAATGACCGCCTCGCCCGGCCACGCGCCTCGCTGGGACGCCATCGTCGGCGCACCCGGTTTCGCACTGGGTATCGTGACGACGGATGCCGCAGTCCTGTCGATCGAGTTCCTGCCCGAACGCATTGCAGAAACCGCGCGCAATCCCAATCCCAATCCGATTGCCGCCGAGGCCGTCAGGCAGTTGACGGCCTATCTGCTCGATCCGCACTTCTGCTTTGACCTGCCGCTGGCAAGCGCCGGCAGCGCGCACCAACAGGCGGTGTGGCAGGTGCTGAACGGCATCGCGCCCGGCCACACCCTGACATATGGTGATGTTGCCCGCCGCGTCGGCAGTTCGGCGCGCGCGGTCGGCGCAGCCTGCGGCGCCAATCCGCTACCGGTCATCGTGCCCTGCCACCGCGTCACCGCCGCCGGCGGCGCACTGGGCGGATTCGCTCACTCGACCGAGGGCTTTCTGCCGGGCATCAAACGCTGGCTGCTGAACCACGAAGCCGCGTGCACGGCATTCACGCTGACGCCACCCGGCTCCGTTCTATCGTGACACCGACCTGCCGGACATCTTTCATGATGCCGGTCTTGGCAATTGAAATCCTGACCCAGGACGCACGGAAATCGTCGAGCATCATGCTGATGACGAATTCGCCGAGCGTCTCCAGCAGATTGAAGTGGCGCTGCCCCAATTCGGCACGAATGCGATTGACCACTTCGGCGTAATCGATCGTGTCGTTGATGTCGTCGTTTTGCGCCGCCGCATCCGGGACACCGAACGTCATGCTGATCTCAAGCTGCTGAGTGTGCGCGCGCTCGCGTGCGTAAATGCCGACCGAGGCCGTCACCTTCATGCCTTCGATGAATATGCAGTCCATGTCTCGCTTGCTGCCCGTGTGGAACTAGAATGGCCGGATTCTACGTCCGACCCGTCGCATATCGTGAGCCTTCCCTACAGTAACGCCATCGCGATCGCCGTGGGCTACGCACTCGGCTGCATTCCGTTCGCCCTGATTTCCAGCCGGATCTTCGGTCTGGCCGACCCGCGCAGCTACGGCTCCGGCAACCCGGGCGCCACCAATGTGCTGCGCTCGGGCAACAAGCTGGCCGCCGCACTGACGCTGATCGGCGACGCCCTCAAGGGTGTTGCGGCTGTCTGGCTTACGCGCTGGATGGGTCTGGGTGACGTCGCCGCGCTGCTGGCGGGCGTCGCCGCCTTTGTCGGTCACGTCTTCCCGGTCACGCTCGGTTTTCGCGGCGGCAAAGGTGTCGCCACGGCAGCTGGCGTCATGCTGGCTGCCGTGCCGGCCTCCGGACTCATCGCGCTGGGCATCTGGCTGGCCGTCGCCGTACTGACCCGCTATTCGTCGCTGGCAGCGCTGATCGCCGCCTGCAGCGCGCCGGTCAGCGGTTTGCTCATCACCGGGTCGGCAACCGTGTGCGGCGCCTTTGCGGCGATGTCGGGACTGCTGATATGGCGCCACGCCGTCAATATCCGTCGCCTGATGAACGGAACGGAAAGCCGGATCGGCAGGAAGAAGGCAACCGCCGGGTAACGTCGCTTCAGAGCGTATCCAGCGCCCAGCGCGGCCTGACCGCGATGGCGTGCTCGCCCGTCGCCACCGCCCGCCCCGCAAGCAAACGTTGGGCGCCAGCAAATGCGATCATCGCGCCGTTGTCGGTACACAACTCGAGCTCCGGATAGAACACGCGCCCCTGACGCTGCGCCATTTCCACATCGAGTCGCTCGCGCAGCCGCCGATTGGCGCCCACACCGCCGGCAACCACCAGCTGGTTCAGGCGGGTCTGGCGCAGCGCGGCAAGCGACTTCGCCACCAGCACGTCAACGGCGGCCTCCTGGAATTCGGCAGCCAGGTCGGCACGCGCCCCGCCAGTCACCCCTTTGTTCATGGCGTTGAGCACCGCCGTTTTCAATCCCGAGAAGCTGAAATCGAGGTCTCCGCTATTGAGCATCGGCCGTGGCAGGCGAAGGCGCCCGGCAACCCCCTGCTGCGCGAGCGCTGCCAGCGCCGGCCCGCCCGGATAAGGCAGGCCGAGCAACTTGGCCGTCTTGTCGAACGCCTCGCCCGCCGCGTCGTCCAGCGTTTCGCCGAGCAGTACGTAGTCGCCGACACCGGCCACCCGCATCAGCTGCGTATGGCCACCGGACACGAGCAGCGCAACGAACGGATAGACCGGCGGGGCCGCCGAAAGCAAGGGGGACAGCAGATGCCCTTCGAGGTGATGGATGGGGATTGCCGGTCGCCCCAGCGCAAACGCAAGCGACTCGGCAAACGCCGCTCCGACCAGCAACGCACCAGCCAATCCCGGGCCTGCGGTGTAGGCGACTGCGTCGATATCCGTCTGCGCCATGCCCGCCCGGGCAAGCACCTGCCGATACAGGGGCACGATGCGCCGGACGTGGTCACGTGATGCCAGCTCCGGCACCACGCCGCCGTAAGCCTGGTGAAGATCGATCTGCGAATGCACCGCGTGCGCAACCAGCCCGCGGCTGTCGTGATACAGCGCGAGCCCGGTTTCGTCGCAGGATGATTCAATGCCAAGAATCCACATGCCGTGCATTGTACGTACACTGGAGCATCGCCGGACTTGGCAGGTGGCGGATTCGACGATATACTCACCGGCTTTCCGTTATGCGTTCGCTGCTTCAGACAGCGGGCGCGCCATTGAGGGCTTGCTGTATGCCGGGTATTCGCGTCAAGGAAAACGAGCCGTTTGAAGTTGCCATCCGCCGCTTCAAGCGCACCATCGAAAAAGCAGGCACGCTGACCGAACTGCGTTCGCGCGAGTTCTACGAAAAGCCGACCGCCGAGCGCAAGCGCAAGCTGGCCGCCGCCGTGAAGCGTCATCACAAGCGGCTGCGCAGCCAGACCCTGCCGCCGAAGATGTACTGATCGCCGGGCCCCGCATGCGGGGCTTGCGCACGACAAGCCGGGATCGCCAGAACCGCATGCGGAATGGCGGCCCGGCTTTTTGTGTCTGTTGAACCCATCACTCGCGAGCGCACACCATGAGCCTGAAAGACCGGATCAGCGACGACATGAAGTCGGCGATGCGCGCCAAGGACAGCGCCCGCCTCGGAACCATTCGCCTGCTGCTGGCTGCGATCAAGCAAAAGGAAGTCGATGAGCGCATTACGCTCGACGACACTCAGATCACGGCCGTCATCGACAAGATGCTCAAGCAGCGCCGCGACTCGATCAGCCAGTACGAAGGAGCCGGTCGCACGGATCTGGCGGACGCAGAAAAGCTGGAACTCGAGGTACTCACCGGCTACATGCCGCAGCAGATGGGCACCGATGAAGTCCGCGGCGTCATCGCCGAGGTGATCGCCTCCGTCGGCGCCACCGGACCGGCCGACATGGGCAAGGTAATGGGGCCGCTGAAGGAAAGGCTCGCCGGCCGCACCGACATGGCGCAGGCGTCCGCGCTGGTAAAGGCCGCGCTCAGCGGCAGTGCGAGCTGAGCCGGCGCGGGCATGATCCCGCAGTCCTTCATCCAGGAACTGCTCAATCGCGTTGACATCGTTGACGTGGTCGAACGGTACCTGCCGCTGAAGAAGGCCGGCGCAAACTACCAAGCCTGCTGCCCCTTTCACAGCGAAAAAACCCCATCCTTCACGGTCAGTCCGTCAAAGCAGTTCTATCACTGCTTCGGCTGCGGGGCACACGGCAGCGCGATCGGCTTCCTCATGGAGTACTCCGGCCTCCCGTATCCGGAAGCCATAGAGGAACTCGCGCGCCACACGGGCATGACGGTGCCGCGCGAGGATTTTACGCCGGAGATGGCACAGCGCCGGCAACAGGCCGCCTCACTCACCGACGTGATGCTGCGCGCCGCCAATCACTACCGGAAACAGCTGAAAAGCAGCCCGCGAGCCGTGGACTACCTGAAAGGGCGCGGCCTGTCCGGTGAGGTCGCCGCTCGTTTCGGCATCGGCTACGCGCCGGAAGGCTGGCAGGCACTGCGCGATGCATTCGACGACTACGAAGCGCCGTCACTCAACGAGTGCGGCCTCGTCATCGACGCGGACGCCTCCGACGGCCAGTCAAAAGGACGCCGCTACGACCGCTTCCGTGACCGCATCATGTTTCCGATCCTCGACGCACGCGGCAACGTCATCGGCTTTGGCGGACGCGTACTCGACCAGGGCGAACCCAAATACCTGAACTCGCCGGAGACCCCCCTGTTTTCAAAGGGGCGCGAACTCTACGGACTGACACAGGCCCGCACCTTCATCCGTGATGACGGCTTCGTACTCGTCGTGGAGGGTTACATGGACGTCGTTGCACTTGCCCAGTTCGGAGTCGGCAATGCCGTGGCCACCCTGGGAACCGCGACAACCCCGGAACACATCCACAAACTGTTCCGCCAGACGGATCGCATCGTATTCTGCTTCGACGGCGACCGCGCCGGGCGCAAGGCGGCCTGGCGCGCCCTCGAGTCGGCACTGTCCGAGCTGACCGACGGACGCAGCGCGTCCTTCCTGTTCCTGCCGACGGAACACGACCCCGACAGCTACGTGCGCGAGCATGGCGCCGACACCTTCCGGCAGCAGGCCCTGTCTGCGCAACCGCTCAGCGAATACCTTCTGCACGAGCTGGCGTCCCGCTGCGACACGCGCAGCGCCGAAGGCCGCGCACAGTTCGTCACCGAAGTGAAACCGCTCGTCACGCAGGTACCGGCTGGCGCGCTGCGCACTCAGCTGTTGCACCTGTTCGCGCCAGCCGTCGGCCTGTCGGCCGCCGAACTGGCTGAAGCATGCGGTCTGCGCCTGGCGCGCCGCAGCCAGTTTGCGCAGCGACCGCCCGCGGTTGCGCCGCGTACCGCACCATCCACACCGGCCCGAAAACTGCTTTGCATGCTGCTGCAGCGCCCCGCACTGAGCGAACGGATCGGCCATCTGGAAGACATCCAGGACGACCCGTGGCTGCAGGCTGTACAGGCAGTCGCCGACTGCATCGAGAACGGCGACATCGAGACCGGCAATGTCGCGGCACTGACCGAGTATTTCCGCGACACACCGCATCAGGCCGTCATCGAGGAAGCGGCCCGTTCGGCCCTCGGCGACATGGCTGACGAAGGCGCCTTGCCGCACGAATTCGATGACACGCTGCTCCATTTGCGAAAGGCGCGAATTTCCGGCGCGATTACGCGTCTTACTGAACTCAGTCGAACGTCACGACTGACCGCAGCACAGCAGGAGGAACTCAACCGCCTGCTCAGGGAGAAAGCCGGCACTTGAAAGAGGCGGGCCCGACCCCTAAAACGGGTATAATGACGGGTTTTCCCTGTCGAAAGCTCGCGCGGTTCTGCCGGATATCGGCGCAACGCCGGATATACCGGGCCGGGTGTGGGACAGGGGCTATTGCGATGACAGAAGCACGCCTGACCCGGCGCGCGCTGTTGGCAACACGCGGTAATACGCAGATCTGAGGATATACATGGTCGCCAAGGACAAGTCGAAGGATACACGCAAGCCAGCCGCATCCGCAGAAAAGCCCGCCGCCGCTCCGCGGGCCGGCGCCCGCGGCGGCCGTACATCCAAGAGCGCAGCAGCCAAAGAACTCAAGGCGCTTCGCGGCGGTGCAGCGGAATCGAACGTTGTTCCGATGGACGCTGACCAGCGCCGTCTTCGTCTCAAGACACTGATCGCCCTCGGCAAGGAACGCGGCTACCTCACGTACGCCGAGATCAACGACCATCTGCCGGACGACATCGTCGACGCCGAACAGATCGAATCCATCATTTCCACGTTCAATGACATGGGAATTCGCGTGTTCGACGAGGCGCCCGCCTCGGAAGAACTGCTGATGGGCGAGAACGCGCCGTCCTCCGTCGACGCTTCCGAAGTCGAGGAAGAGGCGGAGCAGGCGCTGTCGACGGTCGAATCCGAATTCGGCCGGACGACGGACCCGGTCCGCATGTACATGCGCGAAATGGGCACCGTCGAACTGTTGACGCGCGAGGGCGAGATCGAAATTGCCAAGCGCATCGAGGACGGCCTGCGTCACATGATCCAGGCGATTTCGGCCTGCCCGACTACGATCGCTGAAATCCTCGACATGGCCGACCGGGTCGCCCGCGACGAGATGCGCATCGACGAACTGATCGACGGCCTGATCGACCCGAACGCGGTCGAGGAAGAAGAAGCGCCGTCAGCGCCGGCAGCCGCGTCCAGCAACGCGGACCAGAACGACGACGACAGCGACGGGGATGACGAGGAGGAGGAGGACGAAGGCAGCGCGATGAACGCCTCGCTGCTGCAGCTCAAGACCGACGCGCTGGAGCGCTTCGAGAGCATCCGCTCCTACTACACCAAGATGCAGTCGCTGCTCGACAAGAAGGGCTCGCAGGACAAGACCTATCTGAAGTTGCAGAAGCAGTTGTCCGACGACCTGATGAACATCCGCTTCACGGCGCGCATGATCGAGAAGCTGTGCGACTCGGTGCGCGGCATGGTGGAGTCGGCGCGCAAGCACGAACGCAAGATCCTTGAACTGTGTGTCGACAAGGGCAACATGCCGCGCACGCATTTCATCAAGGTGTTCCCGGGCAACGAGGTCAACATCGACTGGCTCAAGGGCGAGATCACGCACGCCAAGTCCAATGGCGCCCAGCTGCTTCGCGCCGCACCGGCGATCATCGAGGAACAGGGCAAGCTGATCGACATCCAGGACCGCATCGGCCTGCCGCTGAAGGAACTGAAGGACATCAACAAGCAGATGTCCACCGGCGAGGCAAAGATGCGCCGGGCCAAGCGTGAAATGACCGAAGCCAACCTGCGCCTGGTCATTTCGATCGCGAAGAAGTACACCAACCGCGGCCTGCAGTTCCTCGACCTGATCCAGGAAGGCAACATCGGCCTGATGAAGGCGGTGGACAAGTTCGAATACCGCCGCGGCTACAAGTTCTCGACCTACGCGACCTGGTGGATCCGTCAGGCCATCACGCGTTCGATCGCCGATCAGGCGCGCACCATACGCATCCCGGTGCACATGATCGAGACGATCAACAAGATGAACCGCATTTCGCGCCAGATCCTGCAGGAAACCGGCGCCGAGCCCGATCCGGCAACTCTGGCGATCCGCATGGAAATGCCGGAAGAGAAGATCCGCAAGATCCTGAAGATCAGCAAGGAACCGATCTCCATGGAAACGCCGATCGGCGACGACGACGACTCCCATCTCGGCGACTTCATCGAGGACACGGCAACGCTTGCGCCCACGGACGCCGCATTGTTCGCCAGCCTGCGTGACATCACGAAGGAGATTCTGGACAGCCTGACGCCGAGGGAAGCCAAGGTGCTGCGCATGCGTTTCGGCATCGAAATGAATACCGATCACACGCTGGAAGAGGTCGGCAAGCAGTTCGACGTCACGCGCGAACGTATCCGGCAAATAGAAGCCAAGGCCCTGCGCAAACTGCGTCATCCGTCCCGTTCGGAAAAACTGCGCAGCTTCCTCGACACCGAAACCTGAATTTCGTGTGAAACTTCGCTTGGGTCGCGGATTCAGGAAAGGGAGGCCTTACTGTGAAAACCATCGCTCAGGTGATTGAAGGAAAGTCGGCAACGATCGCAACGATCGATGTCGACAGTACGGTCATCGACGCACTCAAGGTGATGGCCGAACGCGGCATTGGCGCGGTTCTGGTCACCGAAGGCGGCGCGCTCGCGGGAATATTCTCCGAGCGCGACTATGCGCGGCGGGTCGTGCTGCACGGCAAGGATTCGTCGCTGACGCCGGTGCGCGACATCATGACGAGCAAGCTCATCCACATCACGCCGGACATGACGGTGGACGATGCCATGCAGCTGATGAGCGACAAACGCATCCGCCACCTGCCGGTGCTTGATGCATCGGGCGGGCTGGTCGGCGTCGTGTCCATCGGTGACATGGTGAAGGAAACCATCGCCTACCAGCAGTTCCTGATCCGGCAGCTCGAGTCCTACATCGTCAGCTGAATCCGGTCCGTGGTGCTGCCCTTCGGGGCTACACCACGCAGCGCACCAGCGGCACGATCATTTCTTCCTCGCGGGTCCCGCCATGCACGCCGATGAGGCGATGCGCCCGCTCGCCCGCCATCGTGTCCCGCAACGTCCAGTCATCCCTCATTTCAAGCGTGAAGTCACCGATGCGCTGCAGCAGTCGCGGATGCACCTCCCCCGGACCGAAGCGCCCGGCGGCAAGCAACGCCGCTGACCGCCACACGTTGCACGCATGGTCAAGCGCCTGCACCTCGCGTTCGAAATCCCTCAGGCGTCCGGGTTTGACATGGCAGAAAACCGTCCGCCGTTCGCCCGAAAGCGGGCCGGCAAGGCAGTCTGCCAGCGCGGGCAGGCTTTCAAGCTCGATCAGGCGGTCAGGCGGCGCATCGATGAAACCGTGATCGGCCGTCACCAGCAGCAAGGCGTCGCTTCCCGCGTTATTCCGTACCCACGCACCCAGCGCGTCATCCATTGCGCGCAGCACCTCGGCGGCGCCGACCGAACCCGACCCGCGCAGATGGCAGCAATGATCAAAATCCGGCCAATAGGCGTAGATATAGGACGGAGGTTGCGCGGCTCTCACGGCCCTCGTCATCGCCGCCAGCATGTCCTCGACGCCAGCATATCCGACGCGTTGCGCCCCGCTGCTGTGACGGAGATTGAACGCGGAGTCGACGATGTCCTGCGGCGCGATCACCTGGCTGCCGCCGGGCAGCGCCTGAAACAACGCCGGCACACGGCACAGCCGCGCCAGTATCTCCTCCTGCGCGTATGGCAGCGGCTCGCCATCGCGCGCGGTAACCGGCAACACCGCCAGCACGCGTCCGTCCAGCCCCGGTTCTGCGCAGCGCACATGCCAGCCGGTCAGGCCATGCGCCGCAGGCGCGCGACCGGTCATGAAGGTGGTGATGGCCGTCGCCGTCGTCGAGGGATACACCGACGTCAACTCGCCGACGGCATGCCTGCGCAGGAAGGCGTCCGGTGGCAACAGACCAAGCTGCGCACGGCCGACACCGTCCAGCACGAGCAGGATGACGGTGCGCGCGTCATGCCAGTCCGCAGTGTCTGTCGCCCGCAGACCGGTGCCGGAAACCGCGCCGCCACGTGCGCGGGCGATGCTGCATGTCAGATCAAGAATCGACCCGCCTTCAAAGTCCGGCCACATCGGGTTCCCCACTTTCAGCATCGCATGTCGGGCGCCCGCTCCCGGCATCCCTTTGCTATAGTACCGCTCCCTTCCGGGGCCGTTAGCTCAGTCGGTTAGAGCAGGGGACTCATAATCCCTTGGTCGTTGGTTCGAGTCCAACACGGCCCACCATCCCCTTCCCGTCCCCATCACCCGACGCCCGCACGAGCGCCCGGATGAGGCACACTGATGCATTTGTCCTGACCCGGCCAAAGCCGGTCGAGAGGTGCATCATGGCAGTGGAGCTGTACAACGACGGGCGGCACGTGTGCCTTGCCTTTTGCGATCTGGTCGATGAAGACGCCAGTCATGCGGTGCAGTGCAACCAGTTCCTGGTCGTCGACGGCGCTCACGGCGCCCTGATTGATCCTGGCGGAAACATGACGTACTCGGCGCTGATGATGGCCATGCAACGCTACTTCCCGGCCAGGGATCTGGACCTCATCCTCGCGTCGCACGCCGACCCGGACATCATCGCTTCGCTCAACAAGTGGATGGTGGGCACGTCATGTACCGTCATGATCTCGAAGCTGTGGACGCGCTTCCTGCCGCATTTCACGAGCGGGCGCGACTATACGGCACGCACCATCGGCATCCCCGACGAAGGCATGCGGATCGCGCTCGGCGACAGCGAACTGGTCGCGCTGCCGGCGCACTTCATGCATTCGGAAGGCAACTTCCAGTTCTACGATCCGGTATCGAAAATCCTGTTTTCGGGCGACATGGGTGCTTCGATGACGAGCGCCGACGGCGCGCTGCCGGCGGTGGCGGATTTCGACGCGCACATCCACCACATGTTCGGCTTCCATCGGCGCTACATGGTGTCCAACAAGATCTGCCGCTACTGGGCAAACATGGTCCGCACGCTGGACGTCGACATGATCGTGCCGCAGCACGGCGCTCGCTTCGAAGGCCCTGCGATGGTGCAGCGCTTCATCACCTGGATTGAAAACCTGCCCTGCGGCGTGGACCTGATGACGCAGGCCCAATACCGGGTTCCCTAGGCACGGCGCTCAGCGCCCCGCTATCTC
Source organism: Gammaproteobacteria bacterium (assembly GCA_018824085.1). Taxonomy (GTDB): domain Bacteria; phylum Pseudomonadota; class Gammaproteobacteria; order Burkholderiales; family Rhodocyclaceae; genus Methyloversatilis. Next base: position 26,804 of record JAHJHI010000020.1, on the reverse strand, counting down.
GAGCGCCGTGTCGACGTCCCTCACGCCCGGTACGGCCAGCGTCGCCTGCAGCGCACGTGACAGCTGGTGTGCGTCAAGCACGACGCCGCTCAGCGTCACATGGCCACCGCGCGCCTCGATCGCCAGCGCACTGCCCTGCAGGTCGCTGTCGGCGTCGAGCACCGCCTTGATGCGGTCGGCCAGTCCGCGGTCACGGTCATCCGTGACCGGTTCGCGCGCACCGATCTGGGCGATCGATGCGAGGCTTGCCGCCTGTGCCGGCGTACTGATGGAATAGGCGATTGCCGTCGTCGTGAGCACGGTGGCAATGGTGTGGCGTGAAATCATGTGCGGTCTCCTTGCTGTTTTCGGGAATGCGGCCGGGCCGACACCGCGCCATGACTTACGCACGCGCCGTGCCAGCACAGGATTCCCTTTTTTATCAAAGCCTTTGGAGCCAGCGCGGCGGCCGCCTGTCGTGCTGCGGCGACGCCCATCGCGGCCTCTGGCGCAAGACCCTTAGCGACAGCCGTTCAGCCCTGTCGTTCCATCGCGACATCCGCGGCATCGCCGCGGAACAGCACCGGGTTGAGGCGGTAGCGCTGCAGCAGCCGGTAGAACTCGGTCCGGTTGCGCCCGGCAATCCGCGCAGCGTCGGTAACATTGCCAGCCGTGAGCTTCAGCAACTGCACCAGGTAGTTGCGTTCAAAGCGCGCCTTCGCCTCCGCATAGCCAAGGGCTTCCATCGGCTTCACGCGCAACGCGCGGTCGACCAGCGCCCGCGGCACCAGCGCCGTCGTCGCCAGCGCACACGCCTGTTCCACGACGTTATGCAACTGACGCACGTTGCCGGCCCAGTTGGCGGTGGCGAGCGCCTCCAGCGCTCCCGGGGCGAACCCGCCCAGTTGCTTGCCGTACTTGCGCGACAGCGTCCTCATGAAATGTTCCGCGAGCAGCGGAATGTCCTCGCGCCGCTCGGCCAGTGGCGGCAACACCAGACTGACGACGTTGATGCGGTAATAGAGGTCGTCCCTGAACAATCCGTGGTCAAGCGCCGCATCAAGGTCGCAGTGCGTCGCCGACACGATGCGCACGTCGATCGGTTCCGCGTGCGTGGCACCGACCGGGCGCACCGCGCGTTCCTGCAGCACGCGCAGCAACTTCACCTGCAACGACAACGGCATGTCGCCGATCTCGTCCAGGAACAGCGTGCCGCCCTGGGCGGCGCGGAACAGGCCGGTCTGGCGTGACGTGGCGCCGGTAAAGGCACCGCGCTCGTGACCGAACAGTTCGGACTCGAGCAGCGCTTCCGGAATCGCTCCGCAGTTGATCGCGACAAACGGCGCCGCGGCGCGCGGACTTGCCCTATGGATCGCGCGCGCCAGCAACTCCTTGCCCGTACCGCTCTCGCCGCGAATCAACACGCTCGCATCCGACGCGGCCACCAGGCGAGCTTCGTCGAGCAGCGCCTCCATGCGCGGGCTGCGGCTGATCAGATCGGCTCGCCAGCCGTCGTCGCCGGCCTCCGGCGTGCCGGCTGGCGTCGCAAGCGCCAGCGACTGTGCGATGCGCGCGAGCAGCGCCTGGCTGTCGAACGGTTTGGTGAGATAGCCCGCGACGCCGCGCGACGTTGCCTCGACTGCGTCCGGGATCGTGCCGTGCGCGGTCAGCAGGATGACGGGAAGCGCCGGGTGCTGACGCCGGATGTCCTCGAACAGCGCGAGGCCGTCGCGATCCGGCAGGCGCACGTCGCTCACCACCAGATTGAAGCGTTCGACGGCCAGGCGGACCAGCGCCGCTTCAGCGGTTTCGGCCGTACTGACATGATATCCGCTGGCCTTGAGCCGCATCGACAGCAGGCGCAGCAGATCGGTGTCGTCATCGACGACAAGCAGCCGCGGCTGGCACGTCCTTCCCGGGTGCGCCCGGACGGCGGCGACGCTCACCGCACCGCGCCGCGGGACGGCGCCCGCGCCGGCAGGCTTCGTTCGATGTCGGTCAGCGCGTCGATCTTGCGCTGCAGCTCGTCCGCGCGCTGCTGGCTTTCCCTGCCCTGCTGCGTCACGCGTTCCAGCTGTTGCGTCAGCCGCTGATTGGCGTTGCCGAGACGCTGCCGCTCGGCAAGCTGTTCAAGCAGGCTCTGTATGAACGGACGCTGCAAACGGGCGGGGGCATCATCCGCCGCCAGCAACGCGTCCAGCAGCTCGCGCGCACGCGCCGGATCCCCCGTTCGCGGGTGCGCCGCCTGAATGGCGCGCAACAGACGGTCGTCATCCTCCGGTTCGTCGCCCGCCTGCACCGGCAACGGCTGCGCCACCTCGGGCTCGGCCGGTGCCGGTACCCGGGAGGCGCAGGCCGTCAGCAGAAAGGCCGCGCACATCGCGCACAACCGCGGCGAACGCCGCCACCCGAATTCAAACAGCATGAGGCAACTCTATCCTGAAGTGGGCGCCGCGCTCGGCCGGCACGACAATGGCACTGCCGCCATGCGCAGCGATGAACTCCCGCACGATGGCCAGGCCCAGGCCGTTGCCCTTGTCGGCGCGCGACGCGCGGCGACTGCCGCGGAAAAACGGTTCAAAAATGCGCTCGACCTCTTCCGGCGCGACGCCGGGCCCTTCGTCGATGCAGTCGATGCGCGCGGTGCTGTCATCCGCGCTCAGTTCCACACGCACGGTACCGCCGTGCGGACTGAATGCGATGCCGTTGGTGACCAGATTGCAGAGCGCGATGCGCAGTTTGGCGACGTCGCCGCGCACCGGCGGCGCATAGCCGGACACCGCCAGACGCACATCCTTCGCCTGAGCCTGCAACTTGAGGTCGGCCACGACGTCACGCGCCAGCGCACGCAGCGCCGTCGCGCGCAGTTCGAGATGACGCGCGTCGAACTGCGTCGCGTTGTAGCCGATGAGCTGTTCGATGCGCTCCTGCAGCGAGCGCGCGTTGTGGTCAAGAATGCCGCCGACTTCCATCTGCTCGGTGTTGAGCCGACCGAGCACGCCGTCCTGCAGCAACGCGATGCCTTCGCGCAGCGAAGCCAGCGGCGTCTTCAGCTCGTGCGACACGTGCCGCAGCACGCGGTTGCGGTGCGCCTCGAGGTCGGCCAGCCGCTGGCGCAGCCACTCCAGCCGCTCGCCCAGTTGCCGCAGGTCGGACGGCCCGTTCACGGCGACCGGCGTCTCCAGGCTGCCCTCGCCCAGGCGCACGATGGCGCGCTCCACGTTCTTGAGTGGCCGCAAAATCCACCAGCCGATGGCCAGCGCAAGCACGAGCGCCAGCGACACGGCTCCCAGCACCTGCCAGGCCAGCTGTTCGCGGCTGCGGTCCAGCGTATCGAGCAGGGCCGCATTGCGCGCATCGATGTGCTCGCGCACCCGTGTCGCGATGATGTCGTTGAGCGCGGACAAGCCGACCGCCGGCAGGGTGACCTCGTCCTCGGCGGCACCTGTCGGCGCCGGCACGAGGGCTGAGCGCATCTGCGACGCGAGCGCACGCCACTGGCCGATCGCGGGCGTGACTGGCAGCGCGGCCTCGATGCGCGCGAGGGACACCAGCGCCTGGGTGTGGGCATCGTCGTAGCGGTCGCGCAGCGCGGGCTCCAGCAGCACCACGAACTGGCGCGCACTGCGTTCCATGTCGAGACTGCGTTCGTCGATCTGCTGAACGGCGGCCGAAAGGTCGAGTGCCGCGGCGCCGGTTTCCCGGCTGGCGCGGGCGAAATCCTGAAGCATCATCCAGCCGCTGGCGGCGGCGGCGCCCAGCGCACCTGCAATCAGCAGCACGGTTGCCAGCAGCGTGGTGCGGAATGAGGGATGCAGCATGGTGTTCACTCAAATGGCCGGAGCCGCAGTGTAGGCAGGCTGAGAAATCCCTGCAGGGAAGCTCCGTAAGCAAATGCAAGGGAACGTTAAATCCGTTCCCGCACCGCCAACCGTCGCCGCACGGCGACACGCCGAAATCGCCGCCAGCCGGGCGGTTTCGCGAACATCGCCCGCACGCCTGTCGGGCCCCGACGACACACCCGGCCGCGCTGCGCCGCCGCGATGGACGCGTCCGTGCCGCCCGCGTTCGCAGGCCCTTGAAGACGCTGCGTTTGTGCCGGCCGGCACGGCATTTGCGAAGTACCGGCTAGAGCCGCAATCGCGGCCCGGATATCTTCAAGGAGAAAACATGTTCAACAAGCCAGCCCTGTTCCCGAAAACCGCGGAATCCCCCGCATCGCGGACGATACGGCCGAGCGGCTCGCTGTCCGGCTCGCCGGGCGCGACGGTGCGCGGCGGTGACGCAGCGGGCGCGCTGTCGCCGCTGCGCGACAGCGCGCCTCCCGGCGCCCCGGCGGCGCCGGGCACCACACCGGCCGACGGCACGCGTCGCCCGGAAATGCCGGAGCACGGCAGCCGCCTCATCGTCGGTCCGGACGTGAAACTCAAGGGGGCGGAAATTCTCGACTGCGACACGCTGGTCGTCGAAGGCCGTGTGGAAGCGACGATGGACAGCCGGGTCATCCGCATCGCGGAACACGGCGCGTACTCCGGCACCGTGGGCATAGACGTCGCGGAAATCCACGGCCGCTTCGACGGCGAGCTGACGGCGCGCCAGCAGCTCATCGTGCACGCGACCGGGCGGGTCAGCGGCAAGATCCGCTACGGCAAGATACTCATTGAGGAAGGCGGCGAAATATCCGGCGACGTAAAGTCGCTGTCCGGCGCCGGCAAGGACACCCTCCGGCCGGCCACCGGCAGCGCGGACGAGCCGAAGGCCCTCACCGCGCTGGCCGGCTGACCCGGGTCGCCGGGCCGGCGCATCAGGGCGAGCCGGGCTCGCCCTGACCGACCGACGCGTCCACACTCCAGCCACCACCCAGCGCGGCATAGAGATTGACCACTTCCACCATCTGCCCCTGACGGGCACGCACCAGCGCGAGCGACGCATCGTTGGCGGTGCGCTGGGCGTCGAGCACTTCCAGATAGCGCGAATATCCGGCGTCATAGCGCTTCTGCGCAAATTCCAGGCTGCGCATCGCGGCATCGGTCTGAGCCTGCAGCGCGTTGATGCTGCTGGCGTACTGCTCGACACCGACCAGCGCGTCGCGCACGTCGGTGAAGGCACCGCGTACCGCCGCCACATAGCCCGCCAGCGCCTGCTTCTGCTGTGCACTGGCCTGATCGACCCGCGCACTGCGCTTGCCGGCGTCAAACAGCGGCAGATCCAGTCCGATGCCGAGCGACCAGATATTGGCCGGACCGCTGAACAGGTCCGACAGCTCCCGGCTCTGCGTGCCGTAGCTTCCCGTCAGCGAAATCGATGGATACAGCGCCGCCTTCGCGACGCCGATCTGCGCATTGGCCGCAGCGAGATCCGCCTCCGCCTGACGCACGTCGGGCCGCGCATCGAGCAGCGATGACGGCAGGCCGGACGGCGGCAGCGGCGGCAGCGGCATGCCGCGCAGATCGCCCGGCGCGATGGCCAGATCGAGCTGGCCGGTCAGCAGGCCGAGCTGGTTCTGCGCAAGCTGGCGATTGCGCGTCAGATCCGCGACCTGGGCATCGATCGCGGCCACTGCGCCCAGCGCCTGCTGAAATTCCAGTTCGGTGGACAAGCCGCGCTGCGCCCGCGCCCGCAGGATGTCGACGTTCTGCCGGCGCGTGGCCAGCGTGTCGCGCGACAACGCCAGCTGCGCATCGAGCGCGCGCAGGTTCAGGTAGTTGCCGATGAGCTGGCTCACCAGTGTCAGTTCCACCGTGTCCTTCGCGTAGCGCGTGCCGAGTGCCAGCGCGCGGGCCGCCTCGCTGGCGCGGCGCAGCTTGCCCCAGAAATCCAGTTCGAACGACGTCGACAGCGAGGTCTGGAAGTTGTTGCGATACAGCGAAGCACCCTGCTGCACCGGCGCGGCAACACCGCTGCTGCGCGTGCGTCCGGCCGCGGCACCCAGCCCGACCTCGGGCAGCAGCGCGGCACCGGCTTCGCGCAGCACGGCGTCCGCCTGCTCGATGCGGGCGGCCGCGCGCTGCACGTCGGTGTTGTCGGCCAGCGCGCGTTCGATCAGCGCGTCCAGCGTGTCGTCATTGAAGTGCTTCCACCAGCCACGCGCCACGGCCGCGCCCGGCTGCGCGGGCAGCCGCGCGCCGTAGCTGTCGGGCAGCGTCGTGTCCGGACGCAGATAGTCCGGGCCGACCATGCAGCCACTCAAGGAAAACGCGGCGACCAGCGCGCACAGCAAGGGCCGCGGAGACGTGACGGGAAACATCTTTGTCATTGCACCTGCTCCGTATCGCCCGCGTTGCGCACCGCCGCGCGGCGGCCGCTGAGCCAGCTGAAGAACATCGGAATGAACAGCGTCGCGATGAACGTGGCGGCGAGCATGCCGCCGAACACGCCGGTGCCCATGGAGCGCCGGGCCGCGGCGCCGGCGCCCGTGGCAACGACCAGCGGCACGACACCCAGTATGAATGCCAGCGCCGTCATGCAGATCGGGCGGAAGCGCAGGCGCGCCGCCTCGATCGACGCCTGCACCGCGGACATGCCTTCGGCCTGTTTCTGCGCCGCGAACTCGACGATCAGGATGGCGTTCTTCGCCGCCAGACCCACCAGCACCACGAGCCCGATCTGGAAGTAGATGTCGTTCGGCATGCCGCGCACCCACACCGCGAGCAGCGCGCCGAGTATCGCGAACGGAATCGCCAGGATGACCGCCAGCGGCAGCGACCAGCGCTCGTACTGCGCCGCGAGGATGAGAAACACCATGATGATGCCGAACGCCATGGCGATCACCGACGTGAAACCGGTGCGCTTTTCCTGGAAGGCCTGACCGGTCCACTCCAGGCTGTAGCCGGCCGGCAGCACCTCGCGCGCGACCTCCTCGACAATCTGGATCGCTTCGCCCGAGCTGCGTCCCGGAGCGGAGTTGCCAAGGATCTTCGCGGCGACGAAGCCGTTGAAGCGCTCGACCATTTCCGGGCCGACGATGGACTTCACCGAAATGACCGACGACAGCGGAATCATGTCGCCGCTGGCCGAGCGCACATACGGCTTGCCGAGGTCGGCCGGCGTCATGCGGTAAGCCGCGTCGGCACCGAGCTGCACCTTGTAGGTCTTGCCGGAGCGGTTGAAGTCATTCACGTAGAGCGTGCCCATCGTCGCCTGCAGCGTCGAGTAGATCGCGTCCAGCGGAATGCCCAGCGACAGCGCCTTGGGTTCGTCGACTTCGACGGCGAGCTGCGGCGAGGACACGCGGAAGAAGCTGTTCAGCCCGGTCAGCTCGGGCCGCGCGCGCAGCGCGTCCAGCAACTGCCCGGTGACGGCGGCAAGCTTGCGCGCGTCCGAATCCTCGCGCGCCTGCACATAGGCTTCAAAGCCGCCTGCCGTTCCCAGGCCCTGGATCGGCGGCGGATTGAAGATCAGCCCCATGCCGTCGGTCAGCTTCATGCCCTCGGCAGCGATGACCTTCTGCAGGTCGTCGGCCGTCGTCGTGCGCTCGCCCCAGGGCTTGAGCACGACGAAGGTCATGGCCACGCTCGCGCGGTTGTTGCCGGTGATGTAGTCCATGCCGCGCACCATGAACACGTTCTCGACGGACGGGTCCTCGTTGATGACGCGCCGCAGCTTTTCGAACGAGGCCTCGGTGCGCCCGGCCGACGCGCCATCCGGCAGCGTGACGAAGCCGAACAGATAGCCCTGGTCCTCGGACGGCACGAAAGCGCCCGGCACCACGCGGAACATGAAACCGGCGCCGGCAAACAGCAGCACGACCACCAGCACGCTGACCAGGCGGTGGCGCAGGGTCAGCCCCACCGTGCCGGTATAGAGGCGGGTCAGCGCCTCGAAACCACGGTTGAACGGCCGGAACAGTTTCGATTCGCCCTCGTGCTCCTTCAGCATCAGCGCGCACAGCGCCGGCGTCAGCGTCAGTGCGACGACGCCGGAAATGGTCACCGACACGGCCACCGTCGCGGCGAACTGCTGATAGAGCTTGCCGGCGATGCCGCCGAGGAAGGCCACCGGCACGAACACGGCGCACAACACGAGCACCATCGCGACCAGCGCGCCGGAGACTTCGTGCATCGCGGCGATCGCGGCCTCCTTCGGGCTGCGTCCGAACTCGCGCATCTGCCGCTCCACGTTCTCCAGCACCACGAGGGCGTCATCGACGACGATGCCGATCGACAGCACCATCGCGAACAGCGTCAGCGTGTTGATCGAGAAGCCGAAAGCCCACAGCCCGGCAAACGTCCCCACCAGCGACACCGGCACGGCGATCAGCGGAATCAGCGTCGCGCGCCAATTCTGCAGGAACACCCACACCACCAGCACGACCAGTATCGTCGCCTCGCCCAGCGTGTGCGTCACCTCCTTGATCGACTCGCGGATGAAGCGCGTGGTGTCGTTCGGCACGATGAATTCGAGGCCGTCCGGCAGACGCTTGGTCAGTTCGTCGAGCTTCGCGCGCACCGCCTTCGACGCCTCCAGCGCATTGGCACCCGACTGCAGGTAGATGCCCATGCCGGCGACCGACGTGCCATTGACCTTGGTCGTGCGGTCGTAATTTTCCGCGCCAAGCTCGATGCGCGCGACATCCTTCAGGCGCACCACGCCATTCGGTCCGTCGGCGCGCAGGATGATGCCTTCGAATTCTTCAATGCTCAGCAGCCGCCCCTTCGCGCTCACCGTATAGGTCAGCTGTTGACCATTGACCACCGGTTCCTGACCGACCTTGCCGGCCGCGTTCTGCGCGTTCTGCACGCGGATGGCTGCCGCCACGTCCGACGTCGTGATGCCCAGCTGCGCCATCACGTCCGGCTTGATCCACACCCGCATCGCGTACGGCGAATCGAAGGCGATCGCGTCGCCGACACCGGGCAGACGGCGCAGCTCGTCGAGCACGTTCACCGCGAGGTAGTTGGTCAGGAACAGCGTCTCGCGCGAACCGTCGGTCGATTTCAGCGCCGCGATCATCAGCAGGTTGTTCGAGCGCTTGCGCACGACCAGCCCGCTGCGCCGAACGTCCTCGGGCAGGCGCGACTCGGCAACCGAGATGCGGTTGTTCACCGCAATCAGCGCGGTGTCCGGGTCGGTGCCGACTTCGAACGTGAGCGTGATGCTGACCGTGCCGTTGGAGGTCGACGTGGAATTGAAGTACAGCAGCCCCTCGATGCCCGACAACTGCTCCTCGATCGGCGAGGCCACCGTGCGCGCCAGCGTTTCCGCATTCGCGCCCGGATAGGTCGCGCTGACGATGACGGTCGGCGGCGAGATTTCGGGGTACTGCGCGATCGGCAGCGCCAGCGACGCAACCAGCCCGGCGATGATGATGATGATGGAGATGACGCCCGAGAAGATCGGACGGTTGATGAAGAAACGGGCCATGTGCGCGCGCTCCTTCAGGGCTTGGCCGGCGCGTTCGCGGCCGCGGCCGCGGCCGCTGCGCGCTCACCCGCCGTACGGGGCGCGACCGGCGCACCCGGCCTCAGCTTGATGATGTTGTCGACAATGACGCGGTCCCCCGCCGAAAGCCCTCCGGTCACCACCCAGCTGTCGCCCTGCCAGTCACCCACGGTGACCGGCCGCGGCGCCACGGTGTCGTCGGCCCCCGCCAGCATGACGACCGGACCGTTCTCCGTCTGCGTCACGGCGGCCTGCGGAATCAGGAACACGTTCTCCCGCACGCCTGCGATCACGCGAGCACGCACGAACTGGCCGGGCAGGATGCGCCCGTCGGCGTTGGGAAACTCGGCGCGCATTTCAAGCGTGCCGAGCGCCGGGTCGATGCGGCTGGCGGAAAAATTGATGTGGCCGCGCTGCGGAAGGACCGTGCCGTCGGCGAGCACCAGTTCGACCTCGCTCAGCTTGCGCGCCGCCGAGCGGCCACCGGGCACCGGCGCCATGTCTCCGTCCGACAGGCTGAAACGCACCCAGATCGGATTGACCTGCACGATGGAGGTCAGAAGGCTGTCGCTGCCGGTATTGACGAGCGAGCCCTCGGAGCGCTGTGCGCGCCCGGACATGCCGCTCACCGGCGCCGTCACGTTCGTGTAGGAAAGATTCAGTTCCGCCTCGCGCACCGAGGCGTGGGCGGACTTCACGGCCGCCGTTGCCACGGCACTGGCCGAACGCGTGTCGTCGAACTCCTTCTGGCTGATGGCGCGGTCCGCCACCAGCCCCTGCAGGCGCTGCAGCTCGCGCGCCGTCTGCTCCTCCACCGCCTGCGCCTCGGCCAGTTGCGCCCTGGCCTGCGCCAACGCAATCTCGAACGGAGCGCGCTCGATGCGGAACAGCGGCTGCCCCGCTTTCACCGATTCGCCTTCGTCGTAGAGACGCTTCTCCAGGATGCCGGCAACGCGCGCCCGGACTTCGACTTCCCTCGCACCCTCGGCCTGGGCGACGGCCTCGATCGCCAGTGGCGCCGTCGTCGGTTCAGCCAGCACGACGGTCACCGGAAGCGCCGGCGGCGCCTTCGGGGCGGTCTGGGCGACCGCCTTGTCATCGGAACAGCCGGCGGCGAGGAGCAGGGTGCATGCAAGGGCTGCCACGGACAACGGGAGCACGGCGACGGCGGGTCGGGCAGACATCGGGAAAGCCTCCTGAATTCGGTCTGCGATTATATACAAGCAAGAATGTTTGTAAGCACGGCGGATGGCCGGATCCTGTCCACCGGCATGCGCTCACGCGTCTGCCGGCGATTCGTCCTCGATCAACCCGTCGGTCGACACGCCATTGCCGTTTGCGTTCGCGGCAGCGGCGGCCTTGATGCGCTTGCGCACCATATTGATGTGCGAACGCAGCTGGTAATGGTAGTCAGCGTGCGACAGCGGCACATTGATGCGGCTGACCGCCGCCTCGATGCGCTCCACATCGCCGAGCCATTGCTCGCTGGTGCGGGACGAGTCTTCCTGCAGCGCCTGACGCTCCAGATCCTTCAGTTCGCCATACCAGCGATAGAGCTTGCTGCGCACGCGCCAGACATAGAGCTGCGGCAACACCTTGAACAGCGGCACGGCAAGGGCCAGCAGTGGCACCAGCAGCACGATCATGCGGTCCAGCAGGTTGGCAATCGAGAACGGCAGATAGCGTTGCAGGAACGGCGGGCCGCTTTCGTAGAAACGCGCCGCGCGCGGATGCAGTTCGAAGTCGCCGCCATCGGCCAGCGGAAACTCGCCGGGACGCTGAAACACGCTCGCCTCGGCGTGCGCCGGCTTCATGGCGCCGAGCATCAGGTCGATCACCGCCGGGTGCGTGTCCTCACGCGCCACCACATAGGCACGCGTGGCAACGAGCGACGTGTCCCGCGGCGGGATGTCGCGCACGAAATCGATGGCGCCGCGCGGCAAGTTCAGCATCGTCAGGTGCGGAAAACGTCTTGAATAGGCAGACGCCTGCGACATGCTCATCAGGGAAATGCCGTCGGTATAGAGCAGCGACCACACGACGGCCGAATTCACCGCACCCACAACGATGAGCGCATCGATGCGTTTCGCCCGCAATGCCGCCACGCCCTCCATGCCGCCATCGGGCGGCAGGCGCTTCATGTCGCCGGTCAGCGCATGCGCCGCCAGCAGCTCCAGCGCCAGATGCCGTGTGCCGCTTCCGTCGGCGCCGATGCCGATGCGCATGCCCTTGAGCTGATCCAGCCGCTCCAGCCCCGGACGTCCCCGATAGAACACCCACACCGGCTCGTAGTAGGCCGCGCCGAGCGACAGCAGGCCGGGGGGTCGCTCCTCCGCCGTGCCGCCCTGTACGAAACCGAAGTCGACCTGCTGGCCGGTGTCCTCCAGGCGCCGCAGGTTCTCCACGGCGCCGGCACTCGGCAACAGCCTGACGCTCACGCCGAACGGTTCGATCAGCGGTTTGTAGCGTGCGCAGAACGCCTCGTAGGCAGAGCCCGCCGCGCCGCACGAGATGGACACGACGTCAGGTGGCGCGGGCTTGATGTAGCGGGCGGCAAACCAGAAGCCGGCGGCAACGACGAGCAGGGCAGGAAGCCCGAGTGCAAACATGTCGCGGAAGGACAACTGGCGCAGCCAGTTGCGGAACGCAGAAGCGCGAAGCTTGTAGGGCTCAGGTTTCATTGAATGACGGAAGCTGGTTCAACACGCGCCGTGCCTCAAGTCGATGGGCACGGCGTCCGTTATGACTTCATGACAGTCTGTTCGAACAGGTCGCCAGGCATTCGAACGACGAACCTGCACCCGGAGTGCGCCCGATGAACGTAGTGGTTGTGGACGACGCCCAGGTCAATCTGGTTCTGATGTCGGCGCTGTTGAGCAAACTGCCCGACTGCAAGCCGTCGTGCTTTCTCGAGCCTGGCAAGGCGCTGACATACTGCATGAACGATGATCCGGACCTCGTCATCGTCGATTACATGATGCCTGACATGGACGGCGTCGAGTTCATCAAGCGCTTCAGGAACCACCCTGCCCGCACCCAGACGCCGTTGCTGATGGTCACCGCCGACCACGAGCGGGAAGTGCGTTACCGCGCGCTGGATGCCGGCGCGAACGATTTCCTGACCAAGCCGCTGGACCGCGTCGAGTTCACGTCGCGCGTGAAGAACATGCTGTCGCTGCGGCGTGGCCAGGTCGCGCTTGCCCAGCATGCGAGCACGCTGGCCGACGAGGTGCGCCACGCAACGGCCGAAATCTTCGAACGCGAATGCGAAACGCTGAACAAGCTCGCACGCGCAGCGGAGTTCCGCGACCCGGAAACCGGTGCGCACATCCTGCGCATGGCGAACTACTCGGCGCTCATAGGACGCGAGATCGGCCTTGAACGCGACATGCAGAAGGCGCTGCTGATCGCCGCGCCGATGCACGACATCGGCAAGCTCGGCACACCCGACCACATCCTGCTGAAACCGGGCCGGTTGACCTCCGACGAGTTCGAAATCATGAAGAAGCACGCGTCGATCGGACACGAGATCCTCAAGGATTCCGCATCGCCGTACATGCAGCTCGCGGCGACGATCGCCCTCACCCACCACGAGAAGTTCAACGGCACCGGCTACCCGGGCGGACTGGCCGGCGAGGCCATTCCGCTGGTCGGTCGCATCGTGGCGGTGGCCGACGTATTCGATGCGCTGACATCTGCCCGGCCTTACAAACCCGCGTGGGACGTCCTGCGCGCACATGACTTCCTGCTTCAGGGCAAGGGCGAACATTTCGACCCGGTCTGCGTCGACGCCCTGCTCGGTCGCTGGGAAGAAGTTCTGGAGATTCGCGTCCGCTTCCAGGACGAGAGCTGAATCATGCCCATGTCGGATTTCGGACCGCGCCGCCTGCTCCTGCGCGTAACGGCGGTATTCGGCCTGGTGTTCTGCGCGAGTGTCATCGGCAACGCGCTCTACACGGCCGACGAACAATCCGGCGTGCTGCGCGAACACGCGCAGTCGAACGCGCTGGCGCACGCCCGCTTCCTCGGCGCAACGATGCCGCGCCCCGCAGACGGCTTCGACGATGCGCTGCGCCCTGCGCTGTCGCTGATTCCCGAACTGAAATCCCTGGCGTTGCTGCGTCCGGACGGTCAAGTGCTCGCTGCGCTGAGCCGCGACGCCCGGGGTGAGTGGGCGACGGACAAACGCCCGCGGCGCCCGCTGCCCGGCGGCGGATTATGGGAGCACGGCGAAACCCGGACGGTTGACGGCCACGCCGTCATCGTCGCCTGGGCCCCGCTCGCATCAGCGGATGGCCACTTGTGGCTGAGCACCGAAACAGGCCTGGCAGCCGCCGACAGGATGTTCATGCACATCCTGATCGACAGCCTGCTGCAAGGCCTGCTCGCATTGCTCCTCGGCGTCCTGACGCTCTGGCTGCTGCTGCGTCGCCCGCTCGCCGCGCTTCAGGACTGCACCGCGTTCGCCGAGCGCCTGGACAGCGCCAGCGGCGAGACCTTGCCGACCAGCACCGGTTCGCGCGAGACCGACCGCCTGGCGCAGGCGCTGAACCGCGCCTCGCTGCGCCTGCACAACCAGCAGGGCGCCCTGCAGGACAGCGAAGCGCGTACCTGCGCGGTCATCGGCGCGGCCATAGACGCCGTCATCACGTTCGACCGTTTCGGCGCCGTCATCGACTACAACCCGGCCGCCCGGCGCCTGCTTGGCTGGACGCCGGAGCAGGCCGTGCAGCACCCTGTGATCGACCTGCTGGTACCGGCGGGCGAACGCGCCCCCGGTGAACAGGACCTGCTGCACTGGCTCGGCCAGCGTTTCGACGACGTGATCGGCCATCGCCTTGAACTCGAACTGCGTGACCACGAAGGCCGCATCTTCCCGGCACAGCTCGCAATCTCTGCCGCGCACGCGGGCGGACGCACGCTCTACACGGCCTTCGTGACCGACATCAGCGAGCGCCGGTCCGCCCAGGCGCAGCTGATGCAGGCGCGCGACGCGGCCGAGGCGGCCTACCGCGCCAAGAGCGATTTTCTCGCCAACATGAGTCATGAGATCCGCACGCCGATGAACGCGATCACCGGCATGACCGCGCTGGCGCTCGACACGGATCTGACCGGCGAACAGCGCGAATACCTGGATCTGGTGCAGCAATCGTCCGACTCCCTGCTCGCGCTGATCGACGACATCCTCGACTTCTCCCGGATCGAGGCCGGACACCTCACGCTCGAAAGCCGTCCGTTCAGCCTGCGCGAAATGGTGGGCGGCATCGTGCGCCCGCTGGCACCGAAGAGCGGCAGCCCGGTCCAGCTCGCCTGCCACATCGACCCGGCCATCGCCGACGGACTGGTTGGCGACCCGCAACGCCTGCGGCAAGTCCTCGTCAATCTGCTGTCGAACGCGCTGAAATTCACCGCGCATGGCCAGGTGGAACTGGCGATCCGGCCGCATCGGCTCGACGCCGAAACACAGAGCCTGCACTTCGCGGTCAGCGACACCGGCATCGGCATTCCGAGGGAAAAGCAGGAGCAGATATTCGAAGCCTTCTCGCAGGCCGACAACTCGACCACGCGGCGCTTCGGCGGAACCGGCCTCGGCCTCGCCATCTGCACGCGTCTGGTCGCATGCATGCGCGGCACGCTGGGCGTCATCAGCCGGCCCGGCGACGGTGCGACCTTCCACTTCACGCTGGCCTTCCCGCGCGCCGTGATGGAAGCACCCGCCACGCCCGCGCCGCACTCGCTGGATACGCTGGACCTGCTCGTGATCGAACCCGACGGCGACGCGCGCACGCATCTGGGCGCCCAGTTCGCGCACTGGGGCCTGCGGCCGCGGATGTGCGCCGACCTTGATCAGGGCATCGGCGCCATCGTGTCGGCCGAAACCGATGCACGAAGCTTCCACGCACTGCTGATCGACGCGTCGCTCGCCCGGCAGAACGACTGGACGCTGATCGACACGCTCGCGGGCGAATGCGCGACCGGCCTGCCCGTCATCCTCCTGCTCGACGCCGATGCGCCCGTGACCCGCCCGCTGCCGGACGGCATCAGCACCACGCTCACCCGCCCGGTCGACGCGAGGTCACTGCTCGACGCGCTGATCGTGACCACCGGAGCCGGTCCGGGCACGCGGCATTGCGGACCGCTGAACATCCTGCTGGCAGAGGACAACCCGACCAATCAGACGATCGCCGTCCGGATGCTGGAGCGCCTGGGGCATCGCGTCGACGTGGCCGGCAACGGACTGGCTGCGGTGGAGAAGGCGGCACGGCAACGCTACGATCTGATCCTGATGGACCTGCAGATGCCGCTCATGGGCGGCTTCGAAGCCATGCGCCGCATCCGGGCGCAGGATGGCGCACACCACACGCCCATCGTCGCCATGACGGCACACGCGATGGCTGGCGACCGTGAACACTGCCTTGAGGCCGGCATGGACGACTACATTTCGAAACCGGTACAGATGCCGGCATTGTTGCGCGCGCTCGACGACGTGATGGACGCAGTTCAGGGCAACTCGCCGCACGCGTCAGCGACACCGGCAACACGTTTCGACCGCAGCTTCCTGCTGCAGAACCTGGACGGTGACGAAGACCTGCTGGGGGAGATCATCCGCCTCTATCTGCGCGATTACCGCGACAACGTCACGGCGCTGACAGACGCCGTCGCGCGAGGTGAACCGGAAGCCATTTCCATCCAGGCCCACAC
Organism: Gammaproteobacteria bacterium; assembly: GCA_018824085.1. Taxonomy (GTDB): domain Bacteria; phylum Pseudomonadota; class Gammaproteobacteria; order Burkholderiales; family Rhodocyclaceae; genus Methyloversatilis. Next base: position 10,742 of record JAHJHI010000020.1, on the reverse strand, counting down.
GTTCAAGGGCATGGTGAGCAATTTCGGTGCGCTCCGGCTGACCGCCATCGCGGCCGGACTGGAGCGCTGGTCACCGCAATCCCCGCCCGCCGGAAACACCGACGCACTGCTGGCCGAACTGGCTGCGGAAGCGGACGCGCTGGCGGCCGAACTGCGCAGCGCGCTGCCCGACGGAGAGCGCGCCTGACCCCGCCCGGGGCGCGTCAGGCGGTGCCGCGCTGGATGAATTCGATCTTGTAGCCGTCCGGGTCTTCGACGAAGGCGATCACCGTCGAGCCGTGCTTCATGGGCCCCGCTTCACGCACGACACGCCCGCCGCGCGCCTTCACCTGCTCACAGGCGGCGTAGGCATCCGGCACTTCGAGTGCGATGTGGCCGTAGCCATTGCCAAGATCGTAGGCGTCGGTATCCCAATTGTGGGTCAGTTCGAGCACCGCACCGTCCGCCTCGTCCTGATAGCCGACGAAAGCCAGCGTGAACTTTCCGTCCGGATAGTCGTTGCGACGCAGTTCGCGCATGCCGAGCACCTCCGTGTAGAAGGCGATCGAACGGTCAAGGTTGCCTACGCGCAACATCGTGTGAAGGATTCTCATGGTCCAGCTCCCGCAAGTCGGTGGTTCAGGGCGCAACGATACGCCCGGGATGGTGCGCCCGCAGTTCGCTGCGGGCTGCCTCGAAGCCGGGCAGTATGGCCCCCACGGTGTCCCAGAACGCGCGCGAGTGATTGAGCTCTTTCAGGTGGGCAAGTTCATGGGCAATCACGTAGTCGATCAGCGGCACGGAAAAATGGATGAGCCGCCAGTTCAGCCGGATTACGCCCTGCGCGGTGCATGAGCCCCACAGCGTATTGGCGGAACTGAGCACGACCCGGGACGGCGCGACGCCGATGCGCGCACCGAGTTCTTCTGCACGACGGGAAAAGCGCGCCAGCGCCTCCTGTTGCAGGAAGCCGCACACCGCGTCGCGCACGCGATCGTGGTCGGCGTCGGCCGGCAGCGGCAGGCGCAGCACATCGTCATCGATGAGCGGGCGCGCGCAGGTGTCGCCGAGCTTCAGCATCACGCTGCCGCCGAGCCAGGGCAGGCGGGCGCCGTCGCGCCAGTCGGTGCGCACCGGCGCGCGCCGGGCGCGGACCTCGCCAAGCTTGGTGAAAATCCAGCGCTGCTTCTCGCGCAGCGCCTGCTCGATCTGAGGCAGCGTCACCCAGTCCGGTGCGGTCACGCGCAGGCCGGACTCGCCGATGGAAAACCCGATGGAGCGCCGTCGCGAACGGCGAAGCGCATATTCGATGATCTGCTGGCCAAGCACGATGTGCCGACCGCGCGGGCGCGGTGCCGCGTTGTCGGGCATATCCAGCGCCAGTTCAAGCTGCTGCGGACAATGGCTTTGCGTCATAGTGATGCGGGAAAAGTCTGCGCATTTCACCTTCGATCCAGGCTTGAGCCTGCCCGTTGATCTGGTCCGTCGTCAAGCCCTGCGTCCGGATCGGCGGACCGATGCTCACGGTGATGGTGCCCGGATATTTGAGGAAGGCGTTGCGACGCCAGAACTCGCCTGCGTTGTGTGCGATCGGCACGACAAGCGCCCCGGTCACCATGGCCAGACGGGCACCGCCCACCTTGTAGCGTCGGGTCTGCCCGGGCGGCATGCGCGTCCCCTCGGGAAACACGGTGACCCAGAAGCCCTCTTCCAGCAGCGTCCGGCCCTGCTCTTCCACCTGGGCCAGCGCATCCTTGCCGGCCTCGCGGTCGATCGCGATCATCGGCATGCAGGCCAGTCCCCAACCGAAGAACGGAATGCGCAGCAACTCCTTCTTGAACACGAAGGCAACGCGCGGGAGGATGCACTGCAGGCTCAGCGTCTCCCATGCCGACTGATGCTTGCACAGCACGACCGCACTGTGTGCCGGCAGGTTCTCCGCACCGATGACGCGGTAATGCAGGCCCACCACGAAGCGCAGCGCCAGCACGGCAAGGCGCGTCCACACGCCGATGATGCGGTAGCGCACCCGCGGCGGCAGCGGTCGCACCAGGATGGCAAGCAGGGAAAACGGCGGCGTGAGAATGATCAGCACGACGAAGAACAGCACGGACCGCAGGAAGATCATCAATCGCTTACCAGTGTCAGCGCGCGCACCATGGCGGCGAGATTGTCGTGAATGGGCACACCTTCGGGCAGCGCGGGATCGGCTTCCGTGCGCAACCCCTTTCCGGTACGCACCAGCACGGGCTGCGCGCCGGCGGCGAGCGCCGCCTGCAGGTCGCGCAGGCTGTCACCCACGACCGGCACGTCCTCCAGATCGACGTTGAAGCGCTCGGAAATTTCGAGCAGCATGCCCGGCTTGGGTTTGCGACATGCGCACTTCGAATCCGCCGCGTGCGGACAGAAGAATATCGCGTCGATGCGCCCGCCCGCCTGGGCGACGCAGCGATGCATCTTGTCGTGAATGGCGGCAAGCGTATCCATGTCGAACAGGCCGCGCCCGACACCCGACTGGTTGGTCGCCACGACCACGCGCCAGCCGAACTGGTTGAGCAGTGAAATCGCCTCCATCGCCCCTTCTATCGGCCGCCACTCCTGTGGCGACTTGATGAACTGGTCGGAGTCGTAGTTGATGACGCCGTCACGGTCAAGAATGATGAGCTTCATCTTGGAACGCCCCTGCATGTCAGGCCTCCGCGCACAGCGCTTGCCGGTATGTCGCCACCGCCTAGTCCTTCAGTTCGAGGCGTGAAATGTCCGCCACCGCGTTCATTGCCGCCGCCAGTTCGCCAAGCAGCGCGAGACGGTTCATGCGCACCTTCACGTCATCCGTATTCACCATGACGCCGTCGAAGAAGCGATCCACCGCCGCGCGCAATTGCGCCAGCGCATTCAGCGCGGCGCCGTAACGGCCCGCGTCCAGATCGGCCCGCAATGCGGGAGTGATCGCGCCGAGCGCCGCATGCAGCTCGCGTTCGGCCGGCTCGGAAAACAGCGCGGCATCCACCGCGCCGCGCTCACCGTCGGCCTTGCGCAGGATGTTGACGATGCGCTTGTTGGCCGCCGCCAGCGCCTGCGCTTCGGGCAGCGCCGAAAAGGCCGCGACCGCCGCCAGCTTGGCCGTCACCAGGTCGATGCGGGTCGGGCGCTGCGCCAGCACGGCGTCTATCACCCGTGCGTCATGGCCGGCGTCACGCAGCAGGTTGCGCAGGCGTTCGAACATGAAGTCGAGCAGTTGCGCCTCGAAGCCCGCCGCGTCGCCCTCGCCCACCTGCCCCGCGCGGAAGCCGCCGGCAGCCACCGCAATCAGCTCCGCGATATCGAGCGCCAGCGGCGCTTCCATCAGGATGCGCAGCACGCCCAGCGCGGCGCGGCGCAGCGCGAACGGATCCTTGTCACCGGTCGGAATCTGGCCGATGCCGAAGAAGCCAGCCAGCGCGTCAAGCTTGTCGGCCAGCGCGACCGCGCTGGCGACCGGACCCTCGGGCAGCGCATCGCCCGCGAAGCGCGGGCGGTAGTGCTGCTCCACCGCCGCGGCAACGGCCGCCGCTTCGCCGTCGTGCAGCGCGTAGTAGCGCCCCATGGTGCCCTGCAGCTCGGGGAACTCGCCGACCATGTCGGTCAGCAGGTCCGCCTTGGCCAGCAGGCCGGCACGCGCCGCCTGCATCACGTCGGCATCGAGCCGGGTCGCGATCTCCGTGCTCAGGCGCTGGACGCGCATGACGCGGTCGAACTGGCTGCCGAGCCGGTTGTGATAGACGACGGCGTCCATCTTCGTGATGCGCGCGGCGAGCGGCGTCTTGCGGTCCTGCTCGAAGAAGAAGCGCGCGTCCGACAGGCGGGCGCGCACGACGCGTTCGTTGCCGGACACGATGTTGTGCGCATCGTCGACCTGCATGTTGGACACGACGAGAAAGCGGTTCAGCAGGCGCCCTTCGGCGTCGAGCAGCGGAAAGTATTTCTGGTTGGCCTTCATCGTCAGGATGAGGCACTCCTGCGGCACCGCGAGGAATTCCGGTTCGAACTGCGCGACGTAGACGTTCGGGTTTTCGACGAGCGCGGTCACTTCGTCGATCAGCGCCGCGTCATCTACGTGATGCACGCCGTCGCCCAGCCCGGCGCAGGCCTGTGCAAGACGCTGCACGATGAGTGCGCGCCGCGCCTCGAACGACGCCATCACGGCCCCGCGCTCGTACAGCGCACGCGCGTATTCGTCGGCATCCGCCATCGTGACTTCGCCATCGCCCATGAAGCGGTGGCCGCGCGTGCTGCGTCCGCTCTGATGCCCGAACGCCATGCCCGGCACGATGCGTCCGCCGTGCAGCATCACCAGCCCGTGCACCGGCCGCACGAACTGGAAGTCGCAGTCGGACCAGCGCATCAGTTTGGGAATCGGCAGCTTCTTCAGTGCGTCGAGCACGATGCCGGCCAGCACGTCGTCGAGTACGGCGCCCGGCACCGTCATCGCGTGGAACAGCGTTTCGCTCTTGCCGTCGACGCGGCGCGTGAACTGAGGGAGCGCCGCCACAGGTATGCCCTTGGCCTGAAGCTTCTTCAGCAGCGCAGGCGTCGGCGCACCGGCGGCGTCGAGCGCCACGGACACCGGCATCAGCTTTTCGTCGGCCACCGTGTCCTGTGCGCGTTCGACGACGCCCTGAACGGTCAGCGCCAGCCGGCGCGGACTCGCATAGCGGTCCATGCGCGCGTCAGCGGCCACGAGGCCGCGATCCACCAGCGACGCGAACACCGCGTCGGCAAACACTTCGCCCAGGCGCGACAGTGCGCGGGGCGGCAATTCTTCGGTCAGCAATTCGACCAGCAATGTGGCTTGCATACGTATTCCAGTACCGGCCAGCCGGTGGCGACCGGAAGTCAGATGGGTGTCAGGCGGCGCGCAACGCTTCGATGCGGCTGCACTCCTCTTCGCCGAGCAGCGCGCGCAGCCGCTCGCTGCCCAGATCGGCCATCGGGAAGCCGCGCGCCTCGCGCGATGCGTAGTAGGCCTGCGCCACGAGACGCGCCAGCGCGCGCACGCGGCCAATGTATGCGGCGCGCTCGGTCACGGATATGGCGCCGCGCGCATCGAGCATGTTGAAGCTGTGCGACGCCTTCATCACCATTTCATAACCGGGCAACGGCAGGCCCGCCTCGATCAGACGCCTGGCTTCGGATTCATAGTCGTTGAACTGGCGGAACAGCCATTCGACATTCGAGTGCTCGAAGTTGTAGGTCGACTGTTCGACCTCGTTCTGGTGATACACGTCGCCATAGGTCACGCCGGGCGCCCACACGAGGTCATAGACGTTCTCCACGCCCTGCAGGTACATCGCGAGCCGCTCCGCACCGTAGGTGATTTCACCGAGCACCGGTTTGCACGGGATCGAACCCACTTCCTGGAAATACGTGAACTGCGTGACTTCCATGCCGTCCAGCCACACCTCCCAGCCCAGCCCCCAGGCGCCGAGCGTGGGCGACTCCCAATCGTCCTCGACGAAACGGATGTCATGCTTCGTCGGATCGAGACCGAGCGCACGCAGGCTGTCGATGTAGAGATCCTGGATGTTCGGCGGCGACGGCTTGAGCGCCACCTGGAACTGGTAGTAGTGCTGCAGGCGGTTCGGGTTTTCGCCGTAGCGACCGTCCTTCGGCCGGCGCGATGGCTGGACGTAGGCGGCGCGCCAGGGTTCCGGGCCGATGGCACGCAGGAAGGTGGCGGTATGGAAGGTGCCGGCACCGACCTCGATGTCGTACGGTTGAAGCAGCGCGCAGTTCTGGTCGCCCCAGAAACGGGACAGACGCAGCAGCACTTCCTGGAATGTGGGTGCGGCGGACATGGGGCCAGACGGGATTGGAAAGGCCGGATTTTACCGGCTCGGCCCGTACTCTGTTGAAATTCGTGTGCGCCGCATCATCGCGACCGCAATGCACAGCACCGCAACGAGCACGACCGGCACGTTGCCCCAGCGCATGTAGGGCGTCAGCCCTTCGCTGCCGGACAGTTCGACGCGCAGCGCAGCGCGCTCGAACGGCGGCAGTGCGGCGATGACCCGGCCATCGGCGCCGATGGCCGCCGTCATGCCGGTGTTCGTCGCGCGCAGCATCGGGCGGCCGAGTTCCAGCGCACGCACCTGTGCAATCTGCAGATGCTGCGGCTGCGCCAGCGAGTCGCCGAACCATGCGGTATTCGACACATTCACCAGCAAGGTCGCATCGCGCGCGCCGCCGATCAGTTCCTCGCCGAACACGTCCTCATAACAGATGTTCACGGCAACCTTTTCGCCGGACAGCGCCAGCGGCGGCTGGGGACGCACACCGCGACCGAAGTCCGACATCGGAATCGACAGCACGGACAACGTCCAGGCGAACAGCGGCGGCGTGAACTCGCCGAACGGTACGAGGTGCGACTTGCTGTAGCGCTCGTCCTGATGTCCGAGCGCGACCGCGCTGTTGAAGTAACGGCGTTCGCCGGCGTCGTTGCGGCCCAGCGTGATCGCGCCCATGAGCACGTCGCGGCCGGTCTCGCGCAGCGCCATCAGCCAGGCCGGGTCGATCTCGTCGTAGGCAAGCGGGATCGCCGTCTCGGGCAGCACCACCAGATCGGCCGGCCATGCGCGCGCCAGTTCGAGATAGGTGCTCATCGAATCCGGCAAGCGCTCGGGCACCCATTTCAGGCTCTGCTCGATATTGCCCTGAAGCAGGCTGACGGTGAGGCGGCGCCCGACGGGCTCGGTCCATTGCACCGAACCGAGCAGCGCAGCGCCGGCCAGGAGAACGGCGAGCACCGGCACCGCCACCCGCAATCGCACGCGACGAAGCACGATGGCGGACAGCACGCCGGCGATGACGGCGGCAATCCACGCGACGCCATGGACGCCGAGCACGGGCACGTAGCCGGCAAGCGGACTGGGCGGCGCATGCGCGTAACCGCTGGCCAGCCACGGAAAACCGGTCAGCAAGGAGCCGCGCAGCCACTCGCCGAGCACCCACAGGCTGGCAAAGACCGGCGCAAACAGCCAGCCGCGCGGCCGCAAGGCCACGAAGGCCGCGCAGGCGGCCGCCGGAAAGAACGACAGGTAGACACAGAAGAGAAAGGTCGCAAGCAGCGACAGCAGCATCGGCATGCCGCCGAAATGATGCAGGCTCACATGCACCCAGGACACGCCGGTGAGGAACCAGCCGAGGCCGAACACCAGGCCGGTGAGCGCGGCGGTCCGCCCGTCGCAGCGATCGACGAGCCAGAGCAACGTGGCCAGCGACAGCATCGGCAGCGCGAACACGGCGAACGGCGCGAAGCCGGCAACCGCCATCGCACCCGCCGTGGCGGCCAGAAGCAGCCGCGGCAGCAGCTTCATCCGGCGCTGGCTGCGACGTCGGCGCTTGCCTGCGGCGTACGGTCCACCATCAGCGTATGCACGCGCCGGCTGTCGGCGCGCAGCACCGTGATGCGCAGCCCTTCGACCTGCACCACTTCGCCGCGCTTGGGCAGGCGGCCGAGCTGATGGATGACCAGACCGCCGACGGTATCGTACGCATCGTCGTCCAGTTCGATGCCGAAGGCTTCGTTGAAGTCCTCGATTTCGGTGCCGGCCTTGACGCGATAGCGACCTGCCTGATCGAGACGGATGTTGTCCGCCGATTCATCGAAGTCGTATTCGTCCTCGATGTCACCGACGATCTGCTCCAGCACGTCCTCGATGGTGACCAGTCCGGCAACACCGCCATACTCGTCGACGACGATGGCCATGTGGTTGCGGCTCGCCCGGAATTCGCGCAGCAGCACATTCAGCCGCTTCGATTCCGGGATGAACACGGCCGGGCGCAGCATTTCACGCAGGCTGTCGTCGTGGCCGGACATCAGCCGGAGCAAATCCTTGGCGAGCAGGATGCCGATGACGTCATCGCGATTTTCGCCGATGACCGGGAAACGGGAATGCGCCGTGCGCAGCGCGGTTTCGACCACCTTGTCGAGCGGGTCGTCGATGTCGATGCAATCCATCTGGGCGCGCGGAATCATGACCTCGCGCACCGGCATGTCCGATACCTGGAGCGCACCTTCGATGATGGAGAGGGCGTCGGCGTCGAGCAGATTGCGTTCGAAAGCGGAGTGCAGCAGCATCAGCAGTTGTTCCCGATCTTCCGGCTCACGCATCAGAAGGTGGGACAAACGTTCGAGAAAACCGGGACGCTGCGAGGTAGAAGGACTACTGTCCATGCGGGACTGGGGGAACGAAGACGCGTCTAGTGTAACCCGGCAAGCGTGTCGATTTCGCGTCAGACCGGCACACGGGCTTTCCGACGGCGACGGTGTGCGTCAGACCGCGTCGGCGGCGTAAGGGTCAGCCACACCGAGCGCGGACAGGATGATGCGCTCCTCGTCCTCCATCGCCTCGGCGTCCTGTTCGGACGTTTCATGGTCCCACCCCTGCAGATGCAGCACGCCATGCACGATGAGATGGGTGGCGTGATCGGCGAAGGACTTGCGCTGCGACAAGGCCTCGCGCGCCAGCACCGGCTGGCACACGACCAGGTCGCCGCTCAGGTGCGCGCCCTGGCTGTAGGGAAAGGACAGCACATTGGTCGCGTAGTCGCGCTGGCGGTATTCGAGATTGAGCACACGCGCCTCGTCGTCATCAACGAAACGCACGGCGATGTCGGCGCGCTCGACCACATCGGGGTCAAGCGCGGCGCGCACCCAGCGTTTCACGTCTTCGCGCTGCGGGCACGCTTCGCGCGGGCAGGCGTACTGCACGGACAGGTTCAGGCGCATCAGCCGCGCGGGCCCTTGCGCATCGCGTCGGCCGCCTCGCGCTCGGCGTCGAACCGCTCATAGGCGGCCACGATGCGTGCCACGAGCGGATGGCGCACCACGTCCTCCGCCAGAAAATCGGTCATGGCGATGCCGCGGACCTCGCGCAATATCTTGCTCGCCTCGCCCAGACCGCTCTTGTGGCCGCGCGGCAGGTCGATCTGCGTCAGGTCGCCGGTGATGACCGCCTTCGACCCGATGCCCATGCGCGTCAGGAACATCTTCATCTGCTCCGGCGTGGTGTTCTGCGCCTCGTCGAGAATGATGAAGGCGTTGTTGAGCGTGCGCCCCCGCATGTAGGCCAGCGGCGCGATCTCTATGACCTGCCGCTCAAACGCGCGCGCCACGCGCTCGAAACCCATCAGGTCGTACAGCGCGTCGTACAGCGGACGCAGATACGGATCGACCTTTTGCGCCAGATCACCCGGCAGGAAGCCGAGCCGCTCGCCCGCTTCCACCGCCGGACGGGTCAGCACGATGCGCGCCACCGATTCGCGCTCCAGCGCATCGACGGCACTGGCCACGGCAAGGTAGGTCTTGCCGGTGCCGGCCGGACCGATGCCGAACGTGATGTCGTGGTCCTGTATCTGCCTCAGGTACTGGATCTGGCGCGGCGTGCGCCCATGCAGATTGCTCTTGCGCGTGAGCAGCGCCGGTGCGGTCTCGTCCGACCGGCCGCGATTCGACAGCTCGATCAGGCCGAGCTGGATCGCATCAACGCTCAGATGGTCGCCGGCCACGCTGTAGAAGTGGCGCAACGCGGTCGCCGCGCGCTGCGACTGCGCCGTCTCGCCGCTGACCCGGAATCGTTCGCCACGGCGGGCGATCTCGACGTCATAGGCCGATTCGAGCTGGCGCAGATTCTCGTCCAGCACGCCGCACAGATTGGCGAGTCGCGTGTTGTCGAGCGGCTCGAGAACGAGTTCCAGCGGTTTCGGCTTCAAGCGTCGATCACCTCGCGCGTCATGACCTCGCCTCGCAGGCTGTGTGGCAGCGCCGATTCGATGCGCACGTCGATGAAATGACCGATCAGGCGCGCCGGACCGGGGAAATTGACGACCCGGTTATTGTCCGTGCGCCCGGCAAGTTCGCTGTCGTCCTTGCGTGAATGCCCTTCGACCAGGATGCGCTGCACCGACCCCACCATGCCCTGGCTGATCAGCTGCGTCTGCTCTTCGATGCGCCTTTGCAGGCGGGCGAGCCGGGCCTGCTTCACGGCCGGCGGTGTGTCATCGGCAAGTTCGGCCGCCGGCGTGCCCGGACGCGCGCTATAGACGAAGCTGAAGCTGTTGTCGAAACCGACATCCTCGATCAGTTTCATCGTCTTTTCGAAATCCTCGTCGCTTTCGCCCGGGAAACCGATGATGAAATCCGAACTGAGGGACAGGTCGGGGCGTGCGGCGCGCAGCTTGCGCACGACCGCCTTGTATTCGAGCACCGTATAGCCACGCTTCATCGCGGCCAGCACGCGGTCCGAGCCCGACTGCACCGGCAGGTGCAACTGCGACACCAGCTTGGGCAGGCGCGCGTAGGCGTCGATGACGCGTTGCGTCATCTCCCGCGGATGCGACGTGGTGTAGCGGATGCGTTCGATGCCGGGCAGGTCATGCACGCATTCCAGCAGGAATGCGAAATCGCCCATCGCATCCGAATCGCGGCTGATCGGGGCTCGCCAGGCATTGACGTTCTGGCCCAGCAACGTGACTTCCTTGACGCCCTGCGCGACCAGCGTCGCGACTTCGGTCAGGATGTCCTCCAGCGGACGCGACACCTCTTCGCCCCGCGTATAGGGCACGACGCAGAAGGTGCAGTACTTCGAGCACCCTTCCATGATGGACACGAAGGCGCCCGCGCCCTCCACACGTGCCGCCGGCAGGTGGTCGAATTTTTCGATTTCCGGAAAGCTGATGTCGACCTGCGAGCGCCCGCTGCTGCGGCGCTTCGCCATCAGTTC
>JAHJHI010000019.1 GCA_018824085.1 Gammaproteobacteria bacterium | reverse complement strand
CTTGCGCAGGTACTGGCCGGCGATCTCGGCCAGGCGGCCGAAGAAGGCCACGCGGTGCCACTCGGTCATTTCCTTCTTTTCACCGGTCGCCTTGTCCTTCCACGAGTCCGTGGTGGCGACGGTGATGTTGCAGATCGCGTCGCCGTTGGGCGCGTAGCGTGTTTCCGGATCGCGACCGAGATTGCCGACCAGAATGACCTTGTTGACTGAAGCCATGATTTTCCTCCCCCGGGAATGTCCGGGACCAATTTATAGAATGCGGCCCCGCGCGCCGGATGTTACTCCGCGCACGCACCGCGAAAAACTCCCGATCTGCATAAATCAGTGCGCTGCCGCGGGCAGGCCGAGCAGGCGGCGCACGCGCGCTTCATCCCATAGTTCGAGGTTGACCTTGACGCTGGCGATGCGCCGTTCCGCCTCTATCGTCGCTTCCCGCGCACCGGGCAACGACATCAGTTGCGCACGCAGCCCGTCGATATCGACATCTTCGCCGATCTCGTACTCGCGCACTTCGATCACCGGCAGCGGACGCATCGTGCGCGCCCACAGCCACCAGCCCAGCGCCAGCACCGTGCAGAACACGAACACGCCGCGCGCGCCGAAGTTCAGCGCGATCGCGCCGCCGACCGAGCTGCCGAGCGCCGCGCCCAGCGCCTGCGACGTGTTGAATGCGCCGAGCGCGGCACCCTTGGCGGTGGGCGGCGCGATGCGCGACACCAGCGAGGGCAGCGAGGCCTCCAGCAGGTTGAAGGCGGTGAAGAACACGAACAGGCCGCCGGCTATCGTCCACAAGGTGTCACCGGACACGAGGAACATCAGCTGCGACGCGGCCATTGCCAGTATCGCGGCGAGCAGCAGCGTCTTGTTGCGGGCGCGTCGTTCGGACCAGATGATGGCCGGCACCATGATGACGAAGCTGGCGAGCACCACCGGCAGATAGATCTTCCAGTGCGCCGTCACCGGCATGCCGACCTGCTCGACGAGCGCCAGCGGAATCATCAGGAACATGGCCATCTGCACCAGATGCACGGTGAACACGCCGAAATTGAGGCGCATCAGCTGGCTGTCGCCGATCACCTTCGCAAACGGCGGCGGCGGCAGTTTGACCGGCGGCGCTTCCGGGTCGGGCACCACCTTGAGCAGCAGCGGTATCGCCAGCACGGCCATGCAGGCGATGACGAGAAAGATGCCGTCCATGCCGATCGCGCTGTACAGCGCCGGCGCGATCACCAGCGAGGCGGCAAACACGAGGCCGATGGTGGAGCCGATCATCGCCATGACCTTGGTGCGGTGCTGCTCGCGCACGAGATCGGCCGCCAGCGCCGTGACCGCGGCGGAAATGGCGCCGAGCCCCTGCAGCGCACGCGCCGCCGTCATCCACCAGATGTCCGGCGCCCACATGGCCATCAGGCTGCCCGCCGCGTAGAGCAGCAGGCCGAACACGATGACCGGCTTGCGCCCGAAACGGTCGGATGCCATGCCGAAGGGAATCTGCATGAAGCCCTGCGTCAGCCCGAAAACGCCGAACGCGAGCCCGGTCCACAGAATGTTGTCACCACCGGGCAGCGTCTTCGCGAATACCGAAAAGACCGGCAGCACGAGAAACAGCCCCAGCATGCGCAGGGCAAAAATTGACGCCAACGCAGCCCCGGCGCGCAATTCGGTGCGGGTCATGCGGTCTTTGATCGGGGGATTCATGTCAGGCAGGGAAACGAGCAAACCGGATTCTAGCAAGCGCGACGCACCTTGCACGACTCTGCCGCTCGCGTTTCAACTGAAAATAGGTTTTCATAGCCGGTTTGCTGTGACCTGGGCTCGCTGATGGACTGGATACGCATCCGAGGTGCTCGCACCCACAATCTGAAGAACATCAATATCGACATTCCGCGCGACCGCCTCACGGTGATCACCGGACTGTCGGGGTCCGGCAAGAGCTCACTCGCCTTCGACACGCTGTACGCCGAAGGCCAGCGCCGCTACGTGGAATCGCTGTCGGCGTACGCGCGCCAGTTCCTGCAGCTCATGGAAAAGCCGGACGTGGACCTCATCGAGGGCCTGTCGCCGGCGATTTCCATCGAACAGAAGGCGACCAGCCACAATCCGCGCTCCACCGTGGGCACGGTGACTGAAATCCACGACTACCTGCGCCTGCTGTTCGCCCGTGTAGGCACGCCGCACTGCCCCGAGCACGGCGAACCGCTGGCGGCGCAGAGCGTGTCGCAAATGGTGGACGCGGTGCTCGCCATGCCGGAAGAAAGCAAGGTGGCCATCCTCGCGCCGGTCGTGAGCGAGCGCAAGGGTGAACAGGTCGAGCTGATTTCCGAGCTGCGCTCGCGCGGCTTCGTGCGCGTGCGCCTCGACGGCAAGATGATGGATATCGACGCGCTGCCGAAGCTGGACAAGAACATCAAGCACTCGATCGACGTCGTCGTCGACCGCCTGAAGGTGCGCCCCGACGTGCGCCAGCGTCTGGCCGAATCGCTGGAAACGGCGTTGCAGCAGGCAGAAGGCCGCGCCATCGCGCTGGACATGGACAACGGCACGGAGCAACTGTTTTCCGCCCGCTTCGCCTGCCCGGTGTGCGGCCACAGCGTGGCCGAACTGGAGCCGCGCCTGTTCTCGTTCAACAACCCGGCCGGCGCGTGCACCAGTTGCGACGGTCTGGGCATGGTCACCTTCTTCGACCCGGGCCGCATCGTCGCCCATCCGGACATGTCGCTGGCCGCCGGCGCGATCCGTGGATGGGACCGGCGCAACCAGTTCTACTTCCAGCTGCTGTCCAGCCTGGCTGCCTTCTACAAGTTCGATATCGACACGCCGTTCGACCAGCTGGAAGAGCGGCTGCAGTCGGTGGTGCTCGACGGCTCGGGGCAGACGCGCATCCCCTTCCGCTACCTGTCGGAATCCGGCCGCACGACGGTGCGCGAACACGCCTTCGAAGGCGTCGTGCCCAATCTGGAGCGCCGTTACCGCGAAACCGATTCGGTGGTGGTGCGCGAGGAACTCGGCAAATATCGCAACACCAAGGTGTGCCCGTCCTGCCAGGGCACGCGGCTGCGCAGCGACGCGCGCCACGTGCGCGTCGCCGGCCACACGTTGCCGCAGCTCGCCGGCCAGCCGCTGCGCGCCTGCAAGCAGGTGTTCGACGAACTCGAACTGGATGGCGCGCGCGCGGCCATCGCGAGCCGCATCATGCGCGAGGTTTCGTCGCGCCTCGGTTTCCTCATCGACGTCGGCCTGGACTACCTCAGCCTGGACCGCTCGGCGGAAACGCTGTCCGGCGGCGAAGCGCAGCGCATCCGTCTGGCGAGCCAGATCGGCTCCGGGCTCACCGGCGTCATGTACGTGCTGGACGAGCCGTCCATCGGACTGCACCAGCGTGACAACGCACGCCTGCTCGGCACGCTGTCGCGCCTGCGCGACCTCGGCAACACGGTGGTCGTGGTCGAACACGACCAGGAAGCCATCGAAATGGCCGACCACGTCGTCGACATGGGGCCCGGCGCCGGCCAGCACGGCGGCGAAGTGATCGCGCAGGGCACGCCGGCCGACATCGCCGCGTCCGAAGCCAGCCTCACCGGCGCCTATCTGTCCGGACGCCAGCGGATCGCCGTGCCGGTGAAAAGGACGCCGCCGACCGACGCCTGGCTGCACATCCGCGGCGCGCGGGGCAACAACCTGCGCGGCACCGACGCCGCCATTCCGCTCGGCCTGCTGACCTGCGTGACCGGCGTGTCCGGCTCCGGCAAGTCCACGCTGATCAACGACACGCTCTACACCGCCGCCGCCCATCACCTGTACGGCTCGGCCGCGCTGCCGGCGGCGCACGACTCGATCGACGGGCTGGAACAGTTCGACAAGGTGATCAATGTCGACCAGTCGCCGATCGGGCGCACGCCGCGCTCGAACCCCGCCACCTACACCGGCCTGCTGACACCGATACGCGAACTGTTCGCCGGCACGCCGGAAGCGCGCTCGCGCGGCTACGGCCCGGGCCGCTTCTCCTTCAACGTGAAGGGCGGGCGCTGCGAAGCGTGCCAGGGCGACGGTCTGGTGCGCGTCGAGATGCACTTCCTGCCGGACGTGTTCGTGCCGTGCGACGTGTGCAACGGCCGCCGCTACAACCGCGAGACGCTGGACATCCGCTACAAGGGCAAGACCATCCACGACGTGCTGGCGATGACCGTGAACGAGGCGCGCGGCTTCTTCGACGCGGTGCCCACCGTCGCGCGCAAGCTGGAGACGCTGGTCGAGGTCGGCCTCGGCTACATCGGCCTCGGCCAGAGTGCCACCACGCTGTCCGGCGGCGAGGCGCAGCGCGTGAAGCTGGCGCTCGAACTGTCGAAACGCGACACCGGCCGCACGCTCTACATCCTCGACGAGCCGACCACCGGCCTGCACTTCCACGACGTCGACATGCTGCTCGGCGTGCTCGGCCGGCTGCGCGACGCCGGCAACACCATCGTCGTCATCGAGCACAACCTGGACGTCATCAAGACCGCCGACTGGCTGCTGGATCTCGGCCCGGAAGGCGGCGCCGGCGGCGGCGAGATCATCGCCACCGGCACGCCGGAGCAGGTGGCCGCCGAGCCGGCTTCGCACACCGGGCGCTATCTGGCGCCGCTGCTCGCGATGACGGCGGCAAAGCCGGCCGCGAAGGGCAGCGGAAAGGCGGCGGCAGGCAGGAGAAAGCCGGTACCGGACCCGGCCGCATCGGGCGACGACTGAGCCGCCCTTCCCGCCGGAGCACTCAATCGAGCAGGTTCAGCTGGCGCGCCGCGTGCATCAGCTCGATGTCGGTCGATACGCCGAGCTTGGACTTGATCTGGTAGTGGATGTTGAACACCGTCTTGGTGCTGATGTGCAGCGTCTCGGCGATGTCCTCGCGCGAGCGCGCGGCAACCAGCATGCGCAGGATTTCGAATTCGCGCGCACTCAAGGCGTGCAGCGGGTTCTTCGCCGCGGCGCTGCCGCTGCGGCGAAGCGCCGCGAGGTCGGGCAGCATGTCCGGGCTGATGGTCTGGCGCCGCGCGTACACGTCGCAGATCGCATGCACCAGCAGCTCCGGCGGCGAGCTTTTCGTGACGTAGCCAAGCGCGCCGGACTCGAGCGCCTTCTCGGCGAACGTGGCATCACGGTGCATCGTGAAGATGAGCACGCGCGCATCGCGGTCGCGCTGGACGATGCGCTGCAGCGTCTGGATGCCGCTCGCGCCGGGCAGCGTGATGTCCATCACCACGACGTCAGGCGTGTGCTCCACGTACAGCCGGTAGGCCGCTTCTCCGGAATCGGCCTCGGCCACGATGTGCAGCGGCGGATGGCGCTCGATGAGCCGGCGGTAGCCTTCGCGCACGACCGCGTGGTCGTCGACCAGCAGGATGCCTATCGGGGTATCAGTCATGGTTTTCCGTCGTTGCGGTGTCCGTGCGTTGCGCGGGGCGCGCGTCGCTGCGTTGCCAGGGCACGTAAATGTCTATCGTCAGGCCCTGCGGCTCTCCGGCATGCAGCTGCAAGCTGCCGCCGAGGGCGATCACCCGCTCCTTCACGCCGATCAGGCCGAAACCGCCTGCGCTGCCCTGCTGCACCACCGGCAACTGCGGGCCCTGCGCCACGCCGTCGTCGGTCACCTCCAGGTGAATGTCACCGCGCGCCGGACGGTGTTCCAGCCGCACCGACACCGTCGCGGCGCCGGAGTGCTTCGCGGCATTGGTCAGGCACTCCTGCACGATGCGGTAGAGATTGATCGCGATGTCATCCGGCAGCTGTTCGAAATTGCCGATCGCCTCGAAGCGGTAGTCGCAGCGCCCGCGCGCCCGGGCGTCCCACATGCGCACCAGATTGCCGAGCCCGGCGATCAGGCCGTATTCGTCCAGCCCGACCGGGCGCAGCTGGCGCAGGATGCCGTGCAGCGCCTCCATCATCGAACTGACGGTGCGCGCCACCGCCTGCCCGCTGTCGAGCAGCGCGCCGGGCTGCGGCGCGGGCCGCCCCGCCTCGTTGACGATGCAGGCCGCCTCCGCACTGATCGAGGCGAGGCTCTGCCCGAATTCGTCGTGCAGCTCGCGTGCCAGATGGCGGCGCTCGCCCTCCTGCACGGTGAGCAGCATCTGCGCCAGACGCTGCTGCTCGCGCGTCTTCTGCTGCAGGTTCTCCGCCATCGTGTTGAACACCGAACTGATGCGCCGGAACTCGATCAGTTCGAACGACGGCAGGCGCGCGTCCAGATCGCCGCGTTCGAGCTGGCTCAGGCCGTCGAGCACGTCGGACGCGGGACGCAGTGCGCGGCTGATGCTGAAGTAGATGAGCACGTTGAAAGCGACGACGGCCAGCGCCGTCCACAGCAGCAGTCGCGTGATTTCGTCCCACACCGCCTCGCTCTCCAGGTCGGCATCGACGCGGATGAGCACCTCGCCCATCTTCAGGCCGGGTGCGCGCCCCACGTCGAGACCGACGCCGTACGGCTGATACCACAGCACCTTGCGTCCGACCTTCACGCCGGGTGCGTCACCCGGCTGCTCGCCGAGCGATTCGCCGCGATGGATGCGCTGGTTGAGCGTGTAGCGCACCAGCTCGCGGAACCAGTCGGGCGCACTGCGCGCCGGCGCCGGCGCGTCGGTGCGCGGCTGGCAGCTGTTGGCGGACAGCGCGCCCGCGCGGTCGAAGTACTGCACGCACAGCCGGGTGACGTCGGCGAATTCGGTGAAGCGGGCGAGGTCGGGCTTGCCGATGTCCAGCTCCAGCCCGCTCAGCTGGCGCGACATCTGGTCAGTGATCAGACGGGCCACGAGATCGGCGTTGCGCACGGCTTCCGACTGCAGCCGCGTCGTGGTGCGCCACATCAGGCCGGCCGAGGCGAACACGCCCATCGCAACCGCCAGCAGCGTGATGCGCAGCATCAGCGTCAGTTTCAGATTCATGCCACGCTTCATCGGCCCATTCTAGCCGGGCCGCCGCGCCGTCCGGTGCAGGCAATATGCCCGCCCCGCTGTGCCGGTCGGATATGAACCGGACTGCCGCTGTGAGCGTGGCCGCATCCAGCCTATGGTGGCCGTTCCAGTGCCGCCACGGCAACGATACCGAGGAGATCGAACATGTCGCCACCGCTCACCCAGGCCCGTCCGTCCCTGCGCCGCGTTGCGGGCACCGTGTTCTGGAGCTTCTTCGGCGTGCGCAAGCGCAGCGACCACGACCGCGAATCGATCCAGCTCACGCCGCCGCAGGTGATCGCCGGCGCGCTCGTCGGTGTCGCGCTGTTCATCACGACCATCCTGACGCTGGTGCACTTCATCACGCGCTGATCACACACCCGTCTCGTCGGGCAGTGCGAACAGGCGCTGCTGCACGCGTGCGGCCGCCTGTTCCAGCCGCTCGCGGCAGGCACTCTTTGCCGCCTCGTCCAGCCAGACGGTGATGTAGGTGGTGCCGATGCCGGCCACCGGATAGCCGGACGGGTCACAGATCGGCACGCCCATGCCGCTGGTGCCGCGGTCCAGCACCATGCCGTCGAAACACGAATAGCCGTTGGCCAGCGCAAAGCTGATCGCGTCCCGATGACGCTGTTCGTCGAAGCGCTCGATCCGGTGATAGCGCGCCATGTTGCGCGCCACGACGTCCATGACTTCCGCCTCGGGCAGGCGCGACATCATCGCCAGACAGCTCTGCGATATGCCGAATGGCGTGCGAAGCCCGATGTCCCCGCGCCCGAGGCGCACCTGGGAACGCGTGTCGTAGCGGCCGATCAGCACGCAGTCCAGACCGGAACGCACCTGCAGGAACACGACCTGTTCCAGTTCCTGCGCCAGCGCACTCAGTTCGCCCGCCGCCACGCGCTCCACCGGCTGGCGGCTGATCGCCGAATGGCCGAGCGCGGCGAGATCGCGCCCGAGGTTGAAGCGCATCGTCGCCGCGTCGCGCTCGACCCAGCCCATGTCCATCAGCATGTCGAGCACGCGATGAATCGTGGGTCGCGGCAGGCCGGTCCGCGCCACCAGTTCGGTGAGCAGGCTGCCCCGGCGCGAGCCGCGCGCAATGGTGGTGATGAGCAGTCGCGCACGATGCAGGCTGCCGGCGGGCGCGTCATCGGTGGTCGGAGCGGCGCGGGGCCGGCGGGTCGTTTCATGCTTGGCGGACATGCGGCCTCCATCATGTCCGGATACCGGACATCTATGTACCCGTACGTTGTTGCCCTCGGGAACGCCGAACACTAGCATCGAAGAAAAATAAAGAAAGTGCAGAAAACTGAATGTCCGGTCACCGGACATCTTTTGCCGACACGGAGGAGACATGACAGACATCTATGGCGAACGGCAACGCGCGCTGCAGCAAGCGTTCGGCGTGCAGCCACTGGCCGAGCGCGTGCGCGAAGCCATCGTGCTGCCCGAGATTCCGCCCGAGCACCAGGGCTTCATCGAATCACGCGACTTCTTCTTCCTGAGCACGGTGGATCACCGCGGCTACCCGACGGTGTCGCACAAGGGCGGCGCCGCCGGACTGGTGAAGGTGCTCGATGGCACGACGCTGGCTTTCCCCAGCCTCGATGGCAACAGCATGTACCTGTCGATGGGCAACATCGTGGAGAACAGCAAGGTCGGACTGCTGTTCATCGATTTCGAAACGCCGCATCGCGTGCGCGTGCATGGCGAAGCCACGGCGAGCCGCGACGACCCGCTGATGAACGCCGGCCTGCCCGCCTTTCACGGCGCGGAAATGGTGGTGCGCGTGCACGTCACGGAAATCTTCGTCAATTGCCCGCGCTACATCCATCGCTACCGGCGCCTGGCGAGTTCGCGCTACGTGCCGCGACCGGATTGCCCCGCCCCGCCGCCGCAGTGGAAGCGCATCGACGCCCTGCAGGACGCCTTGCCGGCCCGTGACCGCGACATCGCCGCGCAGCTCGGCGGCGTGCTCACGGGTGACGAGTACGCGGCGCTCGTGGTCAAGGGCGAAGCCTGACCGGTGGCGGCCGTCCGGCCGCCTTTCCGAACGTGATCCGATGCGGCCGCGCGCCGCCACGGGGGAGGTATTGCCCATGAAACCGCTTGCTGCCATCACCTGCGCCAACGCAGTGCTCGCCATCGTCAT
Source organism: Gammaproteobacteria bacterium (assembly GCA_018824085.1). Classification (GTDB taxonomy): domain Bacteria; phylum Pseudomonadota; class Gammaproteobacteria; order Burkholderiales; family Rhodocyclaceae; genus Methyloversatilis. The sequence continues at coordinate 25,650 of JAHJHI010000019.1, read as the reverse complement.
GACGTATTCCATGCAGTCCGCCACGCTCCCCATGTGGCCCATGGTCATCGCCTGGGGCTGCTTCTTCCATCTGGGCGGCGGCGACCGCCCGCCGGCCGCCATCGTCGCCGTGCTGTCGCACGCGGTGCTGGGCGTGGCGGTCGGCTGGCTGGCGGCGCTCGCCATCCTGATCCAGCCGCTGCCCGCGCTGATGCCGTCCACGCTGTGGGTGCCGCTGGTCATCGGCGCGGCCGTCGGCGTCATGAGCGCGGCAGCCTGGTGGCCGCGTCTCGCGATCACGCCGGTCTGCGTCTATGGCTTCGCGGCGAACTGGGCCTATCTCGATACGCCGGGGCGCTTCGATGTCGCGGTGCTGACCGCCCTGCGAATGGACAACGTCATCATCGCGCTGCCGCTGGCGCTGTTCGCCGGCTGCCTGTTCGGCTGGGCCAATGCGCGGCTCATCGCGCGGCTGATGCAGCCGTCGCGGCCGCTGCCGGACAGCGTCTGAGCACGCCGCGGGCGCAGCCAGGACGGCTGCGCGCGGACCAGCGCAGGCAACTTGCCCGCGGCGAATTGCCTAGACTTTGCCCGCGCCGACATCCCTTTTTTCACGACACGGCGGTGCCCGCGCCCGGGCGCGGCCGTCCATTGCCGATACGCAACAAAGGACATCCATGACAACAGAGGAACAGCTGCAGGACTGGCGCAATGCCGCACTGCGTGTGGAGAGCGAAGTTCGCAAGGCCGTGATCGGCCAGGACAACATGGTGCGGCTCATCAACGTGGCACTTTTCGCGCGCGGCCACGTGTTGCTTGAAGGCGATGTCGGCGTCGGCAAGACGACCATCCTGCGCGCCTTCGCACGCGCCGTCGGCGGCGACTTCGAACGGGTCGAGGGCACCGTCGACCTGATGCCGAACGACCTCGTCTATCACACCTATGTCGACGGCGAAGGCAAGCCGCGCATCGAGCCCGGCCCGCTGCTGCGCCACGGCGAGCGCCTGACCACCTTCTTCTTCAACGAGATCAACCGCGCCCGCCCGCAGGTGCAGTCGCTGCTGCTGCGCGCGATGGCCGAACGCACGGTGTCCGCGTTCAACCGTGAATACAGTTTCCCGCACATGACGGTGTTCGCCGACCGCAACAAGGTGGAGAAGGAAGAGACGTTCGAGCTGGCATCGGCCGCCCGCGACCGCTTCATGTTCGAGCTGCGCATGGAAACGCCGCGCGATCCGGCGGTCCGGCGCGCGCTCGTGTTCAACCCGGACTTCCACGACGTCGACGAACTGCTGCAGCAGGTCGCGCCCGACGTCGTCGACTGGCAGTCGCTGAACCGCATCGCATCCGCCATCCAGCGCACCGTCACCGCCAGCGAATCGCTGGAGCGCTACGTGATGGACCTGTGGGACGCAAGCCAGAACCCGTCCGCGTTCGACGTGCGCATCGACGGTGTCGACATGAAGAAGCTCATCCTCGCCGGCGCCAGCCCGCGCGGCATGATGGCGATGCTGCGCGCCGCGCGCGTCGTCGCGTGGATGGCCGGACGCACCCACCTCGTGCCGGACGACGTGCAGGCCATCCTGCCCTCGACGCTGGGACACCGCGTGTTCTTCACGCCGGTCTACGAAATGCGCCGCGCGCAGATCGCCGACGCGCTGGTCGCGCAGATCATGGAAAAGGTGGCCACGCCGCGATGAGCCAGCGCAGCGATGACGCCGTGCAGGAATTCCACTACCGCCTGCCGTATCGGGCGAGCGGGCAGCGCCCCGGCTCGCACCCCGGCACGAGTCTCGGCAGCGGGCAGGAATTCGTGTCGCACATGAGTCTGTACGACCGCCCGGACCCGCGCCGCCTCGACCTGCGCGCCAGCGTGCGCAGCACTACCGGTGACTGGCTGGTGCGCGTGAACCGTCAGCGCGTCGGCGTCGCGGTGCAGCTGCTGGTCGACGTGTCCGCATCGATGAACTTCGGCGCGCAGCGCAGCAAGCTGCAGGTCAGCGCGGACTTCGTCGCCTCGCTCGGCCACAGCGCGTTCCGCATCGGTGACGCGCTGGGCATGCTGGCGTTCGACCACCGCGAACGCCCCGACCTCTGCATGCCCGCCACGCTGAGCCGCGGCCTCGGCGGCGTGATGGCGGACAGCCTTCGTGGCTGCGACACCACCGCCGGCGGCATCGAAGGTCTCGAAGAGGCCGTGATGCAGCTCACCGGGCGCGAGGCGCTGGTGTTCCTCGTGAGCGACTTCCACTGGCCGCTGGACCGCCTGGGTGCCGTACTCGACCTGCTGTCGCACACCTTCGTCGTGCCGGTCGTCGTGTGGGACCCGGCGGAAATCGAGCCGCCGCCGCACGACGCGGTGGCCCCGTTGCGCGACGCCGAAAGCGGCGTGCGCCGCACATTGTTCCTGCGCCCGAAGCTGCGCGCGCAATGGCGCGAAGGCGTCGCCGCGCGGCGGGCCGAACTCGACGCCTTCTTCTCCGCGCGCGACCTGCGCGCCTTCTACATCCACGGCGCCTTCGACGCCGAGGCGATGTCACAGTACTTCTTCGAGGCCACCGCATGAATCCACTGTCTCGCGGCCCCCTGCCTGCGCACGGCCGGCGCAGCGCCGGCGTGTCCGTCGTCCTGTCCGCGCTGTTTGCCGCCGCGTTGCTGCTGCAGGCGGGCGCCAGTCAGGCGCAGGCCGATGTCGCCGTCCCGCCATCGGTCGACGCCGCGGCATCCGGCATGGCCGGCACGACGCCCGACGCCACGCAGGCAACCGAACCAACCGATGCGCAAGCCACCCAGGCGGCGCCCGCAGACGCGCCGGCCACCACGCCGGAGCCGGTCATCGCCGCACCGCCGGCCGTCGTGCAGCAGCCGCGCGCCTTCGGGCATGTGCTGGGCGACGTGCTCACGCAGCGCGTGCGGCTGTCGCATGACGGCCGCGAATTCGAACCGGCCGCGCTGCCGCCGCCGCAGCGCCTCGGCGTGTGGCTGGAACGCCAGACCGGGCGCATCGAACGCGACGCCGACGGCCGGCGCTGGCTCGTCATGAGCTACCAGATCATCAATGCGCCGCAATCGCTGATCGCGCTGACGCTGCCCGAATGGACGCTGGGCACAACGGACGGACGCGCGCTGTCGGTCGCGTCCTGGCCGTTCAGCATCGCGCCGCTGACCCCGCGCAACACCTTCGCGCAGGGCGCGCTCGACGCACTGCAACCGGATCGCGACGCACCGGTCATCGCCACCGCGCCGATCGAGCGCCGCATCATGCTGTGGGGCGGCCTGTGCATCGCCACGCTGCTCGGCTGGGCGCTGTGGTGGGTATGGCGCGACTGGCGTGCCCGGCACAACCGGCCGTTCGCCCGTGCGCTGCAGGACATGCGCGGGCGCGCCGACACCGCCCCCGAAAGCTGGCAGGCACTGCATCTGGCGTTCGACCGCACCGCCGGGCGCAGCACGCAAAGCGCGTCGCTGCACCGTCTGTTCGAGCGCGCGCCACACCTGGAAGCGCGCCGCGCCGACATCGAGCGCTTCTACACGCAATCGGCCGAATTCTTCTTCGGCACCGGACTGCCCGCCGACGCGCTGTCGGTGCGCGCGCTGGCGAAGCAGTTGCGCGCCCTGGAAAAACGGCACGAACGATGAACCCGTTCACCGACATTGATTTCACGCAGCCCTGGGCGCTGCTGCTGTTGCCGCTCGCCGTGCTGCCGCTGCTGCGGCGCCGGCGCGACACGCTGCTGTTTCCGCACCTCGCGTGGCTGCCGCACGACCGCGCCGGGCGCATCGCCGGTTTCGCGTGGCGCGCGCTGGCGGTACTCGGCCTGCTGTCCATCGTGCTCGCGCTGGCCGGTCCGGGCAGCCCGGAAACATCGGTCACGCGCACCGGGCGCGGCGCGGAAATCCTCATCCTGATGGACCGCAGCCGCAGCATGGACGCGAAGATGAAGCCGAGCGACTGGCGCACCATCGACCCGCACTCGCTGCTGCACCAGATCGATTCGCGCGGCGAACCGAAGTCCGCCGTGGCGCGCGACCTGTTGTCGAAGTTCGTCGACCAGCGTCCGGACGACCGCTTTGCGCTGATGTTCTTCAGCGCCGGACCGATGAATGTCGTGTCCTTCACGCAGCATGACGCCGTGGTGCAGGCCGGCATCAAGGCCGGCGGCCTCGGCCGCGGGCTGTCCGACACGAACGTCGGACGCGGCCTCATCGCGGCGATCGAGTCGTTCGACCAGCGCGCCTACTCGGGCAGCCGCATCATCATGCTGGTGACCGACGGCGGCGCCCATCTCGACGAGCCGACGCGCAAGCGCATCCGCAGCGGACTTCAGGCAAACCGCATCGCGCTGCACTGGCTCTACCTGCGCACGCTGAACGCGCCGGAACTGGGCGACGAGGCGAGCGCCGGGCCGCCGGACGCGCCGGGCGACGACCCGGCCTCGATCGAAGCCCGCAACGCCTGGGCGACACAGGAATCCATCCCCGAGGTGTCGCTGCACCGCTACTTCCAGTCGCTGCCCACGCCCTATCACCTGTACCAGGCCGACAGTCCCGAGGACCTCGCCAAGGCGGTCGCGGAAGTCGGCCGGCAACAGAATTTCCCGCTCGACTTTCAGGAGCAGATCCCGCGTCAGGACCACAGCCGGCTGTTCATCGCGCTGGCCGTGCTGTGCTGCACCGGACTGCTCATCTACCGATCAATGCTGCTTCGGAGCTGGCTGTGAAACGACTGACACTGCACATCGCCTTCGGCGCCACCGCGCTGGCCACCGGCCTGCTTGCGGGCTGGCACGCGCTGCAACTGCAACGGGCCACCGAGGTCAATGCCGCCATCGCCTCGGCCGACGCCGGGTCGCTCGAAGCCGACCTGCCGGAAGCCCGCTTTGCGCGTGCCAAACGGCTGGCCGAAGGCGGCGACGCCGAAGCCGCCGCCAAGGCATGGAAGGCGCTCATCGACGGCAAGCGTGCCGACCTGCGCCAGGGCGCGCAGTACAACCTCGGCAACCTGCACATGCGCGGCGCGCTGGCCAGCGGCGAAGGCGGCATCAACGACGCGCTGCCACTGATCGAACTCGCGAAGCAACGCTACCGCGACGCGCTGCGCACGCGCCCCGACGACTGGAACGCGCGCTACAACCTGGAGCGCGCGCTGTGGCTGGCGCCCGAGATCGAGCCGTCCATCGTCGAGGACGACAGCGGCGAGGTGCCGCGCGAACGCGTCGTCACCACGCTGCAGGGCGTGCGGCTGGACCTGCCATGAGGGTCCGCGTCTTCCTGCGCTCGCTGTTCGCGAGCCTGTTCGAACGCGACTCGCGCGCGCTCGTGATCGCGCTGCTGCTGCTGCTGGTCGCGCTGCTGATGCCGCGCATCGATCTGCCGCGCGACAGCTATGACACGCTGGTGGTGTTCGACCTGACGCAGAGCATGAATGTGGAGGACTACGAACTCGACGGCCAGCCGGTGAGCCGCCTCGCATACGCCCGCGCGTCGGCCCGGCGCGCGCTGCGCGAACTGCCGTGCGGCTCGCGCGTCGGCTGGGGCGCCTTCGCCGAATACCGCACGCTGCTGCTGCTCGCGCCGATCGAGGTCTGCGCCAATTACAGCGACCTGCTCGCCTCGCTCGACAACATCGACGGGCGCATGCGCTGGGGCAATTCCAGCGAAGTTGCGAAGGGCGTGTTCTGGTCGGTGCGCGTCGCAAAGGAATCGGGCGACAGTCCGAACGTCATTTTCGTCAGCGACGGTCAGGAAGCGCCGCCGCTGCGTGCCGGCAGCCGTCCGGGTTTCGACGACATCACGCCGGGCGAGATCCGCGGCTGGGTCATCGGCGCCGGCGGCGACGCCGCGCAACCGATCCCGAAGAGCGACGACGACGGCCGGCGCACCGGCTACTGGCGCGCGGATCAGGTAATGCAGCCCGACGCGCGTACCGCCGACGGCCGGCGCGTGCCCGGCAGCGAGCACCTGTCTGCCCGGCGCGAGACGCACCTGCGGGAGATCGCCACCCAGGTCGGTCTCGACTACGCGACGATGGACAGTCCGGACGCGCTGGGCAATGCCATGCGCAGCCAGGGTCTGGCCACGTCGCGCCCGGTGCCGACCGACCTGCGCTGGGTGCCGGCGCTGATCGCGCTGGCCGTGCTGGCGCTGCGCTTCCGCCCGGAAAGAGCGCACTGAACGCCATGCAGCCGGACGCCATCGACTTCGCATCACTGCCCTGGCAGCCGCTTGCCGCTGGCGCGCGCTGCAAGGCGGTCCGGCTGGGCGAGCGGCAACTGCGCCTGCTCGAGCTCACACCGGAATTCGTCGAACCGGACTGGTGCTGCCGCGGCCACACCGGCATCGTGCTGGAGGGGACACTGGAAATCGATTTCCGCGGACGCGTCGTGCGCTACCCGCAGGGCTGCGGCCTGTCCATCGCCGCCGGCGGCGACACGGCTCACAAGGCACGTGCCGTCACGGCGCTCGTGCGCCTCTTCCTCGTCGAGGACGCCTGACGCGACGGCTTGCGCCAGCCGCGCGAATCTGAACCCGCGTTTTCAGCGCACGCCGCGCTGTCATGAAGCGGGCCGGCCCGCCGCATCGCGGCGCGGATTTCATGCAGAATGGCTGGCCGCTTTGGATGGAGAGCAGACGATGCCACTGCCTGCGACCGCTTCCGCATCCCTTTCCGCCAGCCCTGCCGGCACGCCGGCGACATGACCGGAGCACTCGGCACGCGTCTGGCCATCGAGCCGCTGGCCGCCAGGCATTTCTCCGCGCTGCGTCCGGTGCTCGATGAAATCGCACGAGAAAAGCGCTACCTCGCGTTCACGCGCGCACCGCCACGGAGCGACGTGCTGGCTTTCTACCGGAACATCGTCGCCTGCGGGCAGGTGCATTTCGTCGCGCTGCTGGACGGCCGGGTCTGCGGCTGGTGCGACGTGCTGCCGACGCACGGCGAGGCGCGCGCCCACGTCGGCACGCTGGGCATCGGCCTCGTCGGGCGCGCACGCCACCTCGGCATCGGCGGCCTGCTGATGCGACGGGCCATCGACGCCGCCTGGGCCGCCGGCATGACGCGCATCGAACTGACGGTGCGCATCGACAATCTCGCTGCGATGAACCTGTACCAGCGCATGGGATTCAAGACCGAAGGGCTGTGCGCGCGCGCGTTCCGTGTCGATGGCAGGTACTTCGACACCTTTTCCATGGCACTGCTGCGCTGAACGTGCCGGCCCCCGGGAGGCGATGTCCCTTGTCGTCCTGCGCCGACTTGCGCACGGCCGCCCCGCCGACGCCGTATCATCCGCCCCGGTGCCATGCTGCGTCCGTCGGCACGTCCGTATCCTGCCACCGGCGCCACGCCGGCCGCCCCGTCTGGAGCATGCACACAATGACCGGTCAATTCAGCGCCGCGCGCGACCTGCGCGTCGACTTCTTCCGCGGCATCGCACTCGTCTGCATGTTCTGGGACCACATTCCCGGCAATCCGCTGGGCTACGTCACGCTGCGCAACATCGGCCTCAGCGACGCCGCCGAACTGTTCGTCTTCCTCGCCGGCTACGGTGCCATGCTGGCCTATGGCCGCGCCTACCTGCGCGACGGCTATTTTCCGGCGTCGGTCAAGGTGCTCAGACGGGCCTGGGTGCTGTACGTGGCGCACGTATTCCTGCTGGCGCAACTGATGGCCGTGGTGTTCGTCGCGAACGCGCGCGTGGAAACACGTGATTTCATCGGCGAAATGGGGCTGGACTACTTCCTGAACGCGCCGCAGTCGGCACTGGTCGGCGGCGTGCTGCTGCAGTTCAAGCCGGTGCTGATGGATCCGCTGCCGCTGTACGTCATCCTGATGACGCTGATGGCCGGCTTGCTGCCGCTGCTGGTGCGCCGTCCCTGGTGGGTGCTGGTGCCGTCGGGCCTGCTGTGGCTGCTGGAGAAACAGACCGGCCTCAACCTGCCATCGGCACCCGAAGGCGTCTGGTTCTTCAACCCGCTGGCCTGGCAGTTCCTGTTCTTCCTCGGCGCCTGCTGCGCACGCCCCGAGCCGCTGGTGCGCCTGCGCGCGCCTGATCGCCTGCTGCTTTACCGCCTGCTGATGCCGCCCGCCCTGCTCTTCCTGCTGGCCTCGCTGTTGCTCACGCTGTCCTGGCACTGGCCTGCGCTGCACGACGCACTGATGCCGGCGGCACTGGCGCAGCTGATCTATCCGATCAGCAAGACCGACCTTGACCTGTTGCGTATCGCCCACTTCCTCGTGCTGGCAGCCGTGACGGTGCGCCTGCTGCGCCCAGGCCCCTGGCTGGAGCGCCGGCCGGCCGCACTGTTGCGCCTGCTCGGACGCCACTCGCTGGAGGTGTTCTGCCTCAGTGTTCTGCTGGCGCCGCTGGCCGACGCCGCCGGCGCCATCGCCGGCGATGCCTGGCCGGTCCAGGTGCTCGCCGGTCTGGCCGGCGTCGCGCTGATGACGGCGCTGGCCGCCTGGCTGGATGCGGTGCGCCACCCCCGACCCGTCGCGCACCCGGCGACCGCCGGGGGCACGCCTCAAGGCACGCCACACGCCGCCCCGGTGACGTCGCGCTGAACGCGCCACGGCGTGACGACGGTTGTCATGAAATCCGCGCAAACTGGCCCGCATTTGACTGGCCACGGCTGACGTGGCTTTCGGGGCGGCCGAAACGGGATGCGGGAACAACACAAGGACTTTCCATCGGCGCTGGAATCCGTATTCGTCATCGTCGCGCTGTTCGCGGCGGAAATGCTCGTCGGTGCCGCGCTGCATGATGTCGGCGCACTCGCCGACGGCGGCGAGGCCGGCGCCGCCGCATTCATCATGCTCGCCTCCAACGGCCTGCTGCTGTCAGCCGTCATGCACTACAAGAATCTTGGCTATCGATCGCTCATGCACGCGTCGGACCAGCCGGTCGGCACGACGCTCGGTCTGCTGAGCCTGCCGATACTGCTGCTGGCACCGGCGTTGATGCTCGGCATGAATGTCATCGTGGCGCTGGTGCAAGCCGCCTTTCCGATGTCCGCGCCGGAACAGGCAATGTTCGATCGCTACGGCGCCGGCGGCATCGCGATGTTCGTCATGGTGTGCGTTCTCGCGCCCGTCGTCGAAGAGATGCTGTTCCGCGGCGTCATCCTGCGCAGCTTCCTGCACCAGTATCCGCGCGGGTTCGCCATTGCCGCGTCGTCCGTGCTGTTCGGTCTCGCGCACATGAACGTCTACCAGTTCACCGTGGCCTTGGTGCTCGGCGTGTCCGCCGGCTGGCTGTATGAACGCACGCGCTCGCTGTGGCCCTGCATCGTGCTGCATGCGGCTTACAACTCGGCCAGCTTCTGGACCAGCCTGCTCGCCACCGGTCCGGGGCATTTCGGGTCATCCGGGTCGGACTGGGCGATCGCCTTGTTGCTCGCCGCGGTCGGTGCTCACCGGTTGCGCAGGGCGCTGGTGCCGGAAAGACCGGTCTGAACCGCTGCCGCCCGGTGCGGGCTGCCGGCGGCGCAGGCGATCGAGCACGAAAGCGACGACCAGCACGTTCAGTGCCAATACCCCGGCGCCGGGCCAGCTCGCGTGGCGGAACATCTCCAGCAGTTCGAACGGCACGTAGATGGCGCCCGTGATCGCCGCAAACCACTCCGCCCAGCGCCGCCCATGCCAGAGCCCGTACGCCTCGACGCAACGAACCAATGCGTACGCCGCCGCACCGGCCGCGAGCATGAGCAGGCGCATGTCGGTCAGTTGCGCCGCCGCGTCGACGAAAATGCGCGGATAGTGCGACGCCGGGTTCAGATGGGCGTGCCGGACCAAGCTTTCCGCGATGCGCTGGACATCCCGGTGCACCAGTGAAAGCAGGCCGAATCCGGCCAGCAGCACCAGCGCGCCCTTGGCTGCCTCAAGCAGCGCTATGCCGCGCAGCGTGCGCGAGGGCGCAGCCGGTGACCGATGTTCAGAAGGCACTCTTCACGACGCCGCCATCGACGCGCAGCGCCGCACCGGTCGTCGCCGACGCAAGCGGACTGGCGAGATAAACCACCATGGAGGCCACTTCCTCGGGCGTGGCAAAACGCTTGATCAGCGAGGTCGGACGCACCGTCTCGAAGAACGCCTTCTCGAATTCGTCGAACGTCTGCCCGCTCTCGTCCGCCATCGCCTGCACGAAGTCGCCGACACCGCGCGAACGGGTCGGGCCCGGCAGTACGCTGTTGACGGTGATGCCGGTACCGGCGACCGACTCGGCCAGCCCGCGCGCGATCGCGATCTGCGCCGACTTGGTCATGCCGTAGTGGATCATTTCCGCCGGAATCTGCACGCCGCTCTCGCTCGAAATGAACAGGATGCGGCCCCAGTTGCGCCGCTTCATGCCGGGCAGCACGGCGCGCGCCAGACGCACGCCGCTCAGCACATTCACTTCGAAGAAGCGCAGCCAGTCCTCGTCCGGAATGTCCTCGAAGGCTTTCGGCTCGAAGATGCCCAGGTTGTTGACCAGAATGTCGATATCCGGATGGGCGCGGGCCAGCGCGTCGGCGCCGGCTGCGGTCGACAGGTCGCCGGCAAAACCGATGGCGCCGGTACCCAGCCCGGCCACGGCGGTGTCGACAGCCGCCTGCGTGCGGCCATTGACGATGACGCGCGCGCCCTCGCGCAGCAGCGCTTCGGCGATGGCGTGGCCGATGCCGGCGGTACTGCCGGACACCAGCGCGAGACGGTTCTTCAGTTGCAGGTCCATGGTTTGACTCCTGTGGGTGGTGGCGCCGCGCGCAACAGATGCGGGGCGGAAATTCAGGATCGCGGCGCGAACATGATGATGGCCATGCCGGCAAGGGCGACCGCCACACCGGTGACATCCCAGACGTGCGGACGTTCGCCGTCGACGAGCCAGAGCCACAGCACGGCGACACAGACATAGACGCCGCCGTAGGCAGCATAGACGCGCCCGGCCGCCGTCGGGTGCAGCGACAGCAGCCAGACGAACGCGGCCAGCGACAGCGCCGCCGGCAGCAGCACCCAGACCGGCGCACGCGCCTTCAGCCAGAGCCATGGCAGATAGCAGCCGACGATCTCGGCCAGCGCGGTCAGGCAGAACAGCGCCGTGGTGTTGAGCACATTCATCATTGCGCGAAGATACCCCGAAGTCCGCCCCTGCTACCGATGCGTCGCCCTGTGCTAGCCTGCGGCCGACATCCCTGCCCGCCGCGAAAGTCCGACCGTCATGCCCGCCTCGCTGTCCGCAGTCCTCTGCGCCGCCCTGCTGCTGATGGTGACCATGGGCATCCGCCAGTCGTCCGGCCTGTTCATCTCTCCGATCAACACGACGACCGGCCTCGGTGTGGTCAGCCTGAGCTTTGCGCTGGCCATCGGCCAGTTCGTCTGGGGTGCCATCCAGCCCGTCGCCGGCGCCGTGGCCGACCGTTACGGCCCGGGCCGCGTGCTCGCCGCCGGCCTCGTCGTGCTCGCTGTCGGCACCGCGCTGACGCCCTTCATGGACAGCACCACCGGCATGGTGGTCGCGCTGGGTCTGCTGTCCGCCGCCGGCTCCGGCGCCGGCAGCTTCTCCGTGCTCATCGGCGCCGCCACGCGCCGGCTCGACGTGGCAAAGCGTGGCCAGGCCTCCGGCATCATCAATGCGGGCGGCTCGCTCGGCCAGTTCGTGTTCGCACCGCTCGCGCAAAGACTGATCGCCACCGTCGGCTGGATGGGCGCGATGTACGCGCTGGCCGTTGCCGCGCTGGCGGCGCTGCCGCTGGCCCGTGCGCTGCGTGCGCGCGAACCCGGCGTCAGCCATGCGCACGCGGACGGCAGCGGCGGTCTGCGCCACGCGGTGCGCGACGCGCTGCGCGACCGCAGCTATCTGCTGCTGCACGCCGGCTTCTTCACCTGCGGGTTCCACATCGCCTTTCTGGTCACCCACCTGCCGGGCGAAGTGGGCCTGTGCGGCCTGCCGGCTTCGGTCGCCGGCAATGCGCTGGCGCTGATCGGACTCGCGAACGTCGCCGGCAGCCTGCTTGCCGGCTGGGCCGTGGGGCGCTGGCGCAGCAAGATGATCCTGTTCTCGATGTACGCATCGCGCGCGCTGCTCATCGTCATCTATCTCGCAGCGCCGCGCACCGAATGGACCTTCTATCTGTTCGCCATCGGTCTCGGCGTGACCTGGCTGGCCACCGTGCCGCCGACCGCCGGCGTCGTCGGCAAGCTGTTCGGCACGCGCTATCTGGCGACGCTGTTCGGCCTCACGCTGCTGTCGCACCAGATCGGCGGCTTCTTCGGCGCCTGGCTGGGCGGGCTCGCGGTCGCGCACACCGGTGACTACCAGTGGATGTGGTACGCCGACGCCGCACTCGCGGCCGCGGCCGCGCTGGTGAACCTGCCGATCCGCGAAGCACGCATGGAGGCGGCCCCCGCGTGACGCACACACGCCGCCCCGATGGCGGGCGGACGACATATGCGTGACAATCGCGCCATTGCAAACCGGGGAGACACCGCATGAAACTGATTGGCGCACTGGGCATTCTGGTACTGGGCCTGCTTTCCGCATTCGTCATCGCCAACTGGCAGGTGCTGGTCATGCCGGTCAGCGTGTCACTGCTTGTCGCCAGCATCGATGCGCCGGCCGGCATCATCCTGCTCGGCGGCACCGCACTGCTGCTCGTGCTGCTCGGCGCCTACACGCTCACGCTGCACACCTCGACGCTGTTCGAAGCGCGCCGCCACGCGAAGGAAATGCGCGAACAGCGCCTGCTGGCCGATCAGGCGGAAGCGTCGCGCTTCACCGAACTGAATGCGTCGATGCAGAAGGAATTCGCCGACCTGCGCGAGGCGATCAAGCAGTTCGCCGGCGAGTCCACCAATTCACTGGCGGCGGTCATCGGCGAGGTCGAGGACAAGCTCGACCGCGCGCTCGGCGAGCGGCACTGACCACGCGCCGCCGCACAGGCGGCGCTACTTGAAAGAGAACACGTAGCGCACGTCGACCGCCTGCTCGGTGCCGGTACTGCCGATCAGTGCAAGATGGCGGGTGAGGCTCCAGGTGAGCTTCACGACGCTGCCGGCGCCCGATATGCCCTGTTCGTAGGTCAGCAGCGCATTCGACGACAGGCGCTTGCCGACGCTCACCACCTGACCGCCAACCGTCGTGTTGCCACCCGACGAGCTCACGACCTGGCTGCGCGGGCCGCTGTCGGTCGAGCTTTGCGCAAGCGATATCTGGTCCAGTCCGAGCGCCTGCGCGAGTGACCCCGTCATGCCGTCGCCCTCGCCACCGAGCAGCGCGCCGGCCGCCGTCGCCAGCAGCGACAGGTCGGAACCGCCGGCCGCGTCCTGGCCGCGACCGAGCACGATCCAGGACAACTTTTCACTGTCGGGCATCGCGGTATCGGACACCAGACGCACGCGCGGCCGCTGCACCGTGCCACTGACCTCCACCCCGGCCTGCACCGGAATGTCCGGTCGCAGCGCGCGCACGTTCAGCCCCGGGTTGGCGAGCGAGCCCTGAAAGCTGATGACACCCCGATCGATGACCAGATTCTGGCCATAGGCACGATAGCGCCCGTCCACCGTCCGGATGTTGCCGGTGGCGCCCAGGCCGCGACCGCTGTCGCGCAGTGCCAGCGTGCCGGCCAGGCGCGTATCGAGCCCGCGCCCCCGGAAATACAGGCGCTCGCCAAGATCGATGTCGATCTGAAGCGCGAGCGGCGGCCCGGCTGCGGCGTCCGCCTTGCGGCCCTTGATCACCACGTCGTCGCCCAGTGAGGGCGGCGACTGTTCGGGCACAGTGAACAGGCCGGCATCGGCCGCCAGCGCGAGCTTGAGCGCCATGCCGTCCTTCGATGAGCCGTTCAGCGTGCCGTCGCCCGACAGCATGAGCCACTGGTCGCCGCCTTGCAGCGGCACGAAGTGGCGCACGGCGATGGCGATGTCGGCGCGCGCAGTGGCGATGTCGACCTCGCCGCTGGCCGACAGGCGCCCCGGCTCGCGCGTCAGTTGCGCGGCCTTCAGTCGCGCGTCGGCCGGCGGACTCATGTTGTCGCTCTCGAAACTCAGGTTCTCCAGCTTCAGGCGGTCGCCGGTGAACTGCGCGCGCAGCTGGCCGCGTTCGAGCCTGAGTCCGAGATCGGCCAGCGCGAAAGCGAGCCCGTCGCCGTCGATACGGCCGGACACCTCTGGCGCACGCAGGCGCCCGGCCAGGCGAACGTCCGCCTTCACGGCACCACCGGTCGTGATGTCGGGGCGCAACGCGCGCCCGATCCAGGCCAGCGACGGCAGATCAAGCGTCGCCTCGCCCGTCACCGGCGCATCAAGATCCGGTTGCCAGATGCCGTCGTCACGCCGCATCGGCACGCGCACGCGCGCCGCCGCACTGCCGATCTCCGGCCCCGACAGGCGCGCCGTCACCGTCGCCGTGCGGCCGGCGAACTCAGCCTGCACGCGGGCTTCGTCCAGCGAGAACTCGACCCGTCCGTCACCGGACACGACAACCTTTCCGCCCTCCCGGAATACGGACAGCTGCCCGCTCAGCGTTTCGTCGCCGGTGAGTGCGGCATGCACGGACCAGTCCGCGCCCAGCTTCAGCGGCGCACGCGCGGCAACGCCCGCTTCCCGGTCGCGCCACACCAGGCGCAACGGCACGCCGCGCGCCCGGCCGACTGCGTCGATGCGTTCCGGCGTCCATTCGGTACGGTCGAGCACCAGCTCGCCGTCGCCGGTCAGCGCGAACTTCGCCGAACCGAGCGCCACGCGCTGCGCCGACGCACTCAGCGGCACCGGCGCCGACAGCGTGGCGCTCAGTTCGGGCGACAGCACGAGCGCCACACTGTCCAGCACGCCGGACCACGCGGGACCGTCGCCCAGCGCACCATGCGCCGCCAGCTTCAGCGACTGGCGCACCGGCGCGTCGTTGCGCGACGCCCGCTCTTCCTTCTGTTCCGCCATCCGCACGTCGGCGCTCATGCGATGCGCCGCGCGGGAGCCATCGATATCGACACGCAGGTGCTCGACCGCCGCCGGCGCCGACGGGCTGCGCAGGTCCGTCGCGTCGAGCGCCAGCCGCAGCCGGCCGTCCGCGCCCGGCGCCAGTTCGGCGTCGATGTCGGCACTGGCCACGCTGCCCAGCTCGCCCAGCTGCAGCGCGCGCATCTCCAGCTTCGCGTCGCCATGGGGGGCGGCGAGCGTGCCGGCAAGCCGGCCTTGCCCCTGCACGCGGCCGGCCAGCGCCAGCCCGGTAAGTTCGCGCAGCGCCTGCAGGCGCTGCGCGTCGAGCGTCCAGTCGAGCACGTCGTCGCGGCCGCCGAACGCGCCACGCGCGCCGAGCCGGTTGCCGGCCCAGTCGAGTGCAATGTCGGCGTCGCTGATGCGCGTGCCCCGGACGCGCGCCTTCACGGCACCGCCGAGCGGCTCGCCCATCAGCGTGCTCGGTGCGAAAGCAAGGTCGACGCGCGCGTCGATCTGTGGCTGCACGCGGCCGCTCGCCGAAAACGTGGCCGACAGGCGGGCCTTGGGCACGCGCGCGAATGCCGACGGATCGAACTTCTGCAAGGCGCCGTCGAACGCGAATGTCAGCGAGTCGTCCAGCCTGAGCGTGCCGGCCAGCGTCGCCTGCGCACCACGCGCGGCGAGCTGCGTGCGCGCCAGCGTGACCAGCCCGTCGGCGACCGAGCCGCTGGCGGTGAGGGCGATGCGGCTCGGGCCGGCATCCTTGATATCGACCTCGAACTGCTGGCGTTCAGTCGATGCGCTGACGTCGACCCGCCCGCCCAGCTTCGTCGGCACGCCCTGTCCGTGCAGCGCCGCCGCATTGACCTCATGCAGCGTGAGCGCCGCCACCAGCGGCAGCTCGCCGCTCGCGCGCCAGCCGGCGGAACCGCGGATGTCGCCCCCGCCCGCCAGCCGCACGTGCAGTTCGTGCAGCGACACCGCATCGGGCGAGGCGTCGATGCGCGCCGACACGGCCGTCACCGGCACGCGCTGCGCGTCGATGCGCCCGGGCGCGCCGTTGCTCGCGCGCACCGGACCGCTCAGCACGCCGGCGTCGCCGTCCTTCGGACGCAGGTCGGCTTCCACCGTCCACTGACCGGCCGGTGCCGCCGGGTTCAACTTCTGCGGATCGAAGGCGTCGAGCGCCAGGCGCAGCGCCGCCAGCGGCTGCACCGCGAACGGCAGCGCGCGCAGCGCCGCACTGCCGGACAGGCCGTATCCGCTGGCACGCGCTTCGATGGTGACGCCGTCGGCCAGCGCACCGCCCAGCGTGGCCTGCGCCGCGTAATCCGTGCCGGCAAACGCCAGTTCGCCCGACAGCGCGAAAGGCGCGTCGCCGTTCAGGCTCGCGTGGCCGCTCAGCGCGCCCCACGGCGTGCCGAGCGCAATGTCGCTCAGCACGTGCAACCGGCCGTCGGATTCGATGCGCGCACTCAGCTTGTCGAGCACGACGGCATCGACGCCGGGCTGCGCGAAATCGCCCAGCCGCAAGCGTCCGATGCTGACGTGGGCACGCAGCGCAAGCGGTGCGTCGAGCTGCGCCGGCACCGTCGGCGGCGCGTCGCTGGGCGCCGTCGCCACCGCGAGTTCGTCGATCGACAGTTCCACCAGATCGAGGCGGCCGGCGAGCAGTGCGTACGGACGCCAGTCGAGCGCAAGGGCGCGGGCTTCGATGCGCATCTGCCCGTCGTCATAGCGCAGCGCGTCGAACCTCGGCGACGACAGCAGGCTGCCGCTGCCGACGTCGATCTGCTGCAGCGCCGGCAACGCCCACTGCGCACCGGCGGCCAGCGCGCGCAGCCCGCCGTTGCTGGCCAGCAGCCAGCCGAGCAGCAGTATCGGCATGGCGACCAGCACCATGTCGGTCAGCGCGATGCCCACGCCGCCGATGCGGCTGCGCGCGCGCAAGGAACGGCGCGGCGTGGCGGCGGGCGGCGGGCTATCGGTGTCGTCGGGTGCCTGGGTCATGGTCAGAACGCGATGGCCAGTGAAAAGTGCGGACGCCAGGTTTTTTCGCGCTCGCCGTAGGCGATGTCGAACGCGATCGGGCCGGCAGGCGAGCGCCAGCGCACGCCGGCGCCGACGCCGAAAGCGGTGTCGAAGTCCTTGCGGCTGTCGGCCGCGTCACCGGCGTCAACGAAGAAGGCGGCGCCCCACTGCGCCGACATCCAGTGCACGTATTCGACGCTGGCGACACCAAGCAGGCGCCCGCCGACGATGGCACTGCCCTGGCGCACGCCGAGCGCGAGATAGTCGTAGCCGCGCACCGAGGTCGACCCGCCGGTGCGGAACAGGAAGTCCTGCGGCAACGATTCGGCGGCACCCGCCGTCAGGCCGGCTTCGCCGCGCAGGATGAGCTGGTCGCGCGCGCCGATTGGCAGGAACCATTGCCCTTTCAGGTAGCCGCGAACGAAGTTGGTGTCCGACAGCACACCTTTCAGCCCGCCGCCGACCTGCGCATTGAGCACCCAGCCGTCGCGCGGGTTGAACAGGTCGTCGACGCGGCGCCAGGTCCAGGAGGTATTCAGCGCGAGCGACTGCTGCGTGCTGGTGACGAGCCCGTCGATCTCGCGTTGCTCGCGCTGCAGGCTCAGCGAGTGGCGGATTTCGATGTCGCCGCGCACGCGCGCGCGCACCGCGCCCACGCCGACACGCCGGGTGATCAGGTCCTGGATGTCGGCCGACTCGGCGAGCACGCCAAAGCTGTCCCGATAGCCGTCGGTCGCGGGCGGCAGCATGATGTCGGCGAACGCGATCTGGCGCAGCTGCTCCAGGCGCACCGCGCTGGTGAGCAGCCAGGAGCGGTCGAACAGGTTGTTCTGCGTCCAGCCGACTTCGCCGCGATAGCCGGTGTTGCTGCTCAGGCCTGCGCTGAACGACAGCTTCTTCGGGCTCGATTCGGCAACGCTCACGGTGACCGGCGTGGCGGCTGCACGCGCCGGATCGCGGTCCACCGATATCTGTGCCGAACTGAAATAGGGCGACGCCTGCAACGAGCGCTCGAACGCGAGCAGCGCATCGACCGAATAGGGGTCGCCGGGGCGCAGCGAGGAATAGCGGCGCACCAGATCGAGGTCGTGCAGCGCCAGCCCGACCGCTTCGATGTCGCCGAAACGGAATGCGGGGCCGCTGTCCAGGCGCACCTGCAGCGCCACCTTCGCCGCTTCGGGATCGACTTCGGCGCGGCTGCCGGCGAGCGAGCCGGCGGCGTAGTCGCGCGCCTGCAGGTCGTCCAGCAGGGCCTGTTTGGCGGCCGACCAGTCGGACTGCCGGAACGGCTTGCCGGCGGACAGCCGCCAGGACATGCGCAGCGCTTCGCGCCGCTCGCCATGCTCCGGGGTGTCGCCCGCGAGATCGCCTTCAAACTCGATGGCCACGTCGCCGATCACCGCCTGCGCACCGGGTTCGATGCGCAGCGACGGCGGATCGCCGGCGATGTCGAACTGCGGCGTGAAATAGCCTTCGGTGGCGAGCAGATCGCTCACCTCCCGCCGGATGCGCCGCAGCGCGCGACGGCGGGAGCGCTCGTCGGTCAGCGGCTCGCGCAGCACCAGCGATCGTGCGTGCCGCAAGAGCATGTCACGCACCGGTTTTGACAGCGCCGGCGCGTCAAGCGCGAGCGTGCCGGCACCGGCCGACGGTGCATCGTCAGCATCGGCGGACGCCTCGTCCGCCACCTCGCCCTCGGCCGCCCGCGCCGGCTGCCCGGCGTGGAGCACGGTCAGCGCGAACAGGCACAGAACGTACCGAAGGCGCGTCAATCAGCCTGCACTCACCAGTTCAACCTCGAATACCAGCGTGGCATTGGGCGGAATGACGCCGCCGGCGCCGCGTGCGCCGTAGCCCAGGTGCGGCGGAATCGTGAGCTTGCGCACGCCGCCTTCCTTCATGCCGACGACGCCTTCGTCCCAGCCGCCGATGACCTGGCGTCCGCCGAGATGGAAGCTGAACGGCTGGTTGCGGTCGCGGCTGGAGTCGAACTTCTTGCCGTCGACGAGCCAGCCGGTGTAATGCACGCTGACCTGGTTGCCGGCGACGGCTTCCGCTCCGCTGCCCGGCGTGGTGTCCTCGATGATGAGGCCGCTTTCTGTGGTGATGGCTGACATGTTTCGTATTCCGGTTGAAAGGGGCGGCACAGTTTAACCGCGCGGACTACTGCAGGACAGTTTTCACCCGCGTACCGAACAGCTTGCGCAGCCGCGCAACCTTGGGCGCGACGACGGCCATGCAGTAGGGCTGCATCGAATTGTGTTCGTAGTAGCTGACGTGGTAGTCCTCGGCCGGCCAGAACGGCACGGTGCCTTCCACCCGGGTCACGATGGGTGCCGAGTAGCTCGCTTCGGCGGCCAGGCGCGCCATCACCGCCCGCGCCGTCCCGGCCTGTTCCGCGTCGCGGCAGAAGATGACCGAACGGTACTGCGTGCCCACGTCATTGCCCTGACGGTTCTCTGTCGTCGGGTCGTGCAACGCGAAGAACACGTCCAGCAGATCCGCGAAGGACACGACCGCGGGATCGAAGGTGACGCGCAGCACTTCCGCGTGGCCGGTCTTGCCGGAGCACACCTGCTCGTAGGTGGGGTTGTCGACATGCCCGCCCGCGTAGCCGGGTTCGACGCGCGCCACACCTTCCACGCGGTTGAATACGGCTTCCAGGCACCAGAAGCAGCCGCCGCCGAATACGGCGGTTTGTGTCGCCAGAGTCTCCATGATTCCTCCTCCCGTGAATGTCGTCCGGTGGTGCGTGATCGACCCGCCGATGCGCCGGAGGTTCATCCGGAAAGTGAGACAGGTGCTTCGCGCTGCAGCATGCGCGCGGGAAACAAACCTTGTATCGTGCGAGGCAATCTCCCGTCCATAAACCGAGCCCGAAGGTTAGTTGATGCTCTCTCAGGAAGCTTTGCAGGACTGGCGTGGCCTGGCGCTGCGCGTTGAAGACGAAGTTCGCCATGCGGTGGTGGGTCAGGACGGGACACTGCGACTCATCAACGTCGCGCTGTTCGCACGCGGCCACGTGCTGCTTGAAGGCGACGTGGGCGTCGGCAAGACCACCGTGCTGCGTGCGTTTGCACGCGCCATCGGCGGCGACTTCGAGCGGGTCGAGGGCACCGTCGACCTGATGCCGAACGACCTCGTGTATCACACCTATGTCGACGGCGATGGCAAGCCGCGCATCGAACCCGGTCCGCTGCTGCGCCACGGCGAGCGGCTGACGACTTTCTTCTTCAACGAAATCAACCGCGCCCGCCCGCAGGTGCAGTCACTGCTGCTGCGCGCGATGGCGGAACGCACGCTGTCCGCGTTCAACCGCGAGTACAGCTTCCCGCACATGACGGTGTTCGCGGACCGTAACCGGGTGGAAAAGGAAGAAACGTTCGAGCTGGCGTCTGCCGCGCGCGACCGCTTCATGTTCGAGCTGCGCATGCTGACGCCGTCGGACGAGGACACGCGCCGCGCGCTGGTGTTCGACCCGCGCTTCCACGACACCGACGCATTGATCGAGCGGGTCACGCCGGGCGTCGTCGACTGGATGCAGATGAATACCATCGGCGCCGCGATCCAGCAGGCGGTCTCCGCGTCGGACGCGTTGCAGCGCTATGCGATGGACATCTGGTCGGCCACCAGCGATCCGGTGAAATACGGCCTGCAGATCGAGGGGGTCGACATGGCGCGCCTCGTTCTCGCCGGCGCCAGCCCGCGCGGCATGGGCATGCTGATGCGTGCGGCACGGGTCGTCGCGTGGTTCGACGGACGCGACTACCTGACGCCGGAAGACATCCGTGCGGTGCTGCCGTCGACGCTGGTCCATCGGGTCTTCTTCACGCCGGTCTACGAGCTGCGGCGCACCGAGCTGGCCGATGCGCTGGTGGCGCAGATGCTGGAGCGCGTGGCCACGCCCTGACCGCGCCGCCCGGCAGCCCCGACCCCATGAGCGCACCCCGCGATTTCCACTACCGCATGCCGGCCCGAGTCGGCGGACAGCGCCCCGGTGCGCACCGTGGCACGGCCACCGGCAGCGGCCAGGAATTCATCGCCCATCAGGCGCTGTTCGATCGGCCGGACCCGCGCCGCCTCGACCTGCGCGCCAGCATCCGCGACCCGGAACAACGCTGGCTGGTGCGGGTGAACCGGCAGCGTTCAGGCATTCCGGTCTATCTGCTGGCGGATGTGTCCGCCTCGATGACGTTCGGCTCCGATGGCAGCAAGCTCGAGCGGCTGGCCGAATTCGCGCGCTCGCTGGGCGACGCCACGTTCCGCATGGGCGACGCGCTGGGCATGCTGGCTTTCGACCGCCACGAACGCACCGACCTCATGCTCGCGCCCATGCGTTCGCGCGGCGCGGGCGTGCTGATGAGCGAATCGCTGCTTCATGCGCGCGCCGACCAGCCCTCCGGCGCCGGTCTTGCGGAAGCGTGCATGCGCATCGCCGGCAAGCAGGCGCTGGTTTTCGTCGCATCTGATTTCCACGCGCCGCTGGCGCAACTGGGCGCCGCACTCGACCTGCTGTCGCACGCACACGTCGTGCCGATGGTCATCTGGGACGAGGTCGAACCGCAAGCGCCGGAAGGCGACGGCCTGCTCGCGCTGCGCGACATCGAAAACGGCCATCGCCGCGGCCTTTGGTTGCGCCCGCTGGTGCGCCGGCAGTGGCGCGACACCTTCGCGCAGCGACGCGCGGATCTGGAAAAGCTGTTCACCACGCGCGGCATGCGCGCTTTCCACATGACAGGGCGCTTTGACGCGGACGCCCTGTCGCGCCATTTCTTCGAGGCCGTCTGACATGCACCACAGTTACTGGCGCCTGCGATTGCTCAGCGCCTGCGCGGCGCTGGCCATCCTGTGCTGCCCGCCCTGTCACGCGCAGGCCGCCGCCGACGGCAGCGTGCCGGCACAGATCGTCCAGATCACACCGGACGTCGTGTCGCCTCGCCCCTTCGGCTATGTGCTGGGAGACGTCGTCACGCAGCACATAGCGCTGGAACACGAAGGCGAATCACTCGACCTGCCCGAAATGCCGGCGCTTGAGCGCACCGGCAACTGGTTCGAGCGGCGCGACGCGCGCATCGAGCACGACGCGGCCGGCCAGCGCTGGCTGGCACTCGACTACCAGGTCATCAACGTGCCGGAAGAACTGCGCGCCATCGAACTGCCGGCACTCGACCTCGCGACGACCCGGGAAGGCCGGCGCATCGTGACCCAGGCGCAGCCGTTGACGGTGGCGCCGATCACGCCGACCGTGGTGCTCGCGCGCGCCGGACTGGAAGAGATGCGCCCGGACGCGCCGGCCCCGCACATCGCCACGGCACCGCTGGAACGCCGGCTGCACGGCGCGCTCTACCTGGCGGGAACCCTGATCGCGCTGTGGCTGGCGCTCGCCGCGCTGCGCCAATGGCAGGCACGACGGCGCCTGCCGTTCAGCCGCGCGGCGATCGAGATGCGCCGGCTCGAACGCGGCTCCCTTCCGGTATGGCGCAGGCTGCACCGGGCGCTCGATGAAACAGCCGGCCAGGTCGTGCGCGGCCACGACCTGGCGTCATTGCTGCTGCACGCGCCCTGGCTCAAGCCCATGGAAGGCGAACTGAAACAGTTCTTCGACGCGTCCCAGACGCGCTTCTTCGCGGACCGCCCGACCGAAGGCGTCGAACCGGTGACGCTGTGCTCGCGCGCCGCAAGGCTGGAACGGCGGGCACTCGCATGACGGGATGGACCCTGGGCCTGTGGCCGGGTGCGATCGAATTCACGACACCGCTGTGGCTGCTGGCGGCACCGCTCGCGCTGCTGCCGCTGTGGCCGCGCCGCCGCCATGCACTCGACTACGGCTGCGTCGACTGGCTGCCGCACGACCGGCTCGGCGACCTGCTGCTGCTGGCCGGGCGCGTCGCCGCGGCGCTCGCCATGCTGGCTGCGGTGCTGGGCCTGTCCGGGCTGGGGCAGCCCGCGACCGAGGTGCAGCGCACCGGACGCGGCGCGGAAATCGTCATCGTGCTCGACCGCAGCCGCAGCATGGACGAAGCGCTGGTGCCGAAAGGGCGTCAGCCGGCGATCGACACGACGCACGAATCCAAGGGCAAGGTTGCGCGCCGCCTGCTCGGCGAGTTTGCCGCGCGCCGCCCGGAAGACCGCTACGCACTGCTGCTGTTCAGCACCAGTCCGCTGCCGATCGTGCCGTTCACGCAGCACGGCGACGTGGTGCAGGCGGCCATCGAGGCGGGTGGCATCGGGCGCGGCCTGTCGGAAACCGACATCGGACGCGCACTGCTGGCCGGCGCCGAACAGTTCGAGCGGCGCGCCTATTCGGGCAGTCGCATCCTGCTGCTGGTGTCGGACGGCGCCGCGCAGATGGACCCGGAGATCCGCGAGCGTATCGCCCGCGCGCTGACGCGCAACCGGATCGCCGTCTATTGGGTGTTCATCCGCTCGGCACTCAGCCTCGGCCTCGACGCCGACGAAAGTGACAATGTGCCGGAGGCCGCGCTGCACCGCTTCCTGCAATCCACCGGCGTGCCTTACCAGGCGTTCGAGGCGGAGGATCCGGAGGCGGTCGAACAGGCGGTCGCCGAAGTGGATCGACAGCAGAACCTGCCGCTCGACTACGCCGAACGCATTCCGCGACGTGACCTCTCGACCTGGTGCTTCGTGGTTGCGCTGGCCGCAGGCGCGCTGGCGCTCGCAATCCGGCTGATCACCCGGCCCGCATGGAAACAGGAGTTGCAATCATGAAGCTGCGCAGCCTGGGCTCGCTGCTCGCATCCGTCATCGTCATCTGCCTGCTGTACGCCGCCTGGGAGGCCTACCGGCTGTCACAGGCGCGCGACTTCAACCGGCTGGTCGACAGCGCGGTCGACGCCGCCGCGACACAGTCGTCGCCGGAAGCCGAATTCGCGCGCGCCATGTCGCTGGCCGCCCGCAATGACTACGAGGGCGCGGTACGCGCCTACAAGGATCTGTCGCGCCACAGCAGCGGCGCGCTGCTGCAGTCCGTGCTCTACAACCTCGGCAATCTCCATCTGCGCGAAGCGCTGCAGTACGGGCCTGAAAGCATCGGCAAATCGCTGCCGCTGGCAGAGCTGTCGAAAGGCAGCTATCGCGAATTGCTGCGCATCAATCCGGAACATTGGGACGCCAAATACAACCTCGAGCGCGCATTGCGCCTCGCGCCCGAACGCGAGGAGGTTGCCAGCGAAGCGCCACCGTTGCCGCAGAACAGCGAGCGCGCGGTGACGACGATGAAGGCCTTCACGCTGGGGCTGCCGTGATCCCGTCGCCACGCGTGCTGCTGGCGCGCGCGCGCCACGCGCAGGTGCTGCCGTTCACTGCGGCCGCGCTGCTGTTCGCGCTTGCCGCCGTACTGCCGCCGCTGCCGGTACCCGGGCGCAGCTATCACCACCTGATCGTGCTCGACATCACGCAGAGCATGAACACGCTCGACTACGAGATCGACGGCAAGCCCGTCAGCCGGCTCGCCTATGCCAAGCGCAGCCTGGCGGCGTCGCTGCGCAGCCTGCCCTGCGGCTCCAGCGTCGGCTGGGGCGTGTTCAACGAGTACCGGCTGCTGGCGCTGATGACGCCGGTCGAGGTCTGCGGCAACTACCACGAACTGCTGGCGACGCTATCCAACATCAATGGACAGATGGCCTGGGCCGGCGCGAGCGAAGTGTCGAAGGGCCTCTTTTCATCGATCCGTGCGCTCAAGGCGATGGAGCCGGCCCCCACGCTGGTCTTCATTACCGACGGACAGGAGTCGCCCCCGCTGCACCCGACGATGCGCCCGACGTTCGATGGCGAACCGGGGCTGGTGAAAGGGCTGATCGTCGGCACCGGTGGCGACACGCTGAGCCCGATCCCGAAGTTCGATCCGGACGGCCGGCCTCTTGGCTACTGGAAGGCCGACGAAGTCGCGCAGACGGATTCGGCAACGCGCGGACGCCATGGCACGAGCGACAGAACGGAAAACATGGTCGACGAGAACGGCCGGGCGATCACCCGCAGCGTGGCCAGTGGCACTGAACACCTCTCCAGCCTGAAAGCACCGCACCTGAAGGATCTGGCCGCGCAGACCGGTCTCGAATACCGGGCGCTGCGGGCACCGGAGGACCTGGCCAGGGCGCTGCAGAACCCCGCATTCTCGCGCACGCAATCCGTGCCGACCCGCCTCGGCTGGATCCCTGCACTGCTCGGCCTGCTGTGTCTGGCCTGGGCCTATCGTCCGGATGCCTGGCGCCGGTCACGCGCCGACTGACCCGTCCCTCTCCGCCCCACGTCCGCGCGCGCTCAGGCCGCGGGCCCCTCTTCCGGTGCTCTCGTTGACGGAAGACACCTCGGCTCAGCACAGATTCATTCTGCAACGGAAGCGCCCAAGAAAGACTGTCTCGCACGTCCGCGCCGGCTCGACCCTGCATTTTCGGGAATCCTCAACCCATTGATACGGGACGATTTCCCTTGAAAAATGAGTTTGTTCAAATACATGCGGGATATTCTCCCGGCGTTGCAAATTGCTATGCTATAAACCCCATAACCTGTGTCAACGAGGCCATTTATGGGTCACAGGTATGACGGCGGAACCGCTCGTTCGAAGGTTCCGCCATTCTGGTAGCAATGAGGAGGAGCCTATGTCTAGCAAGATGAAGCAACTGCCCCTGTGGGTCGCAGCACTCGCCATCCCGGGCACCGCGCTGGCCAACGCCGACGTCGCCAAGCTGATCAAAGACCCGAAAAATTGGGCG
>JAHJHI010000004.1 GCA_018824085.1 Gammaproteobacteria bacterium | reverse complement strand
GGACTACAACTTCACGGACTGGAAGATCGGCGTGACGAAGAACTTCGAGGGCGGCTGGCAGGCAAGCCTGGCCTACATCACGACGAACGCGGATTCGGCGCTGTACACGATCTGCGACACCGCCGGCGGCGCATCGGTGCGCTGCAAGGACACCGGCGACAACAAGTGGCTCGCTTCCGTCAAGCGCACGTTCTGATGACCATGGGGCGCCGGTGAAAACCGGCGCCCTTTGCGTAAAAGGGGATTGAAATGAGCAATGCAGATGTGATCGGAGCGGGCGCGCCGTCGCGCTCGTCAGGCCGCGCCGAAAGTGCGTCGCTGCACCGGAAGATTGACTGGACCGGTGCGTTCTGGGTCGCCAGCGGAGTGCCCGCGCTGGTGCTGTTCTCCATTGGCGCCATCGCGGCGACGGTGGGCAAACCGTCATGGATGGTGTGGGCGCTGTCTATCGGCTTCGGCTTCATCCAGGCCTTCACCTATGCCGAGATCGCCGGCCTGTTTCCGCACAAGTCGGGCGGCGCGTCGGTCTATGGCGCGGTTGCGTGGGTGCGCTACAGCAAGATCATCGCACCGGTGTCCGTCTGGTGTAACTGGTTCGCGTGGTCGCCGGTGCTCGCCATCGGCTCCGGCCTTGCGGCCGGCTACATCCTCGGTGCGCTGTTCCCGTCCGACGCCGCGATCAACACGTGGCAGCTCACGTTGCTTGATCTGGGCATGATCAAGTCGGGCCTCGAGCTGCGCATCAACGCGACCTTCCTGGTTGGTGTCGTGCTGTTGCTCATCGTGTTCGGCATCCAGCACGGCGGCATTCTCCGTTCGGCACGCATGACGATGGTGCTCGGGGTGACGGCGCTGATTCCGCTGATGCTGATCGCGCTGGTGCCGCTGATCTCGGGCGACATGCCGTCGGAGCACTTCACGCCGATGGTGCCGCTCGCCTACGACGGCCAGGGTCTGGTGATCGATGGTGCATGGGACATGGCCGGCATCACGCTGATGGCCGGTGGCCTGTTCATCGCGGCGTGGTCGACCTACGGCTTCGAGACGGCGGTGTGCTACACGCGCGAGTTCCGCGACCCGAAGAAGGACACCTTCAAGGCGATCTTCTTCTCCGGCCTGCTGTGCATCGTGGTGTTCACGCTGGTGCCGCTTGCCTTCCAGGGCCACCTCGGCCTGGGCGAAGTCGTCACGCCGCCGGAGCTCGACGCGGCCGGCAACGTGGTGACGCCGGCGGTCTACAGCGGCATGCTCGCGCCGGACATCTACAGCGGCATGGGTGTGGCGAAGGCGATGTCGCACATGGTCGGCGGTGGCGAAGTGGTTGCCAACGTGCTGGTCGTGATGCTGGTGCTCGCGGTGCTGCTGTCCATCATGACGTCGATGGCGGGCTCCTCGCGCACGCTGTACCAGGCGTCGGTCGACGGCTGGCTGCCGCGCTACCTGTCGCACGTGAATGAACACGGTGCGCCGACGCGCGCCATGTGGACCGACCTCGGCTTCAACCTCATCCTGTTGCTGATGTCGGACTACGTGTTCGTGCTGGCCTGCTCGAACGTCGGTTACATCATGTTCAACTTCCTGAACCTGAATTCCGGCTGGATTCACCGCATGGACCGTCCGAACTGGGAACGTCCGTTCCGCGCACCGAAGATCGTGCTCGCGTTCGGCGTGCTGCTCGGCTTCGTCAACCTTGCACTGATGGGCCTGGGGGCCGACATCTACGGTGCCGGCACGCTGACCGCAGGTCTGGTGTTCGCGTCGCTGATCATCCCGGTGTTCATCTATCGCCACTATGTGCAGGACAAGGGCAAGTTCCCGGACGCGATGCTGGAAGACATGCATCTGAACGACAGCCTGCCGGAAGGCGGCAAGCGCGCGGGCATCCTGCCGTACGTGACGCTCGCGGCCGGTGTTGCCGTTGTAATCATCGCGCATAATATGGCGGTGTATTGAAACACCGGGCGCTTCCGCAGCACGCGGCAGCGCCCGACCACTCTCCTCACTCTTGCCGGCACGCGGCAGCCAGCTCCTCCTGGCTGCAGCCTGCCGGATTTTTTTCGCCCGTACGTTCCGTCGGCGCCCCGTTACCCCGAACGGGGTACTCCTTCATGATCATTGTGAGCGCCTCCCGCTTGTCCCGATAATCCGTTCCCCGTGTCGAATGCACACCTGCCGTCCGTGTGGCGGCAAACGACATGCGAATAAGAGCGGGCGCCCTCGCGCACCGCCCGTGACGAGACATCAAAGGAGGAAGACCCATGCAGGAATTTCTGAAGGGGCATGCCGCGCACGCGGCCCTGCCCGACGTGCTGGCGCCGCCGCCGCCCGACGCACGGATCACGGCGCCCCGCAGCGGTGATGCTGCCCTGGGCACAGACGACACGTCCGCGCCGGCAGCTCGCGCGTTCCGATGATCGGGCGTGCGGGGCGCAGCTCGCCCTCACGCCTTCACGACAGGTATTCGAAATGAGTTCAACAATCGCAAGCGGGGCGGCAGTCTCCGCAGGGAGTGCGGGCGCGCCGCCCGCGGACGCCAGCACGCTGCACCGGACGATAGACTGGACCGGCGCGTTCTGGGTTGCCAGCGGAGTGCCGGCGCTGGTGCTGTTCTCCATCGGCGCCATCGCGGCGACGGTGGGCAAGCCGTCCTGGCTGGTGTGGATGGTGTCGATCGGCTTCGGCTTTCTGCAGGCGTTCACCTACGCCGAAATCGCCGGCCTGTTCCCCAACAAGACCGGCGGCGCGTCGGTGTACGGCGCCGTGGCCTGGGTGCGCTACAGCAAGATCATTGCGCCGCTGTCGGTGTGGTGCAACTGGTTCGCCTGGTCGCCGGTGCTGGCCATCGGTTCCGGCCTCGCTGCCGGCTACATCCTCGGCGCGCTGTTCCCGGCGGATGCGGCGATCAACACCTGGCAGATCACGCTGCTGGATCTGGGCATGATCAAGTCCGGGCTCGAACTGCGCATCAACGCAACCGCCATCATCGGTGCGGTGCTGCTGCTGACGGTCTATGGCATCCAGCTTGGCGGCATCCTGCGTTCCGCGCGCACGACGATGATCCTCGGCCTGGGCTCGCTGATTCCGCTCATGCTGATCGCGCTGGTGCCGCTCATCACCGGCGACCTTCCGTCCGACCGTTTCGCGCCGCTGCTGCCGCTGGCCTACGACGCACAGGGCCTCGTGATCGACGGCGAATGGAACATGGCGGGCATTACGCTGATGGCCGGCGGCCTGTTCGTGGCCGCGTGGTCGACCTACGGCTTCGAGACGACGGTGTGCTACACCCGCGAATTCAAGAACCCGAAGACCGATACCTTCAAGGCCATCTTCTATTCGGGCCTGCTGTGCATCGCCTTCTTCTCGCTGGTGCCGATCGCCTTCCAGGGCTACCTCGGCCTGGGCGAGCTGGTGACGCCGCCGGTGCTCGACGCGGCCGGCAACGTGGTGACGCCGGCCGTCTACAGCGGCATGCTCGCGCCGGAGATCTACAGCGGCATGGGCGTGGCCAACGTGATGTCGCAGATGGTGGGCGGCGGTGCCGTCGTCGGCAACGTCATCCTCGTGATGCTGGTGCTGGCCATCCTGCTGTCCATCATGACGACGATGTCGGGCGCCGCCCGCACGCTGTACCAGGCGTCGGTCGACGGCTGGCTGCCGCGCTACCTGTCGAAGGCGAACGAGCACGGCGCGCCGACGCACGCGATGTGGACCAACCTCGGCTTCAACCTGATCCTGCTGCTGATGTCGGACTACGTGTTCGTGCTGGCCTGCGCCAACGTCGGCTACATCCTGTTCAATTTCCTGAACCTGCAGTCAGGCTGGATCCACCGCATGGATCGTGGCGACTGGGAACGTCCGTACCGCGCGCCGCGCATCATCATCGCCATCGGCGCGCTGCTCGGCTTCGTGAACCTGTCGCTGATGGGGCTGGGCGCGAACATCTACGGTGAAGGCACGCTGACCGCGGGTCTGGTGTTCGCGTCGCTGGTCATCCCGGTGTTCGTCTATCGCCATTACATCCAGGACAAAGGGGCATTCCCCGGCGACACGGCCGAAGACATGCAGCTCGGCGACACGACAAGGCGAGCCGGCGTGCTGCCCTACCTGGCGCTCGCGGCCGGCGTGGCAGTTGTCTGTTTCACGCACAGCCTCGTGAGCTGAAGCCCGCACACACGCGCCGGCGAAGGTGCCGGCGCTTTCCGACTCTCCTCATTTTGCCGGCAACGCGGCAGCCAGCTCCTCCTGGTTGCCGCCTGCCGGATTTTTTTATTCCACGCAGGCGAAGCAGCGCAGTTGCGACAGGTCTTCCGGCCGGGCGGGCGCTCCGAACAGATAGCCCTGCAGGCGATGGCAGCCCAGATCGCCAAGCAGTGCGAACTGATGCTCCGTCTCGACGCCTTCGGCGACGATGTCCAGCCCCATGCTCTGCGCCAGCGACATGATGGCGCGCACGATGGTGATCGCGTCGCCGCTGCTGTCGAGCTCGGCCACGAAGCTGCGGTCTATCTTCAGCGTGCGAACGCTGAATCGCATCAGGTAGGCGAGCGAGGAATAGCCGGTGCCGAAGTCGTCGATGGCAAGGCTGATCCCCATGGCATCGAGCCGGCTCAATACTTCGCTGGTGCGCGGGATATCCTCCATCAGCGTGCTTTCGGTTATTTCCAGTTCCAGCGTGTGCGGATCGACGCCGGTTTCGGCGAGTGCCGCGGCGATGTCGTCAACCAGATCGTCGTCATGCAGCTGGCGCCCCGACAGGTTGAACGAGAGGCGGATGTCGGGCCGGGCGTGCTGCATGCGGCGGACCTCGCTCAGCGCCACACGAAGCGACCAGCGGCTGACCGGCACGATGAGGCCGGTGTCTTCCAGTATCGGAATGAAGCGGCTGGGCGGGATGAGGCCGTGACCGGGGCTGTGCCAGCGCATCAGCGCCTCGACTGCCACCACGTGTCCGGTGCGCGCGTCCACGATGGGCTGGTAGACCAGATAGAACTCCTGGCGCTCCAGTGCGCCGTGCAGTGCGATCTCGGCCGACAGGTCGCTGCGCGCGTGCTCGTCCATGCCGGGCTCGTAGAAGCGGAAGGTGTTGCGCCCGGCGGCCTTGGCGCAATACATGGAGATGTCGGCGCGGCTCAGCAGTTCGTCGATCGAGCTGCCGTCATCCGGATGCATGGCGATGCCGACACTGGCGCTGACGAAGAACTCGCGCTCGGCCACCCGCACGCCCCGTGCCAGCACCTTCAGTATCTTGCCTGCGACCTGCGCGACGGCGTCGCGACTGCCGACTTCTTCCAGCAGCACCGTGAACTCGTCGCCGCCGAGCCGCGCGACGGTGTCCGCCGCGCGCACGCAGCCGCGCAGACGGGAGGCGACCTCGGTCAGCAGCGCGTCACCGACGCTGTGCCCCAGTGTGTCGTTGATCACCTTGAATCGGTCGAGGTCGATGAACAGCACGGCGAGCGGGCGTTCGAGGCGGGCGCTGCGGCGCATCGCCTGG
Organism: Gammaproteobacteria bacterium; assembly: GCA_018824085.1. Classification (GTDB taxonomy): domain Bacteria; phylum Pseudomonadota; class Gammaproteobacteria; order Burkholderiales; family Rhodocyclaceae; genus Methyloversatilis. The sequence continues at coordinate 23,241 of JAHJHI010000004.1, read as the reverse complement.
CGCAGACGGTCGGAGAACAGGCGGCGGTTCGGCAGGTCGGTCAGCATGTCCATGCTGGCGAGGTATTCCAGCTGTTCCTGCGCGCGTATGCGCTCGCTCACGTCGCGCGAGGTGGCAACGAAATGGCTGATCTTCTGCTGCACGTCGCGGATCGGGCTGATCGTCTTCTCTTCGAAGTACAGTTCGCCGTCCTTGCGCCTGTTGGTAAACACGGCTCGGAACACCTCGCCCTTGCTGATCGTTCGCCACAGGGCCGCGTAGAACTCCGGACCATGCTGGCCCGACTTGAGCATGCCGGGCGAGCGGCCGAGCACTTCGTTGGCGCGGTAGCCGGTATTGCGCTCGAATGCCGGATTCACGTATTCGATGAGGCCGCCGGCGCAGGTGATCATGACGGCGTCGCCGGCCTGGTGGGCCGCCTGCGCGAGCAGGTGCGGTGCGCGCAGCCCGCCGTCGCGCGGTGACAGCGGGCTCAGGCGCAGCAGCCAGTGCGGCCATTGTTCATGCGTGGTGCCCGGTGCGCCGGTGCCGAGGCAGGTGCATTCAACGGCGAACAGGCGGTCACCGGATTCGGGAGCGGTGCGCCAGACGTAGTGGTGCGGTGTGCTGACGCAGTCCGCGACGACGCGGCCCCAGCCGGTGCCGGTGATTCCGGCCAGACCGTGGAACACCTCGCTGACGTGACGGGTGCGCAGGTCGGGCAGGCCGGGCAGCGCGCTCTGGCGCACGACGACGCCGTCGCCGTCGAGCTGCAGCAGGCCTGCGGGCGGGATGCTGGAAAGGGACTGGACTGCGCGGGCGTAGCCGTCGGCCTGCAGGTCATGACGCGAGCACGGTGCGTCGAAGGCACTGCAGCTGAACAAGGCAGATACGTCTGACATCAAGGACTCCCCCAAAGCGACAGCACCTGACCATATGCCGGGTGCGAATGGTGTTCTGTCGGGGGCGGGGGTTGGGCCCGTGCCGCAGCGCGCGTCGTCGTTGGCGCGTGCCGCTCGAGTGTTCTACGGTTGCCGCGGAGAAGTCTTGAGCGTGACGGCGGTGTTACTTGCCGGCGCCGGATTGCAGCGGATCACTGTTGCGGCGCAGCAGCATCTCCTTGGCGACATCCTCGATGCGGCGGCGCTGGGAGCGCGCCGTCTTGCGCAGCATTTCGAACGCGGGCTGGCGGGCGATCTGCATGCGCTCCATCAATATGCCGACGGCGATGCTGATCTCCCGGCGCTCGTCGAGCGCGCGCTGCAGGTGATGACCGGTGTCGCGCAACATGCGGATGTCTTCGGCGCGCGCCAGGGCGGCGCGCAGCGTCGGCAGCAGCTGCGCCAGATCGACCGGTTTCACGAGATAGGCGAGTGCGCCGCGTTCAATCGCGCCGCGCACGCGGCCGGCGTCACCGAAGGCGGTCAGGAATATCAGTGGCAGCGCGTATGTCTCGCGCATCTGTTCCGCGAGTTCCAGGCCGGTCATGCCGGGCAGCTGTTCATCGAGTATGGCGAGGTCGAAGCGCTGCGTTTCGAGCAGGCGCTGCGCCGCTTCTGCGGAGCTCGCGGTGGCGACGTCATAGCCGCTGGCATGCAGCCCGGCGGCAAGCGTGGCCGAGATGAGGCGATCATCTTCGACCAGTAGAAGGCGGTTGCGGTCTGAATCAGACATGGTGCACGTGTCCGGCTGGATCATGGTGGGCAAGAATGGCTGGCGCCGTCAGCAGCAAGTGCGCCTGCACCTGGCCGAGATGCTGGCTGAAATGGAGTGTTGCGCCGTCACGCGGCAGCAGGGCGGAGAGCAGTTCGAGCCCCTGCCCGAGGCCGCCGCCGGCGGCGAAGTCGAAGTCGGGCGGAAGTGCGCCGCGATTGCCGATGACGATCAGGGCTTCATCATGATCGCCACTCAATTCGATGTCTATGTAACGCACCGCGTCAGGGGTGTCGGCGCTCTGGTGCTTGCCGGCATTCATCAGCAGCTCGTTGAGCACGATGGCCAGCGGCACGGTTTCGGCGTCGGCCAGCGCGACCATCGTTTCGCGGCGGTTTCGCACGCGCAGCCTGACCTGTGCGTCAAACAGGTTTTCGACGCTGCCGGCGATCATCGGCAACAGCTCGCACAGCAGTACCGGCTCGCCGGTGCTGCGGCCTTGCAGTTCATGGATGACGGCGATGGAGCGCACCTGGCTGATGGCGTCGGTCAACACCGATGCCAGTGCCGGGTGCCGGCCGGCCCAGCGGCGCAGCAGGCCGACCACACCCTGCAGGCTGTTCTTGACGCGGTGATGGGCTTCGCGCACCAGGGATTCGCGGCGCAGGTCGGCCAGCGCGAGCCGCTCGGCTTCGGCCTCCTTGCGCTCCGTGATGTCTTCCGCCACCCCGGCGACAAGCGCGCGGCCGCCGTCGCCCTTCCACGGGAAGGCGCGCCCGTGCAGCCAGCGCACGCGGCCGTCCGTGGCACGGAACCGCACTTCGACTTCAACGCGCTCGCCGCGTGTCTGCGCGTTCAGGAAGTGCTCGTAGAGCGGTCGGTCGATCGGGAGAATGGCTTCGCTCCAGGTGCGCGGCGCGTCCTCCAGTGAGCAGCCGGCCTGTTCGAACAGGTCGGCGAACGCGGGACTGATGTAGAGCAACTGTCGGGTCGACGGGTCGCAGACCCAGAATATCTCCCGTATCAGTTCAGCCAATGCGTAGAAGCGCTGCTCGGAAACGTGAAAGTTTGTTTCTGCGGTCTTGCGCGCCCGGATGTCGTGCAGCACCGCGACGATCATGGGTTGCGCGTCCGTGCGGACCATGGACGCGACGATGTCGATGGCGATCAGTTCGCCGCCGCGGGTCCGTGCAACGCCGTCGCAATGTCGCGCCGCGCCCGCGCGCGCCGCGTCGGCGAGACAGGCTTCGATTTGCTGTGCGCCTTCAGGCGGGCAGACAAACGACGCGTGCTGTCCGATCAGGGCTTCGGGTGGGTAGTCGAGCAGGGCGGACAGTGCGTGGTTGACGTCGAGTATGACGCCGTCGGGTGCCATGAGCAGCAGTGGCTCGCCGATGCCGTTGAACAGGCTCAGCCAGCACGTCGCGCCACTTTCCATTCCATGGTCATGGTCTGCAGGCAGACGCTCGCGAGTGGCCTCACGTCCATCCGTTGCGTCCGGTGCGTCGGACGCACGCCTGTTCATACCCGGTTTCATGGTGCCCCCAACCTGCACTGCAAGTATTCCTTTGTTGCTTAAGGAGAGCGTCGCGCGGGGGCCTGGCGCGGCGAGCGAGTCATTCGTTCCAGGCGCGTTGCACGCCAAGCTGCAAAGTGTAGCGCATGCGCCGGCCCTTCCTGCGCGGCAATGCACACAGCCCGGGTCGACCGGATGCGTCGTGCGGGTGCGACTGCCAACGCCTGCGCGAAGTTCGCGGGCATCACGCACCGGCACAACTGAACCATTCCTGCCGCGACCCCCGATTTCCGGAATCGGGCCATCTTCACTACCCGCGGGAACAATTGCCATGAACCGAATCACGTATCGCGGGACGTTTGACGTATCTGCAATGGCCGCGGGCATCGCCGGCGCCGCTGGCCAGTGTCACGGTTGCCGGGCCGGCGACGGCTTTGTCACATTCGGTGTCGCGATGCGTTCGACGCACGCCGGCACGGAAGTCGCCGTGCCCGAGACGGCACGTCACGCTCGAGCGACTTCAGCATCGAATCGGTGCGCGCGCACGACGCGGTGGCCCGGTTCCGGTTCGCCGACGGCAGCAATCCGCGAGCCGCCCGCTTGCTGACGCCGGGCGTCCGTGCATATCGTCCGTCGGGAGAGGGAGAGACGGCTTGTCGTGCGGGCGGTGTCGCACGATCACGCCTTCACGCCGCGGGTCACCGCATGCGGGACGGGTGCGGGGGGCTCAGAGACGCTGCGCGAGTACCAGCGCCCAGACGAGCAGGACGTTCGCCAGTGTGACCATGACCGCGGCCGATCCGATGTCCTTGGCGCGTTTGGCGAGCCGGTGGTTTTCCAGCGAAATGCGGTCGACGGTTGCTTCTACCGCGGAATTCAGCAGTTCCACGACGAGCACGAGCAGCACGCTGAATGACATCAGCGCGCGTTCGATGCCGTCATTGCCGAGCCAGATGGCGAGCGGAATCAGCACGACGGCTGCGAGCACTTCCTGGCGGAAGGCGTCTTCGTGGCGAAACGCCGCGCCGAGGCCCTCGGCCGAATAGCGCGTGGCGTTGAGCAGGCGGCGCAGGCCGGTCTTGCCCTTGAACGGACTTTCTTCCATCGGGATGTACTCGGGAGGTTTGCGGGGCGCCGGCTGGCGCCCCGCGGGCAGCGTTTACTTCAGTGCGGCCAGGGCGGCGGCGTAGTCCGGTTCCTGCTTGATTTCAGGCACCAGTTCAGCGTGCAGGACGGCGTCGTTCTCGTCCAGCACGACCACGGCACGGGCCGTCAGTCCGGCGAGCGGGCCGTCGATGATCTCGACGCCGTAGTTCGCCATGAATTCGCGGCCGCGCAGCGTGGACAGCGATACGACGCTGGTCAGGCCTTCGGTTTCGCAAAACCGGTTCATCGCGAACGGCAGGTCGGCGGAAATGACGAGTACGACGGTATTGCTCATCGTCGACGCCTGTTCGTTGAATTTGCGCGTCGAGGTCTGGCAGACCGGCGTGTCCAGGCTCGGCACGATGTTGAGCACCTTGCGCTTGCCGGCGAAGTCCGCGAGCGATACGTCGGCGAGGTCGGTGCCGACGAGGCGGAAGGCGGGCGCCTTGCTGCCTTGTGCCGGGAAGTGGCCGGCGAGGTGGATCGGGTTGCCGCCTAGCAGAACGGTCTGGGTCATTGGGAAAATCCTCCGTATCGGGCGCTGCGTGATGACCTGATCGGGTCCGATCAGGGGTAGAAGACGTAGAGGCGGTAGCCACTGGCGCCTGTGTTGTCGGCGTCGATGAGCAGGCGGATGGCCTGCTCGGATTCGGCGCCGAACGTGGTGCCCTGCAGATTGGCGGCCGGCAGGTAGTCGGCCGGGGCGATCGCGCGGCGGACCACGGCGCGGTCCGCGCTGTCGGTCAGTGTCAGTTCGAGGTGCGGCCAGGCCTGCGCGAACGTTGCGCCGTTGCGCAGCAGGGCGGTCAGTTGCAGCAGGGGTTCGCGTCCTGCTGCCGGTGTCAGTTCGGATGATTCGATGCTCACCTTGTCGGGCTCGCGCGGCGCCGGCACGGTGCAGCCGAGGCGGGCGCAGGCCTGATCGAGCAGCGGCTTCAACGCGGGTTGCGCCTGTGCAATGTCGCCGCGGAAGTGATAGGCCAGCTGGGCGGCGGCAAGCAGCGCGAGCAGCAGGATGCCGAGCGACCACAGTGCGGTCGCCGCGCGGCTGCGGCGGGCCGGGGCGTCCTCGCCGTACAGTTCGCGCCGGATGCGCTGCAGCGCGGGGTCGTTCAGCGGTTCCGGCCCGGCGGGCAGGGGCGCCAGCAAGGGGTCGGCGTGCCACGCGGCGTCGGTGGCCCCGGATGTTTCTGCGACGGGCCCGGCTTCGGGTGCGACCGGTTCGATCGGTTCGAGGATGTCGAGCGGCTGGGTGATGTCCGGATCGGGCTGCGTTGCAGACAGGTCAAGCGTGCCTGCGGCGGCGTCGAGCTGCACGTCGATGTCGTCGGCGGGGACGGCCGGCGCGCGCTGCCAGTAGTCGGTGGTGCGCGCGACCAGCGTGTCCATGCTGCCGCCGGGGGCGGGCTCGGGAGGCGGGTCGGCGTCACCGATGTCGAACACGTCGGCGGTGATGGCGGATGGCTCGTGGCGCGCTTCTGCTTCGGGCGCATCGATGACGTTGAGCGTGGCGTGGCTGTGTTCCGGCTCGTGTGGTGCCCCGGGTGCCGGTGCGTCGGCCGGGACGGCAACCGGTGCGCCCGCATCGGTGCGCGGAACCGGCAGTTCGACCATTGCGTCGAGCGCGTCGAATACCGCGTGGCAGCGGCCACAGCGCACACGTCCGTCGCGCGCCCGGATCTGCACCGTGTCGACACGGAATACCGTGGCGCATGCGGGGCAGCGGGACAGCATCAGGCGCGTGTCCCGGTCAGCAGGACCCAGCCGTCACGCTCGCCGGCAACCTCCAGTTCGAAGGCCGGGCGATACGCGTTGCGCACCATGTCCGTCTGCGCCGCAAGAATGCCGGACAGCGCGATGCGCCCACCGCTGCGCGTCAGGCTGCACAGCAGCGGCGCGAGTACGGTCAGCGGATTGGCGAGGATGTTGGCAACCACGATGTCGGCCCGATGATCGATGTTGTCGCGCGAATGCAGCAGTTCGAGCGTGGCGTCGTTGCGCTGCGCGTTGTAGAGTGCGGCGTCGAGTGCGTGCGGATCGATGTCGGTGCCGGTGACCCGCGCGGCGCCCAGCTTCGCCGCCGCCAGCGCCAATATACCGGAGCCGCAGCCATAGTCGATGACGGTTTCGCCTCCGCGCACGAGGGCGTCCAGCCACTCCAGGCAGAGCCGCGTGGTCGGGTGCGAACCGGTGCCGAAAGCCATGCCCGGGTCGAGGATGATGTTGATCGCCTTCGGGTCGGGCACGGCATGCCAGGACGGCACGATCCACAGTCGTGCGGATACCGGTATCGGTTCGAACTGGGCCTGTGTGAGGCGGACCCAGTTCTGTTCGTCGAGCTGCGCCGTCGTGTAGGGCGGCGGGCTGGTCAGGCCGGCGGCTTCCGCCGCTTCGGCCATCGCGGTCGCGAAATCGGCGTCGCGTTCGAACAGAGCATGCAGCCGGGAGTGCGGCCACAGCTCGACCGCCACCGGCATGCCCGGCTCGCCGAACTGGGGCTGCTCGTCCGGCGTGCCGGCGTCGGCATCTTCGATGTCCACCGACAGCGCGCCCGCTTCGAGCAATGCGTCGGACAGTTCCTCCGCGTGCGTGGAATCTGCCAGCAGCGTGACGGTGATCCAGCCGCCGGCTGCCGGGGCGTCCGGCTGTTGGTCCGCACTCATTTCACTTTCGCAGCCGTCTGGTCCGCCAGCTTCTGTTCAAGGTAGTGGATGCTGGTGCCGCCATCGACGAAACGGGCGTCGTGCATCAACTCCTGATGCAGCGGGATGTTGGTCTTGATGCCGCTGACGATCATTTCCGACAGCGCGATGCTCATGCGCCGGATCGCCTGTTCGCGTGTGTCGCCGTAGGTGATGACCTTGCCGATCATCGAGTCGTAGTGCGGCGGGACCGTGTAGCCCTGATAGACATGCGAGTCGACCCGCACGCCGGGCCCGCCCGGCGGGTGATAGCCGGTGATCTTGCCGGGACTGGGCGTGAACTTGTACGGATCTTCCGCGTTGATGCGGCATTCCAGCGCATGGCCCGTAAGCTTGATGTCGCGTTGCTTGAAGCGCAGCTTTTCGCCGGCGGCGACGCGGATCTGCTCCTGCACGAGATCGATGCCGGTAATCAACTCGGTCACCGGGTGTTCGACCTGGATGCGGGTGTTCATTTCGATGAAGTAGAACTCGCCGTTCTCGTACAGGAATTCGAAGGTGCCGGCACCGCGGTAGTTGATGCGCCGGCACGCTTCGGCGCAGCGCTCGCCGACGCGCGCGATCAGGCGCGCTGCAATGCCGGGCGCCGGAGCTTCCTCGATGATCTTCTGGTGGCGGCGCTGCATCGAACAGTCGCGTTCGCCCAGATAGACCGCGTTGCCGTGTGCGTCGGCCAGCACCTGAATCTCGATGTGCCGCGGGTTTTCGAGGAACTTCTCCATGTACACGGAGGGGTTGTTGAAAGCGGCTGCGGCTTCGGTACGCGTCATCTGCACCGCGTTGATCAGCGCAGCCTCGGTATGCACCGTGCGCATGCCGCGCCCGCCGCCGCCGCCGGCCGCCTTGATGATGACCGGATAGCCGATCGCGCGCGCCGCGCGGATGATTTCCTTCGGGTCGTCGCCCAGCGCACCTTCCGAGCCGGGCACGACCGGCACGCCTGCGGCCTTCATTGCATCCTTGGCGGACACCTTGTCCCCCATCAGCGTGATCGTTTCCGGACGCGGGCCGATGAAGACAAAACCGCTGCGTTCGACGCGCTCGGCGAAGTCCGCGTTCTCGGACAGGAAGCCGTAGCCGGGATGGATGGCCTCCGAGTCGGTGACTTCGGCGGCGGAAATGATGGCCGGAATGTTCAGATAGGACTGGCTCGACGGCGCAGGACCGATGCAGACCGACTCGTCGGCGAGCCTGACGTACTTGGCTTCGGTGTCTGCTTCGGAGTGCACCGCCACCGTGCGGATGCCCAGCTCGCGGCAGGCACGCAGGATGCGCAACGCAATTTCGCCCCGGTTGGCGATCAGGATCTTCTCGAACATGAGATCAGCCGATGACGAAGAGCGGCTGGCCGTATTCGACCGGCTGGCCGTTCTCGACCAGGATCGCCTTGACCACGCCGGCGGCGTCTGACTCGATCTCGTTCATCAGCTTCATGGCTTCGATGATGCACAGCGTTTCACCGACCACGACCGTCTGGCCGATGTCGACGAAGGACTTGCCGCCCGGAGACGAGGAACGATAGAAGCTGCCGACCATGGGCGACTTCACGACATGGCCTTCCGGCAGGGCGGCTTCGGCCGGCGCGGCCGGTGCCGCGGCGGCCACAGCTGCGGCAACGGGCGCCGGTGCGCTGGGTGCGGTCACGTAGGTGTTCTGCGGAGCCGCCGGCAGGTGCTTGGCAATACGCACCTTTTCCTCGCCTTCCGTCACTTCGAGCTCCGAAATGCCCGATTCCTGGACGAGATCGATCAGTTTCTTGAGTTTGCGCAAATCCATGGTGTACCCCCGCGTGCGCCGGCGGCCTGTGGGCGGCCGGCAAAGTGTTTATTGTTTGTTGTCGAGCCGTCGCAGCGCGTATTCCAGCGCTGCTTCGTAACCGTAAGCGCCCAGGCCGCACACGACACCGACCGCGATATCCGACAGATAGGAGTGCTGACGGAAACTTTCGCGGGCGTGGACGTTGGACAGGTGGACCTCCACGAATGGAATGCCGACGGCTGCCAGTGCATCCCGTATTGCAACGCTGGTATGCGTGTAGGCCGCCGGATTGATGACGATGAAACAGATCTTCTCCGTTCGCGCAGCCTGGATGCGAGTGACCAGTTCACCTTCGTGGTTGCTCTGGAAGCACTCCAGCGTGACCCCTTCCGCCACTGCCAGCACCTTCAGGCGCGCGTCGATATCGGCCAGCGTGAGCTGGCCGTATATTTCCGGTTCCCGGGTGCCAAGCAGATTCAGGTTGGGGCCATGCAGAACGAGGATGCGACGCGATACTGCAGGTGCGTCGACCGGCTCGGGCTGGACGGCGGGTTTGGTCGCCTTGCGGCGAGTTGTGGGCTGCATGTCGGCAAGTTTGCCGGACTTGACTGCATTTTGTCCAGCAAGCGTGGAGCCGTGCCTGGCGCTTCAGGGCAGCCTTGAGAGCAGGATCGCCTCCAGTTCCTCTTCCTTGTAGGTGCCGAGGCGGCGTTCGATCAGGCTGCCGTCCGGCGCAAAGATTGCGGTAAACGGCATGCCTTGCGCCGCATTTCCGAGTTCTGTGGACACCTGGATCGCGTCGGCCCCACCGATCAACAATGGGTAATCGATCTGGACTTCCTGCTGATATTTGCGCACGTTGTCGGCATTATCGATGCTGATGCCGACAAATTGCACGCCGCGCTCCCGCAGCTTGCCGGCCAGACGCGAAAACCCCGGCATTTCCTCGCGACAGGGCGGGCACCAGGTCGCCCAGAAGTTGACGACCAGCAGTTTGCCGCGCCAGGCGGAGAAGGGCATTTCCCGGCCCTCGGCGTCGCCGAGCTTCATTGCCTGAAGCCGTGCGACGGTTGTTGCGGGCATTGCATCCAGCTGCGGTTGGCGGGCCATGCCGCTCCAGACGCCGACGGCGCCGGCGCCAAGCACGACGCCTGCAATCAGCGTACGACGGAGCCACACATTCATTTCTCGATTTCCTCGTTGTCGAGCAGTGCGCGCAGGCCTTCTGCGCGCAGGCGGTCGCGACCGCGCGAACGCTCCAGACCGGCCGGGAACACCGCAAGTTCCACCGGAAGGTCGTCCCAGTCGAACAGCAAGGTCGTCTCCGGGCTGGTGCGGTCGGGCCGGCGCGGATCGCGTGAGTCAAAGTCGACGCCATTGTTGAGCAGGAACAGCTCGACCTCCTTGGCGCTGTCCGCGAACACCTGGAGCTGTATCGCCGTGAAGCGCCCGGCCGTGCCGTCGACGACGCCACCGGTGGCGTACGGGTTGAAACGGCCGAGTTCGGCCATCAGCGTGAGTGTTGCGTTGCGCAGCGTGCGCAACTGCTCGGGCTGTTCGTCCGCGAAGTACAGGGACTGGTAGGCGCGCACCGCTTCTTCGATCTCGCTGTTGGTCGGCAGGTCCTCTTTCGGACCGGCGCCGAGCTGGCGTGCTGCCTTGCGTTTGGCGAGGCCGTAGTCGCGGATGCCTTCTTCCGCGATCAGTCGAGCAGCGGCGCTGGCGATCTGGCGTCTCAGGTTGCTGGGGCGCATGGAGTGCGGCAAGCGATGGGCGCGGGCGCCCGGGTTGATAGAATCTCGGCCCATTCTGTCACATCGGTCAGCCATGCACATTCACATCCTCGGCATCTGCGGCACCTTCATGGGAGGCATTGCCGCGCTCGCGCGTGAGGCGGGGCACCGCGTGACCGGCTGCGACGCCAACGTATATCCGCCCATGAGCACGCAGCTCAGGGATTTGGGCATTGAACTCATCGAAGGTTTCGACCCGGCCCAGATCGGGCTGGCGCCCGATGTGTTCGTGATCGGCAACGCCATCTCGCGTGGCAATGCCCTGCTGGAGGACATTCTCGATCGCGGGTTGCCATACATGTCGGGGCCGCAGTGGCTGGCCGAGCATGTGCTCGCCGGGCGCTGGGTGCTCGCGGTGGCGGGTACGCACGGCAAGACGACGACGACGTCGATGCTCGCCTGGATGCTTGAGGACGCAGGGCTGAGACCGGGCTTCCTCATAGGCGGCGTGGCGCAGAACTTCGGTGTGTCAGCCCGTCTCGGTGACGCGCCATTCTTCGTCATCGAGGCCGACGAGTACGACACGGCGTTCTGCGACAAGCGCTCGAAGTTCGTGCATTACCGGCCGCGGACCGCGATCCTGAACAATCTGGAGTTCGATCACGCCGATATCTTCGCGGATCTTGCCGCCATCGAGACGCAGTTTCACCACCTCGTGCGCATCGTGCCGCGGATTGGGCGAGTCATTGCGAATGGCGCCGAACCGGCCTTGCGCCGGGTGCTGGGCAGGGGGGTCTGGAGTGAACTTGAGTGGTTCAACGATGCAGCGGGCTGGCGCACCGCCGGTGCGGGGCAGTCGCTGCGTGTGCTCGGGCCTGAAGGGGAGGATGTTGCCGGCCACCTGGGCATGCCGGGCGAGCACAACGCGAACAATGCGCTGGCGGCCATGCTGGCGGCCCGCCATGCGGGCGTGCGCCCGAAGCAGGCGCTCGGGTCGCTGGCGCGCTTTGTCGGTATCCGGCGCCGCCTCGAACGCGTGGGTGAGGCGGGCGGTGTCACGGTGTATGACGACTTCGCGCACCATCCGACGGCCATTGAGGAAACGATCAAGGCCTTGCGCTCCGAGGTCGGTGCCGCGCGCATCATCGCGGTGATCGAGCCGCGTTCGAACACAATGAAGCTGGGCGTCATGAAGGCCCGTCTTCCACTGGCGCTGGAAGGGGCGGATGCCTGTTACTGCCTCGGCGGCGATGCGCTCGGCTGGGACGCGGTGCAGGCGCTGGCGCCGCTCGGTGACCGGGCTGTCGTGGCGTCTTCGGTGGACGAACTGCTCGATGCGCTCGCAGCTGGCGTGCGCCCGGGTGACCATGTGCTGGTGATGAGCAACGGTGGCTTCGGCGGGGTGCATGGCCGGCTGCTGGCACGTCTGGGCGCCTGAGTCGGCGCCCGTTTGTGGTGCGCCGCGCTGTTGATAAGCGAAATGGCCTGTGCTAGCTTATGACTGTTAAGCGGCCAGCAGAAGCCGTGGCAGGGGAGACAACGCTTCCGGGGCAGTTGCTGTGTCCGCAGTAGTCAGCCGATCCACCGAATTCAGCATCGTCGCGCGTCGGAATTGTTCGATGACGCCGCGCGCGCTCATGGCCTTTTTTCTGGTCACGGCGGCCTTGTCCCTTTTGATCGCTTCAGCGTGGGCATTTGCGGGTGCTTGGTGGGTGTTGCCGTTCGCCGGCATCGAGATCAGCGCGTTGGGCATTGCCTTCATCGCCTTCGGGCGTCGCGTCGGCGACTTCGAGCGCATTCATCTCGACGACGATCGGCTGATCGTCGAAGTGTGCGAGAAGGCGCGCCTGAGCCGGCACGAATTTGTGCCGGCCTGGGCCGTGGTCGAAACACGCAGGGCCGGGCCGGGTTCAGAGGTGTTTGTTCGGTGTCGCGACCGGCAGGTCGCGGTCGGCCGCTATCTGGATGGGCCGGCCCGCGAGTTGCTGGCGCGTGAGCTGTCGGCTAGATTGCGGGCCAAACGGTTTTAGAATCGCGGTTTCAGAATCAATCACAACATATATCTGGGGTTGCACTATGGCGCTAACAAGAGGTGGCTTGCACATTGCCCGTCGGGCATGGGCGGGGATGGGTTTGTCTCTGCTTTCCGGGCTTGCCCAGGCAGAGATGAAGTTGAACCTGCAGGAGCCGGTTACCGAACTCGGGCACAAGGTGTATGACCTGCACCTTCTGATGACCATCGTCTGCGCCGTGATTTTTGTCGCGGTGTTCGGTGTCATGTTCTGGTCGGTGTTCGTTCACCGCAAGTCGGCTGGCCACAAGGCGGCAACCTTCCACGAAAGCACCACGGTTGAAATCCTGTGGACCATCGTCCCGGTCTTCATCCTGCTGGGCATGGCCTGGCCGGCGACCAAGACCATTCTGGCGATGCGCGATACCAGCAACTCCGACATCACCATCAAGGCCACTGGCTATCAGTGGAAATGGGGTTACGACTATCTGAAGGGTGATGGCGCGGGCATCAGCTTCGTCAGCACCCTGTCGACGCCGCAACCGCAGATCCGCAATGAGGCCGAGAAGGGCGCCGATTACCTGCTGGAAGTGGACAACGAACTGGTTGTTCCCGTCGGCAAGAAGGTGCGCATCCTCACGACCGCGAACGACGTGATCCACGCATGGTGGGTGCCGGCGCTGGCTGTCAAGCAGGACGCCGTGCCGGGCTTCATCCGCGACACGTGGTTCCGCGCCGAGAAGACTGGAACATTCCGCGGCCAGTGCGCCGAGCTGTGCGGCAAGGACCACGGCTATATGCCCATTGTGGTCAAGGTGGTGACGGAAGACGAATACGCGGCCTGGACCGACGGGCAGCTGAAGGCAATGGCTGCCGCAGCGGACGATCCGGACAAGATGTACGAGCTGGGAGAGTTCCTTCCGCGCGGCGAGAAGGTGTTCGCGGCGAACTGCGCGGCCTGTCACCAGGCGAACGGCAAGGGCCTGCCGCCGGCTTTCCCGCCGCTTGACGGCTCGAAGGTCGTGCTGGGGCCGCAGGACGATCAGATCAACGTGCTGCTGCATGGCCGTTCGGGCACCGCGATGGCGGCCTTCGGGCATCTGAGCGACACCGAGATCGCGGCGGTCATTACCTACACGCGCAACAGCTGGGGCAATGCGACCGGCGAAGTCATCCAACCGTCGGACATCAAGATGGCCCGCGAATAAGCGGACCTCTCTGAACGTTCAGTCAACTTTCTAGATTCTTCAGGAGATCAACATGGCTGCGATTCCGGGCGGTGCCGACCACGCGCACGACCACGCACATGATCACCCCAGCGGCATCATGCGCTGGGTTACGACAACGAATCACAAGGACATCGGCTCGATGTACCTGTGGTTTTCCTTCGCGATGTTCATCGTCGGCGGCATCATGGCGATGGTCATTCGTGCCGAACTGTTCGAACCGGGTCTGCAGGTGGTCGATCCCGACCGCTTCAACCAGATGACGACGCTGCACGGTCTCATCATGGTGTTCGGCGCCATCATGCCGGCCTTCGTCGGCTTCGCGAACTGGATGATTCCGCTGATGATCGGCGCGTCCGACATGGCGTTCGCACGCATGAACAACTGGTCGTTCTGGCTGCTGCCGCCCGCCGCCATCCTGCTGACCACGTCCCTGCTCGTGCCGGGTGGTGCCGCAGCGTCCGGCTGGACGCTCTATCCGCCGCTGACGGTGCAGATGGGCATGGGCATGGACATGGCCATCTTCGCTGTGCACATCCTCGGCATTTCCTCGATCATGGGCTCGATCAACATCGTGACCACGATCCTGAACATGCGTGCGCCCGGCATGACGCTGATGAAGATGCCGCTGTTCTGCTGGACCTGGCTGATCACCGCCTATCTGGTGATTGCAGTGATGCCCGTGCTGGCAGGTGCGGTCACGATGATCCTGACCGACCGCCATTTCGGCACCAGCTTCTTCAACGCGGCCGGCGGTGGTGATCCGGTGCTGTATCAGCACATCTTCTGGTTCTTCGGCCACCCCGAGGTCTACATCATCGCAATTCCGGCGTTCGGCGTCGTGTCGCAGGTGATCCCGGCGTTCTCCCGCAAGCCGCTGTTCGGTTACGCCTCCATGGTGTATGCCACGTCATCGATTGCCATCCTGTCCTTCATCGTGTGGGCTCACCACATGTACACGGTCGGCATGCCGGTTGCCGGCCAGCTCTACTTCATGTTTGCGACGATGCTGATCGCGATCCCGACCGGGGTGAAGGTGTTCAACTGGGTGGCCACGATGTGGCGTGGTTCCCTGTCCTTCGAGACACCCATGCTGTTCTCGATTGGCTTCCTGTTCCTCTTCACGCTGGGCGGCTTCTCGGGCCTCGTGCTGTCGATGACCGCGGTGGACGTGCAGCTGCACGACAGCTACTACGTCGTCGCCCACTTCCACTATGTGATGGTTGCAGGTGCGCTGTTCTCGGCCTATGCCGGCGCCTACTACTGGCTGCCGAAATGGACCGGCCACATGTACGACGAGAAGCTCGGCAAGCTGCACTTCTGGCTGTCGCTGGTCTTCTTCAACATGACCTTTTTCGTTCAGCACTTCCTGGGCCTTGCAGGCATGCCGCGCCGGATTCCGGACTACGCGCTGCAGTTCGCCGAGTTCAACATGATTTCGTCCATCGGTGCCTTCGGTTTCGGCCTGTCTCAACTGGTGTTCCTGGTGGTCGTGCTGAAATGCCTGAAGGGTGGCGAGAAGGCTTCCGCCAAACCTTGGGATGGTGCGGAAGGTCTTGAATGGACGGTGCCGTCGCCGGCGCCGCATCACACCTTCGAAACGCCGCCGATCATCAAGTGAGCGCGCCGGTGTCCAGCGTTGATGAAGAAATCCGCCGCCGCAACGTACGTACTGCGTTGTGGCTGGCGGCGACTGCTGTCGCGGTCTTCGTGATGTTCCTGTTGCGTTACGGAATGTCCAGCCAATGACCAAAGAGGCGTCGGTGGAGGCTGACGGGCGTAATCGATCGACCTTGATCAGGCTGGTTGTTTCGGCCTTCCTGATGTTCGGTTTCGGGTATGCGCTGGTGCCTTTCTACGACAAGCTGTGTCAGGTGCTGGACATAAACAACCTGAACAAGCAGGACACGGACGTGCCGTTGAATACGCAGGTCGATCGCTCGCGCAGCGTTACGGTCGAGTTCGATGCCAACGTGCTCAAGATGCCGTGGAGCTTCAAACCGGTCAGCAGCTCGGTGGTTGTTCATCCAGGGGAGATCGCGACAGTGGAATACGAGGTGTCGAATACCCTTCCCACCGCGATGACCGGACAGGCCATCCCGAGCTACACGCCGACGCAGGCAGGACAGTACTTCCAGAAGCTTGAGTGCTTCTGCTTCCAGCAGCAGACCTTGGCGGCGGGGGAGACCAGAGTCATGCCAATCGCGTTTCTTGTGTCGCCCTCCCTGCCGAAGGACATCGGTACGATCACGCTCTCCTACACCTTCTTCGAGGTGCCGGGCGCGACGGCAGCCGCTCCCGGCGACAGCCGCCGGGCGGGTGGGGGTTGATCAGATGGCCGGATTGGTCAGGAATGTCGTGACGGTGCTGTCAGCCTTTGTCGGGATCCGCAAGAAGGGTGACCACGAAGAGGCGGCTGCATCGCTCACGCCGTTGCAAGTTATCATCACGGGCGTTGTGGCCGCAGCCCTGTTCGTGACGACGTTGATCTTGGTGGTACGCATTCTGATAAGTATTGCTTGAGAGAATAACTGGGAAGGAAAACATAAATGAGCTCGCATACGCCACAACAGGCCCCGTACTACTACGTACCTGCGCCATCCACCTATCCGATAACGGGTTCGCTCGCACTGTTCCTGTTCGCAATGGGATCGGTGCTCTGGATGAACAAGTTCAGCGCCGGCCCGTTTGTGCTGGGCGCCGGTCTGCTCGTGCTCTTCTACATGATGTACAGCTGGTTCGGGACGGTCGCGCACGAGTCCGAAGGCGGGCTGTACAGCAAGCGGGTCGGCATGTCCTTTCGCTGGAGCATGGGCTGGTTCATTTTTTCGGAAGTGATGTTTTTTGCTGCGTTCTTCGGCGCGCTGTTCTACGCGCGCGTTCTGTCCATCCCCGATCTGGCCGGGCTTGAAAGCCAGGCGCTGCTTTGGCCGGACGCGACTGCCGCATGGCCGAACGCCGGCCCCGGCTACGATGGCAGCCCCTTCACGCCGATGGGCGCATGGGGCATTCCGGCCATCAACACGATGCTGCTGTTGATGTCCGGCGTCACGCTGACCTGGGCGCACCACGGCCTGCTGCACAACAACCGCGGCCAGCTCAAGCTGGGTCTGCTGATGACCATCGCGCTCGGCGTCGTGTTTCTGGGATTCCAGATTTACGAATACATGCACGCCTACAGCGAACTCAACGTGAAGCTGACGACCGGCGTGTTCGGCTCGATCTTCTACCTGCTCACCGGGTTTCACGGCTTCCACGTCACGATTGGTGCAACGATGCTGATCGTGATATTGTGCCGCGTCCTGGCCGGACACTTCACGCCGGAGAACCACTTCGGTTTTGAGGCCGTCGCGTGGTACTGGCACTTTGTTGACGTCGTCTGGCTGCTGCTTTTTGTCGTGGTCTACTGGATCTGACAGGCACCGAATCAGCGAGGAGGAGAGTGGGCCGGATCACATAAGAGCCCTTTAAAAATAAATACTCGGCGCCGCACATCGTGCGGCGCTTTTTTTCGTGCGGCGGTCTGCCGTCTGCGGGAGGTGAGACGACGGGGTCTCAGAGCTTTCCGGTGATGAACCCGAAACGGTAGCTGACCATCAGGATGATGAACAGCGTCAGCGACACGCCAACACGAATGGCGAGCGAGCGCAGCATCCGGTGCGAGTTTCCGCTGTCGCGGAACAGGAAGAACAGGGCCGAGCCGAGGCTGCCCAGGATGGCCAGCAACATGAAAATCACGAGATAACGCATCAAACGAATCCTTTTTGAAGGTGTCCAGTTTACCCCGGACATCTGACTCCAATGGCCCACTTCACTTTCGCCCGTCGCACCTTCGTCGTTCGCTTCTGGCCTGCACTGGCCTGCGTCATCGTGATCGCCGTATGTCTGTCCGCGGCGCGCTGGCAGACGGCCCGCGCGAACTACAAACAGGGCCTGCTCGACGCCTACAACGAGGCGCAGAAACAGCCCGCGCTCGACCTTTCCGATTGGGGCGCCGAGACGCCTTCCGAGTTCACCCGGGCGTCGGTGTCGGGTGAATGGCGCAGTGACGCGCTTATCTATGGCGACAATCAGGTTCGCGACGGACAGGCTGGTTATGCGGTGTTCATGCCCCTTTGCAAGGGCGTCAGCCGGTGCGTGCTGGTCGACCGGGGGTGGGTGCTCGCAGGCCGCGTGAGAACTTTGTTGCCGGACGTGCAGAGTCCGTCAGGTGTCCAGAAGGTGACGGGGCTCGTCGTGCGGGCGCAGCCAAGATTCGTCGAGTTGTCGGACGATGCGGTCGCGGGGCGAGTGTGGCAGAACGTCACGGTTGCCCGGGCGCGGCAGGCGACAGGCCTCACGCTCGCCCCGTTCATTCTCGCGCAGACAGGTGGCCCTGAGGACGGGCTTCGGCGCGATGACGTGAAGCCCGAGTTTGGCGTGGAGAAGCATGTCGTCTATGTCGTGCAATGGTATGCGTTCGCGCTGGTGACGGCGGTGTCCGGCGTTTTCGCCGCGATGAGAAAAACAGGAGAGAGAACTTGAACGGCAAGAAAACAATGGTGGTGCTCGGGCTGGTTTGCGTCCTGCCACTGGTCGCGTCGTACGCGCTTTACTATTTCTGGCGTCCGGACAGCACGACCAATTACGGTCAATTGCTGTCGCCCCGGGTCTTGCCGCAAGAATCTCTGCAGCAGGTCAAGGGAGGGGGATTCGAGTTCTCCGGCCTCAAGGGGCGATGGGTGCTGGTGCTGGCCAACGGCGGCGCATGCGATGCGCGCTGCGAAGAATCGCTGTATTTCATTCGCCAGGTGCGCAAGGCACAGGGCGAGCACCAGGATCGCATCGAGCGGGTGTGGCTGGTGGATGATGCGGCGGTGCCTTCCGGGCGCCTGCTCGACGCCATCGAGGGCATGCACGTCGTGTCGGCTGCGGGATCGAAGACGCTTGCAGCCTTCAGGCAGAACCCCGCGAACGCGACGGCGATCTATGTCGTGGATCCGCTGGGGCAGGTGATGATGCGTTATCCCGATGAACCCGATCCGAAGAAGATGATCAAGGATTTCCAACGTTTGATGAAGTACTCGAGGCTGGGCTGATGAAAACCTACCGAACTCTGCTGCTCGCGACCGTGGTGATGACGTTCATGCTGATCGTGCTGGGCGCCTATGTCCGACTGTCCGACGCCGGGCTGGGCTGTCCCGACTGGCCGGGTTGCTACGGGCACGCAACGGTGATCCACGCGTCCGAACACATCAACGCCGCGCTGGCCGAGAATCCACATGGCCCGGTGTCGTTCGCGAAGGCCTGGAAGGAAATGATCCACCGCTATTTCGCAGGCATCGTCGGCCTGTGCATCGTGGGCATTGCAGTCATCGCGTGGCGCAACCGGCGTGAGCCGGCGACTGCGCCATGGCTCGCGACGCTGTTGATCGGCGTTGTCGTGCTGCAGGCGATGTTCGGGAAGTGGACGGTCACCATGTTGCTGAAGCCGGCCATCGTGACCGGACACCTGATTGGCGGGCTGACGGTGCTGGCGATTCTGGCCTGGCTGTATGCCCGCACGCTGACGCCCTCGCGCCTTGCCGCGCCGATGGCGCTGCGCGCCTTTGCCGCACTCGCGTTCGTCGTGCTGGCGGCCCAGATCACGCTCGGCGGCTGGGTCAGCACGAACTATGCGGCGCTTGCCTGCGCGGATCTGCCGACCTGTCGCGGCGACTGGGTGCCCGACATGGACATCCGCAACGGCTTTCACGTCATTCGCGAACTCGGGGTCGATGCCGACGGAGGCACGCTCGCGATCGAAGCGCTGACCGCCATTCACTGGGTGCATCGCGTCGGAGCGGTCATTGCCGCGCTGGTCATCGGTGCGTTTGGCTTTGCCTTGCGCAGGTCCGGGTATCGTCGGCTGGGCGGCGCGCTGCTGGGTGTCCTGACGCTGCAGTTCCTGCTCGGGCTGGCCAACGTGTGGTTCAGCCTGCCGCTGCCCGTGGCTGCGGCGCACAACGGTGGCGCTGCAGCATTGGTGATCCTGATGGTGCTGATAAACTACCGGGTTCGCGCCAATGCGCTGCCACGCTATTCCGGAGTGCTCCATGAAAGCCATGCGGCTTGATATCCCGCCATTTTCGCTGAGGCTGGCCAATTACCTGCAGCTGACGAAGCCCAGAGTCGTGTCGTTGATCGTCTTCTGTGCGGTCATCGGCATGTTTCTGGCCGTACCGTCCGGGCTGCCTCCGCTGGACGTCGTGCTTGCCGCAACCGTCGGCATCGCACTGGTTGCCGGTGCCGCGGCCGCGGTGAACTGCCTGGTCGAACAGAAGATCGACGCGGTCATGGCGCGTACGCGTGCGCGCCCGCTGCCGCGCGGCGAAGTGAATTCACTGGAAACGCTGGTGTTTTCGGGTCTCGTCGGCGGCACCGGGCTGACCATGCTCTATCAGTGGGTGAATCCGCTGACGATGTGGCTCACGCTGGGCACCTTCATCGGCTATGCGGTGATCTACACGGTCTTCCTCAAGCCTGCGACGCCGCAGAACATCGTGATCGGCGGTGCGTCCGGCGCCATGCCGCCGGTGCTGGGCTGGGCGGCGGTGACGGGTGAGGTGTCGGCTGACGCACTGTTGCTGTTTCTCATCATATTCGCGTGGACGCCGCCCCATTTCTGGGCGCTCGCGCTGTACCGCACGCAGGAATACGCGAAGGCCGGCCTGCCCATGTTGCCGGTCACCCACGGCTCGGAATACACGCGGCTTCAGGTTTTCCTGTACACGATCATCCTGTTTGCCGTGACATTGCTGCCGTTCGCGTCGCGCATGAGCGGATGGATCTATCTCGCGGCCGCCGTCGTGCTTGGCGGCATTTTCATCGCCTATGCCTGGCGCCTGATGCGGTCCTACTCGGACGAGCTTGCCAAGCGGACCTTCCGCTTCTCGATCTTCCATCTTTCCGCATTGTTCGCCGCGCTGCTGGTTGACCACTACATTCCGCTATGAACCGCCGCTTCTTCATTGCAGCCGCAGCCGCGGTGACGCTGCTTGCAGCCTGCAGCCAGTCCGTACCGACCTTCCACAGCGTGGACATCACGGGAGCCGACTATGGACGCGGTTTTTCGCTGACCGACCACGCCGGGCAGCCGCGCACGCTGGCTGACTACAAAGGCAAGCTGGTCACGCTGTTCTTCGGTTTCACGCACTGCCCCGACGTCTGCCCGACCAGCCTTGCAACGATGAAGCAGGCGCTCGACCTGCTCGGCGACGACGCCGGGAAGGTGCAGGTCCTGTTCGTGACGGTGGACCCGGAGCGTGACACGGCGGAACTGCTGGCGAACTACGTGCCGAAGTTCGACCCGTCATTTGTCGGCTTGCGTGGCGATCTGGCTGCGACGCAAGCCGTTGCAAAAGAGTACAAGGTGTTCTATCAGAAGGTGGCAGGCTCGACGGCGGGGCAGTATTCGATGGACCATTCCGCAGGCACGTACGTGCACGATGCGGAAGGCCGGCTGCGGCTGTTCATTCGTCACGGCGAGACGCCGCAGAACATTGCGGATGACCTGAAGGTGCTTCTGGCCGGCCGTTGAGCGGCAGCAGTGATGAAAAAAGCGACCCGCAGGTCGCTTTTTTCTTTTGAGAACAACGCCGGGTCTGCTTCCAGACCCGAGGGGTCAGGCCGTTTCCAGCGCCCGGTGCATCGTCGCCTTCATCTTCTGCATCGCCTTCGCTTCGATCTGGCGGATGCGTTCGGCGGATACGCCGTACTCCGCTGCCAGTTCATGCAACGTAGCCGTCGATTCGCCTTCCTGTACCAGCCAGCGACGCTGAACGATGGTCCGGCTGCGGTCGTCGAGCGCGGCCAGCGCCGACTGCAGGCCTTCTTCACGCAGGCGTCCGTCCTGCTCGGCTTCCATTACATCGAGCGGTGCGGCGGCGCTGTCGGACAGCCAGTTGATCGGCGCCACTCGCGCGCCGTCGCGTTCGTCGTCGTCGACTCCGCCGTCCAGCGCGACGTCCTGACCGGTCAGGCGCGTTTCCATCTCGACGACTTCTTCCGGCTTCACGCCCAGCGTCTTCGCGACCTCCAGCACTTCGGCGGGATTGAGCGTGTTGCTGCTGCGCTTGAGGCTGCGCAGATTGAAGAACAGCTTGCGCTGAGCCTTCGTCGTCGCAACCTTCACCAGACGCCAGTTGCGCAGGATGTACTCGTGGATCTCCGCCTTGATCCAGTGAATGGCGAACGACACGAGGCGCACGCCGCGATCGGGGTCGAAACGCTTGACCGCTTTCATCAGGCCGATATTGCCTTCCTGGATCAGGTCGGCGTGTGGCAGGCCGTAGCCGAGATAGCCGCGGGCAATCGCAATCACCAGGCGAAGGTGGGACATCACCAGTCCGCGTGCCGCTTCGAGGTCTTCTTCGTCGCGAAAACGACGGGCGAGTGACTGTTCCTGCTCCTCCGTCAGGAGCGGGATGCGGTTGGCTGCTTGAATGTAGCTGTCGATATTGCCCAGCGCACCGGGCGCTGGCAGATCTGGAACCATCAGAGCGTGGGTCATGATCTATTCCTCCCTTGGGCGCAAGATTAGCACTCCTCGTCTTGGAGTGCTAACGACGGTGCCGGTTCCCGCGTCCGGGGGGACGCGTCGTGATTGCGCAAATGAAGGCCCGGCTTGGGATTCGCCGGGGTGCAGGCTACAATCTGCAGATTCGTAACCGCTTTTTTCCGCCGCGATGCGCGCCATTCATCTTGCCCTGCTGATACTGCTGAGCGCCCCGACTCTCGGGCACGCGCAGCTGCGATCGATCCCTGAGCAGGCGGTCAAGGCGACAATGAAGCCGCCGCGTGACGGCCTCGTCGAGCTCGGCAAGCATGTGTTCAGGCTGGCGCCGGGCGCCCAGATCCGCTCGGTGGACAACCGCATCATGCTGCCCGCCATGATCGGATCGGAACAGGTCGTGCGCTACGAACTGGACAGCAGCGGCGCGCTGTACCGCGTATGGATACTGTCGCCGGAAGAAGTGGATTTGCCCGCGCCCAAACAGAAATAGGCAGGAAACCCATCCACATGAGTCGCAAGATTTACATCAAGACCTTCGGCTGCCAGATGAACGAGTACGACTCGGACAAGATGGCGGACGTGCTCGGCGAAGCTGAAGGTCTGGTTCAGACCGACCGTCCGGAAGATGCGGACGTGATCCTCTTCAATACGTGTTCCGTGCGTGAAAAGGCACAGGAAAAGGTTTTTCATGACCTGGGTCGAGTCAAGCACCTGAAGCGGGAAAACCCCGATCTGATCATCGGTGTCGGGGGCTGCGTCGCGAGTCAGGAAGGTGCGGCCATCATCGAGCGGGCGCCGTATGTTGACGTCGTATTCGGACCGCAGACGCTGCATCGCCTGCCGGAACTGATGGCGAAGCGCCGCAGCAGCGGGCGCTCGCAGGTCGACATCAGCTTTCCGGAAATCGAAAAATTCGACCACCTGCCGGCGGCACGTGTGGAGGGCGCGGGCGCCTTCGTGTCCATCATGGAAGGGTGCTCGAAG
>JAHJHI010000018.1 GCA_018824085.1 Gammaproteobacteria bacterium | reverse complement strand
GATTGCCGGCAACATGAAATTCGATGTCGAGCCCGCGCCCCTTCAGATCGCGCGCGGGCATGCGTGGCGTCGAACGCTGCAAGGCCGCCCCATTGTTCTGCTCGCAAGCACACGCGAAGGTGAAGAAAACATTTTGCTTGACGCGCTCACGCATATGCTGCCGGCCAACGCGTTGACGGTGATCGCGCCGCGTCACCCGCAGCGCTTTGACGACGTAGCCGAACTTGTCACATCCCGCAGTCTCCCTGTTTGTCGGCGCAGTGCCGGCGATCTGCCCAGCGCCGCGATCCGGGTGTGGCTTGGCGATTCGATGGGAGAGATGCCGACCTGGTACGCGCTCGCAGACGTGGCGATAATGGGAGGGAGCTGGTTGCCACTGGGCGGACAGAACCTCATCGAAGCCTGTGCGGCAGGGTGTCCGGTCGTTGTCGGCCCCCACACTTTCAACTTCAGCCAGGCAGTGGACGACGCAATCGCGGCTGGCGCGGCCTTGCGCGTTTCCGACACGGCCCATCTCGCCCGCACGGTCAAACAACTGTTGGGCAACGACCTGCAGCTCAAACGCATGAGCGAAGCCGGAAAGGCATTTGCGGCCACGCATCGTGGCGCGGCAGAACAGACATTCACCGAACTGGTTTCGCTGCTTCCGCCCGACCAGAGCACCGATACAACCACGTAAATCTGCAGCAATCAGCGCCGTGAAGCAGGGCCTGGTGCTGGCCACGCCGGCGTTCCAGCGGGCGGCGCCGCACCTGCGCCGGCTTCCCTGCCACGCCGGCTCCTTATCTCACCCTCACCACCGGCGCATTGATGCCCGGCAACGCGAGCCGGGTGTAACCGGGCGGCAGGTTCAGGACGCGGGCGGGGCGATAGGGGCCGACGATGCTTGGCGCGGCTTCGACGACCACGCGCCGCCCGGTTGCGGCATGCGCCTCCAGCCACAGGCCATCGGTCTCGCGCACGATGCGGGTGCCGAACGGGCGGGCCAGCGGCTCGCCGACGAACACGCCTTCTCCCGGCCACGCGACGCTTTTCCAGTACGCCTCTATCAAGGTATCGCCGTCGGCGTAATGGCCGAGCAGCACGCCCGGGAAGGAGAACTTTCCGAGGTGGTTGCACGGCTCGACCACGGTCCCGTAGCTGGCCGTCGCACCGGCGCTGAGCCAGGCCAGGATGCTCATCTGCGAGCTGTCCAGCAGCTGGCCGCCGAAGGACGTCAGGTGATCGGCCGGCGCCCCCGGCAGGAAGGTGAGCGACGCCAGCTGCGGCACGAAGGCCGCTCCGGTGAAGTAACCGATGACGTCGTGCCGGTTCAGCGCGTCGGCGCCTTCGGGCGTTTCCAGCTTCAGTCCCTTGAGCAGTGACAGCGTATGTTCGTAGTTGCGCGCGCGCACATTGCGCGCGTAGTCGCCGGTCCGCACGAGATAGGCCGTCCCTTTCGGGTACGAGAAGTCGGCGCTGATGCCGCGCTCGATCAGCGCCCTCACTTCATCGAAGGACTCGCCCGCGAGCATCATCGCCGGCAGTGCGGGCAGCGCATCGTCCGCGACGCCGACCCCGCCGTTGAAATAGGCGCTGGCCCGCGTCGGGCCGCAACTGGCGGAGCAGAACGATTCGTCGTAGCCGAAGGCGAACGCCGACGTGATGCCCATGCATCCGGCCCGCCAGGGTTTCGTCCACGCCAGCGCCAGCGCCCTGATGTGGCCCGGCAGCCTGGCACTCACTTCGGCGTAGAGGCTTTCGAACTCCTGGCGCGACAGTGCGCTGCGGTCATGCGGCAGGCGCACCTCGATCACGTTGGCATCGGGAATGCCGCGACGCAGCCGGTAGTAGGCGCCGGTCTGCACGCTGACCGGGTCTGCCACGTTGACGATGACGGCGAGCTGGCTCGCGTTGAGCGCGCACGCCTGGCCGGCGTAAGCAGTCATTGACAGCAGGCCGATGACGCGCAACAGCTTGAAAAGTTCGTGCATGGAGGAGGCCGGGGCAAAATGACGGAGGCAGTGCGAAGCTTAACGCTGAAGCCTGTCCGGCCGGCCGCACGACGCGCACCGCCGCGTGCGGTGAGACACGTGTTCGCGCTCCCGCGTGGCACTATCGCGTGCGAAGCACCCGCTTCACCGCACATAAGTCAAACATGGACGGAGGTCATCCGATGCGCAGTCAGGTCTATCTCGAACACGCAAACATCGACAGCCTTTCGGTAGTCGAACGTGACATCCCGCGCCCCGGTCCGGGGCAGGTGCTGGTGCGCATGCGCGCCGCCTCGCTGAACTACCGCGACTACCTGATCGTCACGGATCGCTATCCGGGCATGATCAGCAAGGATCTGGTGCCGTTGTCGGACGGCGCCGGTGAAGTCGTCGACACCGGCCCGGATACGAGCCGCTTTGCCACGGGCGATCGTGTCATTGGCTGTTTCTTCGAAGGCTGGCTGTCGGGCCCCATGCTCGAGAGCCACTACGGCGCATCACTCGGCGGCACGGCTTCCGGCGTGCTGAGCGAGTACCGCGTGTTCGACGAGAACGCGCTGGTCGCACTGCCCGAACATCTGAGCTTCGAACAGGGCGCCACGCTGCCGTGCGCCGCGCTCACCGCCTGGAACGCGCTGTTCGAAGGCCCGCGTCCGCTGCGCCCCGGCGACACGGTTCTGGTCCTCGGCACCGGAGGCGTGTCGATGTTCGCGTTGCAGTTCGCGCAGGCTGCCGGCGCCGAGGTCATTGCCACCTCGTCCAGCGACACCAAGCTCGAGAAGGTGCGCGCCCTCGGCGCCACGAAGCTGATCAACTACCGCACTCATCCGGACTGGGAGCAGCAGGTGCTCGAAATGACCGGCGGTCGCGGCGTCGATCACGTGGTGGAGGTCGGCGGTCCGGGCACGCTGCAGCGCTCGATCTCGGCTGCCCGTCACGGCGGTTCGGTGCATCTGATCGGCGTGCTCACCGGTGGCCAGATCGATCCGCTCGCTATCCTGTTCCGCTCGACGCAGCTGCGCGGCGTGTTCGTCGGCTCGCGCGACATGTTCGAATCCATGAACCGGCTGCTGGCTGCACGCAAGATCGAACCGGTGATCGACCGCGTATTCGGCTTCACCGAAGCACGTGCCGCCATCCGTCACCTGGAAGGCGCCACCCACTTCGGCAAGGTCGTCATCCGCATCGACTGAGGTCAGCGCGCATCACGGCGCGCTGACCGCGAAGGTGTCACACGTTTTCAGGTCTCCGCCGTCAAGGCCGCGCCGGAACCAGCGCATGCGCTGTTCCGCGCTGCCGTGCGTGAAGCTCTCGGGTACGGCATAACCCTGCGCCTGCTGCTGCAGCGTGTCGTCGCCGATGGCTGACGCCGCACGCAGCGCCTCCTCGACGTCACCCTGTTCGAGGATGGCGCGCGAACGGTTCGCGTGGTGGGCCCAGATGCCGGCAAAGCAGTCAGCCTGCAGCTCCATGCGGACCTGCAGCTGATTGCCCTCGCGTTCACCGGAGCGCGCCTTGGCGCGCTGCACCTTTTCCGCGATGCCGAGCAGCTTCTGCACGTGGTGGCCGACCTCGTGCGCAATGACGTAGGCCTGCGCGAAATCCCCCGGCGCACTGAAGCGTGCCTGCAGCTCGCGGTAGAAACCGAGGTCGAGATAGACCTTCTCGTCGCCCGGGCAGTAGAACGGACCCATCGCCGCCTGTCCGGTGCCGCAGGCGGTCCGCGTGCCGCCGGTATAGAGCACCAGACGCGGCTCCCGGTACCGGGCACCGCCGGCGCGGAACAGTTCGCCCCAGGTATCTTCGGTATCCGCCAGCACGCGCGACGTGAAGCGCGCCAGCGCGTCGTCCTCGCGACTGCCGCTGTCCTGCACGCCGGGCGCACCCGATGCCTGCTGACTCAGCTCCGGTTCGCCCGCGCCCATGTTCAGCACGACCGAGGGGTCGACCCCGAAATACATCGCCACCAGCGCCAGCACGATGGTGCCGACGCCGATGCGCCGGCCGCCCCCGCCCAGCATGCCGCGACCGCGCGCACCACGCCGGTCTTCGATATTGCCGCTCTCGCGTCCGTCGTCCAGTCGCATGTCGCTCTCCGTTCAGTGGTGGCGATTGTCGCCCATCACGTCGTCGCGGTGTCCATCACCGGCAGCCACAGCGTGACCGACGTGCCAACCCCCGGTTCGCTGTCGATGTCGATCTCGCCGCCGTGCAGGTCCATGATTTCCTTCACCAGCGACATGCCGAGCCCGGTGCCGGGGATGGCGCCCGACGGATCGGCGCGATAGAAGCGCTCGAAGATGCGCGCCTGCTGCGCCGGCGTCATGCCGATACCGTGGTCGGTCACACGGATGCCGGCCATCAGGCGCGAGTGCCGCGTCGCTTCGCGCACGGACAGCCTCACCTCGCCGCCGCCGGGCGAATACTTGAAGGCATTCGCGATGACGTTGGTCAGCACGCGCACCATCTTCTCGTGGTCGATCCGGATGCGCGGCACCGCGGGCGGAATGTCCAGCGTCAGCCGGTCCGCCTGGTCAGGCATCGCAAGGCCTTCCAGCGTGGCGGATATCAGTGCGCGTGCAGATTCGTCCTCGTGCCGGAAGTCCTGTCCGGCACGCACTTCGATGCGCGCGAGATCGAGCAGGTCGTTGATCAGATTCACCAGCACGCGGGACTGGCGGTGGATGATGCCGTGCATGCGCCGGCGCGAGCTTTCGTCGTAGTCGCGGTTGATCAGCAGTTCGGCGAAACCGAAGATGGACGCGAGCGGCGTGCGCAACTCGTGCGCCGCCGTGCTGAGGAACTCGTTCTTCATGCGGTCGAGCTCGAACTGTTGCGTGATGTCTCGGAAATAGAGCACCGTTTCGGACCGCCCTTCCGGCGCCACCCGCGCGCTGCGCTCGATGACGCGCGGCTCCGGGCTGAGCAGCCACAGGCGCTGCGGCTCGTCGCTCGATTGATCGAGCGCCAGCGCCGGCCACGGCTTGACCGGATCCGACATCGACGCGATCAGCTGGTCGAAGACACGTGCGTCGAGCCCGCGCAATTCGCGCTGCGACAGGTTCGTCATGCGCGTGAACGCCGGATTTACGTTGGTCAGGATGCCGTCCTCGCCGAACGTCACGAAACCGTCAGGCGACAGCGCGAACACGGCATGCAGGCGATTGGTCCGGCGGATCAGCTTCTGTTCGAATTCGACCCGCTCAGTAATGTCGCCGAACACGTCGATGTAGTGCGTCACCACGCCATCCTGGTCGCGCACCGGCGAGGACGACAGTGCAATCCACATCGGCCGGCCATCGGCGCGCCGCAGCTCGGCCGTCGCATTGAACGGCTTGCCGCTGCTGATCGCTTCACGCATCTCGTTCAGAAGATGGTCCGGGTTCAGCTCGCCGGACACCAGCGCAAACGGCCCGCCGATGACGGCGTCGGCGCTCTGCCCGGTGAGCCGGGCGAACGAATCGTTCACGTACACCACCGGATAGTCCGCGCTGCGCACGTCGCGGATGATGACCGCCTCGTTCGACGACGCCAGCGCGCGATCGTGCAGGCGCATGCGGATCTGCGCCTCGACCTGCCCGCTCACGTCGCGCAGCACCAGCGTGTGGATCAGACGGCCATGCAGGCTGAAGCGGCTGCCGGACAGCGCGAGCGGAAAGCGCTCACCGCTCCTGCGCCGGCCGGCTGCGTCCTTGCAGAGGCTCCAGGGCTGGTTGCCGGACGTATCGCGGGACTGCTGCGCAAACCACTCGCCGTCGAGTTCCGGAATCAGCCGTGACAGCGGGGCATCGGCGGCG
This sequence comes from Gammaproteobacteria bacterium, assembly GCA_018824085.1. Lineage (GTDB taxonomy): Bacteria > Pseudomonadota > Gammaproteobacteria > Burkholderiales > Rhodocyclaceae > Methyloversatilis. The sequence continues at coordinate 19,252 of JAHJHI010000018.1, read as the reverse complement.
GCGCTCGCCTGGACGTCGAACATGGCCGCCGCCGCGCGGTTGATCGTCAGCACGACGCCCGCGTCATCCGTCGTCACGATGCCCTCGGCGGCGGTGTCGAGCACAGTGGCCAGCGTCTGTTCGCGGGCCGCGTGCTCGAAGGCCTGCGCACGCGCGTCCAGACCTGCCCGCCGCACGCGCGAGAGCTCGCGCAACAGCGCGAACAGCAGGGCGCTGAGCACGCCGCCGGCAACCGGCACCAGCCAGAGCACCAGCGAGCGGGGGGCGAAGCCCGGCAATGCACGCGTGTGCAAGCGCCATTCGTGGCCACCAACGGCCAGCGTCCGCACGTCGTCCAGCGTGCTCGCCGCCGCGTCCGGTGGGCTGCGGAAAAGCAGGCCGCCCGCCGCAGGGCCGGCGCCGTCGTGGATATCGAGCGCGACGCCGCCGAGGTGGTCCCGCAGCGCGCTGCCGAACAGGTCGCTGGCGCGATGGGCGCTGAAAACGTGGCCGCGCAGGGCCACGGTCCCCGGCGCTGCGTCCCGGCTGCGGATCGGATGGACGAGCACGAAGCCCGGCACCGGCACACCGTCCTGCTGTGTCAGCATCACCCGGCCCGACAACGCCGCCAGTCCGGTGTCGCCGGCACGCGCCATCGCGGCTGCGAGCATCGGGTCGGCCGCAATGTCGGCGGCAACGGCCGTCGTGTGGCGTTCGTCCAGCGCCTCGAAACGGATGGCCGGCGGGCCGGCGCCGGGCGCCTCGTCGTGCAATGACAGTCCGACGCCGACGGTGCCGGGGTAGCGCCGCGCAAGCTCGAGTCCGTTCAGATAGTCCCGCCAGGAGCCGCTGGCTGCGTCGGGCTGCGCGCGCACCAGACCTGCGGCCGCGCGCAATACCGTTTCCTGCATCTGCATGCGCTGTTCCAGCAGTGCGGCAATCTGCGCGGCCTCCGCGGTGAAGCGCCTCTCGGTGGCGGCCCCCAGCCATTGCCACAGCAGGGCGGTCACGACGAGCGTCAGCAGCAGGCCGCAAGCCAGCGCCGGCCAGGCCAGCGCCGCGGGGTCACGCCGCCACAGCGGATCAGGGCGCACCCTGACGGCCGCGCTCATCGGCCGTCCGACGCCCGCAGCAATTCGCCGATACGGTCGAGAAGCTCCATCGGCGAGAACGGCTTCGTGAGATAGACGTCGGCACCGGCCTGCATGCCCGCGTCCATGTCGCGCTGCTGTCCACGCGCCGTGAGCAGGATGACCGGCACGCCGCGCGTCGTCGCGTCGGCACGCAGGCGCCGGCACAAGGCGAGGCCATCCATCGAGCCCGGCATCATGACGTCGAGCAGCACCAGATGCGGCTGCATATCCTGGATCAGCGTCCAGCCGGCGTCCGCATCGGCCGCCTCGACGAGTTCGAAGTCGCCGAAATCAAGGGTCATGCGGATCAGCTGGCGGATTTCGGCCTGATCCTCGATCAGTACGATGCGCGCGTGCATGTGTCAGGCGCCCCCGTCGGTGACGCGCGGACGGTCGCGGCGGATGGACGCAACGCGTTGGCAGCGGGGAAAATCTATCATCGGCAGGCTCCGGTCAGGCGAGTGGCGTCAAGCTTAACGGCGGGTCCGCCCGAAAGCTTGAGGTTTCCTGCCGCGCGCCGCATCGGGCGCCCCGCTCAGCCCTGCGCGAACACCAGAATCACCTGATCGACCGCGAGGCTGTCACCCTGCGCGGCCGACACCTGCTCGACCACGCCGTCGCGCTCGGCGCGCAGGATGTTCTCCATCTTCATCGCTTCGATCACGGCCAGACGTTCGCCCGCCTTCACCGCCTGCCCTGCGGTGACGGCCACCTCGCGCAGCAGGCCCGGCATCGGCGACAGCAGGAAGCGCGACAGGTCGGGCGCGGCCTTCACCGGCATGCGTGCGAGCAGTTCCGCCGCGCGCGGCGACATCACCTCGGCGTCCACCCGCACGCCGCGATGCTGCAACCGGTAGCGCAAACCGATGCGCTCGACCTGCAGCGTGAAGGCCCGGCCATCGAGCTCGCCGCGATACACCGGGTCAGACACGCGCCAGTCGCTCACCAGCCGGTGCCGCGTGCCGTCGATCAGCACGCCGTGATGGTCGCCGTCGTTCTCGACATGCACGCGATGCGCCACACCGCGCAGTCGCACCACGGCATCCGGGCTGATGCGGTATTCGTGACCCGGCATCTGCCCGACGATGCGTGACGCGCGTTCGATGTAGCGCTGATGCACGCTCGCCGCCACGGCCACCAGCAGCGCCTCGTCCTCGAACGCGGCAGCGGCGGGATCGTAGCCGTCCGGATATTCCTCGGCGATGAATGCCGTCGTGAACTGCCCTGACGCAAAGCGCTCGTGACCGAGCACGGCCGACACGAAAGCGATGTTCTGGTTCGGGCCGCGTATGCAGAAGGCGTCCAGCGCGTCGCGCAGGCGCGCGATGGCTTCGTCCCGCGTGGCGCCGTGGCAGATCAGCTTGGCCACCATCGAGTCGTAGTGCATCGACACTTCGCCGCCCTCGATCACGCCGGTATCCACGCGCACCGAATCCGACTGCACCGGCGGGCGGTAGCGCACCAGGCGGCCGACCGACGGCAGAAAGCCGCGCGCCGGGTCCTCGGCGCAGATGCGCGCCTCCATCGCCCAGCCGTCGAGCTTCACGTCCGCCTGCGTGATGGCGAGCGGCTCGCCCGCCGCGACGCGGATCATCTGCTCGACCAGATCCAGTCCGGTGATCATTTCCGTCACCGGATGCTCCACCTGAAGCCGCGTGTTCATTTCCAGGAAATAGAAGGACTTGTCGCGCCCGACCACGAACTCCACCGTGCCCGCCGACTGGTACTGCACCGCGCGCGCCAGCCGCACCGCCTGCTCGCCCATCGCGCGCCGGGTGTCCGGGTCGATGAAGGGCGACGGCGCCTCCTCGATCACCTTCTGGTGGCGGCGCTGGATCGAGCATTCGCGCTCGTTCAGATACACCACGTTGCCGTGCGCGTCGCCCAGCACCTGGATTTCGATGTGGCGCGGCTCCTCGACGAACTTCTCGATGAACACGCGATCGTCGTTGAAGGCGTTGCGCGCCTCGTTGCGGCAGCTTGCAAAACCCTCATGCGCCTCGGCATCGTTGAACGCCACGCGCAAGCCCTTGCCGCCACCGCCGGCGCTGGCCTTGATCATGACCGGATAGCCGATGCCGCGTGCGATCTCCACCGCCCGCTCCGGACTTTCGATCGGATCGTTCCAGCCCGGTATGGTGCTGACGCCGGCTTCCGCCGCCAGCTTCTTCGACGCGATCTTGTCGCCCATCGCCGCGATGGCGTGCCGCTTCGGGCCGATGAACACGATGCCTTCGCGCTCCAGCGCCTCGCAGAAGCCCTCGTTCTCCGACAGGAAGCCGTAGCCCGGATGCACCGCCTGCGCACCGGTCGCCTTGCAGGCGGCGATGATCTTCTCGGCGACGAGGTAGGACTCGCGCGCGGAGGCAGGGCCGATGCACACGGCCTCGTCCGCCAGTTCCACATGCAGCGCACCGCGATCGGCTTCCGAATGCACGGCGACGGTGGCGATGCCCATGCGGCGCGCGCTGCGGATGACGCGGCACGCGATCTCGCCGCGGTTTGCGATCAGGATCTTATTGAACACGGCTTGTCTCCGCGGCGGGATCGCGGTCACACGCGCCGCGTGTGATGCGAGGGGTGGGGATCACAGCGCGACCGCGCTGCGCGTCGCCGCGGTTTGCGATCAGGATTTTCGTAAACATTTCAAGAGTCCTCTCGCGTGGTCACAGCGGCATCGTGCCGTGCTTGCGCCACGGGTTTTCCAGCTGCTTGTCGCGCAGCATGGCGAGCGAACGGCAGATGCGCTTGCGTGTCTCGCTCGGCATGATGACGTCATCGATGAAGCCGCGCTTGCCGGCGATGAAGGGGTTGGCGAACTTCTCGCGATACTCCGCCTCGCGCTCGCTGATCTTCACCGGATCGTTCTTTTCCTCGCGGAAGATGATTTCCACCGCGCCCTTGGGGCCCATCACCGCGATCTCCGCGGTTGGCCATGCGAAATTGACGTCGCCGCGCAGGTGCTTGGACGCCATCACGTCATAGGCACCGCCATAGGCCTTGCGCGTGATCAGCGTCACCTTGGGCACGGTCGCCTCGGCATAGGCATACAGCAGTTTCGCGCCGTGCTTGATGATGCCGCCATACTCCTGCGACGTACCGGGCATGAAGCCGGGCACGTCGACCAGCGTGATGACGGGAATGCTGTAGGCGTCGCAGAAACGCACGAAGCGCGCCGCCTTGATCGAGCTCTTGATGTCCAGACAGCCGGCCAGCACCAGCGGCTGGTTGGCGACGATGCCGACGGTGCTGCCTTCCATGCGCGCGAAGCCGACGACGATGTTCTTCGCGTAGTCGGGCTGGATCTCGAAGAAGTCGCCGTCATCGACCATCTTCAGGATGAGCTCCTTCATGTCGTACGGCTGGTTCGCGTTGGCCGGCACCAGCGTGTCCAGGCTCGCATCGAGCCGGTCGGCCGGGTCGGAAGTCGGGCGCACCGGTGCCCTTTCGCGGTTGGACAACGGCAGGTAGTTGAACAGGCGGCGCGTGAAGGCGAGCGCATCGACGTCGTTGTCGAACGCGAGGTCGGCCACGCCGGATTTCGTCGTGTGCGTCGTCGCGCCGCCGAGATCCTCGGCGCTGACCTCTTCGTGCGTGACCGTCTTCACGACCTCCGGCCCGGTGACGAACATGTAGCTGGAGTCGCGCACCATGAAGATGAAATCGGTCATGGCGGGGCTGTAGACGGCACCGCCGGCGCACGGCCCCATGATGACCGAAATCTGCGGAATGACGCCGGACGCGAGCACGTTGCGCTGGAACACCTCGGCGTAGCCGCCAAGCGAGGCGACACCTTCCTGGATGCGCGCACCGCCTGAATCGTTCAGCCCGATGACGGGCGCGCCGACCTTCATCGCCTGATCCATCACCTTGCAGATCTTCTCCGCGTGCGACTCCGACAGCGAGCCGCCGAACACCGTGAAGTCCTGCGAGAACACGAACACGAGCCGGCCGTTGATGGTGCCGTAGCCGGTCACCACGCCGTCGCCGGGCACCGATTCCGCGGCCATGCCGAAGTCGGTGCAGCGGTGCTCCTTGAACATGTCCCACTCTTCGAAGCTGCCTTCGTCGAGCAGCAGTTCGAGGCGTTCGCGCGCCGACAGCTTGCCGCGCGCGTGCTGCGCCTCGATGCGCCGCTGACCACCGCCCAGTCTGGCCTGTTCGCGCTTGTCGTCGAGCTTGCGGATGATTTCCTGCATCGTGTTGCCTCCTTGGGACACTGCACACGAGCGGGTCAGCCGACCCGCTCCGTTCTGTTCAATCCATCGCCTGCAGCAGGCGCAGCGCCGCCGCCGAGGCGGGCAGGGTGCCGGCCGCCACCGCGGCGCGCACGTCGGGCAGCGCCGCGCGCACGGCCGCGTGCCGCTCGAAGCGGCTGCGCAGCCCCTGATCCACGAGCGCCCACATCCAGTCCAGCGCCTGCCGGCTGCGCCGCGCCTCCCAGGCGCCGGTGGCCTGCATGGCTTCTTGATAGCGCTGGATCGCCACCCAGAATTCGTCGAGGCCGGCGTGCTGCAGCGCGGACACCTTCAGCACCGGCACCGTCCATCCGGCAGACGCCGCGCGCAGCAGGTGCAGCGCCCCGCGCATCTGCTGCATCGCGCGCCCGGCCGCCGTCTCGTCGATGTCGCACTTGTTGTAGACGACGATGTCGGCCAGTTCGACAATGCCCTTCTTGATCGCCTGCAGGTCGTCGCCGGCGTTCGGCAGCTGAAGCAGCACGAACACGTCCGTCATGCCGGCGACCGCCGTTTCCGACTGGCCGACGCCGACCGTCTCGACGATGACGACGTCGAATCCGGCCGCCTCGCACACCAGCATCGCCTCGCGCGTGCGCGCCGCCACGCCGCCCAGACTGCCGGACGACGGTGACGGACGGATATACGCGTCGGGGCTCTGCGACAGCTTTTCCATGCGCGTCTTGTCGCCCAGTATCGAGCCGCCGGTCAGCGACGACGACGGATCGATCGCAAGCACCGCCACCTTGTGGCCACGGCCGATCAGCGCCATGCCCAGCGCCTCGATGAAGGTCGACTTGCCGACGCCCGGCACGCCCGATATGCCGACGCGGATCGAACGCCCGGTACGCGGCAGCAGCGCGCCCAGCACGTCGCCGGCGCGCGCCTGATGGTCGACGCGGCTCGATTCGATCAGCGTGATGGTTTTCGCCAGCGCACGACGGTTGCCGGCGATGACGCCGTCCACCAGCTGGCTATCGTTCGCGACCGTCATGCGGCGTGATGCGCGGCGTGCATGCAACGACTCACGCGAGCTTCGCGCGGATCGCGGCCAGCGTGTCGCCGGCCGCCTTCGGAATCGGCGTGCCCGGGCCGAACACGCAGGCCACGCCATGGCCGAACAGCTCGTCGTAGTCCTGCGCCGGAATGACGCCGCCGACGACGACGACGATGTCATCCGCGCCCTCGGCGCGCAGCGCCTCGATCAGCTGCGGCACCAGCGTCTTGTGGCCGGCCGCGAGCGTCGACACGCCAACCGCATGCACGTCGTTCTCCACTGCCTGGCGCGCCGCTTCTTCCGGCGTCTGGAACAGCGGCGCGATGTCGACATCGAAACCGAGGTCGGCGAAGGCCGTGGCGATCACCTTGGCGCCCCGGTCGTGGCCGTCCTGTCCCAGCTTGGCGATCAGGATGCGCGGGCGACGGCCCTGCTCTTCGGCGAACCGGCTGACGTCGTCCTTCATCTCGCCCCATCCTTCGTCATCGGCCACGATGGCCTGATACACACCGCTCACCGCCTGCGTGCTGGCGCGGTGGCGCCCCCATACCTTCTCCAGCGCGTCGGACACCTCGCCCACCGTGGCGCGCGCGCGCATCGCGGCGACCGACAGTTCCAGCAGATTGCCCTGACCCGATCCGGCGGCTTGCGCCAGCGCCGCCAGCGCGGCGTCCACCGCCGCCGCGTCGCGGCTGGCACGGATGCGCGCGAGCTGCGCCACCTGCGATTCGCGCACCGCGACATTGTCGATGACGCGCACGTCCAGCGCGTCCTCGTCGTCCAGCCTGTACTTGTTCACGCCGACGATGACGTCGCGACCGGAATCGATGCGCGCCTGCTTCTCGGTGGCGCACTTCTCGACCTGCAGCTTGGCCCAGCCGGATTCCACCGCCTTCGTCATGCCGCCCATCTGCTCGACCTCCTCGATGATGGCCCAGGCGTGGTCGGCCATGTCCTGCGTCAGCTTCTCCATCATGTAGCTGCCGGCCCAGGGGTCGATCACGTTGGTGATGTGCGTCTCTTCCTGCAGGATGAGCTGCGTGTTGCGGGCGATGCGGGCAGAGAACTCGGTCGGCAGCGCGATCGCCTCGTCGAAGCTGTTGGTGTGCAGCGACTGCGTGCCGCCGAACACCGCGGCCATCGCCTCGACCGTCGTGCGCACCACATTGTTGTACGGGTCCTGTTCGGTCAGCGACCAACCCGAGGTCTGGCAGTGCGTGCGCAGCATCTTCGACTTCGCGCTCTTCGCGCCGAAGCCGTCCATGATGCGGCTCCACAGCAGGCGCGCCGCGCGCAGCTTGGCCACTTCCAGATAGAAGTTCATGCCGATGGCGAAGAAGAAGCTCAGCCGGCCGGCGAAGTCATCGACGTCCATGCCGCGCGCCATCGCGGTGCGCACGTATTCCATGCCATCGGCCAGCGTCAGCGCCAGTTCCAGCCCTTGGGTCGCGCCGGCCTCCTGCATGTGATAGCCGGAAATCGAGATGGAATTGAAGCGCGGCATGTTGCGCGCGGTGTATTCGATGATGTCGGCGACGATGCGCATCGACGGCTGCGGCGGATAGATATAGGTGTTGCGCACCATGAATTCTTTCAGGATGTCGTTCTGTATCGTTCCCGAAAGCTGGGCCTGCGGCACGCCCTGTTCCTCACCGGCGACGATGAAGCCGGCCAGCACCGGCAGCACGGCGCCATTCATCGTCATCGACACGCTGACCTTTTCCAGCGGAATGCCGTCGAACAGCCGCTTCATGTCCTCGACGCTGTCGATCGCGACGCCGGCCTTGCCGACGTCGCCGACCACGCGCGGATTGTCCGAATCGTAACCACGGTGCGTGGCAAGGTCGAAGGCCACCGACACGCCCTGTGCACCGGCGGCCAGCGCCTTGCGATAGAAGTTGTTCGAATCTTCGGCGGTCGAGAAGCCGGCGTACTGGCGGATGGTCCACGGCCGCGCCGCGTACATGCTGGCCTGCGGTCCGCGCACATAGGGCGCGAAGCCGGGCAGGGTGTCGGCGTGTGGCAGGCCGGCGATGTCGGCCTGCGTGTAGAGGGCCTTGACCGTCAGGCCCTCCGGCGTGTGCCAGTCGAGCCGGGCGGGGTCGTTGCCCGGAGCTGATTTCGCGGCAGCCTTGAGCCAGGCGGCATGGTCGGGGTGGGCGCTGCCGGTGGTATCGGCCATCTTCATTTCCTTACGGATTGCGGGACGGCGCCCTGTTCGAGCTTGACAGCAGCGCGCGGGACGGAGAATACTTTATCCATAATTATGAATGCAAGCGGATGTTGCGGTGCGATGACGCGCGCCGTGCCGCCTGCGCCTCCCGTGTGTGAACCACGCGCCGGAGGGCTGGGCCAGCAGCGCAGGGTTTGCGAAAATCCGCCTGGACAGCCGCCCGACGCGCCCGAACCGACCTGGAATGAACACCGGAACACTGAACCCCGCTGCCGACAGCATTGCGCCCCGGGCGCTGTATATCGAGGTCGCCGACCGGCTGCGCCGGCTGATACAGAGCCACGCGATGGCGCCCGGCGAATGGATAGACGAACAGGCGCTGGCGACCCAGTACGGCATTTCGCGCACCCCGCTGCGCGAGGCGCTGAAGGTGCTCGCCACCGAAGGCATGGTGGTGCTCAAGCCACGCCGCGGCTGCTATGTGGCGCAGATCAGCGGCGGCGACCTGGAAGAGATCTATCCCGTCATGGCGCTGCTCGAAGGCGAGTGCGCCGCGGGTGCCGCGCGGCGCGCCAGCGATGCCGACCTGGCCGACCTGTCCACCCTGCACCAGCAGCTCGAGACGTGCGCCGTGTCGCGCGACATCGAAGGCTTCTTTGAAGCCAATCAACGCTTTCACCTGCTGATCCATCACATCGCCGGCAACCGCCGGCTGGCGCAGATGATCGACGAACTGCGTGCCGTGCTGAAGCTGCAGCGCCATGATTCGCTCTACCTCGAAGGGCGTCTGGTCGCGTCGCTCGAAGAACACCGCGCACTGCTGGCCGCACTGCTGGCACACGACCCCGATACCGCCCGCAGCGCGATGCAGCAGCACATCGACAGCGGACGACGCGCCTTCAGCGGCTGACGGCACGCACTTCAGGCGATGCCGCTGGCTGCCGTTAAGGCGCTTGTACCCCGACGGCACGCCGCCGGGTGAATGCCCCTCACCTGTCCGGAGCCACCGTGCGCACCCTTGCCGCCACCGCCCTGCTGATGCTTGCCGCCCCGTCCGCTTCCGCCCTCGAACTGCTCGTTCCCGCCTACTTCTACCCCGAAGGACAGGGTGCCACCGACTGGCAGACCCTGGCCAGTTCAGCGCCCGAGGTCCGCATCACCGCCATCCTGAACCCGCACAACGGCCCGGGTGACGCGCCCGATCCACTCTACAGCGACGTCGTCGACGCCTTTCGCGCTGCCGGCGGGCGGGTCATCGGCTACGTCTACACCGGTTACGGCAAGCGCGACATCGGCGTGGTTCGGGCCGAGATCGATACCTTCTACGCGCGCTATGGCATCGACGGCATCTTCATCGACGAGATGTCCAGCCGCGCCAGCGACCTCGGCTATTACACCGCGCTGCACGACTACATCGGCGCCGTTCACGCGGGCAGCCACATCGTCGGCAATCCGGGCACCCAGGTGCCTGAAGCCTATCTGTCAGTCGCTGACGTGCTGGTCACGTTCGAAAGCCCGGCCGCCGAATATGCGGGCTATGTCGCCGACGACTGGACGGCGATCCACGACGCCGCACGCTTCGCGCACCTCGTCTACGACGTGGCCGATGCCGACGCGATGCAGGCGGCGGTGGACAGCGCATTGCGCCACGGCGTCGGCGCGCTGTACGTCACCGACGACCGTGGCGCCAATCCCTGGGACCGCCTGCCGTCGTACTGGGCCGCCGAAACGGCGCGCGTCGCGGCCGTGCCCGAGCCGTCCGCATGGGCCGGTTTCGCCGCGGGACTCGGCCTGCTCGCCGCGCGCCTGCGGCGCCTTGCACACCGTGGCGCTTGACGCGGCCTCCCCGCGCGTGCCACCCGCCGCATATGGACAAGCGCGGGTGCGACGCCGGACAATGCACCGCATGATGACCGCACCGTCCATGCCGTGCCGCTGACTCCGACCAAACGCTGGGTCGCAGTGCGCCACGCCGGACGCGGTCGCCGTTCTCCGCAGGACGCTTCATCCCCCCTGTCATTGCGGAGACATCATGAATTTCCAGTTTCGACCCAAGCTCCTTGAAACACTGCGCGGCTATGACCGCGCGCAGTTCTCGGGCGACCTGTCGGCCGGCATCACCGTCGGCGTGCTCGCGCTGCCGCTCGCCATGGCATTCGCGATCGCCAGCGGCATGTCACCCACCGCCGGCATCTGGACCGCCATCGTCGCCGGCTTCCTCATCGCCGCGCTCGGCGGCTCGCGCGTGCAGATCGGCGGCCCGACAGGCGCCTTCATCCCCATCATCTACGCGATCGTCGCCGACTTCGGCGTGCAGAACCTGCTGATCGCCACGATGATGGCCGGCGCCATGCTGATCGCCATGGGCGCCTTCCGGCTCGGCAGCATGATCCGCTTCATCCCGCTGTCGGTCGTCATCGGCTTCACCAACGGCATCGCGGTCGTCATCTTCATTTCGCAGATCAAGGATTTCCTCGGCCTGCGCATCGACGCGCTGCCGGGCGAATTCTTCGGAAAGATGGAGGCGCTGATCCACGCACTGCCCACGATGGACGGACCGACGCTCGCGCTGTCACTGGCGTCGCTGGCCGTGCTGCTCGGCTGGAATCGTGTGGCGCGGAAGGTCGCATGGATGCGTCGCCTGCCCGGTCCGCTCGCCGTGCTCGTCATCGCGACCGCACTCAACGCCGTGTTCGCGTTGCCGGTCGACACCATAGGCAGCCGCTTCGGCGGCATCCCGCGCGAGCTGCCGGCGTTCGGACTGCCCGTGCTGTCGCTCGGCCTGCTCGGCAAGCTGATCGCGCCGGCGCTGACCATCGCGCTGCTCGGCGCGATCGAGTCCCTGCTGTCGGCGCGCGTCGCCGACAGCCAGATCGACGACAGGCATGATCCCAACCAGGAACTGATGGCGCAGGGCGCCGCCAATCTGCTGGCGCCGCTGTTCGGCGGCTTCGCGGCCACCGGCGCCATCGCGCGCACCGCAACCAATGTGCGCACCGGCGGGCGCACGCCGGTCGCCGGCATCGTGCACGCCTTCGTGCTGCTGGTCATCGTGCTCGCGGCCGCGCCGCTTGCGTCCTACATTCCGCTGGCGTCGCTGTCGGCCATCGTCGTGGTGGTGTCGATCAATATGGGCGAGTGGCACGCGTTCGCGCCGAAGGAACTGGCGCGCTATTCGGGCACCTACCGGACCATCCTGCTTGCAACCTTCTTCGTGACGGTGGTGTTCGACCTGACGCTGGCGGTCGAGCTGGGCATGGTGCTGGCCAGCCTGTTCTTCATCTACCGGATGTCGGACCTGACACGCATCGAGCGCCTGCCGCTGGAGGACCATTACGGCGTCGCGGCGCTGTCACGCGAGGACGGCACGCCGCGCATCCTCGCCTGGCGGCTGACCGGCGCGCTGTTCTTCGGCGCTGCCAACAAGCTGGAAAATCTGCTGCTGATGCAGGACGGCCATCCGGACGCCGTCATCCTCGACATGGAAAAGGTGATCAGCATCGACACGACCGGCCTGGACATCCTGCAGACACTGCATCGCAACCTGCAGAAGCGCGCCTGCACGCTCATCCTGTGCGACCTGAACCAGCAGCCGGGATCGCTGATCCTCCGCTCCGGATTCGCGCAGAAACTGGGGGAGGACAATATTGCCGGCAACCTCACCGACGCGCTGCTGCGCGCCCAGCAGGTAAAACCGGGCACGCCGGCGGTCAGCTACACCTGAGGACGCCGGCGCGGACGTCCCGACCACCCGCAAGCGCGGCGGGTCGGGACGGACAAGCGGCTCAGCCCCGCTGCCCGATACGGCTGCGGCGGTGCGCCATGCCGGCCGCGACAAACAGTCCGCCGAGCATCATGACCCAGCTCTCGGGCTCCGGCACGGCGGTCACCGTACGCGCGAAGCTGCACGGCTCACTGCCGGACGAGCAGGTGTATGCACCGATGTCATATTCCAGCTCGTTGCCATCCACGTCGAAACCGTGAATCGTCAGGCCGAGGCCGACGGTATAGAGCTCGTAGGCGCCGGGCGCGGCACTGCCACCGACCGGGGACAGCGTATACAGCAGGAAATCCCGCTGTTCGCCCGGATTGAGGACGAAGGGCTCTTCAATGGTGAACCAGCTGTTTTCCGCAGTGGCTGCATCGACCGAATAGGCGCCGCCGCCGCAACCGGCCGTGAACGTGCCCGAGCAGTTGCGGGAGATGAAGTACGTCATTTCGGTGTACGAATCGAACGGTACGTCATAGATGCCAAGGCTGTTGTTGTAGCCCGTCTCCGGCAGCAGCGACGGCGTGAGCCCGAACAGCGGGTCGTCGGCCGATGTGTCGAACGTGAAGGCCTCGTCCCCGCTGACGGAAAGCGTTACCCACACGTCGATGGTGTCGGTCGCCGACACGGTGCCGGTCGGCTGCTTGAATGCGAGCGACAGTTCGGTATAGGCCTGCGCCGGCAGGGCCACGCCTGCGCTCAGCGCCGCGACGGCCAATGACTGCTTGATGATGTGCATGTTCCGGGTCCTCATCTGGGTTGCGAATGACACCCAAGCCCTGAAGCAATCACCGGTCCACATTTTTTGTTACTTCATTTCAACAGCTTGAAAGCACCGTGAATACGAAGTGTAAAGAAGACCGACGTTTTCACGCCGATGGTGCTGCTGCGAACCGTGCCTAGCGTTCGTCCCGGCCGTGTGCCCGTTCGCTGGCCTGCTGCCGCTCACGTTCCTCGATGACGCGCTGGCGCTCCCGCTCCTCGGCGGCCGCGAGCTGCGCGCGCATCGCTTCGAACTGCTTGTCCAGTTCGCGCTGCAATGCCTGCCGGTCGGCCTCATCCTTCTGCGCATGCCGCTCGTCAAAGCGCTCCTGCAGCGTATCGATCTTTTCATCGAGAGCCTGGCGCTTCGCTTCGCAGGCGTCATCCACGGCGCGCAGGGCGTCGCGCAGCACCGGGTCAAGGTCGGCTTTGCGCACTTCGTCGAGCACGTCGTTCTGGCGCTCGGTGTCCTTCGTGTTCACATGTGACTCGGCCAGCGCGTCGATCAGCAACGCCCGGTTCTCCAGCTTCATCTCGACGTGTTCGGCAAGCTGGACGATCTGTTCGCCGACCGGGCCGCCAAGCTCGCCGTTCAGCATGACGCCGCCCAGCCCGGCGACCGGTTCCACCGCTTCCAGCAGCAGCTCGGTGTCGAAGCCGACGGTCGACTCGCGCCCGGTCCGTGACGGCGCATCCAGCTCGGCCTGCAGTTGCGCGCGTTCGGCGTCGGTGATCTGCGCATCCACCTTCACGATGTCCGCTTCGATCTCGGCCATCGGCCGCGTGACCGGCAGGCCGTCAGCGCCCGATTGCCGGAAACGGGACTGGTCCTGACGCTGGATGGCGTCCGCCAGTTCGTTCCGGAGTCCGGCGCGCACGGCGGCGAGCCGCTCCAGTTCCAGTTCATGCACTGTCGGTCCGGTCATGTCACATCACTCCCGCTTCTTGCCGGTCACACGCTGCCCATGCGGGCCGTCTGATCCGCGTTGCGCCAGGCGTAGTCCTTGGAAACCCGCGCGGGCCGCGTCGCAAGTCCGAAGACGATCTGCTGTTCACGATAGTTCGGGCCGGCCAGTTCCGCGCCTTCGACCAGCTTCTTGCGTGAGCCGTCCAGCGCGTCGACGAAGCCGATCTCGTCCGACAGCCGTTCGGCCAGGCCGTCGGCACCGCTCGGGTTCATGAAGATGCGCACGGCGCAGCTGCCGAGCATGCCATCCGCGTTCTTGTAGGCATTGCGCAGCTGGCCGACGCTCTGCGCGAACATCCACAGGCGCAGGCCGTACTTGCGTCCGATGTTCAGCGCTTCATCAACCGGCGGCATTTCCTTCAGGCGCGGCAGTTCGTCGAGCATGATGAGGATGGGCGCGGAACCGCGTGCCGGCACCTTGCCGCCGGTCAGCATGCGGATGTGCTGGCCGATGAACACCCGCAGCAGCGACAGGTAGGCGTCGACCGCGTTCGGCGGCACCACGATGTAGATCGTCGGATTGGCACCGCTGCGCAGCGCCTCCGGGCTCCAGTCCGAGCGGTCGGTCACGCGCGCCACGCGTTCTCCGGTCCATGCGTTGAGGCTGGAGCGCGCCGTCTGCAGCACGCTGGCGCGCGTCTTTTCCGGCATTTCCCCGAGCGCGGTCGCGGTCTGGATCATGACGCGCACATCGACCGCGGTGCGCATTTCGATGAGCATGTTGTCCCACGCCTCGCCGCCGAACATGACGTCGAGCACCGCGTGCATCGGCCGCTTGTCCGGCGGATTCTGGTAGCACACGCTGGCGATCGCCGCGCACAGCACGGTACGGGCTTCGTTCTCCCAGAACGGGTCGGCGGCGCCGCTCGGCACGATCATCATGTCCGCCAGCAGGCGGGCGTCTTCCCAGATGAATTCCGGTTCGCTGCGCACGAAGGCCAGCGGGTTGTAGTGATGGCTCTGGTCCGGCTCCAGCGGATTGAAGCGGAACACCGGCCCGACATGTTCCGCGCGCCACTTGCTCGTGTTCTCGTAGATGTCGCCGGACACGTCCAGCACGACGGCGGGCCCTTGCCAGGACAGCAGGTTGGGAAACACGTTGCACTGCGTCTTGCCCGAGCCCGGCGGCGCGATGGTGACGATGGAACCTTCGCCCGAGTAGGTCAGCGGCGTGCCGTCGGCGAACGAGCCGATGTGCAGCACGTAGTCGCCGGACGGCGCGAACACCGTGTTGCCGACATCGGCCGGACGCAGCCACGTGCTCCCGCCGGAGACCAGCTGCTCTCCGGCCTGCTGGACGAGGTCCTTGAGCCCGGCCGGCAGGTCCGCCTTGCGCTTGAGCTCGTCGATGTGGCTCAGCATCTTGGTGATGACGTTGTCGACGGTGAGGTTGCAGCGCTCGACCGCCATGTCGATCGCCTGTCGCGGCGTCTTCGCATCCGCGTGATTCTCGCCCAGATGCCACTGCGACTTGCCGCTCGCGCCCTTGCCCTGGCCCCACACCAGCGCGAAGCGCCAGGCACGGTAATCGGCATTCCTGCCGTCGGCCGAGCTGTTCAGCAATTCGGCGATGCGCAGGAATTCGCGCTCCTTGTTGTCCATCGCCGCGAGGCTGCGGCTCACCGTCGTCCAGTAGTAAGCGTCCTTCCAGCGGCCGTCGTCGCCCGCGTACTGCCAGGTGCAGTAGTGGCACACGTCCAGCGTCCTGGAGCGCTCCGTGAACATCGCCTCGATCACCGGCACGCGCGCCGCGTGGTTCGGACCGAGACCCTGCAGCCACTGCGCCGCGGCATCGTCAGCCGCCCGCACGAGGTCCTTTTCCTTCGAGAACGACACCTTCTTCGCATTGGCCGGCTTGAACCAGAGGACGGCGCACACGATGAGGACGACATAGCTCGCCCAGGCACCGAGGACGAAGATGGAAAGCACGCCGAGTGCGATCGGTATCGGATGCTGCTTCAGCCAGCCGGGAAGAAAGCCGCCGAAACTGTCGGCCTCGGGCGGCGTCGCGCTGCCCAGTTCCTTGCGGTAGGCGGCATAGCCCAGCATTGCGAATATGAGCAGGAAGAAAGCCACGCTGAACAGGCTGATGAACAGATGCATGTTCCATGTCTCCGGGTTCGGTTCGGTTTGGTTTGTTTTTCGCCGTCAGGCCGGGCTGGTCTGCTGCTGCCGCCTGCCGGCATCGAACGGGCTGCATGATATCGATGCCCTGCGATGCTGCGGATCCGAGTGTGCGTGCGTCCATGCACCGATGCAAGAGTCTGCGTCACAGGCCCCGGCGGCACGCCGCATCGCGCGCCCGGGCGCCGGATACGTCAATCGACGTATTGGCCGTGCGCGGCGCGTTCCCAGAATGGAAGGTCCTTTCCTAATCCGCAGCGGGGGCCCTCATGCATCACGGAGACATTTCGAGCAGCAAGGACACGGTCGGCGTCGCCGTCGTCAACTACAAGATGCCGCGCCTGCACACGAAGGCGGAGGTGCTGGACAACGCCCGCAAGATCGGCGACATGGTCGTCGGCATGAAGGCCGGGTTGCCGGGCCTGGATCTGGTCATCTTCCCGGAGTACAGCACGCACGGGATCATGTACGACTCGAAGGAAATGTATGACAACGCGGCCGCGATCCCGGGCGACGAAACCGACATCTTCGCGGCCGCCTGCAGGCAGGCCAAGGTGTGGGGCGTCTTTTCGCTGACCGGCGAACGGCATGAGGAACACCCGGACAAGGCACCGTACAACACCCTCATCCTGATGAACGATCAGGGCGAGATCGTCCAGAAGTACCGCAAGATCATGCCCTGGGTGCCGATCGAGGGCTGGTATCCGGGCGACTGCACCTATGTGTCGGACGGCCCCAAGGGCATGAAGGTGAGCCTCATCATCTGCGACGACGGCAACTACCCCGAAATCTGGCGCGACTGCGCGATGAAGGGTGCCGAACTGATCGTGCGTTGCCAGGGCTACATGTATCCGGCCAAGGAACAGCAGGTCACCATTTCCAAGGCCATGGCGTTTGCCAACAACGTCTACGTCGCCGTTGCCAACGCGGCCGGCTTCGACGGCGTCTACACCTACTTCGGCCACTCGGCCATCGTCGGCTTCGACGGCCGCACGCTGGGCGAATGCGGCGAGGAAGAAATGGGCATCCAGTACGCCGCGCTGTCCAAGAGCCTGATCCGCGACTTCCGCAAGAACGGCCAGTCGGAGAATCACCTGTTCAAGCTGCTGCACCGCGGCTACACCGGCCTCATCAATTCGCGCGAGGGCGACAAGGGCGTGGCCGCCTGCCCGTACGACTTCTACAGCAAGTGGATCAACGACCCGGAGGGCACGCGCAAGGCGGTCGAGGCGTTCACGCGCGACACCGTGGGCACCGAGGAATGTCCGATCGAAGGGCTGCCCAACCCGTCCACGCTCGGCCACAAGTGAACGCGCACGACGACCCGGCCCCGGGCGACCCGCTCGCCGCGTGGCGGCTGCGCGACGAACCCTGGTACGCGCCGGTCGGCGACGAGGTGGCCGCCTTCGGCGCGGCGCACGCGCGCGGCCTGCCGCTGCTGCTCAAGGGGCCGACCGGCTGCGGCAAGACACGCTTCGTCGAGCACATGGCCTGGCGGCTCGGCCTGCCGCTGGTCACCGTCGCCTGTCACGAAGACCTGTCGGCCGGCGATCTGGTCGGCCGCTTCCTGCTGGACGCCGACGGCACGCGCTGGCAGGACGGGCCGCTGACACGTGCCGCGCGCCACGGCGCGATCTGCTATCTCGACGAACTGGTGGAAGCGCGCGCCGACACCACGGTGCTCATCCACCCGCTGACCGACGCGCGCCGCCAGCTGCCGCTCGCCGCCACCGGCGAGCTGCTGCACGCGCACCCCGGCTTCCGTCTCGTCGTGTCGTACAACCCCGGCTATCAGGGACTGCACAAGTCGCTGAAGGCATCCACGCGGCAACGCTTCACGGCGCTTGAATTCGGTTACCCGGACGCCGCGCGAGAGGTCGCCATCGTCATGCACGAATCCGGCGCCGGCGACACGATCGCACGGCAGCTGGTCGCGCTGGCCGAACGCACGCGCCGGCTGGCCGGCGACGCGCTCGACGAAGGCGCCAGCACGCGCATGCTCATCCACGCCGGTCTGCTCGTCGCCGAAGGTCTCGCGCCGCGCGCGGCCTGCCGCCAGGCGATCGCCGTGCCGCTGTCGGACGACCCGGAGGTCAGCGCCGCGCTCGCCGCGATGGTCGATGCCTGCATCGCCTGACATGACAATGCCGCCGCCCGGGCAGCGCACGCTGTCGCTGTGGCTGTTCGGCCTGTGGAACGTGGCGCCACGACTGGCCACGCTCGACACGGACGACGCGCAGGCGCGCACCGTCCTGTCGCTCGCCGGCACGCGGCCGGTGCTGCATCTGCCGGCGTCCGGCGACGCGCAACTCACCCGCGCCCGCAGCGCGCATGCCGCCGCGCATCTCGCGCACGCCGGCGCGGGCCACGCCCGCGCGAAGCTCAAGCCGGTCCAGCGCGCGCTGCTCGAAACGCTGGAAGACGCGCGCGTCGAATGGCTGGCCATGCAGACGCTGCCCGGACTGCGTTCGCTGTGGTCGCCCTTCCACATCGCCGACGCCGGCCGGGGCATGGGGTTCGACGCACTGCTCGCACGGCTGGCGCGCGTGCTGTTCGATCCCTCGTATGTTGATCCGCACGCATGGATCGCCCGCGTGCGCGGCATGTTCTTCACGCCCGACGGACGGCTGGCGCTCGACACGCCGCAGCGCCTGCGCGACGCCGCCTCCCGCCTCGGCCACGACATCGGCCAGATGCGCCTGCCGTTCAACCCGGCGGGCTGGCGCATCGAACCGGTCTACCGCGACGACAACCATCACCTGTGGGCCGCGGACGACACACTGCCGCCGTCCGCCACCGAACTGGAACGCGAGGACGCCGACAGCCACGGCGCTGGCGACGACGGCGACACCCCCGTGACCCGGCCACCGCCGCAAGCCGTCGGCGGCGGCGCATCGGGCGACGCGGCGGCGACCGCGCTGTGGGCGGAAGCACCACTGCGCCTGTTGCGCTACCCGGAATGGGACCGTCTGATCGGGCGGCTGCGGCCGGACTGGTGCACCGTGATCGAAACCCGGCCGGCCGCCGGCGACGCCAGCACCCTGTTCGCCGGAGCGGGCGCGCTGCGGCTGCGCAGCGCGCCGCGCGCCAGCGGCCGGCCGGGGCGCCGG
>JAHJHI010000017.1 GCA_018824085.1 Gammaproteobacteria bacterium | reverse complement strand
CCCCAGCAGTCCTCGACGTCACTCATGCCGAACTCCTCCGAAAATACGCAACACGCCCCCAGAGCCTTCTCCGGCGTCGATCGCCTCCTCGGAAACGGCGCCTTCTCCGTAATCAAGCACTCTTCTGCTACCGTCATCGGCGTCGGTGGCGTCGGGTCTTGGGCGGCCGAAGCGCTTGCTCGACACGGCATTGGGCACATCACGCTGGTCGATCTGGATAGCGTGGCGGAGTCGAACATCAACCGCCAGATACATGCGCTGCAGGAATCGATCGGGCGGCCGAAGGTGGATGCCATGGCGGAGCGCATCAGGGCGATCAATCCGGAATGCTGTGTGACCGGAATAGAGGATTTTGCGACGCCGGATAATGTGGTTGAAGTTCTGGCATCCCGGCCGGACGTGGTGATCGACTGTACTGATCAGACATCCGCGAAGGTGGCGCTGGCGCGCCATTGTCTGACTGAACGACTGTCTCTGTTCATGGCAGGGGCGGCAGGAGGGCGCACGGATCCGACGCGGATTCGGCATGCGGATCTGGCTGACGCACAGGGAGATGCCTTGCTCGCGCGAGTGCGGTCGCTGCTGCGCAAAGGTGACGGCGGCAGCCGCTTTTCCGCCGGAGCGAAGAGCCGTTTCGATATTGTCGCCGTATATTCTGCAGAGCCGATGCGTCGTCCGCAAACCGATGTGTGCGACGCAACTGCCGCTCCGCAAGGGTTGAGTTGCGCCGGGTACGGTTCAAGCGTATGCGTGACCGCGCCGTTCGGTTTCGCCCTCGCTGCATGCGCCATTGAGGACTTGCTCGCGCGTTCTGGCCGATTGGCAACACTTCAGTCCTAAAGCCCGCTACACTGCGGGCGCGCCGTGCCAATAGGCGCTTTCCCTTGTCTGCCTGACAAGAGGAGGCCAAAGCCTCCCTTCCGGAAGCCATTCACCTGTCTGCCTGTATTGGTGTCACTCAGCTTGAGCGACGGGCCGTCGCTGGAGATCTGTTTGAACACTGAAGTCGATTTCGCCGGGCTTGGCCTGGCAGAGCCGCTGTTGCGCGCCATTTCCGAAGAGGGCTACACCCAGCCCACTCCCATTCAACTGAAAGCCATTCCGCTGGTGATGTCGGGGCGCGATCTGCTCGCCGCCGCACAGACCGGCACCGGCAAGACGGCGGGTTTCACGCTGCCGATCCTGCATGCGCTGATCAACAAGCCACTCGTCATTCCGCCTGGCCGCCCGCGTGTGTTGGTCTTGACGCCGACGCGCGAGCTGGCCGCGCAAGTCGAGGAGTCCGTTCGAACCTATGGTGCCCACGCAGGGCTGCGTTCCATGGTGATGTTCGGCGGCGTCGGCATGAATCCGCAGTTGCAGGCGCTCAAACAGCGTCTTGACATTCTTGTTGCGACGCCGGGCCGCTTGCTTGACCACCTTGGCGAGAAGACGCTGGATCTGTCAGGTGTCGAGATATTTGTCCTCGACGAGGCGGATCGCATGCTCGACATGGGTTTCATCCGTGACATCCGCAAGGTGATCGCCGCGCTGCCGAAGTCACGCCAGACCCTGCTGTTCTCGGCGACCTTTTCGCCCGAAATCCGCGAGCTTGCCCATGGCATGCTCAACAACGCCGCAGAGGTCGAGGTTGCGCCGCGCAACACTACGGCTGAACGGGTCGATCAGAGCGTCTACATGGTGGAGCAAAAGCAGAAGCGCCATCTGCTTGCACACCTGATCAACCAGGGCGCGTGGTCGCAAGTACTGGTATTCACCCGGACCAAGCACGGCGCCAATCGTCTGGCCGAACAGCTCGACAAGCAGGGCATCAGCGCGGCGGCGATTCATGGCAACAAGAGCCAGAACGCCCGGACCAAGGCGCTTGCCGACTTCAAGAGCAATACGCTTCGCGTGCTGGTTGCGACCGACATCGCAGCGCGTGGTCTCGATATCGACCAGTTGCCGCAGGTCGTGAATTTCGAGCTGCCGAACGTCCCGGAAGATTACGTGCACCGGATTGGTCGTACCGGTCGTGCCGGCGCGAGCGGAGCCGCCGTTTCGCTGGTCGATCGGGAGGAAGCCAAGCTGTTGTCTGCGATCGAGAAAGTTACCCGACAGTCGATTCCGCGCGCCAGTGCGGATGGTTTCGTACCGGTTGCTGTGGCCGACGAGCCGGAACGTGGACCCCGCCCGCCGGGCCGCGGCGCTCGCCCGGATGGGCGCAGTACCCGCTCCGACGGAACTGCGTCGCGGGGCAAGAGCGGTGGCGCGCAGCCGCGTGCAACGAGTGACCGGCCCGCACGCGCACCGGCGGCCAAGCCTGCCTCGCAAGCCCTGGCGGGCCGCCGGCCGCCGCGCAGTGGCAATGGAAACGGGAACGGCAACACGCAGGACGGCAATCGCGCGCCGGCGCGCGTCCGTGACGACGATGACAATCGCGGCAACCGTCTGCAGCCGCAGGCCGCTGCGCCGCGCGAAGTCAATGGCAACGTGATGCCGCGCAGCGGCGAAGGGCGACGCAGCCAGACGCCCGCGTTGTTTTCGCCGCGCGGCCGTTCGGGCCACAACTCCCGATAAGCGCTGGCGCGCGTCGTGGTTGTCGACCATGCGGGGACGATTCCATGAGGGATGACGCGCTGCGCGTGCTCAAGGACGTATTCGGCCACGCCGCCTTTCGGGGAGCGCAGGGAGAGATCGTCGAGCACGTGGCTGGAGGCGGCGACGCGCTGGTGCTGATGCCGACCGGTGGCGGGAAGTCACTGTGCTTCCAGGTGCCGGCCTTGTTGCGGGCGGGCACCGCTGTCGTCGTGTCGCCGCTGATCGCACTCATGCAGGATCAGGTCGCCGCCCTGACCCAGCTGGGCGTGCGCGCGGCCTTTCTCAATTCCACGCTGACACTCGATCAGGTCCGCGACGTCGAGCGCGGACTGCTTGATGGCTCGCTCGATCTGCTGTACGTCGCCCCCGAGCGGCTGAATACCCCGCGCTGCCTCGATCTGCTCAGCCACATCCGGCCGGCGCTGTTCGCGATCGACGAGGCGCACTGCGTTTCGCAGTGGGGCCACGATTTCCGGCCGGAGTATCTGCAGCTGTCGGTGCTGCACGAGCGCTTTCCCGACGTGCCTCGCATTGCGCTCACCGCGACGGCCGACCCGGCAACGCGGCTGGAGATCATCGACCGCCTGTCGCTGCATGAGGCGAAGGTATTCGTTTCCAGTTTTGACCGCCCGAACATCCGTTACACCATTGTCGACAAGGATGATGCGCGCAAGCAGCTGTTGCGCTTCATCCGCACCGAACATCCCGACGAAGCCGGAATCGTCTATTGCCTGTCGCGCAAGAAAGTCGATGAGACGGCCGCCTGGCTGGCCAGTCAGGAATTGCGGGCGCTGCCGTATCACGCCGGCATGGATGCGCAGGCAAGGGCAGCCAATCAGGCCCGTTTTCAGCGCGAAGAAGGCATCATTGTCGTTGCGACAATCGCCTTTGGCATGGGCATAGACAAGCCCGATGTCCGCTTTGTCGCGCACCTCGACCTGCCGCGTTCGATCGAAGGTTACTACCAGGAAACCGGCCGCGCGGGCCGTGATGGGGCCGCCGCCGACGCCTGGATGGCCTATGGTCTGGCCGACGTCGTGCAGCAACGTCGTTTCATCGATCAGTCCGAAGGCAGCGAGGCGTTCCGCAGGGTGTCCAGCGGCAAGCTTGATGCGTTGCTGGGTCTGTGCGAAACAGCGCAG
This sequence comes from Gammaproteobacteria bacterium, assembly GCA_018824085.1. Taxonomy (GTDB): domain Bacteria; phylum Pseudomonadota; class Gammaproteobacteria; order Burkholderiales; family Rhodocyclaceae; genus Methyloversatilis. Next base: position 64,136 of record JAHJHI010000017.1, on the reverse strand, counting down.
TGTCGGCGCGTCCACCTGCTGGCCTACTTTGGCGAGCAGGGCGGTGTGTGCGGCAACTGTGACAACTGTCTGAATCCTCCGGAAACCTGGGACGCCACCGTCGCGTCACAAAAGGCATTGTCGACGATCTACCGCACGGGCAACCGCTTTGGTGCAACGCATCTGATCGATGTCCTGCGTGGCGCAGACACTGAACGCGTGCGGCAGTGGGGGCACGATAAGCTGAGCGTCTACGGTGTCGGCAAGGCGGAGGACGACCACCTGTGGCGCAGCGTGTTCCGCCAGCTCGTGGCGCTCGGCCTCGTGCGGGTTGATCAGGAATCCTTCGGCGCTCTCGTGCTGACCGAAATGGCGCGTCCGGTATTGCGGGGCGAGCAGACGGTCATGATGCGGCGCATAGTGAAACGGATGAAGGACGGTGAGGCGCGGCGCGCGCGCGGCGCGACGGCGGCGCTGTCGCTTGAAGGCGTCGATACGGCACTTCTGGCCTCACTGAAGGCATGGCGAATGACCGAGGCGAAGACGCAGTCAGTGCCTGCGTACGTCATCCTGCATGACAGCGCACTGATAGAACTGGCCCGCAAGCGACCGGCCGATCACGACGGGCTCACGGATATTCCCGGCTTTGGCAGCCGCAAGATCGAGCGCTACGGCGAAGCGCTGATAAAACTCGTCAGCGATCACGCTGCCTGATTTGGTGCGTTGCAACGTAGCATTGCACCGGATTGTCGCTTTCTTTTCTCCAGCACTTCCTTCCAATAGTCTAAAAATTAATTTGTATTCAATAGCTTGTTAAATGTCGCCTGGCTGGCCCGGATATTGCAATCTGCATCATTGACTCGTCACATGAAGCTGGAGGGCATCGTGCGGTGCAATATTCGACCTCTTGTATTTTGCGGTGCGCTGTTGCTGGGTGCGCCCATTCAGTCAACGGCCGCCACGGAGGGCTGCATCCGGCAGGCTGATGGGCAGCGAGTGGATGCGTCCTGCCGCGAGCGCAACGCGCCGGTATCCAGACATCCGTTCGTCAGCATGCTCAATGCGCAGTCCGAATCGCCTGTCAGTCTCGTGCTCGCGACGGTGATGCTCGGTTTGCTGGCGCTGCGCGCCGGCATGCGCTGATCCTTACGGCGCCTCGATGCGCAGGAAACCGTCGCGGTTCGGCATCGGGATCGCCGGCAGCGTCTGTGCATCGAGCACCGCATCGCCATCAATGACGCCGTTCACGTGGAGCAGCCAGGCGCACAGCGCGTAGACTTCGTCCGCACTCAGCGTGCCCGGGGCGTTCATCGGTTTGGCGCGGCGGATGAAATCGAACAACGTGGTCGCATACGGCCAGTAGCTGCCGATGGTCTTGTCAGGCGACGACGCGTTCAGCGGTCGTTTTGCGCCCGCCAGTTCCTCGGCCGTGCCGCCCTGTCCGGCGTCGCCGTGACAGGCGGCGCAGTGGCGCGCGAACAACTCCCTGCCGCCTGCGACATTGCCGTGCCCGGGCGGAAGGCCTCGACCGTCCGGAAAAACGTTGAGCCGTTCGTGGTTTGCTACCGGCTGGCCCAGCCGCGCCGATTCGGTGCGCGGTGCGACCGGTGCCGCACACGCCGCCAGCAGGGCGGGCAGCGTGAGCAGCAGCACGCGTTCAGTACGTGTGCGAAACCAGTCCGTCATCCTCGACCGTCCATGCAATGATTGCGTTGTAGTGGAAATAGCCCGCCCGGCCGCGTTCGGCGACCAGCGTAGCGCGTTCCGGCTGAACATTGCCGGCGTCGTCTGTCGCCCGGCTCTTGAGCACGGCCGGCGTGCCGTCCCAGCGCCAAGGGATGCGAAATCGGGTGAAGCTGCGCGGCAACAGCGGCCCCTGCAGTGCGGCGTCGGCCCAGCTGTTGCCGCCGTCCGCCGAAACCTCCACTCGCGCGATGCGGCCGTGGCCGCTCCAGGCAAGCCCGGTGATCTGATAAATATCCGGCCCGGGCAGCGTCTGTCCATGCGACGGTGTCGTGATGAGCGATTTGCAATCCATCGTGAAGGTGAATTGGCGGGCCTTGCCTGACGGCAGCAGCTCCGTGTACTTCGCTGTTTCATTGCGCGACATGACCGGTTGCGCACTCAGTTCGAGGCGCTGCAGCCATTTGACGTGAAGCACGCCTTCCCAGCCCGGAACGATGAGGCGCATCGGATAGCCGTTTTCGGGGCGCAGGCGCTCGCCGTTCTGATACAGGCCCAGCATGCAGTCATCCAGAATCTTGGCCAGCGGGATGCTCATGTTCATGGCGCCGGCATCGGCCCCTTCCGCGATGACCCAGCTCGCGTCCGCGTCCACTCCCGCCTCGTCCAGCAGCACGGACAACGGCACGCCTGTCCACTCGGCGCACGACACGAGTCCGTGCACCGATCCGGCCGGGCGTTGGACAGGCTCCGAGTGCCAGCCGGCGTTGCTGTTGCCGCCGCATTCGATGAACAGCGTCTGCGAGCGCATCGGGTAGCGCAGCAGCGATTTCACGTCGAATGCGAGCGCCTGGCGCACGCGGCCGTGCACCGTCAGCCGGTGAAGCGCTGGATCGATCTGCGGCACGCCGTTGTGGTGCCGCTCGAAATGCAGGCCATTCGGCGTGATGGTGCCGGCGAGTTCCTCCAGCGGCGTGAATGACACACCATTGCCCGCGACCGCGCGGTTGGCGCCGATGCGTCGCGCCGTATAGCGCTCGTAGGGCGATGGCTGGCCGTAGGCCGAGAACGGTGCGCCGGGCGTGTGCAGCCAGGGCAGTGGTGCGTCGCCCTGCGCCAGTGCATTCCGGATGCCGGCGGAGCCTGCCAGCAGCAGGCCGCTGCGCAGGAAAAGGCGCCGGTCCAGCAAGCCGCCGCCCGCAATGTCCGGCCACTCTTCGGCGGGGGGGACGGGACGGATGAAGCGGCGGGTCATTGCGGTGCGCTCACAGGAAGAGGGTCAGTACGCCGGTGTAGCCATAGAGCTGGTCGTGCGATATCTCTCCGCCGGCAAAGAATCCCGCCGTCGGTAGCCCCGGGAATACCTCCGCAATCATGCCCGGTTCGGTATTGTCGTCGCCGAACATGTTCGCGCCGCGCGCCGCGCACGATATATAGAGCGCCGCACGAGGTGCCTGATCGAGCGAGTCGCGCAGTTCGGTCAGCATGCGCATCATGTCGGCCCGCGCGCAGTCGGCATCGCGCCGGAAGAAGCGCAGGCGCTGGCCGACCGCGATGTTGTCGTTGATCGCGAACAGACCGTTCGTGGGGTCAAGCCCGATCACGTTGCGGACACGGAAATCCGCGTCGTCGCGTCCGGGGATGCCGAGACCGGGAAGGATGTAGCGTGCGGCGCGGCGCAGATCCTGCCCGAGCGACGTGCCGGCGGCTTCGAGAAAGGCGTCCAGCGCCGGGCGGCCATCGATTTCGGTGATGACGTTCTGGTCACAGGCGGTGACGACGTGCATCGGGCCGACCGCACAGCAGCCCTGCGTGAGGCGGGTCGTGATGACGATCTGTTCATTGAACGCGACGCCGCTGATGCCGCCGTGAAGTACGCCGTTCGCGATCATCGGGGCATCGCCGCGGGCGATGGCGAGCCCGCCGGTGATGAAGCCGCTCGACACCTTGGTTGCCATGTCGGCGATGAGATCGCCCATGTCCGGCGTTGCCGGATCGCCATGCACGACGGCGAAATAGGGCTGGTCGCTTGCCGCGTCGGTACCCAGTGTGTTGGGCAGGCGGTCACGGCCCGAGAAAACCTGGAAGCTGCCCTCCGGCAGGCCGGCGACGAGCAGCGAGAGACCGGGCTGGTTCTGGGCTGCGACTGCCTGCCCGATCACGCCCAGCGAACTGGTGCCGACCCAGTTGCGGATGCCGGTCAGCGTCGTCAAGCGATCCAGCACTTCGACGATGTCGACGGAGTAGTAGTCGGTGAAATAGATGAAACCGAGGTTGGCGCCGGCCGGCATCGCGAGCGCCGCGAGGGCCTGGTCCATCGCGACCGGCCAGTCCTCGTGGAAGGCTGTACTGGCGGCGAAGCTGTTGTGCATCGTGATGTCCTATCCGCCGGCAGGCGGTGGCGGAGGTGCCGGCTCGCCATCGGGTGACGCAGGCAGCTGCGGTGCTGTGCCCTGCATCAGCGACCAGGGCCACATCGACGGGTTGCCGAAGGGACTCATGGCGTTCGGTCCGGCATCGGGCGGCGGCGGATGGTGACCCGCTGCGCCAGCGGCCATCGCCTGCATCGTGGCGAGGGTGGCGCGTTGCACTTCCAGCCCCTGGATGCTTGTCTGCAGCATGCCGAGATTCATGCGCAGCCAGCCTTCCACGGCTTTCAGGTCGGCAATGCGCTTGTCCAGTTCGCCGACATCGAGCGTCGGCGTGACGAAGCCCGGGACCGGGAAGGGCATCTTGCCCCAGACGGAACGCAGGAACTCCATGGGATCGTACTGAGCGGATTCGCCAGCCATGTCTGAACTCCACGAATGGGTGTGCGACTAGCATAGCAGCGGGCGTGCACCTGCGGCGCGTCCGTGTTGCGACTGGCGCCGGCGTCTTCCGGAGCGCAAAAAGAAAACGTGGCCTCGAAGGGCCGCGCCAAGGGAGACACAACGTGCACAACGATTTCATTGTGCGGATCAGCCTCCAGCGCGGCAATCGTCCGTTCGGACTAAGCCCGGAAACACATCCGTGTCAGCCGGCGGTGGTCGAGCCTTCCTGCAGCTTGAACTGGATCAGCGTGCGCAGTTTGGCCGGCATGACGGGCTTGAGCAACAGGTGGTGTCCGAGGTCGCGGGCCTCTTCCAGACGTTCCGGCGTGGCACTGCCGGTGACCAGGATCGCCGGAATGTCGAAACCGAAGTGCTTGCGCACCGCGGCAACCACTTCCGGGCCGATTTCGCCGTCACGTAGCTGATAGTCCGCGATGATCAGGTCGGGCGGAGCCGTGCGCGCCGCAATCTGTGCCATTGCTTCCTCGCCCTTGCCGGCAATCATCGTCTGCGCGCCCCAGCTGCCCAGCAGCGCGGCCATGCCATCGACGATGCTGGCTTCGTCGTCGATGACGAGGATGCAGCGTCCGCCGAGATCCGCGTGGCTGCGTTCGGTGCGTGTGGCCGTGGCGCGCACGACCGGTGCGCGGCCGGTCGGCACGTCGATGCGGAATACCGTGCCGCGCCCGGGGCGAGATGCAAGTCCGACCGGGTGCTTCAGCAGTGCGGCCAGCCGTTGCACGATGGACAGGCCGAGGCCCAGTCCCTTGCGACGGTCGCGTTCGGCGTTGGCGAGCTGCACGAACTCTTCGAAGATGCGCGCCTGATCGTCTGCCGCGATGCCCATGCCGGTATCCCACACTTCGAAACGCAGGATGCCGCGACGCACGCGGGTGCTCACCAGCACGCCACCGGACTTCGTGTAGCGCATGGCGTTGGAAATCAGGTTGCGCAAGATGCGTTCGAGCAGCACCGGGTCACTGCGCACCCAGGCGCTGCGCGCGCGCATGCGGAAGGCCAGTCCGCGATCGAACGCTTCCGGCTCGAAGTCCATGCGCAAGCGGTCGAACAGCGCCGTGACGGATACATCGGTGATTTCAGGCTTCACCTTGCCGGAGTCGATCTTCGAAATGTCGAGCAGTTCGTTGAACAACCCCTCCAGCGCCTCGACCGAACTGCTGATGCTGGTGACCAGATTTGCGACCTCGGGCTCGCGTGCCTTGGCGGACAGCGCGGCGGCGAACAGACCCATTGCGTGCAGCGGCTGGCGCAGGTCATGGCTCGCGGCCGCGAAGAACTGGCTCTTTGCCCGACTGGCCTGATCGGCGCGGTCGCGTGCGCGGGACAGCTCCACGTTCTGGACCTCCATGCGGCGACTCAGCACTTCGTTGGCATAGCGGCTGCGCAGCGCCCGGTCTATCAGCGCGTTGAAGTTCCGGCCGACACGCCACAGTGCGACCATGAGCACGGTCACGATGAAGGCGATCAGCAGGTCATAGCGCCCGCCCGCCCAGACGTAGCGCGCGATCACGGGCAGCAGCGTTGCGAACAGAAATGCGTAATAGCTTGGCAGGTGCATGGACGTAATGGCCACCGCCACACCGCATATCGACACCAGCAGCGACATCAGCACGATCTGCTGCTGCGGCGCGTCCGGGCTGAAGAACAGCCACAGCGTCGAACTCCACAGCACACCGGACAGCACGGCACCGATCAGCCAGTACGTGCCCCAGCGCGGCGCTTCGTCGGCGCTCGGAGCCGCACGGTTGTAGAGGCGCAGCAGCAGCAGGCGCGACACCTGGTTCGCGATCGACGCGAAGGCCCACAGCGCGACCGCCCACAACGGGAATTCTGCATACACCGTGAGCGCCACGAGCAGGGTTCCCAGCATCTGGCCGCCAAAAGCAGTGCCGAGATTGGCGTACAGCATTTCGATCTGGGTTGCCCGGACCTGCTTGTCGAGCATGGCCTGCTCAGCCGGGTCCAGGCGTGCAACCGCGTCGCCGCGTTCCCGGGTGAGCGACTCGATCGTTGTCTTTTCGGTCGCGACCGGCGCGGGTGTCGCGCTCATGAATTTCCGCCCCGCGCGCCGAGTTTGAGCCCGATGCGGCTGGCGGCAAGTACCGCCTGTGTGCGGTTGCTTGCGCCGAGTGCTTTCAGGATCGCGGTGATATGCACCTTGACCGTGCCTTCGGCCAGATTCAGCTCCCGGCAGATTTCCTTGTTCGGCTTGCCCTGGACCATCAACGTGAGCACTTCGGCCTGGCGTTCGGTCAGGCCGATGTCGGCAGCGGTCTGCTGACGGCGCGTACCCTCCTCCTGGCGTGTCGCCCCCAGCCCGTACTCGCCGGCGATGGCCTGGCGCGGCACGTATACGCCACCCGACAGCACGAGTCGAAGCGCGCTCAGCAGCACGTCGTTCGAGCTCGATTTCGGGATGAAGCCCATCGCGCCCTGGTCCAGTGCGGCCAGTACCGTGTCGGTATCGTCAAAGCCCGACAGCACGACGATGGGCAGTGCCGGCTGCGCGCTGCGGAAGGTCTGCAGCGCGCTCATGCCGTGCGTGCCCGGCAGGGTCAGGTCGAGCAGCGTGAGGTCGAGGTCCGGGTGCGCGTCGGCGAGTGCCAGGCCGCTGTCGCAGTCCGGCGCGTCGTAGAGGTGGATGTCGGCCGCGAGGCCGGGCAGCACGTGACGCAGCGCTTCCCTGATCAGCGGATGATCGTCGACGATCAGTATCTTCATTTCAGCTTTGCACAGAGCAGGAGGGACGGAGGACGCCAAGCCGCAATGATCGCCGAAACCGGGGGGCGGCGGGGCCATGGATTACGACTTTAGTCTTAGTCCGCTTGGATGAACTGCGGGCTATGCGCGGCAATTACACTGCTTCCGCCGAGCCGTGACGGGAGCAATCCCCGGATTTCACGGCCGTGAAACCCGTTGTCCGGCCAGCGTAGGCCGTGCGCGGACCTGCCGCGACAATCAGAACAGGGAGGCGGGATTGAGCTGTTTGCTCATCGTTGAAGATCATGCGCTGGTGCGTGAAGGCATGGCCCAGACACTGGGGCGTCTGGGGGCGGAGTGGCGCGTGATCGAGGCGCCGGATGCAAATGCGGCGCTGGCGTCGATGGACCGCGAAGGCGAGATCGATCTCGTCGTCACCGACCTGATGCTGCCGGGCATCTCCGGCTTTTCGTTGCTCGCGATGTTGCGCGAACGCGATCCTTCTCTGCCGGTGGTGGTCGTGTCCGCGCTTTGCGACAAGACCACCGTATCGCGTGCGATGCGCCAGGGGGCATCAGGCTTCGTGTCCAAGGGGGATTCGGGAGACCAGTTGGTGCAAGCCGTGCGCACGGTGCTTGCCGGCGGGCTCTACGTGCCGCCGGACCGGCGTGCGCCGGCAGCCCGTGCCGGACGCACGGCCGCCGCGCCGGTGCCCGATGCGGCTGCGGCTTACGGCCTGACGCAGGCGCAGTCGCGCGTGCTGGCGCTGCTGGTTGAAGGTCGTTCGAATCGTGAAATCGCTGAAGGTCTGGGCCTGGCCGAAGGCACCGTGAAGGTGCATGTGACCCGGATACTGAAGGCACTCAAGGTCAGTTCGCGCACTCAGGTTCTGGTTGCCGTGTCGCAGGGACGGGCGCGGAGAGACGGGTCGCGCTGACGCGTGATCCGTGCCCGCCGGGCGTGTCAGTGCGTGCTGAGCGTTGCCTCGGCCGCGCTGCGCGTCGGCGCATGCATGTCGTCATCGACGCTGTCCTCTGCTTCGATATCCACGTCGTCGTGATCGATGCGCAGGATGTCGAGCACCGGCGAGGCGACTCGCCGGCAGGCGTTGGCGAGCGGTGACGGCAGACTGTCTGGAATGCGTTTCTGCAACAGCACCTTGGACGACGAGATCGCAAACACCGGTTCCAGGATGCGGTTGCGATAGGCGCCGAGCTGATTCTCGATCATGCGGTCGGCCGCTTCGCGTGCCCACGGATTGGTCGGCCACTGCATCGGCAGGGCGAGCGCGCGCGGAAACGCTTCCAGGTCCTGCTGCACGGTGCGGATGTCTTCGTGCGAATCACGGAACGGCAGCAGTACGAGGTGGGCGAGACTGTACAGGTGGCGGTCCATGTCGCTGCGATTCGCGCCGCCGTCGATGACGCCTATCCATTTGTTGAGGCCGCGGATTTTTTCGACGACCTTGGCCAGTGCGTCGCGCGAGCGGGCGTCTGCGGTCAGGTAACGGCGGCCTTCCGGGTCGAGCGGTTCGCGTCCGAGATCGGTCAGCACGCACACCGATTTCTGGTTCAGCAGTCCCAGCCCCTGGCACAGCATGTGCGACAGCGTCGTCTTGCCCGTGCCGCCCTTGTTGCCGATCACACAAATGATTTCCGCCATTTCTTCGCTCCCGCGCAGCCGTGTTTGAACAGTGATTATTCCGCGAGCAGACCGGACGCAGCCGCCGGAACTGCAGGTGAAACCGGGGCCATTTCCGCGACCTTGCGGTCATTCTTGCCGTGCCGTCCGGCAAAGGTGTAGAGGTAGAGCGCGCGCGCTCCCGGTTCGCCGTCGATGACCGTGTCGGCCGACAGGCCGGGAATCTCGAAACTGTTGGCGATGAGCAGCGCGTCGCGCCGCATTTCCAGCGCGGCCTTGCGTCCCAGCCGCGGCATCGGCACCGGTGACAGGAAGGCGTAGACGACGTCGAAGCCGCCCAGCTGCAGGGACCACAGATCGTCGCGCCGTATCGTCACATTGTCGAGATTGCGATTGCGCAGGCGCGCAATGAGCCAGGGCAGAGGCGCGTTCTCCACACCGGTGAAACGGCAATCCGGGCGCGACATCGCCAGCCGGCGCAGCAGTTCGCCAGTGCCGCAGCCGAGGTCGACCAGATGGACCGCGCGCTCCTGCGGCAGCGCCTGCAACAGTGCGCGCGCCGTCGCCTGATTGGTCAGGAACAGCGGTACCCGCGAACGGAAGGTCGACCAGAACACCGCCGACAGCGCGAGAAAGGCGAACAGATACCAGACCGGTGCAACGTCCAGCGCGCGTGCCGCGATGATGAGTGGCGAGAACAGCAGGTGGATGATCACCCACCAGCGCGGAGCACGCGACGCCAGCGCGAACGCGCCGGCAATGCCCGCCTGCATGATGACGATGGATACGATGCCCGCCGGCGGCGTGACGGTGTAGCGCAGCGCGAAGATGGCGACGATCCATGCGACGAACTGGATGGTGAGTGCGCGGAACAGGTGCATGGGCGTACGGCCTGTACAGGGTGGCGACCGGTGTACGGTAAGGCTGTCCCGGCGCTCGGCAGGCGTCGAAAAACGCCGCCAAAATGCCGTATATCGATCGCTTCGGTCAGGCGCCGCGGGTTGCCGCCTCCAGCGTTTCCAGCCAGACCAGTGCGTGTTCACGGCTGCTGCCGCACATGTCGACGGCTGGCTGCAGGCCGGCGCAACAGGCCGGGCGCTCGGGCGACGAGAAGATCGCGCAGCGATTGTCTGCAGTGAGCTGCACGCAGCGCACGCCCGCCGGCTTGCCTTCGGGCATGCCCGGAATGGCGCTCGATATCGAGGGCGCGATGCAGCAGGCGCCGCAGCCGTCGCGACAGTCAGGCCGGGAGGTGCCGTCGGTCATGGATGCGGCAGGCCTTCCAGCAGACGCCGGATCGGCGCCGGCAATGCCGCCTCTCCGGTTTTTTCGGGCGCCAGCCACTGCAGCGAAGTTTCGCCGGCCGGTGAAAACGGTGAATGCAGCCGTGCATGCACCGGCGTCAGATGGAGTTCGAAATGCGTGAAGCCGTGGGTGATGGCGGGCAGAAGGCTGATCTCGCCGGCCGTCAGCCCGCGAGTCGCGATCCAGGCGGCGGCTTCGTCGATCGCGGCCGCGGCCGACCCGGACGCGAGTTCGGGCAGACTCAGCAGGCCGCCCCAGATGCCGTGGCCGGGACGGCGTTCGAGCAGGATGCCCTGGTCGCTGGACAGCAGCAGCGCGTGGCTCAGCCGGCGCGGACGCGCACGCGCCGGGCGCGGCGCGGGCAGTTCGCGCTGGCGGCCGGTCACGCGGGCCACGCATCGGGCGTGCAGCGGACAGGCGTCGCAGCGCGGGCGCGCGCGCGTGCAGACGGTGGCACCGAGGTCCATCAGAGCCTGCGTGTACGGCGCGCCGTCACGTTGCGGCATCAGCTCGTGCGCGAGCGCCCACAAGCGCTGTTCGGTGGCCCGCGCGCCCGGAAAGCCGTCTATGCCGAATGCGCGGGCGAACACGCGCTTCACGTTGCCGTCCAGTATCGGTTCGTTTGCGGCAAAGCAGAACGTGGCGATCGCCGCCGCGGTCGACCGGCCGATGCCGGGCAGGCTTTCGATGTCGCTGACGGCGGACGGGAAGCGGCCGTCGAATCGCGCCTGCACCTCGCGCGCCGCACGATGCAGATTGCGTGCCCGGGCGTAGTAGCCCAGGCCGCTCCATGCCTCCATCACGGCGGATTCGTCGGCCTGCGCCAGCGAAAGCAGGGACGGGAAGCGCGCCATGAAGCGTGCGTAGTAGCCGATGACGGTCTGGACCTGCGTCTGCTGCAGCATGATTTCGGACACCCAGACGCCGTAGGCGTCGCCGTGCTGCCATGGCAGATCATGACGGCCGTGCGCCGCCTGCCAGGCGACAAGGGCGGCGCCAAAGCTCTCGTCACGGGCAGGAGCGGGTACGGGCTGTGGTGTCTGATGTGGTGTCATTGGGCCGGGATTGTAGGCGGCTGCGCTCGGCGGCGGCAAAAGCAGGGATAATCGGGCGCAACGCCATAGCAGTCTTCCCGATGAAAGTCCTGTCTTTCCCGATCCGGCGCGCTGCGGCGCCGGATGCCATCTCCCGGTCCGCGGGCAGCGACGCCGCGCCGCGCCGCGCCGTCACGCAATGAGCAATCCTTCCCACGACAGTCGCGCCTTCCGCGACGCGCTCGGGCTATTCGCGACCGGCATCACGGTCGTGACCACGCGGCTTGCCAGCGGCGAGCCACTCGGTCTGACGGTGAATTCGTTCAATTCCGTGTCGCTGGATCCGCCGCTCGTGCTGTGGAGCCTGATGCTCGGTTCGCCGAGTGAAGAGGCGTTCCGCGCCTGTTCCCATTACGCCATCCACGTGCTTGCCGACGGACAGCAGGCGCTGTCCAACCGCTTTGCGGGCAGCCGGGAACAGCGTTTTGCGGGGCTGGACACGACGGCCGGGCTGGGTGACGTGCCGTTGCTGGAAGGTTGCCTTGCGCGCTTCGAATGCCGCAACGACATCCAGTATGCCGGTGGCGACCACCTTATCTTCGTGGGTCGCGTGGAGCGCTTCGAACGCGGCGCCGGCAATCCGTTGCTCTACTTCGGCGGGGCGTATCGGCACGTCGATGCGCAGGACTGATTACCAGGCGTAGCCAAGACCCAGCAGCATCGTCGTGTCGGTCGACTTGCGGCCCGGAGCCGGCGTGCGGTCCCAGTCGGCATTGAGCTGGGCCGATGCGGTGATGCCCGCGGCAATCGGCAGCCGGACGCCGGTCTTCGACCGTATCGTCAGCTCTTCCGAGTCAGACAGGCTCCAGAAACCGTCCTGTTCGTGGAACAGTTCGGCGCGACGGTCCAGCAGCCAGTGCGACGCGCGCACGCCCCAGCCCAGTGCCGGATAGTCTTCATCCTCGCCGGTGTCCCGGTCGAGATTCACGTAATCCAGACCGGTGCGCAGCGACAGCTTGGTCTGGTCGTTTTCGTAGATCTGCCAGCCGTAACCGCCGCCGACCGTGGTCCGAAGCTGGATGTCCTTGAACTTGTCCTGTTCGAGCGACGTGCGCGCATAGATGAAGTGGCGGCTGTCCACGAAATGGTCATAGTTGCCGTCGAGCAGCCAGCGCTGCGCCGTCTTCACGTCGTTCTCCTTGCGCCGCTCGATCTTCATGCCGAGTCCCCACGCGTAATCCTTGGCCCGCGCATTGAGCGCGCCGTCGGCATAGACGCGATCGCTTTCCGAATTGCCGCGTACCGATGCGGCCGACACGTTCACGCGGCCACTGTAGCTGACGCCGTGGCCTGACTGCTCCGGCTTGGGATTGATGAATGCGATGTCCTGGCGCTTGACCGTGCGTCCTCCGCCTTCCGTATTGGCAATCCCGATGCGTTCGGGTTCGGGTGCTGACAGCTGCGCGCTTTTCAGAAGATCGCCGCCGGCGGTCATGACGGTGACGGGTGATTTCGTGGACACGCCCTTCACCTGGTCCCAGCGCACGCTGACCTTGCCCGCGTATTCGGTCTTGATGATCAGCGTGTTGCCCGCCTTTGACACGATGCGGCCGGTGAGGCGGTCACCATTGACGAGCAGCACTTCGTCCGCGTGGCTGGCGGGCGCCAGCGTGAGCGCCGGCAAAAAAAGGCAAAGGAATGGCGGCAGGCGGCGCGAGCGCATGAGGTTCTCCCAGATTGTGGTGCGTGCGTGCCGGCAGCTTCGCCGGCGCGGGCGAATGGATCGTGCGATCCGGGGTACAGGTCGGAACCTGCGATGGTGCGGAGGGGTGAAGCGACACCCAGTCTAGCGATGCGACACGCGGATGGCTGTAGGAAAAGCGGAGTCCGGCGTTGCGAATGGAGCGGGTGATGGGAATCGAACCCACGTATGCAGCTTGGGAAGCTGCCGTTCTGCCATTGAACTACACCCGCAGCGGGCGCGATTGTACGCCCGAAGCGCGGCTGCGCAAACGTTGCCTACTTCACTTCGATGGTGGCGCGCATGCCGGCGTCACGCAGGGCCGGTGTCGACATGACGTCGTCAAATCGGCCGGTGCGGATCGGCACGAACCACCATTCGGCAACCTGGCCGGCGGCGATTTCCACGCGCCGGACGGCGCCATAGACCTCGGCCACCATGTTGCCCGCTGCGTCCCGCGCGACCACCTTGCGCGTATAGACCGCGTCCGCCAGCGCATTCGACCGGAAGTAATAGGGCTGGCTGCCGGCGTTGTGCAGGCGCAGTGCGTAGAGCTTGCCGGTTTCCAGCGTCAGCGCGTCCGGCGTGAAGCGATGTGCGCCGCCGCTGTCGCCGAGTTGCAGCGTCACGACGACGGGTTCCTGGCGGCCGAGGTCGCCGGCAGCGGTTGCGGGGGGCGTCGGCAGCGGGAGCAGTGCGGCGGCAAGGAGGAGGGGGCGCAGGGCGGGCATGGTGATTCCGGATCGGGTGGATGGGCGGGCAATGGCGCGAATGGCGGCGACCGGATGTCGTCGCCGCAGCAGAGGATGGTGCTTCGTGTGCGAAGTGTTAAGGGAAGATTTCCCGGGTTGCGGGCGCCGCGCTGGCGGTGTGCGCGTGCGGCGGCGCGCAATACCGGTAAACTGCGCGCGTGAGCGCATCTACCGCATCGATACAGCTGAACGGCCGCACGCACCCGATTGCCGCCGGGCACACCGTGGCTGACCTGATTTCAGGTCTCGGGCTCGCGGGCAAGCGCGTCGCGGTCGAGCGCAATGGTGAAATCGTGCCGCGCGCACGGCATGCGGACACGCTGCTGTGTGGTGGCGACCGCATTGAAATAGTCGTCGCAGTCGGCGGCGGCTGAACCTCAAGAATCCGAGCATGAGCAACGACATACTGAAAGTGGGCAGCCGCGCGTTTTCGTCGCGTCTGCTGGTCGGCACCGGCAAGTACCGTGACTTCGACCAGACGCGCGAAGCGGTCGATGCGTCCGGCGCACAGATCATCACGGTGGCGATCCGTCGCACCAATATCGGTCAGGAGCCGGGTCAGCCCAGCCTGCTGGATGTGCTGCCGCCGGACCGCTACACGCTGCTGCCGAACACGGCCGGCTGCTACACCGCGGATGACGCGGTTCGCACACTGCGTCTCGCACGCGAACTGCTCGATGGCCACAACCTGGTCAAGCTCGAGGTGCTGGGTGACTCGACGACGCTGTTCCCGGACATGCCGCAGACGCTGATCGCCGCCGAAACGCTGGTGCGCGACGGCTTCGACGTCATGGTGTATTGCTCGGATGACCCGATTCAGGCCAAGCGGCTGGAGGAAATCGGTTGTGTGGCGGTCATGCCGCTGGCCAGCCTCATCGGTTCCGGCATGGGCATCCTCAATCCGTGGAACCTGCGGCTCATCATCGACAACGCCAAGGTGCCGGTCATCGTCGACGCCGGCGTGGGCACGGCATCGGATGCGGCCATCGCGATGGAGCTGGGCTGTGACGGCGTGCTGATGAATACCGCGATCGCCGCAGCACAGGACCCGGTGCGCATGGCCGGCGCAATGAGAAAGGCGGTCGAGGCCGGGCGCGACGCGTTCCTGGCCGGGCGGATGCCGCGCAAGCTCTACAGCGCGACGCCGAGTTCGCCCGCCGCCGGCCTGATCACTCCGGGCGTCTGACCGGCGTCCTTCATCTTCCGGTGGCGCGTCCGCGCCACCTTGCCGGACCTGCATTGATGACCGATACCCCGGATATTCCCGAGCCGTCTGCCGAGACGCGCCACATCCGCAGCTATGTGCTGCGCCAGGGCCGCATGTCGCCGGCGCAGACGCGCAACATCCAGGAAGGCATGCCGCGCTGGGGCATCCCGTACGCGAAGCAGCCGCTGGACGCCGCCACCGTGTTCGGCCGTGTCGCTCCGGTGGTGCTGGAGATCGGTTTCGGCATGGGTTTCACCACGGTGGAAATTGCCGCTGCCCGCCCCGACACGGATTTTGTCGGCATCGAGGTGCATGGCCCCGGTGTGGGCTCCGCGCTCAAGCTGATCGCAGAGCGGGGCCTGACCAACCTGCGGGTGATCCAGCACGACGCGGTCGAAGTGCTGCGCGACATGATTCCTGACGGATCGCTCGCCGGCGTGCACGTCTACTTCCCGGATCCGTGGCCCAAGAAGCGTCACTTGAAGCGCCGTCTCATCCAGCCGCCGCTGGTGGCACAGCTCGCTGCCAGGCTGACGCCGGGCGGCTACCTGCACTGTGCGACCGACATCGAGGACTACGGCCAGCAGATGCTCGACGTGCTGTCGGCCGAGCCGCTGCTCGAAAACACGGTCGACGGCTTTGCACCGCGCCCCGACTACCGGCCGCTGACCAAATTCGAGGCGCGCGGCCTGCGGCTCGGGCACGGCGTATGGGACGTGATTTTCCGGCGCGTGGCCTGAGGTCCGGGCGGTGCCCGACAGCGCCGCCCATCGTCGCGGTGCGAACGGTCGTCAGTCCAGAAACCGTTGCAGCAGTTCGTTCAGGAAGCGCCGGCCGCGGAGGGTTGGCCTGACGTGGCCGCTCTCGAGCTCGAGCAGCCCGTCCTCGCGCGCGGCGAGCAGGCGCGGCATCAGCACGTCGACCGGCAGTGCGGTGTGGCGCTGGAACAGGTCGATGTGGAAGCCGTCGTTCAGGCGGGCGGCATTCATCATGAATTCGAACGGCAGCTCGCCCGCGGCGACTTCGCGTGATTCCTGCACGAATTCGCCGCGGGCGGCCGCGTCCAGGTAGGCGTTCGGATGCTTGTGGCGCATGTCGCGCCGAATCCGGTCGTGGAAACTCAGCTTGCCGTGCGCGCCGGCGCCGATGCCCAGATAGTCGCCGAACTGCCAGTAGTTGAGGTTGTGCTGGCAGTGCTGGCCGGGGCGGGCGAAGGCCGATGTTTCGTAGTGCCGGAAGCCCGCGTCCGCGAGCTTCGCCTCCAGCGCTTCCTGCATGTCGGCCGACGCATCGTCGTCGGGCAGGGCGGGCGGATGTGCGGCGAACGGCGTGTTCGGCTCCAGCGTCAGGTGGTAGCACGACAGGTGGGTCACGCCGGTGGACAGCGCGCGCTCGACGTCCTGCATCGCTTCGTCCATCGACTGCTGCGGCAGTGCGTACATCAGGTCGATGTTCACGCGTTCGAACATGCGTTGCGCCAGTTCGATGGCGCGCAGCGCCTCTGCCGAATCATGGATGCGGCCGAGCGCGGACAGGTGGCGGTCGTTGAAGCTCTGCACGCCGATCGACAGCCGGTTGATGCCGGCGTCGCGAAAGCCGGCGAAGCGCGCGGCCTCGACGGTGCCCGGATTGGCTTCCAGCGTGATCTCGGCCTGCGGCAGCAGCTGGACGCGTGCACGCACCGCGATGAGCAGCCGGTCGAGGGCTTCCGGCGTGATCAGGCTGGGTGTGCCGCCGCCGAAGAAGATGCTGTGGATGCGCCGTCCCCAGATGTCGGGCAGCGACTGTTCGAGGTCGGCGATCAGTGCGGCGACGTAGGCGTCTTCCGGGATGCCGTCGCGCACGGTGTGCGAATTGAAGTCGCAGTACGGGCACTTGCGCACGCACCACGGGAAGTGGATGTACAGCGCCAGCGGCGGTGGGGTCGCAAACTGCAGCGCACCTTCGCCGCGAGCCGCCGGACGCGCCGCGCGGTACGGCGCAAGCGGGATGACGCGCGTCATGCGACGGTGATGGCGCGCAACCGCTCCAGCAGGTGGCGCATGGCCGCGGCGCGATGAGACAGTGTGTTCTTCAGCTCCGGTTCGATCTCTGCTGCGGTCTGTTCCAGCGACGGCACGTAGAAGTGGGGGTCGTAGCCGAAACCGCCCCCGCCGCGCGCGGTGTCGATGATCTCGCCGGCCCATTCGCCGTCGGCGATCAGCGGCTGCGGATCGTCGGCGCTGCGCACCAGCACGATGACCGAATAGAAATGTGCGCGGCGGTCGGCGTGGCCCTGCAGGTCGGCCACCAGTTTCGCGTTGTTCGCGACGTCCGATTTCGGCTCACCGGCGTAGCGCGCCGACAGCACGCCGGGGCGCCCGGCCAGCGCACGCACGCACAGGCCGGAGTCGTCGGCCAGCGCCGCCAGGCCGGTTGCGCGCGCGGCGTGGCGGGCCTTGGCCAGAGCGTTTTCGACGAAGGTCGCGTGCGGCTCTTCAGCGTCGGTGACGCCGAGCGACGCCTGCGGCACGACCTCTATGCCGAGCGGCTCCAGCATGGCCGACAGCTCGCGCAGCTTGCCGGCGTTGCTGCTGGCCAGCACGAGGCGGTCGAACGGCTTCACAGCCCGAGCGCCTCGCGCTGCGCGGCGACGAGGGCGTCGATGCCGCCCTGCGCCAGATCCATCAGCGCGTCGAGTTCCTTGCGCGAGAACGGCGTGCCTTCGGCGGTGCCCTGGATTTCGCACAGACCGCCGCTGGCGGTCATGACGACATTCATGTCGGTGTCGCAGGCGGAATCTTCCGGGTAGTCGAGGTCGAGCACCGGCGTGCCGTCGAACACGCCGACCGACACCGCTGCCACGAGTTCGCGCAGCGGATTGGCCGGCAGCAGGCCCTTGTCGACCAGACCGGTCAATGCGTCGTGCAGCGCGATGCAGGCACCGGTGATGGATGCGCAGCGCGTGCCGCCGTCGGCCTGCAGCACGTCGCAGTCGAGCGTGATCTGGCGTTCGCCGAGTGCCGCGAGATCCGTGACCGAGCGCAGGCTGCGGCCGATGAGGCGCTGGATCTCCTGGGTGCGTCCGCTCTGTTTGCCCTTGGCCGCCTCGCGCGCGCTGCGCGTGTGGGTTGAGCGCGGCAGCATGCCGTATTCGGCGGTGACCCAGCCCTGGCCGCGGCCGCGCAGGAAGGGCGGCACGTTCTCTTCGACGCTGGCGGTGCACAGCACGCGCGTCTCGCCGACCTCGATCAGCACCGAACCTTCGGCATGGCGCGTGAAGTGGCGGGTGATGCGCAGTGCGCGTGCTTCGTCGGGCCTGCGGCCACTGGGTCGGGTCACGTTACTGTCCTTTGGAATACTTGTTGATGGCGGAATTGATTTCGGAAATGGCGGCCTCGATGGCGGATTCGTCCCATTCCTCGCGCAGCGAGGCTCGATCGCCGAAACCTTCGAGCACCGTCGTGTGCCGATCGAGTGGAAGGGTTTTGGTCGTCACCGAACCGCGAGGTTCCTCGGCGTAGCTGTCGTGCCAGTTGATGGCGACCGTCGTCAGGTTGTCGCAGGTGTCGCCGCCGGCCGTTTCAGCGTGGTCCATCAGGCGTGGCACTGCCTGCATCACGTCGGTGTCCTCGAACAGCCGGAGCAGCACGTCGTTGCCGAGCGGGCCCCACACGCCGTCGCTGCAAAGCATGACGGTGTCGCCGGTGAGCAGCGGTGTCTTGCGCGAGTATTCGATCTGTGGCGCGATCGGCCCGCCGAGACAGCTGTAGATGCGGTTGCGGTGCGGATGCGTCATTGCGCCGTCCTCGTCGAGCAGGCCGCGGTCGATCATGCGCTGCACGCGCGAGTGGTCGCGCGTCTGCGCCATGACGTGACCGGCGCGCAGCACGTAGAGGCGCGAGTCGCCGGCGTGCGCCCAGTAGGCGACCGAATCCTGGATCACACAGGCGACACAGGTGGTGCGAGGGCCGTCCTCGATGTCGCGTTCGTCCGCGTAGTCGAGGATGGCGCAGTGCGCGTTCGTCAGGCCGCGCGACAGGAAGAGGAAGGGGTCGTTGAGGCGCGGCTTGGCCTCGCGCTGGAAGGATTCGACCAGATACTGGACCGCGATCTGCGCGGCGACCTCGCCCTGTAGGTGTCCGCCCATGCCGTCGGCGACCACCATCAGCAGCGCGTCGCGCGAGTAGGAATACGCCATGCGGTCCTGGTTCGATTTGCGGCGGCCCAGGCGGCTTTCCTGGAATATCGTGAATCTCATTTGCTCATCCAGGCGCTGAAACGGGCGCGTACGCGGTCCAGCCAGCGGTTGTCCGTCGCGCCGGCAGGTGCTTCCGGCATCGGCTGGTCCCGGTCCCAGGTTGCGAGTGCCTTCTGCAGCGCGAACACGCTTTGCGGGCGCTTGAGATGGTTCATCTGCATGCACCAGTCTATGGTTTCGAGCAGTTGTGGCGAGTACTGGCCTATCCAGCGTTCCGACGCCAGCATCACCGCGTCGTTCTCCAGGCGCTGGTCGGCGGCCTGGGGCGGGCCACCCGACAGGCAGGCATACATGCTCGCTCCTACGCTGTAGATGTCGCTCCACGGGCCGAGCAGGTCGCGGTTCCGGTAATGCTCCGGAGCGGCGAAGCCGGGCGTGTACATCGGCTTGAGCATCGGTGTGTCTGCCATCAGCGTGGTGCGCGCGGCGCCGAAATCAAGCAGCACGGGCGAGCCGTTGCTGCGCAGGTAGACGTTGGACGGCTTCAGGTCGAGGTGCAGCAGCTTGTGCGCGTGCACCTCGCGCAGGCCGTTGAGCAGGCGCGTGAACACGTAACGGATGAAGCTTTCACGTATCTCGCCGCGCCGACGGGTGATGTAGTCCTGCAAGGTGCGCCCGCGCTCGTAGCGCATGACCATGTACACCGTTTCATTGGCGCGGAAGAAGTTCAGCACGCGCACGACGTTCGGGTGGTTCAGGCCGGCGAGTGCTCGGCCTTCCTCGAAGAAACACTTCATGCCGTAGCGGAAGGCGGGCAGGAATTCTTCCGGGATGTTCGGCGTGATCTGCCCTTCGTCACGCAGTGCGAGCGCGTTCGGAAGGTATTCCTTGATGGCGACCGGTTCATTTTCGCGGTCGTGTGCCAGATAGACGATGGAAAACCCGCCCAGGCTCAATTGGCTGTGGATGCGGTATTGATCGAGTTCAAAGCCTGGCGGCAGGGCGCAATTGACTTGTGGGGGCATTCTGCGGGCCGCTATGATCCTTGTTTTGGCGCGATTCTGGGCGTTTGACAACGGGCTGTAAAGCTTCCCGACAGTCGCGCGGGCAAATGCCGGACCGGATGAAGCCAGACCAACAAGCGGAGGAAATTGCGCGTGGGCAGCATTCATAGCATGACGGGTTTTGCAACAGCTGCTGTCTCTGTCGGCCAGGCAACGCTCAACCTTGAGCTTCGAAGCGTAAATTCCCGCTTTCTCGACCTGCATTTCCGGCTTGCCGACGAGCTGCGCGTCGTTGAACCCCTGCTGCGCGAGCAACTTGCCGGCGCGTTGTCGCGCGGCAAGGTGGATTGCCGGGCCGGACTTCAAGCGGGGGGCGAGGGGGCGCGGGAACTTGCGCTTGATGCGCGTCTGCTGGCCCAGCTCGTTGCGCTCGATGCCGGCGTGCGAGCGGCGTTGCCCCAGGCGGCGCAGCTGTCGGTGGCAGAAGTCCTGCGCTGGCCCGGCATGCTGGGCGATGACGCGCTGCCGGCCGAGGCGGTGGCTGAAGCCGCCGTCCGTGCGGTGCGTCAGGCGCTGACGGACCTGACGGCGTCGCGCCAGCGCGAAGGCGCACGGCTCGCCGTGATGCTGCAGGAGCGCGTAACGCGCATGCGCGAACTGGTTACCCAGGTCACGCCGCGCGTGCCGGAGGTCGTGCAGGAATACCAGGCGAAGTTGACGCAGCGCCTGCAGGACGCGATCGGCAGCGCGGATGACGAACGCATTCGTACCGAAGTCGGGCTGTTTGCGGTCCGCATCGATGTGGCGGAGGAGCTCAACCGGCTGGCGGCCCACCTCGACGAAGTGGAACGCATCCTCGGCCGTGGCGGTGCTGCGGGCAAGCGGCTCGACTTCCTGATGCAGGAACTGAACCGCGAAGCCAATACGCTGGCGTCGAAGTCGGTGTCGCAGGATGTCGGCGCCGTCGCGATGGAGCTCAAACTGCTGATCGAACAGATGCGCGAGCAGGTGCAGAACGTCGAATGAATCGCGGGAACGTCTGACAGGATGCGCGTCCCCGCCGCGGACGGCGGGGACGGTCGGCATTGCTTATTTCGCCGCTGGCGGTGGCGGCGTGCGCAGGGGTTGGCAGTCGGTCATGCAGCGGGCGGCATGCGTGTCCGGCCGGTCATCGACGATGAAGCCCGCGCGGTTCGGCATCTTCACCGCCGCGAGCGATGCGGCGTCCAGCGTGGCGTTGTCCGCGACCAGACCGTTCAGGTTCAGCAGATAGGCGGTGATCGCATACACCTCGTCGTCGCTCAGCGATTGCGGTGCCGTCAGCGGCATGGCGCGCTTGATGTAATCGAACAGGATGGGGGCGTACGGGTACATGCTGCCGGGCGTCAGCACCCGCTTGTCGGTCGTGAATGACCCGATGCCGCCGACCATGCTGCCGTACATCGAGCCCCCCTTGGCTGCTTCGCCATGGCAGGCGATGCATTGCGCGTCATAGAGTTTCTTGCCGGCGGCGACCGTACCGCTGCCGGCCGGCAGGCCGCGACCGTCCGGCGTGCGGACGTCGATGTTCCAGGCCGCCAGCTCCTGTTCGGTGACCGGCGTCCCGTAGGCCGCCCACGGGGTGCTGTGTGCGGTTTTCATTGTGTCCGTCTGGGCGCAGCCCGCGACAAGGGCGGTCGATACGAGCAGTGCGCATGACAAGTCAGGCAATCGCATTTTTCACCTCGCCGGCAGCGTTGATGGACCACGGGAAAACGCCGTTGTGATGCTGGACGAATCCGACGATGGCGCGCACCTTCTGGATGTCCTCGACGGTTGGTTGCACGTAGCCGGTGGAGTCGACCGCGCGGCTCGCAATCGACGTCGGGCTGCCATCCCACTGCCATTTCAGACGGAAGCGAGCAAGGCATTTGTCGAGCACGGGTTCTTCGAGCGTTGCTTCGCGCCATGTACGGCCGCCGTCTACGGTGACATCCACCGCACGGATCTTGCCGTTGCCCGACCACGCGAAGCCGACGATCTCGACCGGGCCCGGCCGGACCGTCATTTCGCCGGATGGTGACGTGATGACCGACTTCGCTTCCATGTCAAAACTGAATTGCCGCCATTTCCCGTCCGGCATCGGGTCGGTGTAGCGGGCGGTTTCGCTGCGCAGATGCCACGGCTGGTCACCGAGCTTGATGCGACGCAGCCATTTGATGCTGACGTTGCCTTCCCAGCCCGGGATGAACAGACGCAGCGGATAGCCGTTCTCCGGACGCAGCATTTCGCCGTTCGAGGCATAGACGAGCAGCGCGTCGTCCAGCATCTTCTGCATGGGGATGCTGCGCGCATGCGCGGATCCGTCCGCACCTTCCGCCAGCGCCCAGGTGGCACCCGGCTGCACGCCCGCTTCGTCGAGCAGCGTCGACAGCGGGATGCCTGTCCATTGGGCGCAGGACAGCAGGCCGTGTGTCTGCTGCACCGTTCTGGCCATCGGCTTGAGCCAGTCTGTCAGGCCGTTGCCGGAGCACTCCATGAAGTGGAAGCGCGACACTGACGGGTACTTCATCAGGTCGGCCATCGTGAATACCAGGGGCCGCTTCACCATGCCGTGGATCGCGAACCGGTGCTGGTCCGGGTTGATGTCCGGCACGCCATTGTGATGGCGCTCGTAGATGAGGCCGTTCGGCGTGACGGTGCCGAGCTGCTGGTGCAGCGGCGTGAAGCTCCAGTCCGAAAAGTTCTGTTTGTTGACGAATACGTTCGTCCGTACCCGTTTCACGTGCGCTTCGTACTTCGAAGGCATGCCGTATTCCGTTTCAGGGATCGGACGCCCCGGCGTCTTGTTCGAGGACGGCACCGGCAACATGTCGGCGCCCGCGAGCCCGGCGCCGGCGAGCCCGGCTGCGGCTGCCGCGGACCGGGTGAGGAGGGCGCGGCGCCCCGGGTTGTGGGTGATGGACGAATGCGCCTCCAGTTCGGACCTGGCGGCGGACACGATCCGTGTTCCATCTGTTGTTCCGTGTTTCACGGTGCTCCTCCTCTGCGGTGGTGTGACGACTGACGTCCTTTTTGTACCGATCGGTCGGTATACAAGCACGTCATCGCCGGTCGGTCAATTGCGGCGAAAAAGGGCGCTGAAAGAGGAGGGGCCGAGCCGGATTCAGGTCGGGTCGCGGGCGAGCATGCGCAGGGCCATGTCGTTGAAGCGCAAAGAAATATCGTCCGGGCTCATCGCACGATCCGGGCGCATCCAGAGGTAGCTGTAGAAATACATGCCAAGAACGCCCTTGAGCACGATGGCGTCGTAGGGCCGGAAATGGCCCTGGGCGGCGCCGAGTTCGAACGCTTCCCGCCAGGCATGTTCGTAGCGCGCGTGCAGCGCCATCACCTCGGCGTGGCGAGCGTCGGTCAACGACTGCACCTCGCGGAAACACACCGTCAGTTCGGCCTGATGGGACGCGATCTTCTGCACCAGGTGGCGACCGAGCAGGCGCACGCGTTCGCGGGCGTCCGCCTGCTGTTGCGCTGCACTCGCGTCATCAGCCAGATCGCTGATGTACTCGCGTGCAATGTCGAACAGCAGGTCTTCCTTGCTGCGGATGTGGTGGTAGAGCGCGCCACGCCCGAGATGGACGGCATCCTGCAGCTCGGTCATGCCCACTGCGTGGTAGCCGCGCTGCGCAAACAGCCGGGCAGCAGTACGGACAATGCGTTCGCGCTGCGATTTCAGGAGGGTTCCGGGTTTCTTCATGTGTGCTGCCAGCCGTGCCTGCGGGTCGGGTGCGGGTTTCCATGATAAATCAGGGGCCATGCGCTGCCAGCGAGCCGCGCGTCCGGCCTCCCGGCACGCGCCCCCCGGAGGGCCGTCAGACAGCATCGGGCTGGTAAACTGCGTGCTTGCGAACGCCCCGGGCAGGGCGTCTTGCCATCTCCGGCAAGGCGCCGCATGTGGTCCGGCCGCCGTCTCACCCTTACCGACATATCTGCCATGACGACACGCGGCGTACTTTTCATCGTCAGCGCCCCTTCCGGTGCCGGAAAAACAACACTGGTGCGCGGCCTGCTCGAACGGGATGAGCAGATCGGCCTGTCGGTGTCGCACACGACGCGTCCGCCACGGCCCGCCGAGCAGGATGGCGTTGCCTACCACTTCGTCAGCACCGACCGGTTCCAGACCATGCGTGACGCCGGCGACTTCCTCGAGTGGGCGCATGTGCATGGAAATTTCTACGGTACGTCGCGCCAGTGGCTGGAACAGCGCCTTGCGTCAGGGCACGATGTGCTGCTGGAGATTGACTGGCAAGGGGCGCAGCAGGTGCGTACGGTCTTTCCGGATTCGGTCAGTGTGTTCATCCTGCCGCCCTCGCTGGAGGCGCTGTCGGCCCGCCTGACCGGGCGCGGACACGATGCCGCCGATGTCATAGAACGCCGGCTGGCCGCTGCACGCGACGAGATACGTCATGTGCACGAATTCGATTTCGTTATAATCAACAACATACTGAGCCAGGCACAGGACGAGTTGGCTGTGGTCGCGCGTGCTGCGCGCCTGCTGCGGACCAGCCAGATGGCGCGGCTCCCTGAATTTTTCCATTCTCTTGGTGTTAATTGATATGGCACGCATTACTGTCGAAGACTGCCTGAAGCGCATTCCGAACCGTTTTCAGCTCACGCTGGCGGCCACCTTCCGTGCCCGCCAGCTGGCCGCCGGCAGCACGCCGCAAGTGGACGGCGACAAGGACAAGCCGACCGTGGTCGCGCTGCGTGAAATCGCTGCGGGCAAGATCGGGGTCGAAATCCTGAATCGGGGCCAGGTTTGATGTGGTCCTGTCATCAACGTTGAACTGATTGATGCGGCCGGTGGACGAACTTCATATGCCCACCCATGCCGCTCGACCTTCGCCTGTCACACCTGTTGTCGGCCTCATAAACGCCGACAACGATCCGCACGTTCCCGATTGTTCCTCCCCCGCCGTTGATCTCGAACGCCTGATCGTCGGTGTGGCGGCCTACCTGCGCGAAGAAGACGTGCAGCGTGTGCGGGATGCCTACGCACTGTCGGCCAGCGCTCACGCGGGCCAGTTCCGCATGAGTGGCGAGCCGTACGTGTCACATCCGCTCGCCGTTGCGGAAATCCTGGTCGGCTGGCAGCTCGACAGCCAGGCGCTGTGCGCCGCGCTGCTGCATGACGTGATGGAAGATACCGACATCACGAAGGCGGAAATCTCCGACCGCTTCGGCAAGGTGGTTGCCGATCTGGTGGATGGCGTGTCCAAGCTCGACAAGATCGAGTTCCAGTCGAAGGAGGACGCGCAGGCCGAGAATTTCCGCAAGATGCTGATGGCGATGGCGCGCGATGTGCGCGTCATCCTGATCAAGCTCGCGGACCGCACGCACAACATGCGCACGCTGGGCTGCGTGCGGCCGACGAAGCAGCGTCGCATCGCCCGCGAAACGCTGGAAATCCACGCGCCGATCGCGAACAGGCTGGGCCTGCACGCGGTGTATCGCGAACTGCAGGATCTGTCTTTCCAGGCGATGCACCCGATGCGCTATCGCGTGCTGGAACGTGCCATGAAGGCGGCGCGCGGCAACCGTCGCGAAGTGGTCGGCAAGATCACCGACGCGATCCGCACCCGCCTGCCGGAGCGCGGCATCGAAGCCGACGTGTTCGGCCGCGAGAAGAGCCTGTATTCGATCTTCCGCAAGATGCGCGACAAGCACCTGACCTTCTCGCAGGTACTCGACATCTACGGATTCCGCGTCGTCGTGCCCGAGGTATCCGACTGCTACCTCGCGCTCGGCGCGCTGCACGCGCTTTACAAGCCGGTGCCCGGCAAGTTCAAGGACTACATCGCGATTCCGAAGGCGAATGGCTACCAGTCGCTGCACACGACCTTGATCGGCCCGTTCGGCACGCCGGTCGAAGTCCAGGTGCGCACGTCGGAAATGCATCAGATCGCGCAGAACGGCGTGGCGTCGCACTGGCTCTACAAGGACAGCGAACAGTCGCTCGACGACCTGCAGGCCAATACGCACCGCTGGCTGCAGTCCCTGCTCGAATTGCAGAGTTCTGCGCCGGATTCGGCCGAATTTCTCGAACACGTGAAGATCGACCTGTTTCCGGGTGAGGTCTACGTGTTCACGCCCAAGGGCAAGATCATGTCGTTGCCGCGCGGTGCGACCGCCGTCGATTTCGCCTATGCAGTGCATACCGATGTCGGCCACAGCTGCGTGGCCTGCCGCATCAACCAGGAGTTGATGCCGCTGCGCAGCGAACTGAGCAGCGGCGACCAGGTGGAAATCATCACCGCGACGCATCCCAATCCGAATCCCGCGTGGCTCGGTTACGTGAAGAGCGGCAAGGCGCGCGCACAGATCCGCCACTTCCTGAAGAACATGCAGGTGGAGGAGTCGTCCCAATTGGGCGAGCGCCTGCTCACACAGGCGCTGCGCCAGTTCGGCGTCACGCCGGACGAAATCGGCGACGCGTCATGGGCGCAGTTCCTCGAAAGCGCGGAGCAGAAGAATCGCAAGGACGCGCTGGTCGACATCGGGCAGGGCAAGAGCTCGGCAACCTTCGTCGCGCGCAGCCTGCTCAAGCTGCAGACCGCCAGCGAGGCGGGCACATTGCTCGAGCAGCCCGAGAGCGCGCTGCTCATTCGTGGCTCGGAGGGCATGGCGGTGCAGATCGCCCGCTGCTGTCGCCCGATCCCCGGAGACCCCATCGTCGGCCAGTTGCGCAAGGGTTCCGGCCTGATGATTCATGCGCATGACTGTCCGACCTTGCGCCGCAACCGCAAGGACGGCGACCAGTGGGTAGACGTCGAATGGGAACGCGACACCGGCCGCGTGTTCGAGGTCGGCATCCGGGTCGTGTCCGCAAACCGGCCTGGCGTGCTGGCCAAGGTCGCGTTCGAGATCGCCGAATGCGGCGCCAACATCCAGAATGTGGGCATGGAAGAGGACGGCAGCCTCTATACGCAGATCCACTTCACGCTGCAGGTCAGTGATCGCGTGCATCTGGCGCGCATCATGAAAGGCCTGCGCCGGGTGCCCGAAGTGGTGCGGATCAACCGGGTCCGTGCCGGCGACAAGACTGACGAATCGCGCAACACGCCTCTCTAGACGGAGTTTGAATTGGCTGAATACGAATCGGATCACACGCGTTTCATGCGTGAATACCTGGAAAAGCACCCGGAACAGATCGACGAGCAGCGTCGCGGCCGGGCCCTGTGGTGGGACAAGCCGCAGGACCTCGAGGTGCAGCGCCGCTTCAATGAGGCAAAGGTCGCGCAGAAGCCCTACCCGTATCAGACCGACCTCACGCCGGTCGACACGCACTGAGCCGTGGTGCCGGCACCCGCAGCGGCATGAGCCTGTTCGATCGGCCGCTCGCCATTGTCGATCTGGAAACCACCGGAGGTGACCCGCGTCTTGACCGGGTGACCGAGGTTGGCGTCGTGCTGGTGGATGGCCCGACGCGGCGCGAATGGTCGAGCCTGGTCAATCCTGACGTCCCCATTCCGCCGGCCATACAGCGCTTCACCGGCATCACCGACGCCATGGTCGCGACTGCACCGCGCTTCGCCGTGCTGGCGGAGGAACTGGCTGCGCTGTTGCAGGACCGCCTGTTCATCGCACACAACGCGCGTTTCGACCACGGCTTCCTGCGCAACGAATTCGCGCGGCTGGGCCTGAACTTCGCGCCGCGCGTGCTGTGCTCGGTCAAACTGTCGCGGGCGCTCTATCCCGCCTATCCGAAACACGGTCTGGACGCGCTGATGCAGCGCTTCGATCTCGGTTGCGACGCGCGTCACCGCGCACTGGGTGACGCGCGCGTGGTGCGCGATTTTCTCGATATCGTCGTGCGCGATTTTCCGGCCGAACAGATCGAACAGGCAATGGAGAAGGCTGGCCGCACGGCAGCAGCGCCGCCGGGCATGGTGCCGGGCGCGATGGATGACATTCCCGATGCGCCGGGCGTCTATCTGTTCTACGGCGCGCCACCGGCGTCGGCGGACCTGCTGCCGGCGCCGGCCGAGTTGCCGCTTTACGTAGGCAAGAGCCGCAGCCTGCGGACGCGCGTGCTGGCGCATTTCACCGGCTCGCACAAGGGCGGACAGGCGGCGCGCATGCTGCGCGAGACGCGCCGGGTGGACTGGGTGGAAACCGCAGGCGAGCTCGGAGCGCTGTTGCTGGAGGCCCGGCTGGTGAAACAGTTGCAGCCGCTCTACAACAAGCAGCTTCGCGCCGGCTCACCAGCCGTGGCGCTCGCCTTGCGTGGAGGTCCGGGGAGAGGGGTGGCCGCGGGTGAGGCCGCGCTGACCATCGTCGAAATCGATCGTGTGGCGCCGCGCATGCTCAATGGCCTGTTTGGTCCGTTCCGCTCGCGCAGGGAGTGCCTGGCCGCGCTGCGCGAGCTGGCCACGGCCTGGCAGCTGTGCCCGAAGCGCATCGGCCTGCAGGGCTACGAGCGCCGCACCGCGGCCTGCTGCAATGTGCAGATCAAGCGCTGCCGTGGTGTGTGCTGCGGGCGCGAGGACGTCCGCCAGCACGACATGCGGCTGATGAGCGCGCTCGACGGCCTGCGCATGCCGGACTGGCCCTGGCCGGACACCGTCGCCGTGCGCGAGCGCCGCCCGGGCGCCGACCGGGGAGAGCGGCACTGGCTGTCGCATTGGTGCTATCTGGGCAGCGAACCGGAAAATGCGGACCCGCGCGGCGATGCGGCCGGGCGCGAGGCGCGCTTCGATTACGATCACTACCGGATACTGCGCCGGCACCTGGACAGCCTGCCGCACGACGCGGTCGAACTTTCCTGAGCCGTTCAGCCGTCTGACGCCACAGCCGTCTGCCGCGCCAGAAAGCTCCTCAGCTCCCTGGCCGGCAGTGCCTTGCTGAACAGAAAACCCTGACCGTCGGCGCAGCCCAGATGCCGAAGGATGTCGGACTGTTCGACGCGCTCTATCCCTTCGGCGATCATTTCCATGCGCAATGATTCGCCCAGTGTCAGCATGGCTTTCACCATGGCCTGTGCATCGGCGCTTTCGGGCAGGTCGATGATGAAGGAGCGGTCGATCTTGATGCGGTCGATCGGAAGTCCGCGCAGTACGCTCAGCGACGAATAGCCCGTTCCGAAGTCGTCGATGCTGATCGAGATGCCGAGCCGCTTCAGCGACTCGATGGTGCCCGCGCTGTGTTCGATCACCTGCAGCGTGGATTCGGTGATTTCAAGTTCGAGCGACTCGGCGGGGAAACCGGTTTCCATCAGCGTATCGAGTACCCGTGCAACGAAATCGTCGCGCATGAACTGGCGCGCCGACACATTTACCGCGAGACGCATGTGAGCGCCCGTGGTGGCCGGGAGGCCGACAATGTCACGGCAGGCCTGACGCAGTACCCAAATGCCCAGTGTTTCGATGATGCCGCTTTCTTCCGCGACCGGAATGAAGCGGGCGGGCGAAATCACGCCCCGTTCGGGGTCGTGCCAGCGGACCAGCGCTTCGACACCGAATACCACGCCGTCGCTCAGCCGCACCTGCGGCTGGTAATGCACGGCCAGTCCGTTTCCTTCCAGCGCGCGACGCAGGCCCTGTTCCATGTGCATGCGCTCGTGCGTGCGCTCGGACATGTCTTCCGTGAAAAACTGGTAACGATTGCGTCCGTTCGACTTCGCCGAATACATCGCGATGTCCGCCGCGCGCATCAGCACGTTCGGGTCTTCGCCGTGGTCGGGAAATACGGATATGCCTATGCTGCCCGAGATGCGGATCTGTTCGCCGCCGAGATCGAAGGGCTCGCGCACGGCGTTCAGGATCTTCTGCGCGAGATGGGACGCTTCTTCCGGCTGCGTGCTGCCGGCGAGGATGACGAATTCGTCGCCGCCCAGCCGCGCGATCGTGTCGCTGCGGCGCAGCACCCTGGTGAGGCGATCGGCGGCGATGCGCAGCAGGCCATCGCCGATCGCGTGGCCGAGCGTGTCGTTGACCACCTTGAAGCCGTCCAGGTCGAGAAACAGCAGGGTGGTTCGCTGTTGCGCACGGCGTGCTTGCTCGATCGCGCGTTCGAAGCGGTCGTCGAACAGGAGCCGGTTGGGCAGCCCGGTCAGCGCATCGTGATGCGCCAGATGATTGAGTTTTTCCTCTGCCGCGTGAATGGCCGTGAAGTCGGACAGCGCTGCGACGAAATGCGAGACCTGCCCGCTGGCATCGCGCACGGCGCTGATGCTCTCCCACGCCGGAAAGGTTTCGCCCGACGCGCGCCGACAGGTGACTTCGCCCTGCCAGTAGCCCGTGCTGTCGGGGTCGAGCAGCTGGTCGTAGAAGCCTGCTTCGGTGTTGTGTCCGGTGCCCAGCAGTTCGTCGGGGTCGTAGCCGACCACGTTGCCTTCCTCGTGGCAGGTGATGCGCGAGAACGCATCGTTGACGGCAACGATGCGGCGGTGTGCGTTGGTGATGATGATCGCTTCGGCCGTCGTGCGGAACACGACGCTGGACTGCCGCAGGCGATCTTCGTCCTTCCGGCGTTTGGTCACGTCCTGCAGGATGCCGACGATGCGTGCGCTGCTCGGGTCATTTCCGTAGGCGCGCGCATGCGCTTCGACGAGGCAGGAGCGGCCGTCGGCATTGGTGACGAATTCCATGCGCACCGAGTCGTCCCGCTTGAGCGCGTCGAGCAAGGTGGTGGCGACGCGTTCGCGGTCATTGGCATCGACGCGCGCGAGGAATGCTTCCCACGGTTCGTCGAGCGGCATTTTGCGGTCGCCGAACAGGCAGTCGAGATGCCCGTCGCCATGAATGACCATGGAAGACGGCTGCCACTCGAGTATGCCCAGAGACGCGGCGTCGAGCGCCTGCTTGAAGCGCTGCTCGCTGCGCTCGACGGTGATCTCGACGGCGCGGCGCGCGAGTGCCATCTGGATCGTCGCGTGCAGTTCGCGCGCTTCGCACGGCTTGACCAGATACCCGAAAGGACGGCTTTCCAGCGCTCGTTTCAGCGTTTCGTCCTCGGCGTAGGCGGTGAGGAACACCACCGGCACCTTGTGCGATTGCTGGATCTGTATGGCCGCCTCGATGCCGTCCAGCGAGCCTTCGAGGTTGATGTCCATCAGCACGAGGTCAGGGGCCACTTCGGCAAGCCGGAGCAAGGCCTGCTCGCCGCTCGCGAGTACTGCGCCAACGCGATAGCCGAACGACTGGAGCTGCATTTTCAGGTCGAAGGCGACGACCCGCTCATCCTCGACCAGCATCAGGTTAACGGGAAGGGAGGCATTCATGCCGGACTCCGGGTTGGCAGAACGTTGGAGAAGCGCACCGAAAAGTGCGCGCCGGGTCCGTTGCAATTGCCCGAGCCGATGTCGAGGCCGCCGTGCAGCTGGTCGACCAGCAATGGCACGAGCTGCAATCCGAGCGACTTGATGGCGGTGATGTCGAAATCAGCCGGCAGGCCGATGCCGTCGTCGCGGACCGTCAGCAGGACTTCGTCGGTGCCGCAGGCCTCCAGGCGGATCTCAATCGTGCCGTGCTGTTCGCCCGGAAACGCGTGCTTGAACGCGTTCGTCACCAGCTCGCTCACCAGCAGGCCGCATGGAATGGCGCGCTCCAGATCGAGGTGGATCTGCGCCTCGGGGCGCATCAGGCGCAGGCTGATCCGTTCGGCGCCGCCGCGGTAAGCGCTGAGCAGCAGTTGCGACAGCCGGTCGAGGTATTCGCCGAGATCCATGCGCGAGAAGTCCTTGCGCTCGTAGAGCAGCTGATGGGTCAGCGCCATCGCACGCACGCGATTCTGGCTCTCGTTCAGGATTTCCCGGACGCGCGGGTCCTCGACGTTGGACGCCTGCAGGTTGAGCAGACTGGAGATGACCTGGAGGTTGTTCTTGACCCGATGGTGCACCTCGTTCAGCAACACCGTCTTTTCCAGCAGCGCCTGCTCCAGCACCTGTTGCGCGCGGCGACGTTCGGTGATGTCGACGATGGACGCCAGCACCATGACGCCCTCTTCGGTCTCCATGGGATTGAGGCCGATCTCCACGGGAAATTCGCTGCCGTCGCTGCGTCGTGCGAACAGGTCGCGTCCGGCGCCCATCGGACGTGGCCGCGGTGCGCCGAGAAAGCCCTGGCGGGACTCGGCGTGATGCGCGCGGGCCCGCGCCGGCACGAGGATGTCGACCGATTCCCCGATGAGCGCGGCACGCGGATAGTTGAACAGCGTTTCGGTCTGGGCGTTGACGAGGACGATGGTGCCGCCGGCGTCGATCATGACCATCGCACTTGGCGCGTACTCGACGACGCGGCGGAAGGCGTCCTCGTTCATCAGCGGCGCAGTCACCTTGGCCGAAATGCCGGCGTCGGTTCCGGTGTGAAGGTCTTCGGGATTCTGGCCGGTCGGTGCGTCCATGTTCCTTGCCCTCCTGACCCACTCAGAATGCAATACCGGCCCGACACGCGGCGACGTGCAGGTGCGCTGCCGATGGCGGCAGCTCCCGGCGCGCGGGTGTCGCGCATGCCAGTGGTCTTGAAGGGTCTTATCGACCGGGCCCGGAAAAACTGAAGGCCCCGGCAATGCGGGGCCTTCAGTGACGGGGAGGCCGGTTGATCAGGCCTCCGGGTCGTACATGCAGTGCTTGATCTTGTGGCGGTTCGCGATCAGTTCCTCGACCGTCGGGCGGCCGGTCATCGCACGCTGGATGGCCAGCTTGGTGGCTTCGTAATTGGTGCGGTACAGATCCTTCATGTCGAGATTCGGGTCCTTGACGGCGCTCGGGTCCAGCCAGACGAGGTCGATGATGACCAGCTCGTCGACCATGTCCTTCGGGATGATGCCTTCAGCCACGCAATCAACGACCGCGTCGGCGGTGGCGGATTGCACGACGCCGCCAAGCAGCTCGACGGTGCGTGAATTCTTGATCGTGACCTTCGGCACCATCATCGTGGCCGGCTTGGCCATCTGGTTGCAGTCGCGCACGGCGAGCATGCGGGTGTGGCCCGCAGTCTGCCCCATCATCTGTGCGAATGCCTGGCCGACCGGGCCATCGATCGAGCCGATGACGATTTCGGGCATGGCGTCGGTGAACTGGCCTTCCTTGGCGAATACGGTGGCTTCGCCGACTTTCATCACGATACGTTCGGACATTTCATTTCCTTTATTGTTGATGCAAATGTTCGGCATGCGTCCGGCCTGCGGACGTGGCTCAGCCGCCGCGGATTTTAGCGCGCATGCGGTTGATCTCGCGACGCTGCGTCTTGGTCGGACGTCCATGCAGCATCTGTGAGGGCTCCATCTGGAAGCGACGCTGTTCGCGTGCCGTCTCACGGCGCGCGATGCTCTCGGGCGTTTCCGCGTAAAGCGTGCGTGCCTGTTCGGCCGGGCCGCGCTTGCCCGACAAAGCCTGCACGATCACCGTGAACCGGACCTCACCGGTCTGGATGTCGAGCCGGTCGCCGGTCCGCACCTCGCGCGAGGGTTTCGCGCGGGCTTCGTTCAGGTGGATGCGTCCGGCGTCGATAGAGTCCGCCGCCAGCGTCCGGGTCTTGAAGAAGCGCGCCGCCCACAGCCATTTGTCCAGCCGCAGGCGGTCGCGCGCCGCGTCGTCGGCGTCGTTCTTCACGTCACGGCAGCAGGCGCTCGCCCGCGTAGAGGTCTTCGATGCGCTCGCGGGCGCGGATCAGGTGGCAGACATCGCCGTCGACCATGACCTCCGCGGCACGTGTGCGGGTGTTGTAGTTCGAGCTCATCGTCATGCCGTACGCGCCGGCCGAGAAGATGGCGACCAGATCTTCCGGCGCCACGGCGAGATCGCGGGCGCGCCCGAGAAAATCACCGCTCTCGCAGACCGGCCCGACGACATCGTAGCGCTCGGCGCGCGCGCGGGCGCACCTCGGCGATGCGGTGATACGCGTCGTAGAGCGCCGGGCGGGCGAGGTCGTTCATTGCGGCGTCGATGATGGCGAAGTTGCGGTCCTCGCCATGCTTCAGGTACTCGACCTTCGACAGCAGAACGCCGGCGTTGCCGACCAGCGAGCGGCCGGGTTCGAGCAGCAGCCGCTCCGTGCGCCCGGCGAGTACGCCCAGCAGCGGCGCGAGATAGTCGCGTGTCGCCGGCACGGCCTCGTCGTCGTAACGGATGCCCAGTCCGCCGCCGAGGTCGAGGTGGCGCAGTTCGATTCCGTCGCGATTCAGCGCCTCGGCCAGCGCCACGACCTTGGCCGCGGCTTCGGCGACCGGCGCCGGATCGAGCAGCTGGGAGCCGATGTGGCAGGCGATGCCCCGGATGTCGATCTGCGGCATGCGCGCGGCCTGCCGGTACAGTGCGCGGGCGCCCGGGATCGGCACGCCGAACTTGTTGCACTTCAAGCCAGTGGAAATGTACGGATGGGTTTTCGGGTCGACGTCCGGATTCACGCGCAGCGCGACCGGTGCCCGCACGCCGAGGTCCGCGGCAACTTCGGCCAGTCGATACAGCTCCGGCTCCGACTCGACATTGAAGCAATAGATGCCGTGTTCGAGCGCGGCGCGCATTTCGCCGCGCGTCTTGCCGACACCCGAAAACACGACCTTCGCCGGATCTCCTCCCGCCGCGATCACGCGCGCCAGTTCGCCGCCCGACACGATGTCGAAACCGGTGCCCAGGCGTGCGAACACGTTCAGGATCGCGAGGTTGGAATTCGACTTCACCGCGTAGCACACCATCGCATCGCGACCAGCGAGCGCCGCCGCGTAGCCGGCGTACGCGTCCGACAGCGCGGCGCGCGAGTACACGAAGGTCGGTGTGCCGAATTCAGCGGCAACGCGTTCGAGCGCGACGCCTTCGGCAAACAGGGCACCGTCTCGGGTTTCGAAATGCTTCATTGCGGTGCCGCCTTGTTATGATCGTCCGCAACAGGAGCGGGCGCCGCGACCGCGGGTGGCTTGGCGGCGGTCTTGGGCGGCAGCGTGAGCGGCCCCTTGGTGCCGCAGCCGGCAAGCAGAAGAGTCAGTGCCGCAAGACCTGTGAGCGCTCTGGAAAACATATCGGGTGGCCGGAACATGAACGAAAGTGAATTTAACAAATTGGCCGATGCGACGCTGGCTGAGATCGAGCAGGCCATCGAGCGCAGCGGCGCCGACATCGACTACGAACTGCAGGCTGGCGGCGTGCTGGAGCTGGAGTTTGCCAACGGTTCAAAAATGGTGATCAACCGCCACGGCGTCGCGCAGGAGATCTGGGTGGCCGCGCGCACCGGCGGCTTCCATTTCCGGGCCGACGACGGGCGCTGGATCGGCACGCGGGATGGCGTCGAACTCATGCAGGCGATCGAAAGCCTGGTGAGCGAACAGGCTGGGGAGCCGGTTCGGCTGACTGGCTGATTTCGGGGCGGACCGGCAGGCTGACCGAGCCGGGCACGATGTGTCCGGTCGGCGGTTGCGGCGCCGGTGCCGGTGCTGGCGGCACATAGGGCTGGATCTCGCCTTCCGACGCCGGGCCTTCCGGATCAGCCGGAAACGATTCCGGCGGTGGCGGGAGGTGTTCCTCGTACATCAGATCGGTGCGCGGGTTGCCCTTTGCATCCACACCGGCGTCGATGCTGATGAGTCCGTCGGGCATCGCCTGACGCTGTTCCGGCACGTCCTTCAGTGCCTGTCGCATGTAGTCCACCCACATGGGCAGCGCCGCCGACCCGCCGGTCTCTCCCCGGCCGAGCGAGCGCGGTGTGTCGAACCCGATCCACGCAACGGCGACGCGCGACGGCTGGTAGCCGCAGAACCACGCATCGAGATAGTCATTGGTTGTGCCCGTCTTGCCGGCGAGGTCGCCGCGCTTGAGCGCCAGCGCGCGCGTGGCCGTGCCGCGGCGCACGACGTCCTGCATGAGGCTGTCCATCAGATAGGCATTGCGTGCGTCGATGACGCGCAGCGATTCGTCACCGGCCTTGCGCGGCGTGAAGCGTGCAAGCACCTTCCCGGCGCTGTCGGTGATTTCGCTGACAACATAGGGTTCGACACGATAGCCGCCGTTGGCGAACACGGCGTAGGCCGATGCCATCTGCCAGGGCGTGACCGAGCCCGCGCCGAGCGCCATCGTCAGGTACGGCGGATGACGTGCCGGATCGAAGCCGAAGCGGCTGATGTAGTCCTGCGCATAGCGCGGTCCGATGGAGCGCAGCAGGCGTATCGACACGAGGTTCTTCGATTTGGCCAGTGCGGTGCGCAGCGACATCGGGCCGTCGTACTTGCTGTCGTAGTTCTTGGGCTGCCAGCTCTGGCTGCCCGTTTCACTGGCCGACACGACGAGCGGCGAATCCTCGACGACGTTTGCCGGGGAATAACCCTTCTCGAATGCTGCGGAATAGATGAAGGGCTTGAAGCTCGAGCCGGGCTGGCGCCAGCCCTGCGTGACGTGGTTGAACTTGCTGCGGCTGAAGTCGAAACCGCCGACCAGTGCCCGCACGGCGCCGTCCGCGCTGTCGATCGCCACCAGAGCGGCCTCCACCTCCGGCATCTGCGCAATGCTCCATCCCTGCTTGCTGTCTCCGGTCACGCGGACCAGCGCTCCGCGGCGCAGCCGCTTCGCGGCCGGCGCCTTGTCGTCGAGCATGGAGCGCGCGAACTTGATGGCGTCGCCGTTCAGTGTCAGCACCTCGCCGCCACGCTTGTAGACCTTGAGCGAGGTCGGGCTCGCGGCGAGCACGATGGCGGCGTGCAGGCCGGCGGCGTCCGGGACGTCCTGCAGCAGGTCGTCCAGTGCCTCGTCGTCCTCGGATGTCACGTCCTTCAGGTCAAGATAGGCCTCGGCGCCACGGTAGCCGTGGCGCCGGTCGTAATCGAGCACGCCCTTGCGCACTGCGTCGATGGCCGCGTCCTGATCGGCCTTGCGTATCGTCGTGACGACCCGCAGCCCGAGCTGGTAGGTGTTCTCCTTGAAGCGCTCGTAGGCGATGCGCCGCGCCATCTCGGCGACAAAGTCCGCCTGATGTCCCGACGACGGCGTACTGTCGCGGCGCACCGTCAGTACCTCCGCCACCGCCTGGGTGCGGGTGTTCTCGTCGATATAGCCGAGTTCCGCCATGCGGCGCAGGACGTACGCCTGTCGCAACGCTGCACGCTTCGGATTCACGACAGGGTTGAATGCCGAGGGGGCCTTGGGCAGGCCGGCGAGCATCGCCGCTTCCGCGACGCTAAGGTCTGCGAGGTTTTTGCCGAAATAGGCTCTTGATGCCGCCGCGAAGCCGTACGCGCGCTGGCCGAGATAGATCTGGTTGATGTAGAGCTCGAGTATCTGGTCTTTTGTGAGGCTGTTCTCGATTTTGAATGCCAGCAGGGCTTCATACACTTTGCGGCGCAGGGTGCGTTCGCTGGACAGGAAGAAATTGCGGGCGACCTGCATCGTGATGGTGCTGGCGCCCTGGCTGCGTCCGCTGCTGGTTAGGTTGCTCAGCGCGGCCCGTGCAACGCCGACGTAGTCAATGCCGTAGTGCCGGTAGAAGCGTTCGTCCTCGGCGGAAATGATCGCGTGCTTGAGGGAGTCGGGCACTTTGGCGATCGGGACGACGGAGCGGCGTTCCTCGCCGAACTCGCCCAGCAGATGGCCGTCCGCACTGTAGACACGCAGCGGGACCTTGGGGCGGTAGTCGGTCAGGATGTCGAGCGAGGGCAGTTGCGGATATGCAAGCAGCACGACGATCAGCGCGAGCGCGACGCCGATGAGAAGCATGCCGGCGAGTGCCGCAAAAGGGTAGAGGATCCAGCGGAGAGCGGAGTGCAAAAGACTGATTTCCGGTCGGAAGAGAATCGCGAATTATACCGGGCCGACCGTGCGAAGCTTCTCGTTACACCTACCCAAAATTTGTTTACTTGTCGATACCTTGCTGCTAGCATCTTAATGTAATTTGTGAGTAATGGGCCTAATCCACTGTCTTAAAAGGAAAAAGCTTGTCTTTCGACCTGTCTATTTTTAACCCGGGAGCGCGCCCTCTGATGGGTCTGGACGTGTCGTCCTCGGCGGTAAAGCTGGTCGAGCTGTCTCGTACAGCGAAGGGCGAGCACCGCATCGAGCGCTACGCTTCGGAGAACCTGCCGCGCGATGCGGTGGTGGACGGCAACATTGCCAAGCTCGATGAAGTGGCGGATGCGGTCCGGCGTGCCTGGCGGCGCATGGGCACCTCCACGCGCAATGTCGCGCTTGCCCTGCCTGCGGCGGCAGTGATTACCAAGAAGATCATCGTCCCTGCGAACCAGCGCGAGCAGGAGCTCGAGGTGCTGGTCGAATCCGAAGCCAATCAATACATCCCGTTCCAGCTCGACGAAGTGAATCTCGACTTCCAGGTCGTCGGTCCCGCACCCGGTAGCCCCGACGAAGTCGAAGTGCTGATCGCGGCATCCCGCAAGGAAAAGGTCGAAGACCGGGTGGCCGTTGCCGAAGCTGCCGGTCTGCGTGCGCTGGTTGTCGACGTTGAATCCTACGCTGCGCAGGCCGCATTTGAACTGGTGGAGCGGCAACTTCCGGACGGCGGGCGCGATGCCAATATCGTGCTGGTCGACGTCGGCGCGAACGTGATGAACGTCATCATCCTGCGCAACGATCAGCCTGTCTATTCCCGCGAGCAGGCGTTCGGGGGCTATCAGCTGACGCAGGACATCATGCGCAACTACGGCATGAGTCCGGAAGAAGCGGAAGCGGCAAAGCGTACCAACACGTTGCCGGAGAACTACGAAAACGATCTGTTGCGCCCGTTCATGGACAACCTCGCTCTCGAGGTGTCGCGGGCGCTGCAGTTCTTCTTTACGTCGACGCAGTACAACAGCGTCGATCACATCGTGATGGCAGGCGGCTGTTCGGTCATTCCGGGGCTTGATGAAGTGGTGGCGAACCGCACGCAGGTGGAAACGCGGGTCGCCAACCCCTTTGTCGACATGCAGCTCGCGCCCGCTGTGACCGCCAAGCGCCTGAGCCAGGATGCGCCGTCGCTTCTTGTTGCCTGCGGCCTCGCTCTGCGGAGGTTCGACGCATGATCCGGATCAACCTGCTGCCGCACCGCGAGGAGAAGCGCAAGGCGCGGCGTCACCAGTTCTATGCCTACGCGGTTGCCGCCGTCGTGCTTGGCGGAGTCGTGGTCGGCATCGTCAACGGTGTGATCAGCAGTTACGTGTCGGCACAGAACGACAAGAACGCCTTCCTCAAGACGGAAATCGCCGTTCTCGACAAATCGATCGACGAAATCAAGCGGTTGCGCGAGCAGACGGAATCGCTGCTGCAGCGCAAGCGGGTCATCGAGTCGCTGCAGGGCAACCGTTCGGAAGCGGTCGGCCTGTTCAACGAACTGGCCAAGAACGTCCCCGACGGCGTCTATATCAAGAAGGTGACGCAGCAGGGGGCGAAGATCAATCTGGTCGGATTCGCCCAATCCAATGCGCGCGTGTCGAGCCTGATGCGCAATCTGGAGTCGTCTCCGCTGCTCGAACGTCCGACACTGATCGAAATCAAGGGCGCGACGGTGGACAAACGGCGCACCAACCAGTTTTCGCTCGACCTGTTCATTACCCGCGCGGTGGACGAATCTGCCACGAAGCCTGACGCGAAAGGCCGAAAGACATGAAGGCCCTCGAACTGCCCCGCATCGATCTGTCGCG
This sequence comes from Gammaproteobacteria bacterium, assembly GCA_018824085.1. Classification (GTDB taxonomy): domain Bacteria; phylum Pseudomonadota; class Gammaproteobacteria; order Burkholderiales; family Rhodocyclaceae; genus Methyloversatilis. The sequence continues at coordinate 24,486 of JAHJHI010000017.1, read as the reverse complement.
CCTCGCCGATGATTTCAGGAACCTGGACCCGAGGGATGTCGGCAACTGGGCGCTTGCGCCCAAGCTTGCGGTGCTGCTTGGTCTGTTGCTTGCGGCGGTAGCCGCGGGCTGGTGGTTCCTGTGGGATCCGCTGATGCTTGAACTCGAGCAAAAGCGTGCCGAAGAGCAGGCACTCAAGGATGAGTGGCTGGGCAAGAAGCGCCAGGCCGTCAATCTCGAACAGTATCAGCAGCAACTGACGGACATCGACCGCTCCTTCGGCGCTTTGCTGAAGCAGCTGCCGAACAAGGCGGAAATGGAGTCCCTGCTCGTCGATATCAGCCAGGCGGGCCTGAGCCGCGGCCTGCAGTTCGAAATATGGCGTCCGGGCAACGAGTCCATCAAGGATTTCTACGCCGAAATGCCCATCACGCTGCGCGTGACGGGCACTTACCACGATCTCGGAAACTTTGCCGGCGACGTCGCGAAGCTGTCGCGCATCGTGACGATCGGATCGGTCGGCGTGGAGTCGGCCAAGGGCGGCGTGCTGAAGATGGACGCGGTCGCGACCACCTATCGCTATCTCGACGAGGACGAGATAGCGCGGGTGCGCAAGCAAAAGGCCGATCAGAAGAAGGGGGCCAAGAAGTGAAGCGTGTCCTTATCCTCGCCGTTGCCTGCAGCGGTCTTGCCGCGTGCAGCACGGAAGACCATCAGGACATCCGTACCTGGATGGAGCAGAGTACCGAAGGCCTCAAGGGCACGATCAAGCCGCTGCCGGAGATCAAGCCCTCGATGGTCGTGGCGTATGAGGCGGGCGCGCTTGTCGATCCCTTCAGCGAAGAAAAGATCGAGCCGGAGCGCAGGCGTGGCGCCAGCAGTGGCGGTGGCATCGTTCCTGATCTCGATCGCCGCAAGGAGCCGCTGGAGCAATATCCGCTGGATGCGCTCGCCATGGTCGGCGTGCTGCAGCAGGGCAAGGTGGCCTATGCATTGATCCGCGCCGATGAAACCCTGCATCGGGTCCGGACCGGAAACTACATGGGACAGAATTTTGGCGTCATCACGGCTGTTTCAGATGACGGTGTCACGCTCAAGGAAATCGTTCAGGACGCGGACGGCGAATGGGTCGAACGTAACAGCACGCTCCAGTTGCTGGAGCAGGAGGCAAACAAATGAATTTCGTCCGCAATCTCGCGCTAGTTGCTGTCGCTGCCGGCCTGGCGCTGTTCGGCGGCCTTGCGGCGGCTCAAGAGCAGCCGAACAGCATCGAGTCAATTCTCGTTTCGCAGCAGGCAGGCGAAGTGCTGGTCAAGGTCACCACCAAGAGCGAACTGACGGCGGTGCCGGCAAACTTCAGTATTGCGTCGCCGGCGCGTGTCGCGTTCGACTTTCCGGCTACCGGCAATGCACTGGGACGCAATTCGCAGCTGGTCAACGAAGCCCATCTGCGCAGCTACAACGTTGTGGAAGTGGGTGACCGTACCCGCCTGGTGCTCAACCTGAACAAGCTTTCGGCCTTCAATACGCGCCTGTCCGGACGTGACCTGTACATCAGCCTCGCAATGCCGGCGACGTCCGGTGGCGGCTCGGAAGCTTCCGGTGACGCTTCGCGTTTTGCCGAACCGGGTGCCAGCAACAGCGCGCAGACACTGCGCAATATCGGTTTCCGCCGCGGCAAGGATGGTGAGGGCCGCGTTGTGGTGGAACTGTCCGATCCGAACACCGGCATCGACATCCGTCAGCAGGGCAAGAAGCTCGTCGTTGAATTCCTGCGCGCTTCCGTTGCGGACGAGTTTCTGAAGCGCTATGACGTGACCGATTTCGGTACGCCGGTCACCCAGATGGAGGTGGTGCGCTCGGGTGCGAACACGCGCCTGACCGTGACGCCGAACGGTCTGTGGGAGCACAACGCTTACCAGAGCGAGAATCAGTTCATCCTTGAAGTGAAGCGCCTGATCGAAGATCCGAACAAGCTGGTTCAGGGCAGCAAGCCCGGCTACCAGGGCGAAAAGCTGTCGCTCAACTTCCAGAACATCGATGTGCGTTCAGTGCTGCAGGTCATCGCGGACTTCACTGACAACAACATCATCACGTCCGACACCGTGGGCGGGGCGCTGACGCTGCGTCTGAAGGACGTGCCTTGGGATCAGGCGCTCGACATCATTCTCGACGCAAAGGGCCTGGACAAGCGCAAGACCGGCAACGTGATCTGGATCGCGCCGCGCGACGAACTGGCTGCGAAAGAGAAGCTGGCGCTCGAGAGCCAGCAGCAGGTCAGCGAACTCGAACCGCTTCGTACCGAGACCTTCCAGCTGAATTATCACAAGGCTGACGTCATCTACAAGGCGATCACCGAGAAGAAGGACAGCGATCGCAGCTTCCTGTCGAAGCGCGGCTCCATCGTCATGGATACGCGCACGAACAAGCTGATCGTGACCGACATCCCGAGTCGCCTCGAAGAGATTCGCCGCATCCTGGTGGAACTCGACATTCCGACGCGCCAGGTGCTGATCGAGGCGCGCATCGTCGAAGCCAACGAAGACTTCGCAAAGAACCTCGGCGTGCGGCTCGGTGTGAATGCTACGCAGCAAGGGTCGGTGGCACTCGGCAGTTCAGGCCTGAATATCGGTGGTTCGGTCGTCGCGCCGGGCTTCCAGACCGGGCAGGTGCAGACGCGGCCGGATTTCGTGACCGACGCGTCCAGCGTGAATCTGCGTGCCTCCAACATCAGCGGCCGCTCACCGGGTGCGCTCTCCTTCGTGTTGTTCAATTCGGCGGCGACCCGCTTCCTGAACCTCGAACTGTCGGCGCTTGAACAGGATGGCAAGGGCAAGGTGATTTCCAGTCCGCGTGTGATGACGTCGGACCAGAACGAAGCGCTGATCGAACAGGGCGTGGAAATTCCGTATCAGCAGGCCACGAGTTCCGGCGCGACGAGCGTCTCCTTCCGCAAGGCCAACCTTGCGCTGAAGGTGACCCCGCAAATCACCCCGGACGGCCGGGTGCAGATGGCTCTCGACATCAACAAGGACACGCCGAACACGCAGCTGGCAACCGGTGCCGGCGTCGCAATCGACACCAAGCACGTGAAGACGGATGTGCTCGTCGAGAACGGCGGCACGGTGGTGATTGGCGGCATCTTCACGCAGGACGAGCGCCGTACCCAGACGCGGGTGCCGTTCCTTGGCGACCTGCCGTATGTGGGCTTCCTGTTCCGCAACACGGAAACACGCGACAACCGCTCCGAACTGCTCATCTTCGTGACGCCGCGCGTCGTCAGCGACAACCTCACGTTGCGCTGAGTCGCCGGGCGCAGACCTCTTTACAGGCCTGCGCCCGCGCAGGCGGGCACTGCTAGAATCCCGCCGGTGGAAAATAGCGACAACATCTTTCTCGTCGGCATGATGGGCGCCGGCAAAACGACCGTCGGGCGCCAGCTTGCGCGCAGGCTGCGCAAGCGTTTCGTCGATTGCGATCACGAAATCGAGGCGCGCACCGGCGTGAGCATCCCGACCATCTTCGAGATCGAGGGCGAGCCGGGTTTCCGCCGGCGCGAGAGCGCCACGATCGAAGCGCTCTCGCACGAGTCCGGATTGGTCCTCGCGACCGGCGGTGGCGCCGTGATCGCGCCCGAAAATCGAGTCTTCCTGAGAGGCGGCGGCTGGGTCGTGTATCTCGACGTACCTCCCGACATCCTGTGGGCGCGCACGCGTGGCGACAGGAACCGCCCGTTGCTCCAGGTGGATGACCCGCGAACGCGCGTGCGCGAACTTCATGCGCAGCGCGACCCTCTCTATCGGGAGGTGGCCGATTACATCGCGGAAAGTGGCCAGGGCAGTCCCCTGTCCATCGTGCGCAAACTTGAACGGGAATATCTGATCCGATGCGCAGCCTGAACGTGGCGCTCGACGAGCGCGCATACGACATCCACATCGGGCGTGGCCTGATCGATCGTGCCGACCTGTTCGGCGCGGCGCTCAAGCGAAAGCGCGCAGTCATCATCAGCAACGACATCGTCGCGCCACTCTACGCGGCGCGCGTGCAGGCGGCGCTGGATTCAGCGGGCGTGTCGCACCAGACCGTCGTGCTGCCGGACGGTGAGGCGCACAAGGACTGGCCGACGCTCAATCTCGTCTTTGATGCGCTGCTCGGTGCGCGCGTGGAACGCTCGACGACGCTGATTGCGCTCGGTGGCGGCGTCATCGGCGACATGGTCGGTTTTGCTGCGGCGACCTACCAGCGTGGCGTGCCCTTCATCCAGGTGCCGACCACGCTGCTGTCACAGGTCGATTCGAGCGTCGGCGGCAAGACCGCGATCAATCACCCGCTGGGAAAGAACATGATCGGTGCCTTTCATCAGCCAAGGCTGGTGCTGGCCGACATCGACACGCTCGATACGCTGCCCGACCGCGAGTTGAGGGCAGGGCTGGCCGAGGTGATCAAGTACGGGCTGATTCGCGACCGCGAGTTCTTCGACTGGCTCGAGGCGAACATGCCCCGTTTGCTGGCACGCGACGCCGACGCGCTCGCATTCGCGATCGAGCGATCCTGCCGGAACAAGGCCGAGGTGGTCATCGAGGACGAAACCGAAGCCGGCGTGCGCGCCCTGCTCAATCTTGGCCATACGTTCGGGCACGCGATCGAGACCGGCATGGGCTACGGCGAATGGCTGCACGGGGAAGCGGTCGCCGCCGGCACGATGATGGCTGCCGATCTGTCGCACCGTCTGGGCTGGCTGTCCGCGGAAGAGCTGGCCCGCCTGCGGCGGATCCACGAAGCCGCCGGTTTCGAACTGCGCGGCCCGCGTCTCGGCGTCGAGCGCTACCTCGAACTGATGTCGCACGACAAGAAGGTGGAAGGCGGGAAGCTCCGTCTGGTGCTGCTGCGCAGCATCGGAGAAGCGGTCATATTTGGCGATGCGTCGGTTGCGGACATTTCCGCATCGATCACACAGTGCTGCGCTGATGTCTGAACTGGCGTCCTATGCCGCGACCGAGACGAATTCGCTCGGACGACGCATCGCCGAGGATGCACCGTCCGAGCGCAGCCAGTTCCAGCGGGACCGGGACCGCATCGTCCACAGCACGGCGTTCCGCCGCCTTGAATACAAGACGCAGGTCTTCGTCAATCACGAAGGCGACCTCTTTCGCACGCGCCTGACGCACAGCATCGAAGTGGCGCAGATCGCCCGCTCGATTGCGCGCGCGTTGCAGGTCAATGAGGACCTGGCCGAAGCGGTGTCGCTTGCGCATGACCTCGGGCACACGCCTTTCGGCCATGCCGGTCAGGATGCCCTCAACGAGTGCATGCGTGAATACGGCGGCTTCGAGCACAACCTGCAGAGCCTGCGCACCGTGGATCTGCTTGAAGAACGCTACGGCGCTTTTGATGGCCTGAACCTGTGTTTCGAGACGCGCGAAGGCATTCTCAAGCACTGTTCGCCCGCGAAAGCACAGGAGCTGGGCGAACTTGGCCGCCGTTTCATCGAGCGCACGCAGCCCGGAATCGAGGCGCAGGTCTGCAATCTCGCCGACGAGATCGCCTACAACAATCACGATGTCGACGACGGGCTGCGTTCCGGTCTTATCCAGCTGGAACAGCTTGACGCCGTGCCTGTGTTCGCCCGCTTCCGGCGCGAGGTCGAAGCGCTTTTCCCGCAAATTTCGGGGCGGCGGCTGATACATGAAACCACGCGCCGGATGATCAACGCCCAGGTCATCGATCTGGTGACCGAGACGCGTCGTCGCATCGCCGATGCCGCGCCCCGCTCGATCGCCGACGTGCGTGCCGGGCCGGTGCTCGTCGCCTACAGCGACGCGATGCGCGCCGAACAGCTCGCGCTCAAGCGCTTCCTGCGCGACGAGTTGTACCGTCACTACCAGGTCCTGCGGATGACCGCCAAGGCGCGCCGCATCATTTCCGAGCTGTTTGCCGCCTTTCTCGGCGATCCGCGCCTGTTGCCGCCGCAGTACCAGGTGATGGCGCAGGACGATACGCCGCGCGCCATCGCCGATTACATCGCCGGCATGACGGACCGCTATGCGATGCGCGAACACCGTCGCCTGTTTGCCGTCGGCGAGATCTGAAGCCCGGCCCCGCTGAGCCGGGGGTGCATTTCCCCGAGTATTGTCGGCAGCGGTTCATCCCCGTATACTCCGCCGTCCACCCCAAAAGAGCCTGCAGTTCCTTCAGTGCTGAAGGAGCCAGGCCGCCCGAGCCGGTGTCCACCGAGTTTCCTTCACCGGGAGACGCCGTGGAACCGGCTTTTTCGTGGTTGCGGCGGTAAAAATGCCCTGCAATGGAGTGTGTCCGGGCGCTGTCGCGCGCGGTTGGCAAACGAGTCTCGAGGACGAATGCGATGGGTCTTCCCCATACTCAGGGTCTGTACGACCCGGAAAACGAACACGATGCATGCGGTGTGGGTTTCGTTGCGAACATCAAGAATCGCAAGACACACAGCATCATCGAGCAGGGTCTGCTGATCCTGAAGAATCTCGACCACCGTGGCGCCACCGGCTACGATCCGATGCTCGGCGACGGTGCAGGCATCCTGATCCAGATGCCCGACACGCTGCTGCGCGAAGAAGCGGCAAAGATCGGCATCAAGCTTCCGCCTGCCGGTGATTACGCCTGCGGCACCGCCTTCCTGCCCCAGTCCGCCAATGGTGCTGCTGCCTGTGAGTCGGTTGTGGCGCGCATCATTCATGAGGAAGGCCTGACCTTCCTCGGCTGGCGCGACCTGCCGCGCAACAGCGACGTACTCGCCACGGCGGCGCGCGAAATGGAGCCGGCCATGCGCCAGGTGTTCATCGCCCGCCCCGCTACGGTGCCTGATCAGGCCGCGTTCGAACGCAAGCTCTTCGTCGTGCGCAAGCGCGTCGAACATGCGGTGCGCGCGCTCAAGCTGTCGGACGTCAAGCAGTTCTATTTTCCGTCGCTGTCGTCACGCACCATTGTCTACAAGGGCATGCTGCTGGCGAACCAGGTCGGCGAGTATTTCAGCGACCTGCAGGACACGCGCGCCGCATCGGCGCTGGCGCTCGTCCATCAGCGTTTCTCGACGAACACCTTCCCGACCTGGGATCTCGCGCATCCGTTCCGCATGATTGCCCACAACGGTGAAATCAACACCGTGCGCGGCAACATCAACTGGATGAAGGCGCGCCAGAAGTCGATGAAATCGGCCTTGCTGGGCAGCGACCTCGACAAGCTGTGGCCGCTGATCGACGAGGAAGGTTCGGACTCCGCGTCGTTCGACAACGCGCTTGAACTGTTGCTCATGGGCGGCTATTCACTCGCGCACGCCATGATGATGCTGATCCCGGAAGCCTGGGCCGGCAATCCGCTGATGGACGAAGAGCGCCGCGCGTTCTACGAATTCCATGCGGCCATCATGGAGCCGTGGGACGGCCCTGCCGCCGTGGCCTTCACTGACGGTCGCCAGATCGGCGCCACGCTGGACCGCAATGGTCTGCGCCCGGCGCGTTTCCTCGTCACGGACGACGACATGGTCGTGATGGCCTCCGAAATGGGCGTGTTGCCGATTCCGGACGAACGCATCGTCCGCAAGTGGCGCCTGCAGCCGGGCAAGATGTTCATGATCGACCTCGAAAAAGGCCAGATCATCGACGACGCCACGCTCAAGCAGGAGCTTGCAACCGAATACCCCTACGACAAGTGGGTGACGGATTCGCGCTTCTTCCTGACCGAGCTCGAAGAACAGACCTACAAGTCGGAGCGCAGCGAAACGCTGCTCGACGTGCAGCAGGCCTTTGGCTACACGCAGGAAGACATCAAGTTCATCCTCGCGCCGATGGCCTCGGCCGGCGAAGAGGCCATCGGTTCGATGGGCAACGACGCTGCGCTGCCGGTGCTGTCCGACAAGAACAAGCCGCTGTACAGCTACTTCAAGCAGCTGTTCGCGCAGGTGACCAACCCGCCTATCGATCCGATCCGCGAAGAGATCGTGATGTCGCTGGCTTCCTTCATCGGCCCGCGCCCCAATCTGATGGGCGTGGCCGACAATGAAGAAGGACTGACGCCGCGTCTCGAACTGACGCAGCCCGTGCTCACCAATGAAGACATCCTGCGCCTGCGCGACATCGAGCGGCTGACCGGCGGCAAGTACCGCGCGCTCGTGCTCGACATGACCTATCCGGCGAGCCAGGGCGCCAGCGGTTGCGAAGCCAGCATCAAACGCCTGCAGGACGCCGCGGAAGCATCGGTGGCCGATGGCTACAACATCGTCGTGCTGTCGGACCGCGCGGTGTCGCGCGACCGTGTGGCCGTGCCGGCGCTGCTCGCCACGTCCGCCGTGCATCACCACCTGGTGCGCAAGGGACTGCGCACGCTGACCGGTCTGGTCGTCGATACCGGCTCGGCGCGTGAAACCCACCATTTCGCACTGCTTGCGGGCTACGGCGCCGAAGCCATCTGCCCGTGGCTGGCCTTTGACACGATCGCCGAAATCTCCGGCGAACTGCCGTCCGGCCTGTCCACGAAGGACGCCTCCAAGCGCTTTATCAAGGCAGTCGGCAAGGGTCTGAACAAGGTCATGTCCAAGATGGGCATCTCGACCTACCAGTCCTACAGCGGCGCGCAGATCTTTGAAGCGATCGGCCTGAACACCGTGTTCATCGCCCGCTACTTCACCGGCACCGCCACCCAGGTGGAAGGCGTCGGCCTGCAGGAAGTTGCGGAGGAGGCGCTGCGCACGCACGCCCAGGCGTTCAGCAGTGACCCGGTGCTGGCCAACGCACTGGACGCGGGCGGCGAGTATGCCTTCCGCATCCGCGGCGAAGAGCACATGTGGACGCCGGACGCGATCGCCAAGCTGCAGCACTCGACGCGCTCGAACAAGTACGACACATACAAGGAATACGCCCGCATCATCAACGACCAGACGCGTCGCCACATGACCTTGCGTGGCCTGTTCGACGTCAAGCCGGCGGGCCCGCCGGTCGCGCTGGACGAAGTGGAATCCGCGGCCGAGATCGTCAAGCGCTTCGCCACGGGCGCCATGTCGCTCGGTTCGATCTCGACCGAGGCGCACACCACGCTTGCCGTCGCGATGAACCGCATCGGCGGCAAGTCGAACACGGGCGAGGGCGGTGAAGACCCGATCCGCTTCACGCCGGTGGCGGAAGACACCACGCTCGACAAGCTCATCGGCGCTTCGCGCATCGAAGTGCCGCTGCCGCTGAAAAAGGGCGATTCGCTGCGTTCGAAGATCAAGCAGGTCGCCTCCGGGCGGTTCGGTGTCACCGCCGAGTACCTGGCCAGCGCCGACCAGATCCAGATCAAGATGGCCCAGGGGGCCAAGCCGGGCGAGGGCGGCCAGTTGCCGGGCCACAAGGTGTCCGAATACATCGGTTTCCTGCGCCATTCGGTGCCGGGTGTCGGCCTCATTTCGCCGCCGCCGCACCACGACATCTATTCGATCGAGGATCTGGCGCAGCTCATCCACGACCTGAAGAACTCGAATCCGCAGGCGTCGGTGTCGGTCAAGCTGGTGTCGGAAGTCGGCGTCGGCACCGTGGCGGCAGGTGTATCCAAAGCCAAGGCCGACCACGTCGTGATCGCCGGCCATGACGGCGGCACCGGCGCCAGCCCGATTTCGTCGATCAAGCACTGCGGCACGCCGTGGGAACTCGGCCTGGCCGAAACCCAGCAGACGCTGGTGATGAACCGCCTGCGCGGACGCATCCGCGTGCAGGCCGACGGCCAGATGAAGACCGGCCGCGACGTCGTCATCGGGGCGCTGCTCGGCGCCGACGAGTTCGGCTTCGCCACCGCGCCGCTGGTGGTCGAGGGCTGCATCATGATGCGCAAGTGCCACCTGAACACCTGTCCGGTCGGCGTTGCGACCCAGGACCCGGTGCTGCGCAAGCGCTTCACCGGCCAGCCGGAACACGTCGTGAACTTCTTCTTCTTCGTGGCCGAGGAAGTGCGCGAACTGATGGCCGGCATGGGCATCCGCAAGTTCGACGATCTGGTCGGGCGTTCCGACCTGCTCGACACGCGTGCCGGCATCGCGCACTGGAAGGCGCAGGGGCTCGACTTCTCGCGCATCTTCTACATGCCGCCGGTTCCCGCGGAAGTGTCGCGCCACCATACCGAGACGCAGGACCACGGCATAGACCGCGCGCTCGATCACCAGTTGATCGCCGAAGCGAAGGAAGCGCTGGAGACCGGCAAGCCGGTCGTCATCGAGTCGCCCGTCATCAACGTGAACCGCACCGTCGGCACCATGCTGTCGCATGAAGTCGCGCGCCGCTACGGCCACAAGGGCCTGCCGGACGGCACCATCACCGTGAAGCTCACGGGCACCTCGGGGCAGAGCTTCGCCGCTTTCGTCGCGCGCGGCATCACGCTGGAACTGACCGGTCAGGGCAACGACTACGTCGCCAAGGGCCTGTCGGGCGGACGCATCATCATCAAGCCGAGCGATGCGTTCCGTGGCAAGGCCGAAGAGAACATGATCGTCGGCAATACCGTGCTGTACGGCGCGATCGACGGTGAGTGCTACTTCCGCGGCGTGGCGGGCGAACGCTTCGCCGTGCGCAACTCCGGCGCCATCGCCGTGGTCGAGGGCACCGGTGACCACGGTTGCGAATACATGACCGGCGGCACCGTCATCGTGCTCGGCCAGACCGGCCGCAACTTCGCGGCGGGCATGTCGGGCGGCGTCGCCTACGTGCTCGACGAGGACGGCAGCTTTGCCAAGCGCTGCAACATGTCCATGGTCGAGATCGACGCGCTCAGCGGCGACCTCGCCGACGAATCCGACGGCGACATCATCGGAGAGGCGTCGGTCGACCACCTGACGATGTGCGACGAGAAGGTGATCCGTCATCTGGTCCGGCGCCACCTGCATTTCACCGGCTCGGCGCGGGCGCGTGAAGTGCTCGACAACTGGGCCCAGTGGCGCACCCGATTCGTCAAGGTGATGCCGATCGAGTACCGCCGCGCCCTGCGCGAGATGGCCGCCAAGGCCGATGCGCCGAGTGCGGCGCTGGCCAAGTAACAGGAAAGATCAAAATGGGAAAGTCCACTGGTTTTCTTGAGTTCCAGCGCCTGTCCGAGGCGTCGCTGCCGGTTGCCGAGCGCGTGCACAATTACAAGGAGTTCGTGCTCCACCTGAGCGACGAAGAAGCCAAGGTTCAGGGCGCGCGCTGCATGGATTGCGGCATTCCGTTCTGCAACAACGGCTGCCCGGTCAACAACATCATTCCCGACTTCAACGACCTGGTGTATCGCCAGGACTGGAAGCAGGCGATCGATGTGCTGCATTCGACCAACAACTTCCCCGAGTTCACCGGCCGCATCTGCCCGGCACCGTGTGAAGCCGCCTGTACGCTGACCATCAACAGCGACGCGGTGGGCATCAAGTCGATCGAGCACGCCATCATCGACAAGGCGTGGGAGATGGGCTGGGTGATGCCGCAGCCGCCCGCCGTCAAGACCGGCAAGAAGATTGCGGTCGTCGGCTCGGGCCCGGCCGGCATGGCCGCCGCCCAGCAACTGGCGCGCGCCGGCCATGACGTGACGGTGTTCGAGAAGAACAGCCGCATCGGCGGCCTGCTGCGTTACGGCATCCCCGATTTCAAGATGGAGAAGTCGCACATCGACCGCCGCATCGCGCAGATGGAAGCGGAAGGCGTCACCTTCCGCACCGGCGTGCTGATCGGCAGTCTGGGCGAGAACTCGCCGGTGCACAGCGATGCCACCGTGACGATCACGCCGGAACAGCTGCGCGCCGACTTCGACGCCATCGTGCTGAGCGGCGGCGCGGAGATGCCGCGCGACCTGCCGGTGCCGGGGCGCGACCTCGATGGCGTGCATTTCGCGATGGATTTCCTGCCGCTGCAGAACCGTGTGGTCGCCGGCGACACCGTGCCGGACCAGATCATGGCAACCGGCAAGCACGTGGTGGTCATCGGTGGCGGCGACACGGGTTCCGACTGCGTCGGTACCTCCAATCGCCACGGCGCCGCCAGCGTGTCGCAGTTCGAACTGATGCCGCAGCCGCCCGAAGCGGCCGACACGCCGCTCGTGTGGCCGTACTGGCCGATCAAGCTGCGTACCTCGTCCAGCCACGAAGAAGGCTGCGAGCGTGACTGGGCCGTCGCGACCAAGGAATTCATCGGCCATGAAGACGGTCCGAATCGCGGCAAGGTCAAGCAGCTCAAGGCCGTACGCGTCGAATGGAAGGACGGCCGCATGCAGGAAGTGCCCGGCTCGGAAATGCTGATGGACGCCGATCTCGTGCTGCTCGCGATGGGCTTCGTCAGCCCGGCCGGCGGCGTGCTCGACAGCTTCGGTGTCGACAAGGACGCACGCGGCAACGCACGCGCGACGACCGACGGCGAAGGCTGCTACGCGACCAATGTGGAGAAGGTGTTCGCGGCCGGCGACATGCGTCGCGGCCAGTCGCTGGTGGTCTGGGCCATCCGTGAAGGGCGCCAGTGCGCGCGCGAGGTCGATGCCTTCCTGATGGGTTCGTCCGAACTGCCGCGCTGATGCGCAGCTGACCGGCGTCACCGGGGAAAAAGCGGGCGCATGCCCGCTTTTTTTCGTTCCGTGTCAGCGCATTGGCCGCACGCTGCCGTCCCGGTCTTCGCCGCCCCTGCGCATCAGCGACGGCGGCGTTTTTTCGGGCGGCTCAGGCGTGACCGGCGGTTTCACATGCGGCGGTGGCAGCCGCCTCCGGATGTGATGTGGCAGATAGGCCGTGCTGTCCTCGTCGGCCAGCGTGGCGTCATCCCCGCAATCGACCCGCCGCTCGGCTTCGCAGCGTTGCCGCGCCGCCGCCCGCTCGGCGTCTTCCCGTTCCTGCAGCAGCTGCGCGCGCGCGGCCTCGCTCCGTTGCAACGCCCGCTCCAGTTCCTCGCGCACCGCGTCGCGGTCCAGCGGCATGGCTGCCGGCGGCGCCTGCGTGCCGGCAACCGGAGGAGGTGGCGGGAGTGGGGGAGGGGCTGACTGCGGCGCCGCTTCAGCCGGCAATCCGGACAGTGCCGGATCGGTCGGGACCTGGCGCGACTTGACGCCCTTGGGCGGCGCGTCGCCGTAATTCACCACGCCGCGCTCGTCCACCCAGCGGTGCACCATGTCACCCGCAACGGCAGGTGCCGAAATAAGCAGCATGACGAGGTAAAGGGTGCGCGGGTTCATGTCGTATACGACTGTGGTCAACGTTGAATATATGGCAGCAAGGGGCGTGAAAAGGTTGCAAACACGCGCTGTGCGAGAACTGGTGCGCAGCAGGCCATCACCCCCCGGATGCTAGAATCCACGCGGTTTTCCGCCATATGGTGCCCGATGCAGATCGTCATTCTTGCAGCCGGTCAGGGCAAGCGCATGCGCTCCGCCCTGCCCAAGGTATTGCAGCCCCTGTCTGACCGCCCGCTGCTTGGGCACGTGCTGCGTACCGCAGCGTCCCTCAAGCCCTCGCACACCTGTGTCGTGTTCGGTCACGGCGGCGATGCGGTGCGCGCCGCCTTCCCCGACGCCGAGGTGAAGTGGGCCCTGCAGGCCGAACAACTGGGTACCGGTCACGCCGTCAGGCAGGCGCTGCCCGTGCTGTCGCGCGACGAGCCGGTGCTGGTGCTATACGGCGACGTGCCGCTGCTGCGCGCCGACACGCTCACCCGCCTGGCGGACACCGCCGGCGCCGGGCAGCTGGGCATCCTCACCGTCACGCTGGACGACCCGCACGGCTACGGGCGCATCGTGCGCGACGCCGCCGGGCACATCGTGCGCATCGTCGAACAGAAGGACGCGAGCGAGGCTGAACTCGCGATCCGCGAAGTCAACACCGGCATCATGATCGTCCCCGGCGCGCGACTGGCCGGCTGGCTCGAACAGCTGTCCAACAGCAACGCGCAGGGCGAGTACTACCTGACCGACGTCGTCGCCGCAGCCGTGCGTGACGGCGTGCCGGTGGTCAGCACGCAGCCGGCGCGCGTGTCGGAGACGCTGGGCGTGAACGACAAGGCGCAGCTGGCCGAACTCGAGCGCATCCATCAGCGCGAAAACGCCGAGCGCCTGCTGGCCGACGGCGTCACGCTGCGCGACCCGGCGCGCATCGACGTGCGCGGCGAGCTCGTGTGCGGGCGTGACGTCGAGATCGACGTCGGCTGCATCTTCGAAGGCCGCGTGGAGCTGGGCGACGGCGTACAGGTGGGCGCGCACTCGGTGCTGCGCAACGTGACCGTCGCCGCCGGCGCGCGCATCGCGCCGTTCTGCCATTTCGATTCCGCCGAGGTCGGCGCAGACTGCCAGCTCGGCCCCTACGCCCGCCTGCGCCCCGGCGCCAGGCTGGCGGAAGACGTGCACATCGGCAACTTCGTCGAAGTGAAGAACAGCGACATCGCCGCCCACAGCAAGGCCAACCATCTGGCCTACGTCGGTGACGCCACGGTGGGCAGCCGCGTGAACATCGGCGCCGGCACCATCTGCTGCAACTACGACGGCGCCAACAAATTCCGTACCGTCATCGAAGACGACGTGTTCATCGGCTCGGACACCCAGCTGGTCGCCCCGGTCACCGTCGGCCGCGGCGCCACGCTTGGCGCCGGCACCACGCTCACGCAGGACGCGCCGGCCGGCGAGCTGACCATCTCGCGCACGCGCCAGACCACCATCACCGGCTGGACCCGGCCGGTGAAGAAGAAATAAATCGATTCGTTTTTCGGGAAATTCCGCGTAGCACTGCTTAAAGGATTCAACCATGTGCGGCATCGTTGCGGCCATCTCCGGCCAGAATATCGTCCCCGTCCTGCTGGAAGGGCTGCGCAAGCTCGAATACCGCGGCTATGACTCGGCCGGCCTTGCCGTGCTCAACGGCGCCGAAGGCATGCAGTTGCGGCGCCTGCGTTCGGTCGGGCGCGTGGCCGAGCTGGCCGCTCAGGCGGACGAACAGAAGCTGGAGTCGTGCATCGGCATCGCCCACACGCGCTGGGCCACGCACGGCGTGCCGTCCGAGCGCAACGCGCACCCGCACATCAGCGAAGGTCTGGCCGTCGTGCACAACGGCATCATCGAGAACTTCGAGCCGCTGCGCGCGCGCCTCACCGGGCTGGGCTACACCTTCACGTCTGAAACAGACACCGAAGTCATCGCCCACCTGCTGCGCCACCACCTGAAGTCGCACACCGAACTGCTGGACGCCGTGCGCGCCACCTGCAACGAACTGATCGGCGCCTACGCCATCGCCATCGTCACCGAAGGCGAAGACTCGCGCATCATCGTCGCGCGCCACGGCTCGCCGCTCGTGCTCGGCCAGACCGAAGACGGCAACTACGCCGCCTCGGACACCTCGGCCCTGCTGCAGGTCACGCGCAACATGATCTACCTCGAAGACGGCGACATGGCCGAACTCACGCGCGACAGCGTGCGCGTGCAGCAGCTCGACGGCACGCCGGTGGAGCGCGCGGTGCAGGTGAGCCAGCTGTCGGCCGACGCGGTCGAGCTCGGTACCTACCGCCACTACATGCAGAAGGAAATCTTCGAGCAACCGGCCGCGCTGTCCAACACGCTGGAAATGCTCGCGCAGGCACGCTCCATCACGCCCAACCTGTTCGGCGCCGAAGCCGGCAACGTGTTCGCCGGCGTGCGCCGCGTGCTCGTGCTCGCCTGTGGCACCAGCTACCACGCCGGCCTCGTCGCCCGCTACTGGCTGGAAGACATCGCCGGCATCGAATGCACGGTGGAGATCGCCAGCGAATACCGCTACCGCCGGCCGGTCGCCGACCCGCAAACGCTGGTGGTCACCATTTCCCAGTCCGGCGAAACCGCCGACACGCTGGCCGCGCTCAAGTACGCCAAGTCGCTCGGCATGACGCACACGCTGTCCGTCTGCAACGTGCCGGAATCCGCCATCGTGCGCGAGTCCTCGCTTCGGTTCATCACCCGTGCCGGCCCGGAGATCGGCGTTGCCTCCACCAAGGCCTACACCACCCAGCTCGCCGCGCTCGCGCTGCTCACGCTCGCCATGGCCAAGACGCGCGGCACGCTCAGCGACGCGCAGGAAGACAAATACCTCGGCGCGCTGCGTCACCTGCCGGGTGCCGTCACCCGCGTGCTGGAGCTCGAGCCGCAGATCCAGGCCTGGGCCGAACGCTTCGCCATGAAGCACCACGCCCTCTTCCTCGGCCGTGGCCAGCACTACCCGATCGCGCTCGAAGGCGCGCTCAAGCTCAAGGAAATTTCCTACATCCACGCCGAAGCCTACCCGGCCGGCGAACTCAAGCACGGCCCGCTGGCGCTGGTTGACCGCGACATGCCGGTCATTGCCATCGCGCCGAACGACGCGCTGATCGAGAAGCTCAAGAGCAACATCCAGGAAGTCCGCGCACGCGGCGGCGAGCTCTACGTCATCGCCGACGCCGGTACCGAAATGGTGGAAGGCGAGGGCGTGCACATCCTCAACATGCCGGAGAACTACGGCATGCTGTCCCCCGTGCTGCACGTCATCCCGCTGCAGCTGCTCGCGTACCACGCGGCGCTCGTGAAGGGCACGGACGTCGACAAGCCGCGCAATCTGGCAAAGAGCGTGACGGTGGAGTGAACGAGCCGCATGCGCGTCACGGCTTGTTTCCGGCCGTCAAAATACGGGACATGTAGCCAGTCTCCGACTTTTCGGGCGGTTTGAAACCTGAGCGCGCGGCTTCGTGCAGGAAGCGCTTCCGGCTTGCTCGCGCAGATCTTCGCCGCCGTGCCGCATATCGCATGGGCGGATAGACTGCGCTCATCCATTTCCGGCGTGCTCCGATGCCCCTGCGCAACCCCTTGCTCCGGATTTCGCGCTGCGTGCGGCCGTCAGCCGTGCGCGGCGGCCTCTGCGCCGCGGTGCTTGCGGTGGCCTGCATGGCTGCGTCGGCGCACTCGGGCGGCCTGAATGCGGAGGGCTGTCACAACAACCGCAAGACCGGTGACTACCACTGCCATCGCGGTGGCGCGGCGCGCAGTGCACCGGGCGGCCGGGTGCCGGCGACCGTTCCGGCGAACGGCGGCGCGTTCCGGAACTGTGCGCAGGCGCGCGCTGCGGGCGCGGCTCCGGTCAGGGCCGGAGAACCGGGCTACGGGCCGCACCTGGATCGCGACGGTGACGGCATCGGCTGCGAGCCCTATCGCGGACGGTGATCTGCGGTGCGCCCCGCGCTCAGGCGACAAACATGTGGATGGCGAGGCCGGCGAGTGCGCAGGCGCCGATGACGTGGATCACCTTCTGCCGGTAGCGGAACAGTGCCAGCGCGGCGGCCAGCGCGATCACGGCCGACGGCCAGTCGAAGCCGCCGGCGAAACCTTGCGGCCACAGTACGTGGTAACCGAAGAACAGTGCGAGGTTCAGCACCACGCCGACAACGGCGGCGGTGATGGCGGTCAGCGGCGCGGTGAACTTCAGGTCGCCGTGCGTGGATTCCACCAGCGGTCCGCCGGCGAGGATGAACATGAAGGACGGCAGGAAGGTGAACCAGGTGACCAGCGTGGCGGCCAGCGCGCCGCCGAGAAAGAGCGCATCCGGGCCGAGCGCCTGCTTCAGGTAGCCGCCGACGAAGGCGACGAAGGCGACCACCATGATGAGCGGTCCCGGTGTGGTTTCGCCGAGCGCAAGGCCGTCTATCATCTGCGTCGGCGTGAGCCAGCCATAGCCGCTCACCGCGCCCTGATACACGTAGGGCAGCACCGCGTACGCGCCGCCGAAGGTGAGCAGCGCGGCCTTCGTGAAGAACCATCCCATCTGCGTCAGCGTGTGGTCCCAGCCGAAAGCCAGCGTCAGCAGCCCCATCGGCAGCGCCCAGAGCGCCGCGCCGACGGCGAGCACCCTGGCGAGCCCCGCCCAGCGGAAGCGTGCGTGTGCCGGCGTTGGCGTGTCGTCGTCTATCAGCGCGGCGCCGAATGATGCGCTGGCCTGTGCGTGGCTGCCGCCGGTGCGGAAAGTGTCCGGCGCAATGCGCCCGCCGACGTATCCGGTCAGCGCGGCTGCGGCGACGATGAGCGGAAACGGCAGGCCGAGTGCGAAGATGGCGAGGAAGGAGGCCGCAGCCACCGTCCATAGCGTCGTGTTGCGCAGCGCGCGCGTGCCGATGCGGTGCGCCGCCTGCAGCACGATGGCGGTCACCGCAGGCTTGATGCCGTAGAACAGCCCGGCCACCAGCGTCACGTCACCGAAGGTGATGTACACCCACGACAGCGCGATCAGCAGCAGCAGCGATGGCAGTACGAACAGTGCGCCGGCCACGATGCCGCCCCAGGTGCGGTGCATCAGCCAGCCGATGTAGGTGGCGAGCTGCTGCGCCTCGGGGCCGGGCAGTACCATGCAGTAATTGAGTGCGTGCAGGAAGCGGCGTTCGGATATCCAGCGCCGGTTCTCCACCAGTTCCTGATGCATGATGGATATCTGTCCGGCCGGGCCGCCGAAGCTGATGAAGCCGAGCTTGAGCCAGAACAGCAGCGCCTGCCTGAACGTCACCGGCGCGGGAGGATCGACGGACGCGTCAGCGTCGCGCTTCATGGTCGGGGTCACGCTGTCTGGCCTTTCGCGTAGTCTTCAATGAGGGTGCCGTCGCGGCGCTTCCGGAGTGCGTCGCACTCTAACCCAAGGCACCGGCGCCGACGTGCGGGAGGGCAGTTTCCCGCACTGCGTCCGCTCCGCTCGCACCGGGCCGCCGGGTGCTGACGGGACCGTCATGGCGCGCTATCCTTCCCGGCTTGTCATTGCTGCGCCCCGTACGAGCGGGGCGGACCCGAACATGTCACAGCCTTCCGTTGCCGCGCCCGACGCGCATTCGCCGCAGGAGGACGCGCCGGACGCCAGCGTGCTGGCCGCGATCGCCGCCAGCACCGTTGCCACCAGTCCGTGCGAACACATTTACATGCGCAGCGTGTTCACACCGCGTTTCTACGAGCGCCTGCTGGCCCTGATGCCGGCGCGCAGCCGCTTCCATGACTTGCGGCACCGCGACGCGATGCGAGCGGACGGCAGCAGTTCGCGCCTGCGCATGTATCTGTATCCGGAACATCTGTGGCGACTGCCCGCGCCGCAGCGCGCGCTGTGGATGTCGATCTCGCGCATGCTCCGCTCGCAGGCGCTGCAGGACGAGTTCAAGCGCAAGTTCAGGCAGTCGCTGGAGACGCGCTTCGGGCGCGGCATCGACGAGCTGTCCTTCTATCCGATTCCGATCCTCGTGTGCGATCTGCCCGGCTACTGCATCGGCATCCATGCCGACGTGCTGAGCAAGGCCATCACCGTGCAGTTCTATCTTCCGAAGGACGCCACACAGCGCCATCTCGGCACCGTGTTCCATCATGGCCGCGACGGCGAGGCGGCGGAGCGCACCGTGGCGATGGATTTCATGCCGGCCAGCGGCTATGCGTTTGCGGTGATGGCGCGCGAAAGCTGGCACAGCGTGCGCCGCACCACCGAGGCGGACGGCGAGCGTTTCTCCATCATGCTGACCTACTACGTCCAGGACACGCCCAAGGCCTGGTTCAAGCGCCGCTACGACCGTTTCCGCAGCGCACTGGGCTTCGGTCCGAAGGGCTGACGCGGCGGACCGCCGTTGCGCGGCCGGGAAGGGGCCGCCGTTGCGGCCCTTTTCCTTTTTCGATGGCCCGCTGCGTTACAGGGTGCGACATTTGTCGCGCCCTTTTGGCGAGACATCTGTCTCAGTGCTGGCGCCGGCCCGCGCCGCGAGAGACATTCGCCCGCTCCCGCCGGGATGGCGCCCGACCGCCTCCGGCAAGGTTTTCCGCCTTGTTTCCCCCTCTTCCGCCCGGCGCGCGGCGCGTGGCACGGATACTGCAGATGCATCGCGTGCGCGTCGCCGAGTCTTCAGCTCGCCGACCGTATGGCGCCGGGGCGCCGCACGGTCGGTGGTGCGTGCAACCACAACAAGGAGGATGGAACTATGTACAAGCACAGCAGCAACAAGCTGCGTCCGCTGGCAGGGGTAACGATTGCACTGATGCTCGGCATGACGGGTGTCGCGAGTGCGGAAGATCCGGAACCGCCGCTCGGCGTGAACGTGCTGGAAGCCTCGTTCAAATGGCGCCCGAACTACGTCAGCGACGACATGCTGATCCACGCCGACAAGGACGCCAACAACTGGCTGCACTACGGCAAGGACTACCAGGGATGGCGCTTTTCGCAGCTCGGTCAGGTGACCGCCGAAAACGTGAAGAAACTGGTGCCGAAGTGGAATCTGTCCTTCGGCGTCAGTGACGCGCAGGTCAGCCAGACCACGGTGGTCAACGGCCGCATCTACGTGACGGCCAGCCAGAACAAGGTGTTCTCGCTCGACGGCGCGACCGGCCGCATGATCTGGAAGTACGAGCGCTCGCTGCCTGGCGACCTCGGCCCGCGCCTGTGCTGCGAAGCCGTGAATCGTGGCGTCGCGGTGTACAAGGACATGGTCTACATGGCCACGCTGGACACCCACATCGTCGCGCTGAACAACACCACCGGCCGTGTCGTGTGGGAAAAGAAGATGGGCGACTACACGAGCGGCGAAATCTACACGTCGATGCCGCTGGTGGCCGACGGCAAGATCGTCATCGGCAATTCGGGCGGTGACGTCGGCGGCAACGCCGGCAAGATCACCGCGCTCGATCCGGACACCGGCGAAATCATCTGGCAGACGATGACCCGGCCGACCAGCGCGGATCATCCGCAAGCGAAGACCTGGGCCAACGAGTCGTGGCGTACCGGTGGTGCATCGGCCTGGCTGACGGGCAATTACGAAGCGAAGACCAACACGATCTACTGGGGCGTGGGCAATCCGTCGCCCGACTTCGATCCGTCGGTGCGCAAGGGCGACAACCTGTACAGCAACTCGACGCTGGCGATGGACGCCAGGACCGGCAAGATCAAGTTCCACTTCCAGTACACGCCCAACGGTTCGTGGGACTACGACGGCAACAACGAAACCATCCTGGTCGACGACGACAAGGGTCGCAAGGTGTGGCTGCATGGTGACCGCAATGGCCACCTGTACTCGATCGACCGCACCAACGGCAAGTGCAACTGGGTGGTGCCGATCGCGCGCGTGAACTGGGTGACCGGCTTCAGCGAGAACTGCCGTCCCATCGTCAATCCGGACAAGGTGCCCGGCTACGACAAGATCGTCACCGACATCGCCCCGATTCTCGACGGCGGCAAGGAATGGCACCCGGCGGCGTACAGCCCGCAGACGAAGCTGCTGTATGTGCCTTTCATCGACAGCTCGATGGACATCCAGGCCAAGAAGATGGAATGGAAGCGCGGCGAGTGGTTCCTGTCGTCCAAGGTGCTGAAGGCCAACCCCTACACCGGCGGCATCAAGGCGTTCAACGCCACCACCGGCGAACAGGTGTGGTCGCGTCCGCAGAGCACGCCGGCTACCAGCGGCTTGCTGGCAACGGCGGGTGGTGTGGTGTTCTCGGGTGACGCGGAAGGCTACTTCTCGGCCATGCGCGACGATACCGGCGAGACGCTGTGGCGCTTCAACGTCGGCACCGGCATCCACGGCAACCCGACCACCTTCACCGTCGATGGCAAGCAGTACGTGGCCATCGTCTACGGGCCGGGCGGCGGCAGCCTGTGGCCGCTGGTCTACGGCGAGCTGTTCAAACAGCAGAACCGTGGTGGCGGCATGATGGTGTTCGGTCTTGCTGACTGAGCGCATCAGCCGCAGCGCGGCACGCCTGATGAAACGATCCGTCGGGCTGCTGGCGTGCCTCGCCGCACCGGCGTTCGCCGGCGACGCGCCGGCGGCGCTCGGGGTGTGCGTGGTCGACCAGAACCCGCCGTTCTCGTCGCGCTCGGCGGCGCCGGCAGGTGTCGATGTCGACGTCGCGCAGGCGGTTGCGGCGCGTCTCGGCCGCACGGTGAGCTGGCACTGGATCACCATGCAGGAACGCGGCGGTCTGGGCCGGGCGCTGAAGGAATCGGTGCAGGCCGGGCAGTGCGAACTGTTCGCCGGCATGCCGGTGACCGAAGGCGCCGACGACGAGCTGTCGACACGCGGGCTGGCGGCATCGCAGCCCTATGTGTCGGTCGGCTATGTGCTGCTGACGCCGGCGTCCAGCCCGGTCCGCTCGATGAGTGACGTGCGCAAGCTGAAGATAGGCGCCGTCACCGCGACGCCGGCCGACCTGTATCTGCTGGAGGGCAACTTCAACCGCACGCCGTTCGCGAACGGTTCGGCGCTGCTGGGCGCGCTCGCCGGCGGCCAGCTCGGCGCCGGCCTGTTGTGGGCCGGCCGGGTGGCGGGCGAGGATCTGCCGTCGGGTGTCGTGGTGCGCGAGGTGCTGCAGGCGTCCGAGCTGCAGACCCGCTTCGTGATGCTCAGCCGGCGCAGCGACGCGGCACTGACCAGTGCCGTCGACGCGGCCATTGGCGCGCTTCGGGCCGATGGAACGCTGGCGGCGATCGCCACGCGCAACGGCTTGCCGACGGGCATCGGCCAGGGCGGCAACTGAAGGGCATGCAGGAAGCACGCGGGCACAGCGTGCCCGCGTGCCACATTGTGGAAACATCGGAAAGGAGTGATGGATGATTCGGTACACAGCGACATGTGCGCTGCTGATGGCACTGGCCGGCGGCGCGCAGGCATTCGGCCCCGGTCAGGCACCGGCCAACAACCCGTTGGCGTCCGACCGCGCGGCGGCCGGCAAGGGCGAAGAACTGTTCGGCCGCAACTGCCAGCAGTGCCACAACTCGCGTGGCAAGGGCGGCAAGGGGCCGCAGCTGGTCAAGGGTGCGTGGGGCCCGGGCGGTGCGAACAGCGATGGCCAGATGTATGAACTGATTGCGCATGGCCGCCCCGGCACCCAGATGGGCGGCTTCAGCACCTCGCTGAAAGACGAGGAGATCTGGCAGATCATCGCCTTCCTGCGGGAAGAAGCGCTGCGGGTCAAGGCCGCCGAAAAGCTCGTGCAGGATGACGACGAGATTCCTTACTACTGAACATGCACCGACATGTGCAGCCTCTTCCGGAACACGATATGAACACGCAACGATTCAACTTGACGACCGCTGGCCTGGCCCTGGCGGCGCTGCTGCTGTCCACGCCGCTGGCCGCGCAGTCCGTGCGCCCGACGCTCGACCTCGCCACCGCCAAGGTCATTGCCGAAGGCTGCGAGAAGTACGCCGCCAGCAAGGGCTGGCGCATGATCACTGCCGTGCACGACGAGGCCGGCAACCCGAAGTACTTCAGCCGCATGGACGGCAGCATGCTGATCAGCATCGAGGTCGCGCAGCTCAAGGCGGCCACGTCGGCGGCGCTGCCGGTGTCGACGCGCAAGTTCAGGGAGCTGTCGCAGGGCATTGACGGTGCGAACCGCCTGCCGCGCACGACGACCATCATCGGTGGGCTGCCCATCATGACGTCGAAAGGCGTGCAGATCGGTGGCGTCGGCGTGAGCGGCGGTGCGGAGGAAGAGGACGAGGAGTGCGCGCAGAAGGGCCTCGACGCGGCGAAGCACCTGTTGTAAGCGGTGCGCGGGCTTGCTGTGCCCGCGACGAAGTTGCAGAAGGCAGTTCAGGCAGGACGATGGCCGGCCGGATCCGGAATCATTCGCCCCGCTGCAGCGTAGAGGAGCGCTTCAGCGAACGGCGGGATGCCGCAGGTGGATCCGGTGACCATGCATCATGATGCTGTATCCATAAACCTATAAGGAGTTCACGTGAAACCATTCATGACTTCCGGCGCTGCCATTGCAGCGCTGCTGCTGTCCGGCTGCGCAAGCATGGAGTCGTCGGTATCCGCCGACACGCCGGCCGACGCGAACAAGCAGTACTTCTCCCGTTACGACCACTCGTTGAAACCCGCTCCCTCCGTGCCGCTGGCCGGCACGACGGAAAGCGCGCCGGTCGCGAAGCGCGCCGCGCCCGCACAGGCGTCGGAGGCGTGCGTCGACCCGGCGTCGGACAGCACGCTGAAACTGATTGCACGGCTGGAGGCATCGGCCGCCGCAAAGGGTGCAGGTTCCGCCGAGCACGACGCGTCTGTCATGAAGCTTGCGGAGCGTACGCAGATGCTCGCCTTCCTGCGCGAGTCGCTGTACCGCACCTGCGAACGTCGCGCAGCCGGACAGATCAGCAAGGAAGAAGCTGCCGCGGCGTACGACAAGGTCATGGATTCTGTGCACGCCATCATCGAGACGGATCGTGATCGCGCGCGGGAGTCGGCCGCGAAGGCGCTGAAGGATCTGTCACCGGAACAGATCAAGGCGCTGAAGTAAGGAAGCTGCCGCAGCCGATGCGTTCGGCGCGACGGGACGAACGGGCCGCAATGCGGCCCGTTTTCTTTTGCGCAGCGCCCTCCTTCCCATAAAAAAGGGGCCGCGACCGCGGCCCCTTCGAAGCGAGTGCTGCGGTGTCGCAGGTCACATCTTGCGATAGACCTCGGCGCCCTGTTTGACGAACTCGATGGACTTGGTTTCCATGCCCTGCTTGAGTGCGGCTTCGTTGGTGAGGCCCTGCGCGGCGGCGTAGTCGCGCACGTCCTGGGTGATCTT
>JAHJHI010000016.1 GCA_018824085.1 Gammaproteobacteria bacterium | reverse complement strand
CCGGCGCGGGCGCCGTCACGGGCACGGCAGCCGGCGCGGCCGGGCGGGCAACAACGGGCTGCGCGGCAGGCGCAACCGCCCGGACCGGAGCGGCCTCGGGCACGGGCGCCACGTCGACGCTGTCGTCGCCGTGGATGTCGAGCACACGACGCACGTCCGCTTCGTGGTTCTTCAGCAGATAGCGGGTCAGGCCGCGCAAGTCCTGGAACTCGAAGAACACGGTTGGCGGAATGACGATGTCGAAGCGCGCCGTGAAGCGGTTGCCGATCTCGGTCGACGAGATCGAATCCATGCCGTAGTCCATCAGGGAGCGGGTCGGCGAAAAATCGCCCGGCTCCAGCTTGAGCACGTCCATGACCAGCTGCGTCAGCGCGTCCTCGAGCGCGACTTCCAGCCGCGCACGTCGCGCGGGCGGCGCCGGCGCGCGGGCAACCGGCGCCGCGCCGGCGATGGCCGCGGCGGGTGCCGGTACGGGCGCAGGCGCGGCCTCGCGCTGCATGCGTTCGATCATGGCAAGCGCCTGTTCCGGCGACATTTCTTCGATTGCCGTTGCGTCGGCCCTCATGTTCATGCTGACTCCCGAATGCGTGAAAGTGGATGGGCCGCTGCGCGGCGCGCAGCGCGGGTGGCGCTCGATGCCGGTGCGCCCGTCATGCGCTCACCGCCTCTTCGCGCACGCTTGCGGTCGCCGGCGCAGCGCCCGAAAGCAGCTTGCCGGTGACGAAATTGACGGCGCGGATGTACTTCCAGAGGTCCACCTCGAAGCGGTGG
This sequence comes from Gammaproteobacteria bacterium, assembly GCA_018824085.1. GTDB lineage: Bacteria > Pseudomonadota > Gammaproteobacteria > Burkholderiales > Rhodocyclaceae > Methyloversatilis. The sequence goes on along the minus strand of JAHJHI010000016.1, from coordinate 79,126 downwards.
CGGTCGGTCGCCATGAAGCGCGCCTGTCCGAGGTCGAGCCGTTCCGGCTGCTGCTTGATCTGCAGGAAGTGCTGCCAGTTGTCGCTGCCGGCGATGCGTGCCCGCAGGCAGGCGGCGACGAAGCGCGCGGTGATGTTGAGCAGGTTGCCGAGCCCGGATGGCGTGTTCAGGTAGCCGACGAACAGCAGGTTGTCGTGGCGCTGCGGCACCATGCGCAGGAACAGGCGGTCGAGTTCGGTCCTGGCGTCGAAGTGCGCCGGATCGAAGAAGGACAGGTCGGTACGGAAGCCGGTCGCCCACAGGATGAGGTCTATCTCCTCGCGGCTGCCGTCGGTGAATTCGACGATGTGCCCGTCCAGCCGGCGGATGTCCGGCTTGGGCGCGAGATCGCCGTGGCCGATGTGATAGAGCACCTGCGAATTCATGATCGGGTGCGCTTCGTCGATGCGGTGGTCGGGCGCGGGCAGGCCGAAGTCGGTGCCGTCGAATCCGGCCAGCTTGAACACCGCGCTCACGTGGTCCCAGTAGGCAGCGGGATCGGTGAACTTCGGCGCGATGTCCATCAGCCATTCCTGCGTCGGCTTGCCATCGACGAATTTCGGCATGTAGTGGTAGCCGCGCCGGGTCGAATGGAAGGCCTGCGCCGCGTTGAGCGCGGCGTCGACCGCGATGTCGCAGCCCGAATTGCCGCCGCCGACCACCAGCACGCGCTTGCCGCGGAACAGATCGGCCGACTTGTAGGCGGCTGAATGCACGCTTTCGCCGTCGAAGTGGCCCTCCACCGCCGGCAGCACCGGAATGCGCAACAAGCCGTTGGCGACCACCAGGTGCGCGTAGCGCCGCTGCGTGCCGTCGTCCAGCCGGCACAGCCAGCCGCCGCCGTCGGGCAGCGCCTGCACGACGCGCACGTTGAAGCGCGTATGCGCCGCGACATTGCTGTGCTCCGCCACCGAGCTGAGGTAGGCGTACATCTGCGAGTGGCGCGGATAGTGCGGATAGCCGTCCGGCATGGGCAGGTCGGAGAACTGCGTGTTGCGGCGCGAGCTGATCAGGTGCACCGAGCCGTACATCTTCGACGCCGGACCGTCAGGCTGCCAGTTGCCGCCGAGCCGGCTGCTCGCTTCCAGCACTTCGTAGTCGAGCCCGGCTTCCGTCAGCGCCTTGGCAACGCCGATGCCCGAGGCGCCGCCTCCGATGATGCCGACCGTGTGATCAAAGCGTTCCATGTGTTCCCTACTGTGTTTCGGTGAGGCGCTGCATGGCGCCAAGCAATGCCTTGGCTTCGTCGGGCGTGATCTGCCCGCGTACCACCTGCTCGTAGATGTCGCGCGGCGACAACGCGCGCGCGGCCGGTGCCGCAGCGGCGGCCGTCACCCGTACCGGATCTGCGGGCGCCTGCTGCGGGGCTGCGGCCGGCACGGCCGCAGCCGTCACCGGCTGCGCCCAGAAACGGCGCCGCTGGAAGGCGGTGCCCGGCAACGGCACGCGGCGGTGCAGATGCGGCGCGGTGGTGCCGCGCACCGTCGACCAGTCGTCGAAGCCGCCGCATACCCAGGCGCGCGCCAGCGCGTCCGGCGCACTGCCCGGCTGCACTTCGGTGCCGGGCGAGGGCTCGGAACCGGCGTCGGCCACCCCCTTGAAAACGCCGGCCGGCAGCCGTGACGCGTCGAGTTGCCAGACGTCTTCGGTCACCGTGCGCCGCAGCTGCGCCGGCAGCGCACGCAGGTCATCGGTGACGAGCGCCATGCGGCAGGACTGCGGCACGCGCGCGTCGCGCAACGTCGCGGCCATGTCGGCCAGCGCGTAGCGCGACGCGCCGATGCGCAGCGCCGCCGGGCCGCCCTCCTCCACCGTCGCCGACTCGACGAAATCGGCCAGCGAGCGCGCCATCGAACGCAGCGCGTCGGGCGTGCGCGCCGACAGCACGACGATGTGCGGACCGCTGCCCGCCGGCTGCGACGCGGCGCTGACCGGGCCTTCCTCCACGACGAGATGGGCGTTCGATCCGCCGGCGCCGAAGGAACTGACGGCAGCGATGCGGGCGAGTACCGTGCCGGTGGCGTCGCGCGGAGCCGGCCAGTCGGCGCCTTCGGCCTGCACGCGGAACGGCAGGCGGGAGAAATCGATGTTCGGATTGGCCGGCGTGCTGTGGATGGACGGCACCAGCCGGCCATGGCGCATCTGCAGCAGCACCTTGGTCAGCGCGGCGATGCCGGCTGCCGATTCCAGATGCCCGATCTGCGACTTCACGGAGCCGATCGGACACGCCGTGCCGGCTGCCAGCCCGTCTTCGAGAGCCAGCGCCAGCCCGCGCAGTTCGATCGGATCACCAAGGCTGGTGCCGGTGCCGTGCGCCTCGATGTAGCCGAGCCGCTGCGGTTCGACGCGCGCGGCGGCGAACGCGTCGCGGATGACTTCGCTCTGGCCGACCGGCGTCGGCACCGTGAAGCCGGACGTGCGCCCGCCGTGACCGATGGCCGAGCCGCGGATGACGCCGTGTATGTGGTCGCCGTCGCGCAGTGCGTCGGCCAGGCGCTTGAGCACGACGACGCCGACGCCCTCGCCCGGCACATAACCGTCCCCCCCGGCGCCGAAGCTGCGGCAGCGCCCGTCGCTGGCGGCGAACTGGAGTTCGCTCAGCATGCGGTAGCGATACGGGTGCGACGACACGTTCACGCCGCCGGCCAGCACCGCGTCGCATTCACCGGCGCGCAACAGCAGGCTGGCCGTGTGGATGGCGGTCAGCGATGAGGAGCACATGCTGTCGAGCGCGAACGACGGTCCGTTGAAACCCAGCGTGTAGGACACGCGGTTGGCGATGGACGCGTAGGACGAATTGGTGAGCGTGCTCGATCCGCCGGCGCCGTAGAACTGGTATTCGCCGTACATGACGCCGGCCAGCACGCCGACCCGGCCACGCGCGCCGTCGCGCGACGGCGCCGCCTGCAGCGACTGCGGCGTATAGCCGGCGTCCTCGATGGCGAGCCAGGACGCTTCGAGGAACAGGCGCTCCTGCGGGTCCATGCGTTCGGCGTCGCGCGGCGCGATGCCGAAGAACAGCGGATCGAAGCAGTCGTGTTCGTCCATCAGCGCCGCCCAGCGCGCATAGGCGCCGGACTTGGCTGCGCTGCCATCGCCGCGCACGGCGTGCTCGTGCGGCCAGCGCACGGACAGCTCGCTCACGCAGTCCAGCCCGCTGGACAGGTTGCGCCAGAAGGCCTGCAGGTCGGACGCACGCGGATAGCGACCGGCGATGCCGACGATGGCGATCGCCATGCCGTGATCGTCGCCCGGCGACGCCGGCTCGGCGGCAACAGCGGTGACAGGCACGACCACGGCGGGCGCGGCGGCTGCCGTCTGCGCGACAGGTGCCGACACCTCTGCGGGCACCGGAGCCTGTGCCTGCGCCGGTTCGCCGACGAAGCGCGCGACCGCGTCCGGCTCGGCGGCCAGCATGCGGCTGGCCAGATCGCCCACGGTGTCCGCTTCGAACAGCAGCGTCTTGGGCAGCGCGTCGAAGTGCGCATCCAGTTCCGCATTGAGATCCATCACCATGATGGAATCGAGACCGAGCGACTGCAGCGGCGTGTCCGCTGCGACGCGCGATCGCGCAACGCCGCAGGCACTGGCCAGCATGCCGGACAGGGTGTCGACCAGCGACGCGGAGAGCGATGCGGACGACGCCGCCGGCGATGCGGCAGACACCACGGGCGGTGGCGGCTCGGCAGCGGCGGGCACGGCGCCGTCCACGTCCAGCAGCGCTGCCACGGCGTCACGCCGCCCGCTGCATGCGACGACGCCGGGCGCGCCGGCGGCCATCGCGATCTGCAGCGCCTCGATGCCAAGCGCCGGCGTCAGCAGTTCCAGCCCGCGCTGCGCCATCCACTGCATGACGGGCGCCGGCGCCTGCATGCCCGATTCGCTCTGCCACAGCGGCCACGCGATGGACAGGCTGCGGCCATGCCGCGTACCGGCCGCCACCGCGCGCTCGCGCAGCACGGCGAATTCGTCGAGCCAGGCATTGGCGCAGGCATACACGCTCTGCCCGACGTTGCCGTGTGTGCCGGCCAGCGACGAAAACAGCACGAAGGCCTCCAGCGCATCGTCGCGCGTCGCCTCGTCGAGCAGGCGCGCGGCATCGACCTTGGGGCTCAGCACGGCCTGCCAGTCGGCGTCGTCATGCTTCACGAAGAAGGCGTCGCGCAGCACGCCGGCGGCGTGGATGACACCACGGATCGGGCCGAGCGAGCTGCGCACCGCATGCAGCGCGGCCCCCAGCGATGCGGCATCGGTGACATCGGCCGGTACGTGGATGGCCGACGCGCCACCCGCTGCCAGCCCGGCGAGCAACGCGCCGTCCGGCGCGCGGCGACCGAGCAGCGCGACGTTCACGCCGCATTGCGTGGTGAGCCAGCGCGCGAAGATGCGCCCGAGCGCGCCCGTGCCGCCGGTGATGACATAGGTGGCACCGCGCGTCGGCAGCCAGGGCTGGCCCGGTGCGTCGAGCCAGCGCAGGCGCTGCTGCTCGATGCCGGCAGCGCTCGCGCGCAGGCGCCGCACCGGGCCCGGCACCACCGCGCTCGCCAGCATGGGCACAAGTGCGTCAGGCTGCGCGGCGACGTCCAGTTCGACAACGCAGGCCGACACGCGCGGCGACTCCAGATGCACGCTCTTGAGCAATCCGTCCATCGCCGCATGCGCGCAGGCGTCGCGCCGTCCGGGCGGATGCACATACACGATGCGCAAGGTGCGCGCGCCGAGCGCGCCGACCAATGCCTGCGCGAGCAGCGCGAATCGGCGCGCACCCGCCATGGCGCCCGCGTCGCCGGCGTCGTGGCCGGCCAGCCAGAGCAGCGTGTCGGGAAATGCCTGCTGCTGTTGCAGCAGTTCGATCAGCGCCTTGCGGTGCGCCGGATCGGCGATATCAAGATCCACCCGCCGCTGCGCGTGGAAGCGGAACTGTGCGGCGGCGCCGGCAAGCCAGACAGGCCCTTCGGGTTGCCCGGCGTCCAGCTGCGCGCGGACACCGTCCGGCGCGTGACCGGCGACCAGCACCGGCGCCGACAGCGGCCGCACCCCGGTCACCGGTGCGGCGGTCCACACACGCCGCAGCAACTGCAGGGATGCAGGCGTCGCAGCGCCTTGCGCCGGTGCGCCGTAGGCGCGGAAGCAGAAACCTTCGATGTCGCCGAGCGCTTCGCCGCGCTGCCCGCTGATGCGGAAATCGAACGCGTACAGCCCCGAAGCGGGCTCGCCCCGGTAGCTCACGCGCACGCGCGCCGCGTGGCGCAACGGTGCGTACAGCGCGAAACGCCGCATGGAGAACGGCACGAAAGCCTGTCCGGCGGCAAGTACCTGCCCGGGCGCCAGCGCCAGCGCGCACTGGAACACGCCGTCGAGCAACGCCGGGTCCAGCGGGCCGCGTTCGCCGTCGTCGGTGACCGACAGCGTCGCCCACGCGTGCGCGCCGTCGACGCCGAGCGTGCGGACCGGCTGGAACGCCGTACCGTACTGCAGGCCCATGCGGGCGAAGCGGGCGTAGAACGCGGCACGGTCGAACGCGGCCGGCGTGTCGGGTGCTTCGTCCGTGCCGACGGGCGGCGCGGCCGGCAAACCGGTGCGCAGCACACCGCGCAGATAGGCGCTGCCGTCCGCCGCATCGGCCGCGCGCACCGCGCAGCGGCCATCGTCTGCGAGATCGACCGTGACGCGCGCCGGCGTGTCGAGCGTCAGCGCGCGCCCCCACATGAGGTCGCGGAATTCGAGCCCGGAGGCGAGATCATCCGGCGCCGCGCGCTGCGCGAGCAGCTGCAGGAAACCGGCCGCAGGGAACACCGGGTGCCCGTCGACGATGTGATGCGCGGCACGCCAGTCATCGGGGCCGAGCGACATCACCGACGCGGCGCCGCCGCCCTCGCCGGCGAACGACGGTGCCGGCGCCTGTCCGCCACCAATCCAGTGACGGGTGCGGCGAAACGGATAGCGCGGCAGGTCGAGCGGCACCACCGGCGCCGGCCAGAGCGCCGCCCAGGACCCGAAACCGCCCTTGACCCAGGCGCATGCCAGCGCAGCGCTGTCGTGCGCCAGCGCGGTGGATTCGCCGCGCGCCGGCGCACCGGCTGCGGCGACTCCGCGGAACGCGCCGGGCGGCTGCTCACCGGCCGCGCATTGCACAAGCGCCGCCTGCAAGGCCGCCAGATTCTCCGCGACGACGGCCAGGCGACAACGCAGCGGCGTGCGGCCGGTCTGCAGCGTGGCGGCGATGCGCGCGCGCATGTCCGGCACGTCGAGCGCCGGCAGCGCGCGCTCAAGCCAGCTCCGGAAGCCGTCCAGCACCTGCGACAACTGCGCTTCGTCAGTTGCGGAAAACACATACACCCGGGCCGCCGGGCCGGCCTCGCCACACGCCGGCACTTCGTGCGGCCACTCCTCGACGATGACATGGGCGTTCGCGCCGCCGGCGCCGAATGAACTGAGTGCCGCGCAGCGCGGCTGTCCATCGGACGGCCAGGCTTCAAGCTGTTGCGGAATGCGGAAAGGCGTCGCCGCGAGGTTGATTGCCGGATTGATGCGCGACGAGTGCAGCGACGGAAACAGCTCGCGCGAGCCGAGCTGCAGCAGCAATTTCGTCAGCCCGGCGACGCCGGCCGCCGATTCGAGGTGGCCGATGCCGGCCTTGACCGAGCCGAGTGCACACGAACCGGCCGGACCTGCGTCATCGCCGTAGGCGGACAGCAAACCCTGCACCTCGACCGGATCGCCAAGGCCGGTGCCGGTGCCGTGCGCCTCGACGCAGGAAATGCGTCGCGCCGGTATGCCGGCACGCGCCAGCGTGTCGCGGATGAGTACCGCCTGGCTGCGCGAACTGGGTACCGTGTAGCCGTTGGTGCGCCCGCCGTGGGCGATGCCGGTGGCGCGGATCACGCCGAGGATGCGATCACCCGAGGCCCGTGCATCGGACAGGCGCCTGAGCACGACCACGCCGACGCCCTCGCCCGGCACGAAACCGTCAGCCGCATCACCGAAGGCGTGGCAATGACCGCTCGGCGACAGCATGCGCTGCTGGCTCAGCTGTACATATTTGGACGGGTGCAGATAAAGGTTCACGCCACCGACCAGCGCGACGGCGCATTCGTCGCGCCGCAGGCTTTCGCAGGCAAGGTGAAGCGCCGTCAGCGACGACGAGCAGGCGGTGTCGAGCGCAATGCTCGGGCCGTCGAAATCAAGCAGATAGGACACGCGGTTGGCGATGGACCAGGGCATGGACGTCGGCACCTGGCCACCACCGCCGCGCCACAGCGGCTCGCCCAGCAGCGGATAGGACTGCGTCGTCACGCCGGCGAACACCCCCACCCGCGCCGGGCCGTCCACACGCGAACGCGGCAGGCGGTCGGGCCCGAGCCCCGCGTGCTCCAGCGCGTGCCACGCGCATTCGAGAAACAAGCGCTCCTGCGGATCCATGACGTCCGCGTCGAAGGCGGAAATGCCGAAAAACGCCGCGTCAAAGGCATCGACATCCGCGAGGAAGCCGCCCCAGCGAGAACTGCTCGCCCACTGCGTGCGGGCCACCGGATCACGCTGGTACAGGCCGTCGCTCTCCCAGCGCACGGGCGGCACCGCCGTCACCGCATCGCGGCCGCTGCGCAGCGCGTCGAGGAAGCTTTCGAGATCAGGACTGCCCGGATAGCGGCCGGCCATGCCGACCACTGCAAATGTGTCGCCAGCCACGCCAAGCGGACTGACGTCGCCCGTCAGATCCAGTGCCGGCCACTCGGTGTCGAACTGCAGCGACGGCGCCGCCGCATCCGTGCCGGCGCTCTCGCCTGCCAGGCTTGCGCACAGCGCGTCGGTCTCGGACGGAAAGTTTTCGACGAGATAGGCGGCCGCGTCGGACACCGTACGACAGTCGTACAGAAATGTTCTGGAGAGCGCCGGGAAAAGGGCTTCCAGCTGACGCCCCATCGCCACGACGGACATCGACTCGAGCCCCAGCTCTTCCAGTTCGGACGCAGCAGAAATGTCTCTTGCATCGCAACCGAATACAGATGCAAAACAGCCCGTAATCCATCCGAGCACGCTTTCGTATTTCGCCCGTTCCATCATCTCAATCCCGGTTCATGACATCGACACCCGTCGGAATGACAAGCGCAACACGGCGCGCATATGGCACCGACAGCGCCCTAAGCCATTTGCGTGCCAGCGCCCGGGCTTGCGCACTGCAACATCGCGAAATACCGAATCAACGGATTGCCATACACACCCGGACGCGTCACGCAAACGACCTGTACACGAGAAGACACGTTGGACACGCCTGATTTCGGACGGGACATTCACTCGAAATAAAAGCCGGAACAAGCGTCGTCACCCGCACCTACCCCTGCCAGCCTGAACACCGGATCGATTTAACTGTGCGACACAATGTGTCCAAAAATGTGACATGTGTATATCTTTAGCGCTACCCGGATAGTCTTATTACATAATTCACAGCAAGCTGTTGCATTCCTCAAAACCCTTTACCAGAGCCAACCTCATCGAAACAGAGACGGGTTAACCCGAACGTCATATAAGACGTACATCGCCGTGCTTTCACGCCCCTGAACGCAGATCACTGCCTGCCCCGCGTACGTCCCGCCGCGCGGATACACGCTCCCGCTCGGTCAGTCCCGCTCGTCACACGACTCGAAAGCGTTCCCGCAACACCGTTGCGGCCGCGAGACCGGCATGACAATTGCTCACAGCGATTCGCCGGAACGCACGAAGGCAATATGGTGCATGGCAGCATCCAATGCGGCCCATCCGTACCCGATTGCGGTGCGCCATCGGAGCCGTCGGCCGGAGCCGGCACTACAAAAACCAGAAAGGACGGACGGAGTGAATAAACGTATTTGTCACATCGCAGCAACCATCGCGCTCTCCGGGTTCGCGCACTCCGCGCTTGCCGCTTCGTATTCAGCGATCTACGCGTTTGGCGACAGCTTTTCCGATACCGGCAACCTGGTCACGGCGCTGGGCACGCTGCCCGCCGATGATCTGCTGACCTACTGGCCGCCGTTCGCCATTCCGGGCTACGCGAACGGCTTCAATGAAGGACGGCCGACCAACGGCCGGTCGGCCATCGAACACTTCGCGAACGCGCTCGGCCTTGGCGGCAACCTGACCAACTATTCGTATACCGGCGCCCTGTCGGGACGCGGCAACGTACTGCCCTTCGTAAACACCGAAATCGGCGCCACCGGCCTGCGCGATCAGGTGGACGTCTACCTGGACAGCCACGGCAGTGCCGACCCGGATGCCCTCTACTTCGTGTGGGGCGGGCACAACGATCTCTGGGGCCTGGGTCAGGCGCTGCCGCCGTCCATCGACGACGCCTCGCGCGGACAGGCGCTGACCGACGCCGGTCTGGCCGGTGCGCGGAACATCGCGGACGACGTGAGCACGCTCATCCGGCACGGCGCGAAGAACATCTTTGTCGCCAACAGCGTCGCCCTCGAGTACGAACCGTTCTGGGATGACTTCACGGCAAGCGACGGTGCGCTGCGCTCACTCATCCACGGCGGTGTCACGGCGATGAACACCGAGCTCGACCTGTTGCTGAGCGACCTTCAGGCCGGATTCGCCGACGGCAACATCATCACCTTCGACACACAGGCCTGGTACGAAGACACCATCGCGCGGGTGCTTGACGGTGCCGGTCCGGGCGGTCTGAGCAACGCGTCGGACGCCTGTTTCGCCTATGACGGCGCGCAATTCGCCGCCTGCCAGAGCCCCGGCGAGTATTTCTTCTGGGATTCGATACACCCGTCGGACGCGACCTATTCGCAGCTCGCCCAGGGATTCGTCGGCCGGCTGGGCGCCACCGCTCCGGTGCCGGAGCCGCTTTCCTGGCAACTTGTCGTCGCCGGATTGTTGGTGCTTTCCATCCTTGTCCGCCGCAAGCGTGGCACGCCCGGCGCCGGCTTTGCACGCCACAGCGCAGCGGCCATATAGCGGGACGCCTCGAGACGGCCGGCTTTCAGCGCCGGATGTTCACCCACCGCCAAGCAGTTTGTCGCCACCCATCCGTACAGGCCTTCCCGGTCTGGACGGATTCCGCTCAGAAAGGACGATCAGCATGTTCGACCAGGCTTTCATCGAAAACCCCTACCCCACCTATCACGCACTGCGCGAGGGGGGAGCCGCCCACTTCTTTCCCGAGTTCCTCGGGGGTGCCTGGCTGCTGCCGCGGCACGCCGAAATCGGACCGCTGCTGCGCGACCCGCGCTTGAGTGCCGCCCGGAGCCAGTGCTACAGCGCACTTCTTCCCGCGGAGGTCCATGCCGACTTCGCTGAGTTCGACCGCCTGTTCTCCATGTGGATGCTCTTTCTCGACGCCCCGGAACACACCCTGTTGCGCAAGCTGCTGAACAAGGGCTTCGCGCCGCAACTGATGGAAATGTGGCGCGACGCGATCGAACACACCGTCAACGATCTGCTTGAGCGCTTCCCGCTTGAAGGATCGGTCGAGTTCATGGGGTCGTTTGCGCACCCCATTCCGATCGCCGTCATCTGTGAACTGATGGGCGTCAACAAGGAAGATCAGGCGCAATTCATTGACTGGTCGGACGACATCGCGCGCTTCTTCGGCAATCCGGCGAGTTCGCTCGACAACGCCTTCCGCGGGCGCGACAGCCTGCTGGCAATGATCCGCTACTTCGAGGCCGTCATCGAAACGCGCCGCGCCGCGCCGGGCAACGACCTGGTCAGCCTGCTGATCCGCATCGAGGAGGACGAGGAGGCGCTGTCGGGCGAGCAGGTCGCGGCACAGTGCTCGATGCTGTTGTTCGGCGGTCACGAAACGACACGCAACCTGATCGGCACCGGCCTGCTGGCGCTCCTGCAGCATCCGGACCAGCTGCAGGCGCTGCGCGACGACCCGTCACTCATTCCGAATGCGGTGCGCGAAATACTGCGCTATGACAGCCCGGTGCAGTATCTGACCCGCATAGCCGCCACTGACTTCGAGTACGCAGGCGCTCAGATTCGACGCGGGCAGATGGTCGTGCCGCTGATCGCCTCGGCCAACCGCGATGCGGAGCGATATCCCGATCCGGACCGCTTCGACGTCCACCGCGCGGACACCACCCATTTCTCGTTCGGTCACGGCGCCCACGTGTGCATCGGGACGCGTCTCGCACTGATGGAGGCGGAGATCGCGCTGCACGCGCTGCTGCAACGCTTCGACACGCTGGAGCTCGTCGACAGCACCCCCGACTGGATGAGCAATTTCGGCTTCCGTGGCCTGAACACGCTGATGCTGAACGCGCATTCGACAGTGGCACCCGCCCGCGCCCAACCGGCAATCATTGTTTGAAGCCCCTTGAAAACCGAATTGCACACAGGAGCCTGATTCGATGACCACCCATCACAGCCCGACCCCGCTCGACGTCCGCAACACCCTTCCGCGCTCGGCCTACCACTACAGCCTGTTCCTCGGCAGCCTGCTGTTCCTGACCGTCTCGTCGCTCTTCGCCGGCCTGTGGTATCTGTCGCTGTCGGCCGACAACCTGCTGCTCAAGGCGCTGTTCGGCGTCATGAGCGGCCAGGCGATCGGCATCATGTTCGTGATCGGCCATGACGCCGCGCACGGCTCGCTCACCAATCGTCCGTTCTTCGACCGCCTGTACGCCACGCTCGCCTTCCTGCCCTCGCTGCACCCGGTATGCACGTGGAAGATCGAGCACAACAAGATGCATCACGGCTGGACCAATCTGAAAGGCATGGATCCGGTCTATCCGCCGATGTCGCCGGACGAGTTCGCAGCGCTGTCGCCCTGGCAGAAGCGGGTCAACCGCTTCTATCGGAGCATCTGGGGCTTCGGCTGCTACTACCTGTTCGACATCTGGTGGAAGGTGCTCATCCTGCGCCGCTCGGAAAACGGCAAGGAAATCCCGGCCTACGTCGCCGCGCTGGACTTCCTCGCGCTCGCAAGCTTCGTCGCCTTCGAAGTGTTCATGGCCTTCACCTTCGCCGCGGATACGGCCGGCTTCGTGTGGAACCTCGTGCTCTGCGTCGGCCTGCCCTTCCTCGTGTGGAACTACGTCATGACCTTCGTGACGATACAGAACCACACCTACCCGACGATCCGCTGGTACGACAACCGCGAGGAATGGAACTACTTCCGCGCCCAGGTCGCGGGCTCCATCCACACCAAGGTGCCGGCCTGGCTGGACTTCTCGTTCGCACGCGTGTTCCAGCACACGGCGCACCACGTGGACAAGAAGATTCCGCTGTACCGGCTCGTCAAGTCGCAGGCGTCGCTCGAAAAGACGTTCGCCGAGAACGTGACGGTCGTCGGACTCACGCTGAAGGAGTTCCTGACGGTGCTCAACGAGTGCCAGATGTACGACTACCGCAAGCATGAGTGGATGCCCTTTCCCCGCAGCTGAGCGGCAGCCCCGCCCGTTGCGGTGCCATGACACCGCAACGGGCGGCCACGACGCGCGGATCGGGACACACGCCGCCAGACGACCGGACGCGCGAAGCCATTAGAATCGGGCGACTGGCGCGGTCCGCGTCGCTCACCCGGCCAAGAGCCGGCTTCAGAACATGCGCTTCAGGGTTTTCACGGCGGCGGTCCTTCTTTTCGCGGCGGGCGTCGCATGCGGTGGCCATCTTTTCGCGGAGAGCATTCCGCGTACCTTCCTTGCTGCCGGAAGCTGCGGCGCGCACTGCTACGACGCGAACGAGCTGGCCGGGCTGGTCGCCTCGATCGGCCTGCTGCGCACGCCGGCGCTGATACCGGGCGTCGTGCTGGAGTCGGACACCTGCCTGTCCATCCACTACCCGCGCCCCGAAGGCCGCGTGCATTACGTGCTGTTCCCCAAGCATGACGTGCGCGACATCGCACACCTCACCCCTGACGACATGCCTTACGTGGCGGGCTGTTTCGCGATGGTGCGCGAGCTGGTCGAGCGCGACCGCCTGCGCGACTACGTGGTGCACACCAACGGCCCGGACCGCCAGGAAATCGCCTACCTGCATTTCCATCTGGTGGCGGACTGAGGCGGACCGGCATCCGTCCTTGCAGGCCGCGGCTATCCGCCGAAGGCCGGACTCAGCGCTTCGAAGCCGGACACCACGTCGAACAACTCCTCGTCGATGCCGCGCTGGCGCTGGCGGTGGAAGACCTGGCCCAGTTCGTCGAGCAGTTCACCGATATTCCTTTCCGCACGCTGCATCGCGGACAGGCGGCTGGCGTTCTCGCTGGCGAGTGACTCGGCACAGGCCCGGAACAGCGACACGAACAGGTACTCGCGAACGAACGCGCGAAGCGTGCCGGGGCGCGCGTTCAGCACCTGCGGCAAGGCCTGCGTGGGCCAGCGCCGCACGGTCAGGTCGTGCCGCCACTGCGCATCCAGCGGCAGCAGGCGCTGGCGCATCGGCGCATGACCGCTGGCGCCGTCCGGCCGATGATGGAACAGGTACACCTCGTCGAGGCCGCCGCGTTCGCGCAGCGTCTCGACCTCTTCCAGTATCCGGCCGACCAGCGGCGTCACGGCATTGATGGAATGCGGCACGCCGAACACCGCGTCCGGGGTGAAGCCGGCGTCATCCAGCCTCGAACGGACGCGTTCGCCGACGGCCCACACCACCTTGCGCCCCGGCAACGCCCGCAGCGCATCGGCGACGAAGGCCGCCATCGCATCGTTGAAGGCACCGACCAGTCCCTGATCCGAACCGAACACCACGGCACCGGTCACCGCGTCGCCCCTGCGCACATCGCGGCGCACATCACCGGGCGCCACATGATGGCCAAAACAGGCGACGAGCCCGAGCTGGACGGTGCGGTCATAGTCGTCCAGCGATCGCACCGCGTTCTCGTACTGGCCGATGCACGACGCCGCCATCGCCTTCATCGTGCGCACCACGGATTCCAGCTCGCCGGCACTGGCGATCTTGTGTCGCAGGCTGGCCGGCGTGTCGCTCACGACGGCTCGCCGGTCGAGTCGGCGGACAGGAAGGGGCGCAGCGCCTCGCTCGCAACGGCGAGAACGGCAGCGCGGTCTTCGGCCGCGAGCTTGTTCGCGCTCCCGAAGCGGGCGCTGACGCCAGCCGGAATATCGGACGCAGCCGCGGCGACGGCCCGCTCCGCCTCCGGCATGCGCGACAGCGGTACCGGGTCGAACAGCCCCTCGCCCAGCGCCAGCAGCACGGCGATCTGCGCAGGCACCGGCACCGGCGAGAACTCGGGCTGCTTCAGGCAGGCGCGGATGCGCCGCCCGTGTTCGATCTGGCCGCGCGTGTCCTCGTCCAGACGCGCGCCGAAACGCGAGAACGACTCCAGTTCCTCGAATTGCGCATAGGCGAGCTTGAGATCGCCCGCCACCGCGCGGTAGGCGGCGCGCTGTGCCTTGCCGCCCACGCGCGACACGGATTTGCCGACATCCACCGCCGGCAGCACGCCGAGCGAGAACAGCGACGGCGACAGATAGATCTGGCCGTCGGTGATGGAAATGAGATTGGTCGGAATGTAGGCCGAAATGTCCTGCGCCTCGGTTTCGATGATGGGCAGCGCGGTCAGCGACCCGCCGCCCTGTTCCGGGCGCAGCCGGGTCGCGCGCTCGAGCAGGCGCGAATGGATGTAGAAGATGTCGCCCGGAAAGGCTTCGCGACCGGGCGGGCGCCGCAGCAGCAGCGACAGCTCGCGGTAGGCGCGCGCGTGATGCGTGAGGTCGTCGTAGACCACCAGCACGTCGCGCCCCTGCTCCATGAAGTACTCGGCGATGCTGGTCGCCGAATACGGCGCGATGTAGGCGAGGCCGGGCGGGTCGTTGCCTTCAGTCACGACCACCACCGTGTATGCCAGCGCACCCTTCTCGCGCAGCGTGGCAATGACGCGCGCCACACCGGCCGCGCGCTGGCCGATGGCGCAATAGACGCACAGCACGTTCTGGTCGCGCTGGTTCAGGATGGTGTCGAGCGCGATGGCGGTCTTGCCGGTCTGGCGGTCGCCCAGTATCAGTTCGCGCTGGCCGCGCCCGATCGGGATCAGCGCGTCGATGACCTTGATGCCGGTCTGCAGCGGTTCGGTCACCGGCGCACGGTCCATGATGGCCACCGCCGGGCGTTCCACCGGCAGGCGCACCGACGCGTCGACCGGCCCCAGACCGTCGAGCGCGCGGCCGGTCGGATCGATGACCCGTCCTATCAGGTGTTCACCCACCGGCACATCGACAACGTGGCCGCGTCGCAGCACTTCATCACCCGCCTGCAGCCGCCAGTACTCGCCCAGCAGCACGACGCCGATCTCGTGCTCGTCGACATTGAAGGCGATGCCGTACTGCTCGCCCGGAAATTTCAGCACCTCCTCGAAGCCGACGCCGGGAAGTCCGCTCACGCGGGCAATGCCCGCGGCGATCGACACCACCGAACCGACCTCGCGCGGCACGAGCTGCGGGACATGCGCCGCACGCGCCTCCTCCAGGCCGGCAAACACGCGGTCGAACACACGGCCCAGCGCCGGGCCGAGGCTAGCGCCGTCCATCGTCGCCACCTCGCGCAGCCGTCGCGTCCGCACCTTCCTTCGCGCGCAGCAGTTCGGTCACGCCGGTCTCGAGCGCCGTCAGGTAGCCGGCGATGCTCCACGCGACCTTGTGCCCGCCTGCCAGCATTTCGATGCCGCCGACCAGTTCCGCAACGGTATCGAAGCCGACCTTGACGTCTGCACCCAGCAGGCCGGTGATCGCCTGTTCACACGCGGCGCGCGGCGCCGGCGGCAGGTCGAACGCGCTGCGCACGCTTACCGCTCCGTCCGACGCCGCGAGCGCGCTCGCCAGCCCTTTCAGTTCTTCCGCCGTCAGCGCCTGCAGCCTGGCGATGAACACCGCGACCATGCGTTCCTCAAGTCCGGCGTCCGCCAGGTCCGACAGCGTCTTGCGCGCGATCGCGAAAACCTCCTTCTGCGCCCTGACCCCTATGGCCTGATGCAGCGCCTTCGCTTCGCTTTCCAGCCGCTCGCGGCGCGCGTCCGCAAGCGCCCGGGCGGCGGCGCGCGCCTCGTCAAGCAGCTGTTCGCGCTGCGTTCTGGCTTCTGCGCTCGCCTGCGCCAGCAGCGCGGCGCGCTGGGCATCGAACGCCTCGTTCTTCTGGCGGTATGTTTCGCGCTCGGTGCGCGCCGTGGCGCGGATGGCGTCGGCGTCAGCCAGTTCGGCCGCGACGCGCTGCTCGCGCGCGTCGATCGCGTCGAGCACCGGTTTGTACAGGAAGCGCTTGAGCAGCCACACCAGTATCAGGAAGTTGAGCGCCTGCGCGCCCACGGTGAACCAGTCAATCAGCATGGTTCACTGTCCGGCGGCCTGGATGGCGTGGTTCCAGAACGGATTGGCGAACAGCAGGATCATCGACACGACGAAACAATAGATCGCAACCGACTCGACCATGGCCAGCCCGACGAACAGCGTGCGCGTGATGGTGGCCGCGGCGTCCGGCTGCTGCGCCAGCGAACTGAGTGCCGTGGCCACCGCGCGCCCTTCGCCGAGCGCCGGCCCGACGCTGCCGATGGCGATGGTCAGTCCGGCCGTGATGATTGATGCCACTGCAATGATGGTCATGCTGTCCACAATGTCTCCTTCGCGATGCGTGAATCAGGCCGGGGCACCCGTCGCGGCGGTGGTGCCGCCGTCCGGGGGCCTGCGGGTCCGGGTCGCGGCCGCGATGTAGACGGCCGCCAGGATGCTGAAGATGTAGGCCTGCACCATGCCGGTCAGCAGGCCGAGCGCGCTCAACGCGATCGGGAAGATGAAGGGCGTGATGGTGAGCAGGATGGCGAGAATCATCGTGCCGCTCATCATGTTGCCGAACAGGCGCGCCGCGAGCGCCAGCGTGCGCGACAGCTCGCTGATGATGTTGAATGGCAGCATGATGACGGTGGGCTGCAGATAGGCGCTCAGGTACGCGCGCAGGCCGCCGCTTTCAATGCCGAACAGCGGTACCGCGACGAACACGCAGAGCGCGAGCGCCACCGTCGTCGACAGCGAGCCGGTGGGCGGCTCGTAGCCGGGCACGATGGTGAACAGGCTGGCCGTTGCGACGAACAGGAACAGCGAGCCGAGAAAACCGACGTACTTGCGCGGTTCGTCCAGTCCGACCTCGCCGATCTGCTGCTCGATGCCGGTGACGATGATCTCCAGCAGGTTCTGCCAGCGCGAGCGCTCGAGCCCGCGTGACAGGCGCCGCGTGACCAGCCAGCTGCCGAGCGAGAGCACCAGCATCAGGCCCCAGGTGAACACGATGGTCGCGTTCAGCCGGAAGGCGCCGTACTGCCAGAACAGCAGTTCATCCGGACTAAGATGCATGACGGGCCCCCGGCGAGAACGCGGCGCCGTCACGCGGCGGGCGGGTGATGCGCGCAACCAGCAAGCGCGCGACGACAAAGCCCGCCAGCGTCGCCAGCCAGCGCTTCCAGTCGCCGCCGGCCACCAGGTAGAAGCCGGCCAGCACGACGATGGTCCGCACCAGCATGCTGCCGATGAACCACAGCGCAGCGCGGGGTGACGACACACCGCGACGCACCGTCCACCACAGGCCGCCATAGAAGAATGTGCCGAGCAACAGGCCGGCCAGTACGCCCGGCCACAGCGCCAGTGCGGGATACAGCAGCTCACTCATCATCGTCCTCCTCGTTTGCGCGGATGTCGCGGCTCTCCTTCGACACCCAGTGCCAGGCGTTCGCGCAGCCCAGCCCCAGTCCGACGGCGAGCAGCGCGAGCGTCCATGAATGCCGGCCGCCGTAGTGCCGGTCCAGCCACAGTCCGAGTGCGGCGCCGAGCAAGGTCGGCAGCACGACGGACCAGCCGACCAGACCCATCATGCCGAGGCCGGACCAGACGGTGCGCGTGACCTGGCGCTGCGCCCGGAGCTTGCGCGCCGCCTTGCCGCCCACGGCGCGGCTGAATGGCGTGCCGCCGGGCCGCTTGTCACTCATGCTCGAATGCCGTGAATCGACGGACGAAACCGCTTTCCAGCTTCGCCAGCGCCGTGCGCATGCTGCGCTCCTGCTCGTCCAGCTCGACGAATTCGGCGTCGACCGCCGCGCGCAGCGCGCCGAGGTCGGTGCCGCCGATCGCGTTGCGCACGGATACCAGCACGTCGGGCCCGGCCTTGACCAGCACCCCTTCGTCGACGGCAACACACACCTCGCCGTCGGCCGCCGTTTCGTAGATCAGGATGCCCGGCACCAGCGGCATCACGCAGTCCAGCCGCTGTGGCAGCAGGCCGAACGCGCCTTCGCGCGACTCGGCGACGATGCGCATCACGTCGCGTGTATCGGCGAACACCCGGAACGGCAGCAGTATCTTCAGGTTCATGCCGGCGCCGCCTCGGGCCTGCCTTGCGCCGGCGCGGCCTTCGCCTTCGTCCTCGCCTCGTCGATGCTGCCTATCATGTAGAGCGCGCTCTCTGGCACGTCCCGGAATTCGTCATCGAGTATGCGTTCACAGCCGTCGAGTGCGTCGTCCAGGCTGACCAGCCGGCCGGCGTGGCCGGTGAACTGCCCGGTCGTGAAGAAGGGCTGCGTGAGGAAGCGCTCGAGCCGGCGCGCCCGGCCGACCACGTTGCGGTCGTCCTGCGACAGCTGCTCCATGCCGAGCATGGCGATCAGGTCCTTCAGGTCGGCGTACTGCGCGAGCGTGCGCCGGATCTGCTGTGCGATCCGGTAATGACGCTCGCCGACGACGCCCGGCGTCGCGATCTTTGAGCTGGACTGCAGCGGATCGACGGCGGGGTACAGCCCTTCGCTGGCGCGCTTGCGCGACAGCACGATGGACGCCGACAGGTGCGAGAAGGTGTGCACCGCGGCCGGATCGGTGAAATCGTCGGCCGGCACATAGACCGCCTGGATGGACGTGATGGCCCCGGTGTCGGTGTTGGCGATGCGCTCCTCGAGCTGCGACAGCTCCGTGCCCATCGTCGGCTGGTAACCGAGGCGCGACGGCATCTGGCCCATCATGCCCGACACCTCCATGCCGGCCTGGATGAAGCGGAAGATGTTGTCGATCAGCAGCAGCACGTCGCGGTGCTCGTCGTCCCGGAAATACTCGGCCATCGTCAGCGCCGCGTGGCCGACGCGAAAGCGTGCGCCGGGCGGCTCGTTCATCTGGCCGAACATCATCACCATGTCGGGCAGCACGCCGGCCGCCTTCATGTCGCGGTACAGCTCTTCACCCTCGCGGCAGCGCTCTCCGATGCCGCAAAAAATGCTCACGCCCTGCTGCTGGCCGACCATGTTGTGGATCATTTCCGTCAGCAACACGGTCTTGCCGACACCGGCGCCGCCGAACAGCCCGGCCTTGCCGCCACGTTCGAGCGGCATCAGCACGTCGATCGCCTTGATGCCGGTGGCGAAAAGTTCTGATTTCGTCGAGCGGCGTGCCAGCGCAGGCGGCGCGCGATGGACCGAACGCCACTCGACATCGGTCGGCTGCGGCAACCGGTCTATCGCGTTGCCGAACACGTCGAACATGCGCGAGCGGATGCCCTTGCCGACCGGCGTCATCAGCGGCCCGCCCGTGTCGGTGACCGCCATGCCGCGCGTCAGCCCCTGGGTCGGCGTCAGCGCAATGCAGCGCACGCGGTGCGCGTCAAGCTGCGCCAGCACCTCGATCGCGACCTGGCCGTCAGCCCCGGCGCGCAACAGTGTCTGGATCTGCGGCAGCCGGGTTTCGAAGCGCACATCCACCACGCTGCCCCGCACCGAAGTGATCAACCCGGCATTCGTCGTACCTGCCCCGCCATCCATGCGCACCTCCGCTGCACCCCGCGCAGGCCACGCGTCGCCGCCCCTCTTCGTGGCGACACCGTGCCCGCGTACGCCGCATCATCACCCGGAACGGCCCCGAGCGTCTTGACCTGACGCATGGCACGGTACTGCAGCGTGCCCGCTCAGGCCTTGGGGGTGCCGCCGGCGTCGGCCGACGGTGCCGGCGGCCCTGCGGATTCAGCCGGCGAAGCTGTCGCCGCAGGCGACGCCTTGGCGTGCGGGTGCGGTCTGGGCATGTTGCGCGCGATCATGTGCTTGGCCACCGTGTGATACAGCGGCTGGCTGAAGATGCGCGACACGCCGGAGGACAGCAGCGACACCGCCATCAGGCCGATGACCACCGAATAGCCATCAACCATTTCCATGACGATGATGAAGGACGTGATCGGTGCCTGCGTCACGGCGGCGAGAAAGCCGGCCATGCACAGCACCAGCAACATGCCCGGGGCGTCCTGCTGCCCGATCAGCGGTGCGAGATCGTGGCCGATACCGGCGCCGATCGCCAGGCTGGGCGCGAAGATGCCGCCCGGCAGACCGCTCAGGTAGGCGATCAGCGTCGCGATGAACTTGGCCGGTCCGTAGTACCAGGACAATTCCGACGTGCCTTCGAGCAGCGCGCGCGTCTCCGTGTAGCCGCTGCCGAAGCTGACGCCGTTCGTCGCAAAGCCCAGCGCGGCCACAAGAAATCCGCAGGCGGCGGCAAAGCGTATCGGGTACAGCCGGCGCATGTCGGCCAGGCGCCCGGTCCATGAGATCGAGCTGATGATGAGCATGCGCGAGAACAGGCCGCCGGCCACGCCGCAGACGAGCGACGTGATCGCGACTGCGGTGGCCATTTCGCGATCCGTGCCGGCGATGGCGATCTCGCCGAAATAGCTGGCCTTGCCGAGAAAGGCCTGCGACACGATACCGGCCAGCACGATGGCGGTGATGATGAGGCCGCTCATGCGCGCCTCCACGCTGCGCGTCAGCTCCTCGATCGCGAACACCACGCCGGCCAGCGGCGTGTTGAATGCCGCAGCGATGCCGGCCGCACCACCGGCCACCAGCATGTGGTTGCGCGGAATGTGCAGGCCGCCCGGCAGATAGCGGTGCATGGCGTTGAGCAGCGATGCGCCGACCTGCACGGTCGGGCCTTCGCGGCCGAGCGAAAAACCGCTGCCGAGCGCGGCCACGCCGACCAGCACCTTGCCGAAAATGATGCGCACCGACAGCAGCGGGCGCCATCCGCGCACGTCCGGGCGCGACATTTCCGCGATCGCCTGCGGAATGCCGCTGCCTTCCGCCCCCGGAAAGAAGCGCCGTGTGAGCCACACGCACAGCGCGCCACCGAGCGGCGTGATGACGAAGGGCAGATAGGGATTTTCGGTTGCCAGCGCGCGGAAGTGATGCACGGCCGCGTCCGACATGTCGGCGAAACCCACCGCCAGCAAACCCACGCCGATGCCGCCTGCCCACAGCACGACGCGCCCCAGCCACACCTTGAAATAGGCGTGGTTTCGACGCCTCAATGACGGGTGCTTCACATAGAGCCAGGTCCGCCGGATCTGGTTTCGCCAGGTTTTGACTGCAAACAATGGGGGCATTTCTTCTATCGTGGGCCGATGTCGCGGGATCGCATCCACTGGCACAAGGGCAAGATGCGTGCCGTGCGCAGCGGAGCACCGGTCGGAATTGTCGAGGCAGTCAGCAAACTACACGTTCCTGAAAAGCACATCCGAAGTGTGCGCCAGACGTCACGCACGCGACACAGCCTGTACCGGATGCGTGCGTTACAAATGCACCATCCCGGGCAACAAGCGGCACGCCCGCCACGAATGGCAAGCCGCCCGCCATCATGCGGGCAGATGTCCCGCTGCATCGAATAGTGACGCACACAAGGCGCGCCTGATGCACCATATCGGCGCACTTCATACGGACAGATGGAGACTGGCCATGACACAGCCATCGCACGGCATCGCCGTCGCCCCGCACCACCTCGCCGCCGACACCGCGCGCGACATCATGAGCGAGGGCGGCAACGCCATAGAGGCGATGATCGGCGCAGCCGCCACCATCGCCGTCGTCTACCCTCACATGAACGCGCTCGGCGGTGACGGCTTCTGGCTGATCGCCGAACCGGGCGCCGCCCCCCAGGGCATCGACGCTTGCGGCGCGGCGGCGGCGCTGGCCAGCCGCCCCTGGTATGCCGACCGCGACATCCGCGAGAAGTTGCCGACGCGCGGCCCGCTCGCGGCGCTGACGGTTGCCGGCACGGTGTCCGGCTGGCAGCTTGCGCTGGAGTCCGCCGCCCGTGCCGGCGGCAGGCTGCCGCTGTCGCGACTGCTGCGCGATGCCGAACACCATGCCCGCAACGGCGTTCCCGTGTCGCGCAGTCTCGCGCGCGGGCTCCGGGTCAAGCATGGCGAAGTCATCGATCAACCGGGCTTCGCGCTGCATTTCATGCCCGACGCGCGGGTACCGGAAGCCGGCGACATGCTGCTGCAGCCGAACCTGGCCGACACGCTGTCGCAGCTCGCCTGCGCCGGCCTGGACGATTTCTATCGCGGCGAACTGGCCCGGCGCATGGCGCGCGCCATGGAATCCGCCGGCAGCCCGCTGCGCCTGCCCGACCTCGAAGCCCATCACGCGCGCCGCGTCACGCCGCTCATGCTGGAACACAGCCTGGGCCGCGTCTACAACATGCCGCCGCCAACGCAGGGGCTGCTGTCGCTGCTCATACTCGGCCAGCTCGACCGCATCGGCGTCGCCGGCCTGGACGACCGCTCGCCCGACTACATCCACCGCGTGGTCGAAGCGACGCGCCAGGCCTTCCTCGTGCGAGACCGCCATCTGACCGATCCGTCGCGCATGCGCGTGGAAGCCCAGTCCTTCCTGCGCCCGGAAGTACTGGACTCTCTCGCCGCCAACATCAACCCCGACCGCGTCGGCAGCGGTGTCGCCACGCAACCGGGCGACACCGTATGGATGGGCGTGGTCGACGGCGAAGGCCGTGCGGTCAGCTTCATCCAGAGCATCTATCACGAGTTCGGCAGCGGCGTGATCGCCGGCGATTCGGGCGTGCTGTGGCAGAACCGCGGCATCAGCTTCTCGCTGCAGGCCGGTGCGCTCAACGAGCTCAAACCCGGCCGGCTGCCCTTCCACACGCTCAACCCGCCGATGGCGCAGCTGACCGACGGGCGTACCGTCGTCTACGGCAGCATGGGCGGTGACGGGCAACCGCAGTTCCAGGCGCAGGTGTTCACCCGCCACCTGCTCATGGGACAGACCGTGGAGGCGGCCGTTTCGGCGCCGCGCTGGCTGCTCGGGCGGACCTGGGGCTCGGCCAGCGACACGCTGAAGCTTGAATCGCGCTTCCCGCGCGAAGTGTTCGACGCACTGGCCGCACGCGGTCACGCCGTCGAGGCGCTGGCCGATTTCGACGAAAGCGCCGGCCACGCCGGCCTCATCGTGCGCCACCCGGACGGGCGGCTCGAAGGCGCGGCCGACCCGCGCTCGGACGGCGGCGTCAGCCACGTACCCGGTAAGGTCTGAGCCCGCCTGGCGGTCTCCTTCGGCAAGTCCGTCAAGGAGATCGCCATGCCCGCACGCCGCCGCCCCATCCGTTCCCTGCTCCCGGCCCTGTTGATGGGCCCGCTGCTGGGCGTGCTGCCCGCCACGCTGCACGCCGCCTGCGACACAAACCGGCCCTGGGCTCCCGTCGTCGAACTCTATACGTCGCAAGGCTGCAGCAGTTGCCCGCCCGCCGACGCCTGGCTCGGTTCGCTCGACGCCGCAGCGCAGAAACGGCAGGTCGTGCCGCTCGCCTTTCACGTCGACTACTGGGACCACCTCGGCTGGCGCGACCCGTTCGCGCAGGCAGCCCACTCCGAGCGGCAGCGCCGCCTGTCCCGCGCCGAGGGCGGCAGCGTCGTCTACACCCCGCAGGTGCGCGTGGCCGGCGAAGACTTCCGCCAGTGGCGTTCGCCGGACGCGGTGCGCAGCGCGCTGGCCCGGCGAATCCCTGCATCGGCCGGTGCCGTCGCGCTGTCGGCGGAGATCGGCGGCGACACGTTGCACGCCGGCGCCAGCGGCGAACTGGCGCACGGCAGCGTCGGATATCTGGCGGTCTATGAACGCCACCTCGATTCGCAGATCGCGGCGGGCGAGAACGCCGGCCGCCACCTCGCCCACGACTATGTCGTGCGGCGCTGGATCGGTCCGCTGCAGCCTGACGCCGCCGGCCGCGTCACGGTGCGCCAGGACATCGCGCTCGAACCCGGCTGGAAGGCCGCCGGACTCGGCATTGCGCTGGTCCAGGCCGACGCGGCCTCCGGTGCGGCACGCCTTGCGGCATCCACGCCGGCCTGCGTGCCCGGCGCCGCACCCGGGCGCTAGCCAGCCCCGCGCCAGCCTGTCGACACGGCCCGCGTCAGACGCGGCGCCGCGGCCGGTAGAATGTCGTCTTTTCCAGCGTCGCCTCCGCCATGTCCATCCAGTGGTTCCCCGGTCACATGACCTCCGCGCGCAAGCATGCGACCGACGCGATGAAGTCGGTCGACGTCGTGGTCGAGGTGCTGGACGCCCGCCTGCCCGAGGCCAGCAGCAATCCGATGATTCACGCGCTGCGCACGCATCGCAATCGCCCCTGCCTGAAGCTGCTGAACAAGGCCGACCTCGCCGACCCGGATGCCACCGCTGCCTGGCTCAAGCATTTCAACAGCCTGCCCAACACCAAGGCGGTTGCGCTGTCCGCGCGCAAGCCGGGCGACGCGACGCGCATCCCGCAGCTCGCCCAGTCGCTGGCGCCACATCGCGACGACAACCTGAAGCCGCTGCGCCTCATCATCATGGGCATTCCGAACGTCGGGAAATCGACGTTGATGAACGCACTGGTCAAGCGGCGCGTCGCCGCCACCGGCGACGAGCCGGCGATCACGAAAAGCATCCAGCGCATCCACCTGACGCCCCGGCTCACGCTGTACGACACGCCCGGTCTCATGTGGCCGAAGATCGAGCACGAGAGCGACGGCCTGATGCTGGCGGCCAGCCACGCCATCGGCCGCAACGCCATCATCGACGAGGAAGTCGCCACCTTTCTCGGCGATTTGCTGCAGGCGCGCTACCCGGCACAGCTCGCCGCGCGCTACGGCTGCACGCCCGACATGGACGGCGTATCCGTCATCGCGCACATTGCGGCGCGCCGCGGGTACCGCATCAAGGGCGGCGCCGCCGATCTCGAGAAAGCCGCATTCACGCTGCTGCAGGATTACCGCGACGGCGCCATCGGCCGCATCAGCCTGGAAACGCCCGACAGCCGCGCCCGCATGCTGGCGCAGGCCCGCGTCGCAAAGGAAATGGCCGCACAGGGCACCGTGCCTGACGAAGCCTGACGCATCCTGCAACCCGCCTTCAGCACGCCCCGGCCGATGCGCGCCGGCCGGCGTCTTCAAGATAGGCCTTGAGCGCGACGGCGTTGTTGTGCACCGTATCCCGGGCACCGTAGACGAGCGTCACGACGCCCCGGTCCATTTGCGCTTCGAGTTGCGCGATCACCTCGGGACGGCCGGCAAGCTCAAGAAAGTAGCGTTGCCTGAATCCGGCCCACTTCGCCGGATCGTGGCCGAACCATTTGCGCAGCGACGCGCTCGGCGCCGCATCCCTGAGCCACAGATCGACATGCGCGTCCTGCCTGGACACGCCTCGCGGCCACAGCCTGTCGACCAGAATCCGGAAGCCGTCAGCGGCGCCGGGCGGTTCGTACGCGCGTTTCACGAGAATGGTCATCACAACGGATGCTGCGGGCGTCGGCCCTGCCGGAGCGCTCCGGCCTCTTGCCGATGGCCGCGCATTTCGATGCCCGGGCCGTCGGGACCGATGACGAAGGCAGCGCTGCATTCGACGCAATCGCTGACGCTGGCGGCAAGGCCGATGTGATCCAGCATGACGACTCCCTTACGGCAACGGGTGCGCGGAAGTGCTGAATCCGGAAGCGGTGCTTCCGCCCCGGCACGTCCCGTACGACGAACAATCCCGGCCGAGCGCGCGCACGGGCCGCACCGCTCGCGGCAGCCGATGCGGCCACCGGACAGCCGCCCGGAAAAACGTCATGCGCATCCGGCAGCGCCACAACCCGATCCTGAATATTGTAGCCTCGCGCGCTGGCGTACCCCGTCCTTTGCGATGGCCGGCCCGATGACGACGCGACGGCAGCGGCGTTGCCGGCACGCCGGCCCGGCCGGCACCTCGCCGCACGCTCCGGCTCATCATTCCCCTCTTTCCGAAAGCGAGGCCACATGCCGAATTTTTCCGATCGTCGCAGCCTGTTGCGCGTCATTGCAGCCGCTCCCCTTGCGCGGGCCCTTCCGGCCCGGGGCACGGAAGGCGTGCACGACCTTGCGTCCGCCGACGCGCGGTTCGTCGCGCTGGAAGCCGGCTCCGGCGGCCGGCTGGGCGTCGTTGCCATCGACACGAAAAGCGGCGTGCGCATCCAACACCGGGCCGACGAGCGGTTTCCGTTCTGCAGCACGTTCAAGGTCGTTCTGGCGGGAGCCATCCTCGCGCGGAGCGTGCGCACCGAAGGGCTGCTGCAGCGGCACATGACATACGGCAAGGCCGATCTGGTGAGCCATTCGCCCGTCACCGGCAAGCACTTAGCGGACGGCATGACGGTTGCCGAATTGTGCCGGGCGGCACTCCAGTACAGTGACAACACCGCGAGCAATCTGCTGACCGGGCTGCTCGGCGGGCCGTCCGCGGTCACTGCGTTCGCACGCGCCATCGGCGACAGCACCTTCCGCCTCGACCGTCCGGAAACGGCGCTGAACACGGCGCTGCCGGGCGATCCGCGTGACACGACCACACCCGCCGCGATGGCACGGACCCTGCAATCGCTCGCTCTGGGCGACACCTTGCCGGCGCCCCTGCGGGCGCAGCTGCAGGACTGGTTGCGCGGCAACACGACCGGCGCGAAGCGCATACGCGCCGGCGTGCCCGACACCTGGCAGGTCGGCGACAAGACGGGCTCCGGCGCCCATGGAACGTCAAACGACATCGCCGTATTGTGGCGACCGGAGCGCGCGCCTGTCGTGCTCACGGTGTATTTCACGCAACCGGAGCCGGATGCGCAGTGGAACGACGGCGTGATCGCGGCGGCGGCCCGGATCGCGGCGGATGCGCTGGGCTGAGTTCATTACCCGCTGTTGTAGCGGCACGAACCCGTCCGGTGCGGCTCACGGCTCAGGGGTGCCGGTGTCCTGATTGCCCTGTCCCAGTTCAGCGCGTGCGGCAGCGGCCAGCGCCTGGTACTTCGCCTTGAACGCGTGCAGGCTCTCTTCTTCCAGTTCTTCCAGATCGAGCAGCGCGTTGTGCGCCCCCCGGGTCGCCCGGATGAGCTCGTCCAGCTTGACCTGAATAGCTTCGGTGTCCCGGTTCTGCGTGTTCTGTATCAGGAAGACCATCAGGAAGGTGATGATGGTCGTACCGGTGTTGATGACCAGTTGCCAGGTGTCGCTGAACCCGAACATCGGCCCGGTGACGATCCAGACCACGATGATCGCGACCGCCAGCGTGAACACCCTGGGCCGCCCGCAGAAATGCGCGGCGGCCTTGGCAAAACGGGAATACCAGGCGGCGCTGCGCATGGGCGTCTCTTTCGTGGGGAATGGTTTCTTTCGGGGTTTGGGCAGCGGCCAGCGTTGCCGGACTGCGGCCGCGTCACCCGCCGGGGAAGCGGCGCCGGGTCAGAGCACGGTGAGCCGCACCTCGATGTTGTTGCGGGTGGCATTCGAGTACGGGCACACGATGTGGGCGCGTTCGACCAGCGTCTGCACGGCCGCGCCATCGAGGCCCGGCAATGAAATGCGCAGTTCGACCTCGATGCCGAAGCCGGTCGGAATGGCGCCGATTCCCACACTGCCTTCGACGCTGACGTCGGCCGGGATGGCTATCCTGTCGCGTTGCGCGACGAACTTCATCGCGCCCAGAAAACAGGCGCTGTAGCCCGCCGCGAACATCTGCTCCGGATTGGTGCCGTCGCCACCGGCGCCGCCAAGTTCCTTCGGCGTGGTCAGACGGACATCGAGCTGGCCGTCGCTGGACACCGCACGGCCGTCACGGCCTCCGCTGGCCTTGGCCGTTGCGCGATAGAGCACTTTTTCGACTGGCATATCGATCCCTTTTCATGATTCGAGTGGAAGGCGCTTCTTCTGCGGTGAAACCACCGGGCGTGATCCCCGCGTTCATCCGTTTGACACCTTTGCACTGCACCAGCCAAGCCACCGCCTGATTCGTGGCCCGCTCCGCAGCCGGACGTCATCGTGCATGCAACAGCGCTGTCGACACGGTTCCGGGCCATCGGGTTCAGTATTGCCGGCGCAGGTCGTCAATCGGAGGCATCGCGCGAGGCGGTGTACAGCAGCGGCGCACCGGCACGCGCCGGATGAAGTATCAGCCGCAGCCGCTGCACGGGCCCTTCGGTGCGCCAGGCGTCCCGCCGATAGCCGCGCATGACGCAGTCGTCAACAAGGTGTTCGTCGCGCTGCAGCGTTTCTGCCGGGCGGAACACCTCGACCCCGTCCGTCACCCAGCCGAACTGCACCCGACTGCGCGCGACGGGCACCGGCAGGTCCACGCCGTCATCGCGCCATGCAACGGTGAATTCCTCGGCCGGCAACGCGTGCACGGGGTCGCCTGTGCGGAATTCGCTGCGCCGCCTGACGCCGTCGTCGCCATGCCAGTACAGGCGCAACGGCGGCACCGTGGACCCGACCGGCCAGGCCAGATGCAGGTCGCTGCCCGTGCGGCAGAAATAGGCGTGCATCTGCGTCGCGGTATCGCTCCACAGTTCGCCGCCCTGCGCGTCGATGCGATCAACCGTCACACCGGGGGGCGCACTCAGCGTCTGCGCATGGATGTCACCGGCATCACCCAGACTCAGGCGTCGTACCGGTGACATCCTGTGGGCGAGCGGCACTTCATCCATGGCGTCGCGCCGCGCCTTGTCGAGACCGAGTTCCAGGCGGTACAGCGGCGACTGCAACGCACCGAGTACCAGCGGCGGCAGCCCGAGGATGGCCAGTCCGGTCAGCGCAACCCAGACGCTTTCGCCACGGCTCATGCGCGGCGACAGCCATCGGCCGAACAGCACGTGCAGGCCGAACCACAGTATCGGCGCGACGGTGAACAGCGCGAGGTAGAACACCGCAAGCGCAAGCGCGCCCGACACGGCTCGTGCGGCCAGCACGACCACGAGCGCCGTGACCGCGAGGATGGGCAGGGACGCAAGCCGCAGCCAGCGCCAGCTCCCCGCCTTGCCCCGCGCTGCGAACGCGCGCTGCTCCAGAACCAGCAACCCGACGATCGCGATGGCGATGGCGAAGAAAACGGCACTCCACATGGTCTTGCCGAGCGGACCGAGTGCGGAGAAGAAGGACGCGATCATCGGTGCGTACCGGCTGCTGCGTGCAGGCGCGCGCGCAACACCATCGGCGCCCTGAAATCCGTTGCCACGCCCGGCGGCAGGCCTGGCGCCACGAAGTCGACGCCCGTCAGGGAAAGATCACCCCGCGCCATCTGTTCAGACAACGCCGCCGGCGCCGTCGGCGACCGGTACGGACACGGCCGGCGCAAGGCTGACTTCGACCCGCCCGCCCCGGAAATTGAGGTCGCGCTGCGGGAAGGGAATTTCGATGCCGCTGCGCTTCAGCTCGGTTTCAAGCGCCCACAGGAAGGCCGCCTGCGTGCGGGCCGGTGAAATCACGCCCGCCTCGCCCACCCACACCACAAGTTCGAAATCGAGGCTGCTGTCGCCGAAGCCCACCAGCCACACCTCGGGATGGCGCGTGTCGTCACGCACCGTGGCGGGCACTTGCGCGGCGGCGGCCAGTGCCGCGTCGCGCACTCGCACCTTGTCGCTGCCATAGGCCACGCCGAACGGGACGTGCAGGCGGCGTACCAGCTCGCCGTAGGTCCAGTTGATGACGCGTCCGTTGATGAACTCCGAGTTCGGCACGATGATGTCCACCGCGTCGTTGGTGGTGATGCGCGTGTAGCGCATGTTGATCTCGGCCACCCGCCCGACGACACCCGATTGCAGATCGACGAAGTCGCCGACCTTGAGCGTCTTCTCCAGCAGGATGATGACGCCCGAAATCAGGTTGCTGAAGATGTTCTGCAGGCCGAAGCCGATGCCCACGCCGAGCGCACCGCCGATGATGGCCAGGCTGGACAGGTCGAAGCCGATATAGCTCAGCCCGAGCAGCGAGCCGACGATCCACACCAGATAGCGCGCGATGCGCCCCAGCGCATACATGGCCGACTGACTCATGCCGGCGCGCGCGTGCATGGCTGCAACGCGCGCCAGACCGCGCTCCAGCGCGTAGGCGACCCACCACGACAGCACGATGATCAGCACCAGTCCGAGCAAGCGCCCCGCCGTGACCCGGGTTTCCCCCACCGCGAACAACTGCAGCGAGGACAGCATGTCGAACAGGTCTGCAACGGACGCCATGCGGTCGGTCTCCGGGGTGTTGATCAGGCGCGCAGTACGGACGGCTCACTGCGCCACGGAGTATGCACCGGACCCGGGCATCCGGATCTCAGCCATTGAGATCCATGATGTGCGTGGCAATGCCGTCGATGCTCTCGCCGTTCTTCTCCTCCCAGTATTGCCGTATGCCGTGCTCGCCCTTCTTGCGCGCCCAGTCGGACAGAATGTCGCGGTCACCGGCGTAGTCGTAGCGCGGCACGGCGGTGCCGCAGGACGTCTGCACGAGATCCAGCGTCAGGTCGAATATCTGGCGCGCACCGGGGAGCGGGTCGAAAAGGGCGATCAGTGCGGGCCAGTCCGCATCGCGACGATGCACCACCCTCGCCTGCCCGTACAGGCGCAGGATCATCGGCGAGCCGTCGAAGGCGCAGAACATCAGCGTCATGCGCGGCGACAGCTGCACGTGCGCCGCCGTCTCGTTGCCGCTGCCGGTCACGTTCAGCCAGGCCACGCGCTGCGGCCCGAGCACGCGCAGCGAATCCATGCCCTTGGGCGACACGTTTACGCGACTGTCGGCGGTGGCGGTGCCGACGAAGAACATCTTCTGCTGCGCGATGAAGCCGATCAGGCGATCGGTCAGCGCCGGATATTGCATTGCCATGGTGTGTGCGGCCTCCGGAATCCAGGCCGCCACTTTACCCGTGAGCGCCGCTGTCGGGCACGGCTTGTCCGGGCCTGCGATAACCGCCGGCAACGCCCTGCGGCGACAGCACCCACTGCCAGAGCTGGATGTCGCGCGCACGGAAGGCGCCGGCGCAGGACAGCAGGTAGTAGCGCCACATACGGTGGAAGCGCTCGCCGAGCCGAGCCGCGAATGCGCTCCACCCGGCTTCGAAGCGCTCGTGCCAGGCCATCAGCGTGCGGTCGTAGTCGGCGCCAAGGCTGTGCACGTCCTCGACCACGAACAGGTCATCGAGCGCGTCGCCGATCTGCCCGACCGACGGCAGGTCTCCGCCGGGGAAAATGTAGCGGTCTATCCACGGGTCGGTCGCGCCGCGACGCGTGTTCTTGCCTATCGTGTGCAGCAGGAAGAGGCCATCGGGATTCAGGCAGCGACGCGCCACGCGCATGAAGGTGCGGAAGTTCTTGCGCCCGACATGTTCGAACATGCCCAGGCTCGCCACCCGGTCGAACCGTTCGTCCAGATCGCGGTAGTCCTGCAGCCGGAACTCCACCGGCAGCGCGCCGTAGCGTTCGCGCGCCCATTCGATCTGCTCGCGCGACACGGTCACGCCGACACATTCCACGCCGTAGCGCTCGGCCGCGTAGGCCATGAGGCCGCCCCAGCCGCAACCGATGTCGAGCAGGCGCATGCCGGGCATCAGGCCGAGCTTGCGGCACACCAGATCGAGCTTCGCGTCCTGCGCGCCCGCCAGCGTGTCGGCGCCGTCCCAGAAGGCGCAGGTGTAGGTCATGCGCGGATCGAGCATCGCCGCGTAGAACGCGTTGCCCAGATCATAGTGACGCTCGCCCACGTGCCAGGCGCGTCGACCGGTCTGCCGATTGAAGAGACGCGCGCGCACTGCCTGAAAGAGCATCGGCACCGGCCGGACCCGCTCACCGAGACGCGCGCGCAAGAGGCGGCAGAACAGTTCATCGAGCCGCTCGCAGTCCCAGCGCCCGTCCATGTAGGCTTCGCCCAGCCCGAGGTTGCCACGCGCGAGCACCTGGTCGAGCACCGCCGTGTCGTGCAGCTGGATGTCCCATGGCGCACTGCCATTGACCTTCACGCCGCCCTGCGCGAACAGGCGGGTGACGCAATGCGTGCGGGTGGCGTGCGCGACGGCCGGATTGGCCGCCGCCCGGGTGGCAACGTCCTGCATCATGGCGACTCTCCCGAAGTGACAAGGCGGCGGTCGCCTTGCCGGCGACCGTCTTTTAGACCACGTCTAATTTAAAGCCGCCATGTGCTCACCACGCAAGCACTTTTCACCGCCGCACCACCCGAGACATTGAGCGTGCCCGCAGCGCTCGCCATTCAGCGGGCCGCGGCGCGCGGCGCATCCACGACGTCGAGCAGCGGACCGGGTTCGCCGACGGTGCGCAGTTCGGGGCGGTACATGTCTTCCATGAACGTGCCCGGCACGGTGTAGCGTCCGGGCGTGACGACCCGCACCATGTAGACGAGGTTCAGCGGCGCGCTGTCCAGCTTCAGCGCGGCGACGAAGCGGTCGTCGCGGAATTCGCGATGCTTCACCCGCCCGTCGTTCATCGTGTCTGCCACGCGCAGCGCGTGCCCGTCCGCCGGCTTGAGCGAGAATTCCGACGCCTGCGGCCCCTGCGACAGATTGAGGTTCTCGATCTCCAGCCCGGCCGGCAGGCGGTCGACCAGCAGCGCGTCATCGACGCGACGGCCCGGCCGCACTTCCACGCGCACCAGCATCAGGTCGCCCACCTTCATCGCGCGGCCGTTCCACGGCCGGCCGTCGGCGTCGAACAGCGTGCGGCGCACCGTGCCCAGACCGTTCTCCGCGGCCGGCGCCACCTTCGGATAGCCGGCGGCCTCGATCTCCAGATAGAGCGGCGCCGTGCCGGTGTTGCCGAATCCGACACCGCGGCGCGCCGCGGCCGCATCGACCGCCAGCATCATCGGTGCGCTGCCGCTGACATCCGCCCCCCCGTCGATGGCGAGCGACCACGGCTTGCCGGCCCCCGCACCGGCCGCACGCCCGGCCAGCACCAGCGCGATCTGTTCCTGCGTCGACAGCCAGCGCCGGCCGGCCGTGTCGGCCGACAGTTCGAACAGCAGATTGGCCGCACGCGCCATCTTCACGTCGTGACGTCCGAACAGTGCGTACATCATCGCGCGGTCACGCAGCGCGCTGCCGTAGTCACCGAGCCATTCGTGCTCGCTGCCATCCAGGCCGTAAGGTTTGAGCAACGCCTCGTCGAGCGCGACGCCGGCCCGCGCGTCGTCGCCCATGAGCTTGAGCGCCAGGCCCAGATGCGCCAGCGCGAGCGGCGACTTCGCGAGCGCGCGATGTTGGTCGAACAGCAGGCGCAGCGTGGCCAGCGGTGCGCGCTGCTCGCGCGCCAGCACGTAGCCAAGATGGGCGGCGTTGGCGAAGCGCATGTGCGCGCCGCGCAGCAACTCGCGATGACCGGGCTGCGTGTTGTCGCCGGCGAGCCGGGGCATCTGCGACGGCGACAGCTGGAACTCCTTGAGCATCCAGTCGCCCATGCGCGTGCTGAACGCCTCCGGCACGGTGAAACCGGCTTCGCGCGCGTCGATGAGGAAGCCGGCGACATAGGCGGTGATCCAGTACTCGTACTCGCCGCCGCCCCACATCGTCATGCCGCCCTGCGCGCCCTGCATGCCGGCCAGGCGGCCGATCGCCGCATCCACCATGGCGACGCGCTCGGCGCGGCTGTAC
Source organism: Gammaproteobacteria bacterium (assembly GCA_018824085.1). Taxonomy (GTDB): domain Bacteria; phylum Pseudomonadota; class Gammaproteobacteria; order Burkholderiales; family Rhodocyclaceae; genus Methyloversatilis. The sequence goes on along the minus strand of JAHJHI010000016.1, from coordinate 45,429 downwards.
ACCTTCAGGCCCAGTTCGGTCGCCTGTGCGTCGTCGATGATGACGTGCGGCCAGGCGGAACTGACCGTCTGTTCGGCGCAGCCGTAGGGATAGCGCAGCAGCCCGCGCACGTGCTCGCGGATGTTCAGCGGCGGGCTCGACGCAGCCGTCACGCTGAGCGTCGCCGACGCCGGCCAGAAACGCTCCAGCACAGAAGCGTCCGCCACATGACGCGCGCCCGGCTCCACCTTCACCCGCTGCACGGTGCGCGCGAGCGGCACCGGCGGCGTCACCTGCAGCGCGGCTTCGCGCCGCAGATGCACCGGTTTGTCGCCGCCGCTCGCGTCGAGCACCAGCGTGAGCTTCGCCAGCCCTTCGGCTTCGACTGCCGTAGCGGTGAAACGCACGGTGCTGCGCGCTTTCGGTGCCAGCGTCATCGTGCGCGCACCGTCGCGGATGCTGACCGGCGGTGCGGCGTCGAGCACGAGCCGTATCTGCTGCGTCGCGCCGGTCAGGTTGGTCACTTCCAGCGCGACCGCCGCTTCGTCACCGGGCGCGATGAAACGCGGCGTCGACAGTTCGGCGACGATGGGCGCGGCGACCGTCATGTCGCGCTCGCCGTGGCCGAAACGCGCCGCTGTCGAGGCGACCGCCATCAGGCGCAGGCTGCCGTTGAAATCCGGCACCGCGAGCGCGATGCGGGCTTCGCCCTTGTCGTCCAGTTGCACCGGTCCGCTGAACAGGTCGATCAGCTTCACCTTCTTCGGCATGCTCTGCGTGTCGCGCCGCGCCGCGTCACCGCCCCACTTCAGCGAACTGCGCGTGCCATCCATCTTTTCGATGAGGCGGCCGTAGATGTCGAGCAGGTCGGCGCCGTAGCGCTGCTTGCCGAAGAAGTAGCCGAACGGGTCCGGCGTGGCGAAGCGCGTGATGTTCAGGATGCCCTGATCGACCGCGGACAGCGTCACCCAGGCGGGTTCGCCGGCGGCGCCGTCGACCTTGATCCGCACCGTCGCCGTCGTGTCCGGCTCGATCTTCGCGGGCGCGTCGATGTGCACGCCAAGCCGGCGCGCCTCGCGAGACAGCGGAATGTGGGCCAGACCGAGCGCGCGCGCCGGCGTCACCCGCCCGCCTTCGCTGCCCGGACGGAAGGCAACGACTGACAGGTAGAGATCGTGCCGCTTCCAGACCTTGTCCAGTGGCACGTCGACCGTTGTGCCCGCGGCGCTCACCTTCACCCGCTTCGACCAGAGCACGCGGTCTCCCTCGACCAGTACCAGCGCTTCGCCGTCATGCGGCGGAACGATCTGCGCGCGCACCGTATCGCCCGCCGCGTAGGGCGCGCCTTCAAGGCGCACCTGCACGCGGTCGGGACGGTTGCCGAGCGCCTCGCCGTCCTGCGCGCCCCAGCCGGCGTAGAAGCGGTAGCGCATCGTCAGGCCGTGCTCCGCGTCGTCGATCTCCAGCCGGTAACGTCCCCAGCTCACCGGCAGCGCGACCTTCGCCGTTGCCGTCAACGCGATGGCACGGCTGTCGACCAGCTCGTCGCTTTCGCTGAAGCCCGAATGCCAGCCGCGCTGATCGTCGAAGCGCCAGTAGTACTGGCGTTCCTCGCGGAACAGCCGCAGGTTTGCCTTTGCCAGCGGCGCGAACGCGCCGTCCGGCAGGAAGCGGCCAACTTCGAATTCGGCCAGCGACGACTCGCGCGCGACGTCGTTGTCGAACAGCGGGCGCACCGCGACCAGTGCCGGCACCGGCCACCATGCGCGTTCGATGGAACGCACGACCGGACGCCCGGCCGATTCGAGCAGGCTCATGCTCACGCGCAGCGACAGCGGCGAGCGTGCATTGCCCGGCTCGTACGGGACGGTGATCCGTGCGCGCCCGGCGTCGTCGAGCGTGGTTTCGTCCAGCTCGCGCCGCGCCTTCAGTCCGTCGTCGGCGAAGTCGCCGAAGACATAGCCCGGCCGTTTGGCCGGGAGCGCCTGGCGCGCGCGCCCGACGGCGAGCGAGCCGAGCAGCCGGTTGCCCGCCGCCGGCGCACCGAACAGGTAGTCGCCCTGCACCGCCAGTTCGAAGGGCTTGCCCTGCGTGAGCACGTTCTCGTCGCTGCGCAGCGCGAGCTTCATGCGCTCAGGCAGGAACTCCTCGACCTTGAAACGCAGCACGGCATCCGGCCGGCGTGCGGCCGGATCCGCGCGCAATTCGAGCGTCCAGGCGCCGGTCTGCGCGTCAGCCGCGATGGCGACGGCCTCACGGAAATAGCCGGACGGCCCGGGCGACGGCTTCCACACGCGCTGGCTCACGGTGCGCCCGTCCGGGCGCTTGAGCACGGCGGTGACCGGCTGCGGCGCCAGCGGCTCGCCGTCGGCGTCACGCGCGAGCACCGACACGTCAAAGGTCTCGCCTGGCCGGTAGAGGTCACGGCCGCTGTAGGCGAACAGCTTGTTGTTCGTCGGCAGCAGGCCGGTGGTGTCGAATTCGGACAGGTCCAGCGCCGCTTCCGCCAGCGACACGACGGACAGTTCGCGGCCGCGCCGCGCGACCACCAGCCGGGCGTTCGCGGGCACCGCGTCGAACACGGCATGGCCGGCGTCGTCGCCGGTCACCGTGGCCACACGCTTGCCGTCGCCGTCGAGCATTTCGAACTCGACACGCGGCAGCGCGGTGCCGGATTTCAGCGACGTGGCGAAGGCGTCGATGCGGCTTGCGTTGCGGTGCAGATGCAGGCCGATGTCGCTGACATAGAAATAGGTGGTCTGGTATTCGTTGGAAAAGCTGCCCGGTGCCTGCATCACCGCGACATAGACACCCGGTTCCTGCAGTTCGGCGATCTGCTCCACCGGCAGGAAGCTCACGTGCCGGCGGTCCGGCTTGTCGTCGGTCTGGAACCGCCCGAGATAGACGCTCTTCGACAGGCCCTTCAGGCGGTCGAGATGCCAGCCGGACGTGCGCCCGCGCAGGTCGATGCCGCCCTGATCCTCGTAGTCGTCGTAACCTTCGTCCCCCTCGCCCCCTTCGTCGTCCGTGGCAGCGCGCCGGATGCCATACACCTTGTCGAGAAAACCCGGCAGTTGCGCCGGTTCGACGCGCAGGAACTGCACATCGACCTCCGGCGTATTCACCGTCACCACCGGCAGGCCGCCATTCTGTCCGGCCGGCAGCACGGTGCCGCGACTGGCGAAGAACCAGGCCGGCGGCATGTCGTCGACCTGCGTTTCACACTGGTGAGAGGCGGCGAGCAGGTCGCCACCGCGCGCACTCACGCCCGCCGCGACATCGACGCGGTAGCGTCGTTTCGGCAGCACGCCGGAGAAATACGCCTGGCGCGGATTTTCGCCCAGGCGCCAGTGCCCGGCCACGCGTGCAGCCACAGGCGTGCCGCCCGCCTCGCCCAGATCGGTCACCGTCATCAGGTCGCCAAGCTGCTGGCCCGGCGCCAGCGGCCGACTGAAGGCGACGGCGAGCGCCGGGCCATCCTCGCGGCTGCGCGCATCGCAACGCAGCACGGCGAACGGCGTATCCGGGTCGTCGCCGATCGCGGGGATGCCCTGCTGCGCCGGCTGCTGCGCTTGCCACCACACGCCGGCCGCGATGGCCACCGCCACTGCAAACGCCGCCTTGAACCCGAACATCCGTTTCCCGCCCATGACCAACCCGCCCGCTTGTCATCAAGGCGCCGACTTTAACAGGCGCTCCGGCCATTGGACGAGCGGGGACGGCGCCGCTATCCTCATCGCCCCGCAGGCTGCACCGGCCTCCACATCCGAATGGCGCCCCCATGTACACGATAGAAATCTCCGGCGAACGCCTTCAGCCGCACGCCGGCACGCTGCGCAGCACCCTGTCCGACCTGCTTGCGCGTCTGCACGCACGTGACACCGGACTCGATCCCGCACACCTGGTCCGTGTCGTCGTGGCCGATGCACCGGACGCCGGCAACTCGCCGGCGCAGGGCGGAATGCCGCCGCTGCTGCGCAGCGGCGACGCGAATGCCGTCGTGCTGAACCTCGCCGCACCCTTCGTCGAGCAAGCGCTGGCGGGCGAATCCGACCAGTTGCTGCAGATGGTGCATGCCATGCATCGCGAGCTGTGGCGCGCCCGGATAGCAACCGATCCGGCGCCGCTCGCGACGGCCGATGCGCTGGCCGCGCAGTTCTCGCCGATTGCCGCACTGATGCTCGACGAGTACCGGGCCAACCGGCACAGCGCATGGTCGCTGCCGGGCAATGCCGACCTGTTGCTGCCGCACCTGCTCGGGCTGCTCGACGAACTGCCGGCGGCAGGCGAGCGCGCGCTGGCGCAGTGCCGCCAGGATGGCGATATCGGACAGTTCGCCGGACTCACCATCGCGCGCCTGACCCACCTGATGCAGACGGCGGCGTTCTGCCTCGGCTACCTCGCGGGGCTGGGCCGCACGGCGGCCGACGTTTCGCCCGAGCTGAAAGCCGGCATCGACGCATCCATCCTTGCCGGCGAGTGGCCGCGCATGGCGGCCCTGCTCGCCGGGGCGGCCGCCTGCGACGGTGAGGCGCGCGCGCTGCAGCTGGACATGCTGCGCATCCGCGCTCTCGCGGTGCTCGGACGCATGGGCCTGCACGTACGCCTGGACGCGGACGGCACCGTGTGGACGGGCCTCGCGGACGACCCGGCGCTGGCCGGCGCCACGCGGCACTGAACGCGCGCCACGCCTGGCCGGCGGACTACCGGCGGCTCATTTTGCAATGCAACAAAAGCGTCAAGTGACGATCAACTCCGTGCAACGGGCGACCTTTAGCTTTCGGGCACGGCAAGGAAACGCATCACGGATGCCAACATCTTTGCCTATCGACACAATCCGGCGCACATCCGATGCGCCGGTGAACGTAGCGAGGCCCGAGATGTCGTCCCATGACCTGCACGATGCCGCCAACGACCCCCAGTACGTCGTTTTTCCCCTCCGCCGCGCGCGCCCGAAGCTGGCATTGCTGGAGCCTGCTGCCGCACCCGCGCCGACCGCCCCGAGCGTCGAATTCGTCATCGCCACCGACGCGACCGATTTCGCACAGGCGGACGCGCTGGTTCGCCGCTGCTACGACTGGCGCGGCTACCGGGTGGGCGCATTGACGGTGTCGGAGGGCGAAACCACGCTGCTCGCGCGCTGCGGTGGCGACGTGATCGGCACGATCACGGTGCGCGGCGGCGTGCGCGCGCGCCTGCAGGCGGAAACCGGGTTCGCGGAACACCTCGATGCGCTGCGCAAACCGGGGCGCCGGCTGGTTGAGTACACGCGTTTCGCGGTCGATCGCGAGGCCCAGACCCGTCACGGACTGGACGCCGATCTCGCGTTTTCACTGATCGAGCGCGCCCTGCTGATCGGGCATCTTTCGCTCGGTGCCACCGACTGCGTCATCGAAGTGAATCCGCGCCACGCCCGCTACTACGAGCGCCGCTTCGGCTTCCGCCATTTCGGCGCGCAGCAGGACTGCGAACGGGTGGGCGCGCCGGCGCGGCTGCTGCACCTGAATCTGGACATCCCGCCGGCCTGCATCGTCAGCGACCACGGCGCACTGCGTCGCCCCGAGCCGCGCCTGCACTGACGCGCTTCAGCGCCTGCGCGGCAGCGGCACGTCCTCGCCGGCAACGGCCTCACCCTGCGCGGCGCGGAATCCGAGCGCATGAAGGGCCGCGAGAGACTGCACATGTTCCACCGCGACCGCAATCGGCGTGATCGACAGCGCCGAGGCGATGCCGGCAAGCGACGCGACGTAGGCACCGGAATCGGGGTTCATCTGCGCCTCGCGGCTCAACGTGGCCGAGAACTTCACATGCACCGGACGCAGGCGGCGCAGCAGCGACAGTGCGTTCGCGTGCAGGCCGAAGTGCTTGATGCCGATCGCCATGCCGCGCGCCTGCAGGCGCTGCGCGAACGCCTCGGCGGCGTCCGGATCGCCGAGCAGCGCCGATTCGGGGAATTCGAGGATCAGCATGCCGTCGCGCGCGTCGTGGCGGCAGCCGTCAACCCAGCGACCGATGTCCCGGTCGGTCAGCGTTGCCACCCCGACGTTCACCACGGTCGGAATGCCGTCCCGGCGAGCCCGTGCACGCTCCATCGCCCGCATCAGACAGGCGCTGTCGAGCGCCGCCGACGCGCGCGCTTCGCTCGCGTACGCCATGTATTCAGCGGCACGGATCAGGCGGTCTCCGGCGTCAAGCGCCGCGCGCAGTTCGACGTGCATCGTCATGCCGGTGCCCCCGGCGTCAAGCCACAAGGTCGGCTGGGCGGCAAACGCGATATGCCCGCCACCGATCAGTTCGCGCACCCGGTCGCGCAGCGTGCCGCCGGCGGATTCGCTGTCGCGCGAATGACACAGCGCGACCGTCCCGGTGACATCGGTGCGCCAGCGATGCAGCGCGCGATCTGCTGCAGCCAGCCAGTGGGCGGCATCACCGTCGTCGCCGCAATCGGCGGCACCGGCACGCCACGGATGCGCCTGCCCGGCGCCGGCCGCGTTCGCGCGCGCGGTCAGTCGCGCAAGCAACGTGTCCAGTGCGTCGCTCGCGCCTTTCTCGTCAGCATTCACCAGCACCGCGAAGCAGGCCCCTTCAAGCCGGCCGCACAGCACGGCATGCGGTGTCTCTCGCATCGCGGCGGCCGCCTCGATCAGCAGTTCGTCCACCGCCTCGCGTCCGTACAGGTGATTCAGCGCTTCCAGTCCATCGACGCGCAGCAGCGCAAGCCAGCCGCTGCGCACGCCGCTGTCGAGGCGGGCTTCGAGCGCGGCGCGGAAAGCACGCCGATTCGGCAGTCCCGTCAGTTCATCGACCAGCGCCTGGTCACGAAAGCGCTCCGCGCGGCGGGCTTCGGTGTCCAGCGCCTGCGACAGCGCAACCAGCATCCGATTGAAGGCGCTGACCAGCGGCAGCAACTCGCGCGGCATGCGCGACTCGTCTATCGGCCGGAACTTGCGTGCAGCCGCCGCCACCGCCGACCGCTCGACGCGGCGCAGCGGGCGCAGGCCCCAGCGCAGTGCGGCCAGACCGAACACGCAGGCGATTGCCAGCGTGGCGCTCATCCAGAGCGCCAGCGTACGTGCCACCGTCCATAGCTGGAGCTGGGCAAAGTGCGGATGCGGTTCGATCGACACGCTGCCGGCGATGCGCCAGCCGGTCATGATGTCCGAGCGCTGCGGTTCGGCGGCCAGCGGCAGCAGGTCGATGAACCACTGCGGTGCTCCGCCCGGCAGACGCGCCGGCGCGTGACGTTCGGAAATGATGTTGCCGCCGGCGTCGCGTACTTCAATGCCCTTCAGGTAGCTCTGGTCGAACACCGGCTCGACCAGGCTTTCCGCATTCTGCAGCGCCGGCTCTCCGCCCGCCGTCAGCGCAACCGACAGCGACAGCGCAACCGACTGCGCCTGCCCCGACATCTGCTCGGCGACGCGCCCGCGCGCCACCCACAGCGCGGCCGACAGCATGGCCGCGAAGGCGAGCACGCCGACACCAAGCATCGCCGCGATGAGGCGCACGCGCAGACTGTTCATGACTGCACTTCCTCGCGGACGCGCTCGAGCAGCTCGCGCCACTTGCGCAATTGCTGCGGCGACCCGAGCTCACGGTCACCACCGCCTTGCACCTTCCAGACGCGGTCATCGTTGAAGCTGTATACCGGCGTCAGGTCAGGCCGTTCGCTGGCCGGCGTGAAACGCTTGTCGAGATTGTCGAGCACCCAGGGTTCGGCGCCGGGTGCCGGATAGTAGGCCAGTACCATATGGTTCTCCAGCCGCCCCTTGCGCAGCAGGCGGACATACGTGATGCGCAGCTTGTCGGCCGGCATGCCGAGCTCGCGCAACGCAAAATACTTTGCCAGTGCGTAGTCTTCGCAATCGCCGGCGGCGATTGCGGTGAACTCCGCCGGTGTCGCCCAGTAGTCCTCCGATTGCCACAGCGTGACGTCGCTCGCGTAGCGAGCGCGATTGCCGATCTGGTTGATGCGCTCGACACGCTGCCGCTCATCCGCGATCCGTGTCGCACCGGCCAGGGAGGCAGACAGGTCATCGAAGCGCGGCCGGACCTTGTCGCCGAAGCGCATTTCAAGCCGCTGCTGAAGCCCGGCACTCGCCGACAGCAGGTAACCGTGATACGAAAACGCCGCCGCCTGTGCCACGACCGCCATCATCGCGATGCACGCGAGCGCGCCTCGGCGACGCGACCGGGCGGCAACTGGAGGAACGGGACGGGAAAGGCACATGGTGGACGTTCAAGGGACTGTCCTCCCTTAACGGCCACCCACCCGCCGTTCTTGACCTGCCGCACCGCTTACCAGAACGACCACTGCCCAGTCCGGACAACCCAGAGACCAAGCAGCAGATTGGTCACACCATGCGCGAAGATCGGCAGCCACAGGCGTCCGCTGGCACGATAGAGCCAGCCGTAGGCAAGCCCTGCAACGATGCCCGCCGCCCACTGGCCATGCTCGAACCCGAAGGCGAGCGAACTGAACAGCAGGCTGCGCAGCGTCACGGAACGCGCGACAACCGTGAGGAAATCCGGGGAATCGAGCCAGCGCATGATGAAGGATCGCCAGAACAATTCCTCCATGACCGGCACGACCACCGCCGCGCCGAAAATGCGCATGATCACCATCGGCACGATAAGCGCGCCGGCGGCGTCCAGCGGACGATAGCCCTCGCCCGGCGTGAACGCGAACGGCGCGAAATCCAGCCAGATCCACAACGCCCACACCGCAACACCGACACCGAGCGCAAGCAGCCATCCGCCCGCGCCGGCAAGCACGCCGTCGGCGGGCGCCCGGCGCAGTTCACCGTAATCGCGCCAGAACACGGCAAGCGCCACGACGACGCAGCCGATCTGGGCCGCGTAAAGCCAGCGCACATCCACGCCCAGCAGATCGGCAAGCGTGCCGCCTGCGGCGAGGAACAGGATATAGAGTGCGAACGGCAGGATGCGCGCGAGCGCGGCGCGGCGTGAACCGGCCGGGGGCCGGGCTGTTTCAGCGGTCATGGCAAACGGAACGGACGGCCGCGAGGGCCGGGTGCGCCATGATAATGGCCGCATGCGGCAGCCGCGTGTCAGCGCCGCGGAAGGTGTCGATTAGCGCACGCTCGGCCGCCACACAGGCAACCATCCCGGCGCTTCCGGCCCGGCCAGAAAGGGCGCCGACACTTCACAGCCCGGCATCCAGACAGGCCGTCCATCGGCCAGCAATATCGGCATGCGGTCGCGCAGCCAGGGCGGCAGCCCCGCCTCCTGGGCGATCTGCTTCACACCGGCCCTCGGCCGGGCCGGGCCGCGTTGCAGGCGATCACCCGGCACGCGAGCGCGCAGCGTCCAGCGCAACGACTCGATGGCGGACAACGCCAGGCCACGCCCGCGGACGGTTTCAAACTCAAGCCGACCGGGCGCCCAGTCGACAACCTGGTCGCCGTGCCATGCGACTTCCGGCAGCGGCGACACATCGGGCATCAGCCACAGCATTCCGCGATGACAGAAGGCCGCGACACCCGCGTGCGCGACAGGACATTCGGCCGTGACCTGAGCCGAACACAGCTGACGCCGCCATTCGTCGAGCCAGCCCTCGTTCGGCGCAGTGCGTGCGCCGTGCGTGCGCAACAACCGGCGCAGAAGATTGCGCTGGCGTGCGGCATCGAGCGCGGCGAATCCATCCAGGCGAAAGCAGCGCCCCCACGGCGTCTTCAAAGTCAGTGCGTCGGCGTCGGTGTCGGCCATCGAATCGAGCAGGCCTTGCGCCTCCGCCAGACGACGGGCAACGCCCGCCATCGTTTCGGCCGCGCGCGGCCAGCGGGCCGCCAGCGCCGGCATGACGTTGCGGCGCAGGTAATTACGCGCAAAACGGGTGTTCCCGTTCGACTCGTCCTCAATCCACGACAGCCCGAGTTCGCGTGCAAAGGCGTCCAGCGTCGCACGCGAAATCGCCAGCAGCGGGCGCAGCGTGGCGACCCGCTCTGCGTCCGGCTCGCGCCAGCCCGGCATGCCGGCAAGCCCCATCAGACCGGCGCCGCGCACCATGTTGTGCAACAGCGTTTCGGCCTGATCGTCAGCATGATGGCCGGTCAGCAGGACATCGACGCCCCGCCTGCGGGCATGCGCATGCAACGCCTTGTAACGTAGGTTGCGGGCGGCGCTTTCGAGCCCGTCCGGAGAAGCGGTCGGTACGGTAACCCGATGCAGCACGAAAGGAATGTCGAGTGCGCTGCATTGCTCTGCACAGGCATCCGCCCACGCATCCGCGTGCGGACTCAGCCCATGATGGACGTGCGCGCACTCGATCCGCCAGTCATGCGTGTGACGCAAGGCAGCCAGAGCGTGCAGCAGCACGCTCGAATCGACGCCACCACTGTAAGCGAGCAGCAGACGGCTGCCCGGCGGGCAATGCGCCGCAAGCGCGGCGTCGATACGCGAGAACAACGGCAGGGCGATCGCGTCAGGCGACTGCCTGTTCCTTGAATTTTCCATAGGACATCAGGCGCTCGAAGCGCCGCTCGACCAGCTGGGAGGGCGTGAGATCCGCCAGCTGGCGCTGCGCCTCGGCCAGCGCCCGCTTCAGCGTGGCCGCGACGGCAGCGTGGTCGCGATGCCCCCCACCCACGGGTTCGCTGACCACTTTGTCGATCAGCCCCAGGGTTTTCAACCGCGACGCCGTGATGCCCATGATTTCGGCGGCATCGGACGCCTTGTCGGCGCTCTTCCACAGAATGGAAGCACAACCTTCGGGCGAAATGACGGAGTAGGTCGAGTACTGCAACATCATCAGCGTGTCGGCGACGGCGATGGCCAGCGCGCCGCCCGAGCCGCCTTCACCGATGATGGTCGCGATGATGGGCACCCGCAGTTCGGCCATTGCGTAAAGATTGTGGCCGATGGCCTCCGATTGCCCGCGCTCTTCTGCGTCGATGCCCGGATAGGCACCCGGCGTATCGACGAAGGTAAACACCGGCATGCCGAACTTCTCGGCCAGCTTCATAAGGCGCAATGCCTTGCGATAGCCTTCCGGACGCGGCATGCCGAAATTGCGGTGGATCTTTTCCTTGGTATCCCGGCCCTTCTGGTGCCCGATCACCATGCACGACTGCCCGTTGAAGCGGGCGATTCCACCCACGATGGCGTGATCATCCGCGAACGCACGATCACCGTGCAGTTCCTTGAACTCGGTGAACATCAGGCGGAAGTAGTCGAGGGAATACGGGCGCTGCGGGTGCCGGGCGACCTGGGCAATCTGCCAGGGCGTGAGTTTTGCGTAAATGTCCTTGGTCAGCGACTGGCTCTTGCCTTCGAGCCGCGTGATCTCTTCGGATATATCGACGGCGGAGTCGTCCTGTACAAAACGCAGTTCCTCGATCTTTGCCTCAAGCTCGGCAATCGGTTGTTCGAAATCGAGAAAGGTTGTTTTCATCGGTCGGGCCTGACAAGAAGATCGACGATTTTACCGCGTAACGGCACTTTCAGAACGGTTCGGCGCCGAATTGACGCGGAAATGAAAAACGGCGCTGACGCGCCGTTTTCACGAGAACCGGAAAGAACGCCGGCCGAAAAACCGGCCGGCCTTCCAGACCGCCTTACTTGATGCGCCGCAGATGCGGCCGCGCCGCCGGCTTTTCGGGTGTCGTGAGGACAGCCTGTTCGCTGCGTTCGGCAAGTGGTGCCGATGCCAGATCGGCCCGGACTGTCTGGCCCGGCGTGACTTCGAAAGCCATGCCGTGGCCGTTCTCCCGGGCGTAGATGGCCGCAACGCAATCGATGGGAATGGTCAATTCCTGCGCGACACCGCCGAAGCGTGCCGAACAGGTGATCAACTCATTGCCCATGACCAGCTGATGCACGGCCTCGCGCCCGATGTTCAGGATGATCTGGCCATCCTTGACATACTGGCGTGGCACGCCTGCACGTTCGTCGACGACGACCGCGATATAGGGCGTGAGCCCTTGATCCGCGCACCAGTCAAACAGTGCGCGAAGCAGATAGGGCTTGGTTGAAACCGAACTCATGACGTCCATGAAAACCTTCGAATGTTCCTTGCTCGCCTAGCGACGCATCACTTTTTCGGACGGCGTGAGTGCATCGATGAACCCCTGACGGGAGAAGATGCGCTCAGCGTACTTCATCAGTGGTGCAGCTGACTTCGGAAGTTCGATACCGTAGTGGTCAAGGCGCCATAGTAACGGAGCGATGGCCACATCGAGCATGGAAAATTCCTCGCCCAGCATGTACTTCTGTTTCGCAAAAATTGCGGTCAGCTCGGTCAGTCGGTCACGCAGGTGGCTGCGCGACTTGTCGGCCGTACGTGCGTTCTTCTCCAGCGCCTCGATGTGCGAGAACAATTCGTTCTCGACCGTGTGAAGCAACTGTCGGGCACGCGCGCGCATGATCGGATCCGGCGGCATCAATTGCGGGTGCGGGAAGCGCTCGTCGATGTACTCGTTGATGATGTTCGAGTCATACAGGATGAGGTCGCGATCCACCAGCACCGGAACACGGTTGTAGGGATTGATGACCGCAATGTCTTCGGGCTTGTTGTACAGATCGACATCAATGACCTGAAAATCCATGCCCTTTTCATAGAGCACGATGCGGCAACGGTGGGAAAAGGGATCGGTGGTCCCCGAGTACAGATTCATCATGGTGTTGACACCCCAGGAGTACTCGGCATCCCGCACCACGCGACGTACGCGTGATGGGGTCGCTTCGCGATGACCGAGAGCTTGCATGACTTTCGGGCGTATTTGATTAATGGACGTCTTTCCAGAACTCGCGTTTGAGCAGATACGTCAGCGCGAGCAGCACGGAAAGACCAAGAAGAACGAGCAGACCGGTCTGGCGACGCTTCTCGGCACCCGGTTCACCCATATAAACAAGGTAAGCGACGAGGTCGCCGACCATGGAATCGTATTCAACCTTGCTCAACTTGCCCGGAGTGGTCAATTCGAGTTCGACTTTTTCCGTCTCATGGCCGTGAGCATCCACAACCTTGACGTGCCTGGCAGTCTGTTCGCCCTGCAGCTCGTACAGCACGTGCGGCATGCCGACGTTGGCGAACACCGTGTTGTTCCAGCCGGTCGGACGGTGTTCATCACGGTAGAACGTGCGCAGATAGGTGTACAGCCAGTCCGCGCCGGTGCCGTCTCCGGAGGCACGTGAACGCGCAATCACGCTCAGGTCGGGCGGCGCCGCACCGAACCATTGCTTGCCGTCGTCGCGCGTCATCGCGATTTTCATCGTTTCACCGACCTTGTCGGCGGCGAACAGCAGGTTGTCCTTGATCTGGTTGTCCGACAGGCCGACGTCATGCAGGCGGTTGTAGCGCATGTACGACGCCGAGTGGCAGTTCAGACAGTAGTTGACGAACACCTGTGCACCGCGCTGGATGGCGATCGCATCGCGGAATTTCTCGGTCGGCGCCCGGTCCAGATGCACCGACTCGGAACTGGCCATCGCCAGCAAGGGGGCGCAAAGCGCGCCGAGAAACAGTTTTTTGAGTTGTTTCATGATCTGGCTTTCAGTGTCCGGTCACACGCTCGGGTTCAGGCTTGCACTTGTCGATAGCGGTATAGACGGGCATCGCAGCGAAGAACAGGAAGTAGATGACCGTACAGACCTGCGACACCAGCGTGCCGGTCGGCGTCGGTGCCTGCATTCCCAGATAACCCAGGATGAGGAAGGCAATGACGAACACGACAAGCGCGAACTTGAAGATCGGACCCTTGTAGCGGATCGATTTCACCGGCGACCGATCCAGCCACGGCAGCAGGAAGAACACCATCACCGAGAGGCCCATGAAAATCACGCCCCAGAGCTTCGCGTCAATCCAGAAGAAGTTGACCGTATTGGCACGCAGGATCGAGTAGAACGGCGTGAAGTACCAGACCGGAGCGATGTGCGGAGGAGTCTTCAGCGGATCAGCCGGAATGAAGTTGTTGTATTCCAGGAAATAACCGCCGAACTCGGGCCCAAAGAACACCACGGCCGAGAAACAGATCAGGAACACCACCACGCCGACGATATCCTTCACCGTGTAATACGGATGGAACGGAATGCCATCAAGCGGAATGCCGGTCTTCGGATCCTTTTTCTTCTTGATTTCGACGCCATCCGGATTGTTCGACCCCACTTCGTGCAGTGCGATGATGTGCGCCGCAACCAGACCGATCAGCACCAGTGGCACCGCGATCACATGGAAGGAGAAGAACCGGTTGAGCGTCGCGTCGCCGATCACGTAGTCGCCACGCAGCCATATCGACAGGTCATTGCCCACGAAGGGGATAGCCGAGAAGAGGTTGATGATGACCTGTGCGCCCCAGTACGACATCTGTCCCCACGGCAGCAGATAGCCCATGAAGGCTTCCGCCATCAGGCACAGGAAAATCATGCAGCCGAAGATCCAGACCAGTTCGCGCGGCTTGCGGTAGGAACCGTAAAGCAGTCCGCGGAACATGTGCATGTACACGACGACGAAGAAGGCCGAAGCGCCGGTCGAGTGCATGTAGCGGATGAGCCAGCCCCAAGGGACATCCCGCATGATGTACTCGACGCTGGCAAACGCAACCGGGACGCCCGATGCGTTCAACGATGCGTCAGGCTTGAAATGCATGACCAGGAAAATGCCGGTCACGATCTGGATCACCAGCACGAGCAGCGCCAGCGAGCCGAAGAAGTACCAGAAATTGAAGTTTTTCGGAGCGTAGTATTCCGAAAGATGCTCCTTCCACAGGGAAGTGAGCGGGAAACGCTCGTCGATCCAGCCGAGCAGACCGGTCGTCGTCACTACCTTTTCGCCAGCCATCGCTCAGCTCTCCTTCGTGTCCTGGCCGACCAGGATCCGGTTGTCTGACAGGAACATGTACGGCGGAACCATGAGATTGTCCGGGGCGGGCTTCGCCTTGAATACACGACCGGCCAGATCGAAGGTGGAGCCGTGGCACGGGCACACGAAACCGGCGACATCACCCAGCTGCGCATTCGAACCCTCCGGGAAGGGGCCCGAAGGCGAACAGCCAAGGTGGGTACAGATGGCGACGACAACCAGCACTTCCGGATGCTCTTCACGGGAACGCTCGGGATTTCGGGCGTACTCAGGCGTGAATTCGGACGGGTTGCGCTCCGATTTCGGATCAGCCAGTTCGTCGGCGATCTTTGTCAGAACCTCCAGCTGGGCCGGAGTGCGGCGCATGATCCAGACCGGCTTTCCCTGCCACTCGACGGTGGTCATTTCGCCGGGAGCAAGCTTCGAGATATCCACCTCGACCGGCGCGCCGGCGGCTTTCGCGCGCTCCGACGGAGAAAGGCTGGTTAGAAAAGGAACTGCTACTGCAAGCCCGGCCACACCGCCCGCACAGGCCGTTGCCACGAGTAGA
Organism: Gammaproteobacteria bacterium; assembly: GCA_018824085.1. Lineage (GTDB taxonomy): Bacteria > Pseudomonadota > Gammaproteobacteria > Burkholderiales > Rhodocyclaceae > Methyloversatilis. Next base: position 30,082 of record JAHJHI010000016.1, on the reverse strand, counting down.
TTGCGCCGGCCGCAATCCACTTTCCGTTCATTGCCACTCATGCTGTATCCCGTTTAGACAATTGATTCTGCACAACCTGCGATTATACCCTCAAGCACACCCTGCTTTAAAGCCCCGCCGCACTCCGAAACATGCCCGGCGTCCGAAAAAGGCGTCTGCGCGCCATCCTACACCGCCCCTTCAGCCCGCAGCAGGGCAACATCTTCGGCGTTGTAACCCAGACTTTCCAGTATCTCCGTCGTATGCGCCCCCAGAGCCGGCCCGATCCATTCGGTACCGCCCGGTGTCGCGGACAGCCGGGGCATCACCGCAGGCATCTTGAACTCGCGTCCATCAGGCAGGCGCGCGGATTCGAACATGGCGCGCGCAAGGTACTGCGGATCCGCCACGATGTCCTCGATTGAATACACCGGACTGACCGGCACATCGGCCTCGCCGAGCACACGCAGCACCTCCTCGCCATCGCGACCGCCAACCCAGGCGTCGATCAGTGCATACAGTTCGTCACGCCGGGCATCACGCCCGGCATTGTCTGCCAGCGCCGGATCGGCTGCCAGATCCGGGCGCCCGATGGCCGTCATCAGGCGCCGGAATATCGCGTCGCCATTGCCGCCTACGATGATGTGGCGTCCGTCGCGCGACGCGTGGGTGTTCGACGGCGTGATGCCGGGCATGATGTTGCCGGTGCGCCCGCGGATGAATCCGAATACATCGAATTCCGGCAGCATGCTCTCCATCATGGCGAACACCGCTTCGTAGAGCGCCACATCCACGGTCTGGCCCTGCCCTGCCCTGCGCCCGCCGGTTGCATCGCGATGACGCAGCGCCATCAGCGCGCCGATGACACCCCACAGGGCCGCGATCGAATCGCCGATCGAGATGCCAACCTTGACCGGCGCGCGATCCGGGAATCCCGTGATATGGCGCAATCCGCCCATGGATTCTCCGATGGCCCCGAAGCCCGGTTGCTGCGCCATCGGCCCTGTCTGGCCGAAACCGGACAGGCGCACGATGACAAGGGAGGGGTTGATTTCGCGCAGCACCGCTTCCGTCAGCCCGAGCTTGTCGAGCACACCGGGCCGGAAATTCTCGATCAACACATCCGCACCGCCGAGCAGGCGCCGCAGCACTTCGAGCCCGTCGGGGTTCTTGAGATTCAGCGTGAGCGATTTCTTGTTGCGCGCCTGCACGAACCACCAGAGCGAGGTGCCTTCATACAGCAGACGCCACTTGCGCAAGGGGTCACCGCCATCCGGCGACTCGACCTTGATGACTTCGGCACCGAATTCGGCAAGGATGCGCGCGGCGAAGGGGCCGGCGATGAGCACGCCGAGCTCGATGACCTTCATGCCGGCGAGCGGCTTCGTACCCGGTGCAGTCATGCCGGCCGGCGTTCCGACAAGGCCTGCGCAATCGTGCCGATGTCGGTGTGCTCCAGTTCTCCGCCAACAGGCAGCCCGCGAGCGATACGGCTGACGAGCAGTCCGCGCGCGCGCAGCATTTCACCGATGTAGTGCGCGGTGGCTTCGCCTTCGTTGGTGAAATTCGTCGCGAGGATGACTTCCCTCACCGCCGGATCGGCGGCGCGCGCCATCAGCTGCTCCAGCCGCAGCTCACGCGGGCCCACGCCCTCCAGCGGCGCGATGCGTCCCATCAGGCAGTAATACAGGCCACCGTAGCTCTGCGTCTGCTCCATCATCAGCATGTCGGCCGGATTCTCGACGACGCACAGTTGTGTCGCGTCACGTCGCGGCGAACTGCAGCGTTCGCACACCTCGAGTTCCGTGAAGGTATTGCAGCGTGCGCAGTTGTGCAGGCGACCCAGCGCCTGCCCCAGTGCGCGTGCAAGTTTCTCGGCACCGCCCCGGTCGCGCTGCAACAGATGGAAGGCCATGCGCTGGGCGCTTTTCGGACCGACCGAAGGCAGGCAGCGCAAGGCCGCGACCAACTCGTCGAGTACGCCGGCACTCATCGCACGCACCGCGCAGCCGCCCGCATCAGAACGGCAGCTTGAAGCCCGGCGGCAGATTCAGCCCGGACGTGAAACCGGCCATCTTTTCCTGGGTCGTCGATTCGACACGGCGTACCGCGTCATTGACGGCGGCGGCCAGCAGGTCTTCCAGCATCTCACGATCATCCATCACCGACGGATCGATCGACACACGCCGCACATCATGCTTGCAGGTCATGATCACCTTGACCATGCCGGCACCGGACTGACCCTCGATTTCGACGCCGGCCAGCTGTTCCTGCATCTTGCGCATGTTCTCCTGCATCTGCTGGGCCTGCTTCATCAGGCCGCCAATGCCACCCTTCATCATGGTGCTGTCCTCAAAGTGGTTTGATCGAATCTTCGATCAGCCGGGCGTCGAACTGTTCGATCACCTGCTGCACGAAGGGGTCGTTCCGTATGGATTCGCGCGCCTGTTCGAAGCGCGCCCGCTGCTGCGCATTGCGCCGCTGCGCCACCGTTTCGCCGACGGGCTCACCCTGTTCGAACTGCAGCCGCACGGGCAGGCCGAGCGTCGCCTGCAGCGCAGCGCGCAGCCGATCCTGCGCACTCGTGACCAGATGCGCCATGTCGCGTGAAAGGCGCAGGCGGATCAGATCCCCATCGCTGCCGACCCACTCGCATTGATGCGCGAGCTGACGCGGCAAGGCGACGACATCAAGCGCGTCGACCAGCGTGTGCCAGTCCTGATTGTTGCGCGGCATGGCGCGGACCGGCTCCGGCTCCGCGCTGACCGCCGCACTCGGCGTGGCAGGCGCGCCCTCCGGCACCGCGGCAGCGGGCATCGCCTGTTGCGCTGGCGGCACCGGCGCCTCGACCGGCTGCGTGAGAAGCTGTGCGGCGGCCGGCTGCGGCGCCGGCGAACGCGTACGCGCGATGCCCGATGGCGCCTGCAGCGCCGCGCTCTGGCTACGTCCGGTTGCCCCCAGCGGCGGCGGCATTTCCGGACGGAAAGCGAGCAGGCGCAGCAAGGTCATCGAAAAACCGGTCACTTCGTCCGGCGCCATAGACAGATCATTGCAACCCTGCACGACGATCTGATAGGCAAGCTGCACCGACTCCGGCGTCATCGCCGACGCATAGGGTTGAAGACGCGCCATTTCGGTTTCGTCGGAAATCGCATCCGGCACCGACTGGGCTACCGCGACGCGATGCAGCAGTACCGCCAGTTCCCGCAGCGCCTGGTCGAAATCGACACTTCGCGCACGCATCTGTGCGGCAAGCGCCATCAGCGCAGCGCCATCACCGGCAATCAGCGCATCGAGCACCATGTATAGATGCTCGTCGCCCACGGTACCCAGCATGTCGAGCACGTCCTGCTCCACCAGACTGCCGGCGCCATGGGCAATCGCCTGATCCAGCAGCGACAGTGCGTCCCGCATGCTGCCGGCCGCCGCCTTCGCGATGGGCCGCAGCGCAGCGGGCTCGTACGCCACCTGTTCGGCGTCCAGCACCTGCGAAAGATGACCGATGATCGCGTCAAGCGGCATCTGTTTCAGGTTGAATTGCAGGCAGCGGCTAAGCACCGTCACCGGAATTTTCTGGGGATCGGTGGTTGCCAGAATGAATTTCACATGCTCGGGCGGCTCTTCCAGCGTCTTCAGCATCGCGTTGAAGGCGTGACCGGTGAGCATGTGAACCTCGTCGATCATGTAGACCTTGAAGCGGCCGCGCGCCGGCGCATAGGCAGATTTCTCAAGCAGCGCAGCCATGTCATCGACGCTGCGGTTCGACGCAGCGTCCATTTCAAGGTAATCGACGAAACGCCCGGCATCGATCTCCGTGCATGCGGCGCACTGGCCACACGGCGTTGCCGTGATGCCGGTTTCGCAATTCAGGCTCTTGGCAAGAATGCGCGAAATGGTCGTCTTGCCAACGCCGCGCGTGCCCGTAAATAGGTAGGCGTGATGCAGGCGCTGCTGTTCCAAAGCGTGCGTGAGGGCGCGCACGACGTGATCCTGGCCGACCAGCGTTTCGAAATTACGGGGCCGCCACTTGCGTGCTAGAACCTGGTAAGTCATCGGGACGCTTGCGGGACTGGGAACGACACAAAAGGGAACTGCCCGAAATGGAGGGGTGGCGAGCCTGACCCCCGGCACTCGTGGGGAGCAGCTGTGGCTGCTTCCTTCCGGATCTGACCAGATTCACCGCGCCACGATGCGGGGAGACCCGCCACGCCGAATAGTAACCCGAGAGGCCCGCCGAGGGCGAGCCGGGCGACGAATTTTCCGTCAGCAGGGCCCCGTCAGGCCGAAACTTCAGCCGCCACCGCGCTGGAAATGGCGATCAAACGTCGCCATGAAAGCATGCATGTGCGCCGGATCACGGGCGGGAAAATCAATCTGTACGCGCAGTTGCGGCAGGCTCAGCAACGCGATGTTGAGCGAGGGCTGGACGCTTGCTTCAAGCGTCCAGCCTCGACCGCGGGCGCCGTCGCCCTGATGCATCAGGGGCAGATCTACGGCGCCCGGAAGCATGCGGAAAAACTCGTCCTGCCCGATGCTCATCATGCGCACCACACGCCCTGCGGCGAGCTCGATCGGCGTCAACGGAAAGGCGGTGCTCATCCCCCCGGCCACCGGCGGCCAGATGGCCAGCACATCGCCCGCAACAAGCGCCCTGCTGTCGCGGCCGGCCGGCGCGATGTAATGCCCGTTGACGAGCACCAGATGCACGAGGCGCGACGGCAGTTGCCGGCTCGCGATCAGCTCGCCAACGGTCGTCCCCTCGGCGAGCTCCATCGGCCATTCGTTGGTCCGCTTCGCGTCATCTGGCAGATAGTCGGACAGCGACGCGTAGAGCTTCAGCGTGATGCGCATCGTCAATGAATGGCCTCGGCAACAGGGGCCGTGCTCTGTGCCTGGGCGGTCGCAAGATAGGCCTCCATGACCCGCATCGGATCATGCGTGAGCAGTTGCTTCCAGACCCCGAGCGGCGTGCGCGTCTGGATCAGGCCACGCAGGACACCCACGTGATCGGTCAGCCCGATCGACGTTGCGCCCACCAGCACATCACCCAGAAACTGCAGACTGATATAGCGGAAGTTCCTTTCGTCGATGCGCTCGACCGAATCGCCCCCTTCGGCCCCCCACCACTGCCCGAACGACGCGGAAATGAGACCCAGCGTATCGAGCACGTTGATAGCCAGCGTGCCTTGCGAGCGGGTCGTGCGGCCGGCCATGTTCAGCGCCGCCACACGCCCCTGATCCACCGCATTCGGCTGAATCGCATTCACCAGCCGCTTGCCGGTGGAGAAATCAACAGCCTCGGCCACGTCACCGGCCGCAAAGACACCCGGCACACTGGTTTCACAGCGCTCGTCGATCAGCACACCTGTTTCGCAGGCAATGCCGCTGCCCTGCAGGAAGGCCGTGTTCGGCTTGACGCCTGCCGCGGCGATGATCAGGTCCGCGACGACTTCCGTTCCGTCGCCCAGTGTGGCCACCAGCGCTTCGCCATCCTGGCGGATGGAAGTCACGCGCGCATCGGTATGCACGTTCACGCCCTTGGCCTCGACCCATCGCGCAATCATGCCGCCGGCCTTCGACGTCATCATGCGCGGCACCATGCGGTCGCCCATCTCCACGATGTCGAGCTTGACGCCGCGTGAGGCCAGCGCCTCCATGATGATGCAGCCGATGAAACCGGCGCCGATCTGCAGCACGCGCGCACCGGATTTCGCCTTTGCCGCAATGTGCCGCGCGTCCTCCAGCGTCCAGCAGCTATGCACATTGGGCAGATCGATGCCCGGCACCGGCAGGCGCAGGGGATGGGAACCGGTGCAAATCAACAGGCGGTCGTACGGCAGCACCGTCCCGTCATCCATCCGCACATTGCGCGCGGCGGTATCGACCGACTTCGCGCGACCGGTCACCTCGCGGATGCGCAAGGACGCAAAGTGGCCGTCGGTCTTGCGCAGCCAAGTGCCCTTTTCTTCGATATTGCCGACCAGCAGATAGGGAATCGCCATGCGGGAGTATGGCGGTTCGGGCTCGTCGCCGATCATGACGATGTCGGCCGAGGCATCGGCGCGGCGCAATGCCTCGGCGGCGACAACGCCGGCAGGACCATTGCCGATAATCACGTGTTTCATGGATCTTCCTCTTGAAATGCGCCGCGCCCCGAAGGGCGCGGCGCGGTCAAGCATACGGCCCGCTCAAAGGCCCAGCCGCGACAGCGTATCTTCGGTCGGACGACCTTCCTGGTCCCAGCCGCGCAGGTCGTAGTACTCAGGAATCATCTTGTCGATACCGGACACAAGTCCCTTGGCCGGACCGACCTTGGCCGCCTCCGTCTTCAGACGTTTGGGCAGGTCATCGTCCTTGCGCGTGAAACCGGCCGCATTGTTGAACTGGCGCTCCATGTTCCAGATGCGCTCGCCCATGAGATCAAGTCGCTCCATCGACCAGTCACCTTCACAGGCGGCCTGAATCTGCGGCTGAATGTCTGACAGCGCCCAGGCGAAGGTCGTGAACACGCACAGGCCCGACGAATCCACGACCGCGGTCGCATCCTGGAACGCCTTCACGAGCGCCGGCTTGCCTTCGGTCGTCAGCGGATCGGTCTTGACCGGAATGCCGAGCACTTCCGACGAAATCGTGTACGAACGCAGGTGACAGGCCCCCCGGTTCGACGTGGCGTAGGTCAGTCCCATCCCCTGGACACCACGCGCGTCGTACGCCGGGAATTCCTGGCCCTTGACGGACATGGACAGTTCCGGATGGCCGTACTTCTCGCACAGACGCTTCGAACCGAGACCGATGATCTTGCCGAAACCTTCGCTGCGCGCCGTGATTTCCGTGAGATAGGTAAGCGCCTTGGCCGAACCGAATGGCGCCTCGATACCAACCTCTTCCTTGGTCAGCACGCCCATTTCGTACAGCTCCATCACCGCTCCGATGGTCGCGCCGAACGAAATCGGATCGAAGCCGTCCTCGTTGCACAGCATTGTCGCGTACTGCAGCGCTTCCAGATCGTCGACGCCATTGGCACATCCAAGCGCCCACGCCGCCTCGTACTCGAGACCGCCCGACGCGCCCCAGTACTTCGGGCTGTTCACGACGGTGTAGTGCGTTTCGTCGATCTTGGAAATGCGGCCGCACGCGATGGTGCAGCCGAAACAGGCCTGATTGTTGATCAGCTGCGCCTTGCCGTCGGATTCGCGCGGCTCGTGCATGGCCTCTGCCGAAATCTTGCGCGCGCCCTCGAACTGCACGTCCTGGTGGTTGCGCGTCGGCATCGCACCGATCTCGTTGATGACGTTCATCAGCACCTGCGTGCCATAGGTCGGCAGGCCCTGCCCGGTGACCGCGTTCTCCTTGAGGATCTTCTTCTTCTCGAAGGTGACCTTCATGAATTCCTTCGGATTTGCGATGTTACCCACACCGAGCGTGCCGCGTACCGCGATCGCCTTCAGGTTCTTCGAACCCGCAACTGCACCGACACCCGAACGCCCTGCCGCACGGTGCAGGTCATTGACGATTGCGGCATAGAGCACGCCATTCTCGCCGGTGCGCCCGATACAGGACACCCTCACCTGCGGATCCTGATGTTCGGACTTGATCTGCCCCTCCGTTTCCCAGACAGTCTTGCCCCACAGATGGGACGCATCGCGCAACTCGGCCTTGTCGTTCTCGATGGACAGATAGACCGGGCTCGACGCACGGCCCTCGATGATCACCATGTCCCAGCCTGCGAACTTCAGCTCGGCGCCGAAGTAACCACCGGAATTCGAACAGGCGATGGCGCCGGTCAGCGGTCCCTTCGTCACGACGGAGTAGCGCCCCCCGGTCGATGCCATCGTTCCGGTCAACGGCCCGGTGGCCCAGATGATCTTGTTCTCGGGTGCAAGCGGATCAACCTTCGGGTCGATCTCCGAAACCAGATACTTCGTCGCCAGGCCACGCTGACCCAGATAGTCGCGCGCCCAGTCCATATTGAGCGGTTCGCTCTTGCAGGTGCGATCGGTCAGATTCACACGCAGAATTTTGCGGGTCCATGCCATGTCAGTATTCCTCCCGATCGATCAAGCGGTCTGGTTGCCAAGCTTGTCCGCCCACTGGCGCATGCGCTCCAGCCCGGTCCAGTTGGCGTCCACATAGGTGATGGCACCCGTCGGGCATGCCTCGGCACAGGCGGGGTCGCCGCCACACAGATCACATTTCTGGACCTTGCCGGTCTCAGCCACGTAATTCACCGTACCGAACGGACAGGCGATCGTGCAGACCTTGCAACCCACGCATACGTCCTCCAGAACGACCTTCGCACCATTGTCCTTGTCGAGCTTGATCGCCTCGACCGGACAGGCGTGCATGCACCAGGCTTCGTCGCACTGCGTACAGGTATAGGGAACCTTGGCGCCGGAATGATGGAAGTCAAACACCTTGATGCGTGACAGCGAGTTATTGAAAACACCGTAGTTCTCGAACGAACAGGCCATCTCGCACTGCAGGCAACTGGTGCATTTCGAGGGATCGATGTGTAGTGACTTCTGCATGTTGATTCGCTCCTCCACGTTCTGGGCGTGACACTGGTTCGCGACCTGCACCTTGGCGCAGCATCGCAACGTGCTATGAAAAACACTTCATATTTTAGCGCCCGGATTTTCGCGGAAGTGCCGTTTTGCAGGCCGATGGCGGGATATTTGAACAGCAGGTGTTCAGGTGTCCAGAAACTGGACACCTGAACACTCACGGAGCGCGCCAGACGACATGTCCGCGCGCCATGATGCGCTCAACCTCGCCTTCGGCGATCAGTGCGTTCATGGCCGCCATGATGGCGCGCCCGAGTTGCTGCTCACCCTTGCGGATGGCAACACCCAGCGGCCACTGCCGACGATTGAGCAGCGCCAGCGGGGGCGGCACGACAGCAAAGTTTGCATCACCCTGCACCGCGCCTTCAAGCTCGCCCTGCAAGGCCATCACCCCCACAACCTCGCCAGACCGCAATGCCGCCGCGGCATCATCCAGCGATTTGTAGTGACGGATCTGCGCACGATACCGGCCACCATCGGCAGACAGCATCAGCGAATCCGGCAGGGTATCCGCCACGACGCCGAACGGCTCCTTCTCGAACGGCGCCATGGTTTCCAGATCGCTCAGCTTGCGCTTGTCGTAAGCCACTGCGTAGCGCTCGCGATGGTAGGGCGCAAGGAATTCGACCTTGTCCTGACGCACCATGTAATCCCGGTCGATCGGCACATGGATCATCAGATCCGCAGGGCCATAGCCCATGTAATGCCCCTTCCAGACCATGTTGCGCAGATCGTCGTCCATGCTTTCATCGGCATCGAAGAACAGCGGCGACATCTTCAAGCCCATGCGTGCCGCCAGCGCTTCCGCAATGTCTACATCGACGCCCTTGCCGTCATTGGAGAAGGGCGCGAAATCCTTGTAGAACGCGACCTTCAGCACCCCGCTCTTCTGGATGCCCGCCCAGACACCTTCTTCGTTGTCTGCCCTTGCGGACAGACCGAACATCGCCAGACAGACACCGCTCAACAGGAGGGTCCGACGCTGCCGGAGGTGATCACTCTTCATGACGGGTATCGAGGTAGCTGCGGATGGCCCAGATCGCTTCCTGCTGAAGCACGGCTTCGAACGGCGGCATATAGACAGCGCCATTGCGCACGCGGCCGTGGCGGACCGTGTTGATGAAGTACTCGTCGGTCTCGGCGTCCGGTGGCAGCATGCGCAGATCCGGTGCGATACCGCCGCTCACCGCTTCAAGGCCGTGGCAGCGCGCACAGTTCTGGTTATAGGCTGACGTACCGATACGAACAGCTTCCGCGTTGCCGCGGTAAGGGTTCTCCTTCTTCGTTTCCTCGCCGAGTACCGGCAGCGTGCTGACATCGACCGCCTGCGGCGTCACGTCGCCGTGCGCCTGCACCGGAATGACGCCGCTCAGCGCCATCATCGCCCCCACGACAGCCGATACCTTCAAAGTTGTTGTCACTGCTCTCATAACTCCTCCATGATTTTTCGGTTACTGCAAGACAGCTTGCGGGCGAACTGACACGCATGTTTCGTGCCACAAGTGTCGCACCAGTGATACATCTGTAGCAGCATTAGGCGAATCCAGTTATAAAGCCGTAGTATCGAACTGACCCGGGGTCCGGACATGAACTGAGACCCGCTGTATCAGACGCAAGAGCCGGCATGACCGGCCATCGCGCCCCGGAAACGGGTACGGAGGAGACGATGGAAATGACGCCCGCCGAACTCGCTCGCAGCGAGCTGGCACACGAAACACTGCGCAACGCCGGCGAAATACCGTCCGGCGTCCTGCCCACCCTGATCGAAACATCCTGGAGTCGCTGCATCGGCCACGGACTGGAGGCGGACAGCTGCCGTCGCGAAGTGGAGCGCGCACGCCGCGACGTCCTGCTGACCGAACGCGAACGCAACGAATCGCTGCTCAAACACGCCGCGCCGGTGATGAACGGCCTGTACGCGCAGATCGCTCGTTCCGGCAGCATGATCGTGCTGACCAACGCATCGGGCTTCATCCTGCACTCGGTCGGCGACCAGAATTTCCTGGACCGGGCGTCCAAGGTTGCGTTGTCGCCCGGTGTCGAGTGGTCGGAAGAGAGCAAAGGTACGAATGCCATCGGCACTGCCCTCGTGGAAAAGGTGCCGGTGTCCGTGCACGGCTCGCAGCACTTCTTTTCGGCAAATCACTTCCTGACGTGCTCCGCCTCGCCGATCTTCGATCCGTGCAGCCGCATGCTGGGCGTGCTCGACGTGACCGGTGATTCACGCAATCCGTCGCACCATAGTCTTGCCCTCATCAACCTGGCCGTCCAGACCATTGAAAACCAACTGTTTTCAAGCGCATTTCCTGACGGTTTTCTGTTGCACTGCCACGTCCAGCAGGAATTGATCGGCACCGTATTCGAGGCCTTGCTCGCGTTCGATCACGACGGTCGGGTACTGTCGGCGAACAGGAGCGCGTGCAGGTTGATCGGCCGCAGCCACGCGGAATTGCTGACGCACACATTCTCGTCGATGTTCGACAAACCGCTCAGCGCGCTGTACGACCCGCTGCTGCGTGGCACCGACATGATCGACCTGCGGCTGTTCGGCGGACGTACGCTTTTCGGTCGGCCGCAGGCCGGAAAGCAAAGTCGCGCGCCGGCACGTGTCATCAGCATGGAAGCCCATCGCGGTGATCGCACCACGTCCGCCACGGGGCATCCCGCCGGATCGACGCTGGGCGGCCTGGAGCGGCTGAGCACCGGAGACGCATCGATGGACGCCGTGGTCGACAAGGTCAAACGCGTACTCGGGCGGGACATACCGGTACTCATCCAGGGAGAGACCGGCACCGGCAAGGAGTTGCTTGCGCGAGCCATTCACGACGAAGGCCCGCGTCGCGACCAGTCCTTTGTCGCGGTGAATTGCGCAGCAATTCCGGACGGTCTGATCGAATCCGAATTGTTCGGCTATGAAGAAGGCGCCTTCACCGGCGCGCGGCGCAAGGGTTACCCGGGTCGCATCATGCAGGCCGACGGCGGAACACTCTTTCTGGACGAAATCGGCGACATGCCGCTCGCGCTGCAGGCGCGCCTGTTGCGCGTGCTTCAGGAACGCACCGTGGTACCGCTCGGCAGCGGACGTGCGTCGCCGGTCGATCTGTCCATCATCTGCGCCACTCACCGGAAACTGCGCGATCTGGTGGCACAAGGCAGCTTTCGCGCCGACCTTTACTACCGTTTGAACGGCTTGACCGTCATGCTGCCGCCGCTGCGTGAGCGCAGCGACCTGCGCGCACTGGTTCACCGCATACTGGCTGGCGAAGCGTCGATCCCGCGTTCGCTCGGGATCGACGAAGAGGTCATTGCGCTGTTTGAAAACCACCCCTGGCCCGGCAACATGCGCCAGCTTTCGAACCTCCTGCGCACGGCTGGCGTGATGGCCGCGGACGATGGCTGCATCCACCGCAGCCATCTGCCGGACGACTTCCTGGACGAACTTGGCAACCCGCCCGCAAGTACGGCTCCCGAAGCGGAGATCCGGATGACCGGACATGCGCCCTGCGATCTGGACAGCCTGACGCTGCGCGCGATACGCGATTCGCTATCGCGCAACGACGGCAACGTCGCAGCAACCGCCCGCGAGCTTGGCATCAGCCGCACGACGCTCTATCGAAAGCTCAAGGAAGGCTGAAGGAGGCGGGCATTGTCGGCTGTCTCCGAACTGGACAGCTGCCGCACTTCTGGACGATCAGGGCCCGGTGCCGGCCGGCCTTTTCCGACCGGACAAAAAAAAGACCGGCTTGGGTAAGCCGGTCGAAGAGCCATGTCTAACTGAAGAGAACAACACCACCCCGTAACTGCCTGTAACGGAACGGAAGGCCGCGAAACCGGCGGCGGATCACACCACCGGAAGCTGGCACGCTCGGGGAACCCAGTACGTTTTCCCCTCGCGCCGCGACCTGTCAGCTTGTTTCCTGCACCCCCAACGAGGAAGGGGCACAATGACCACGCAAGCATCATGCCCGCATGATCGCCGCGATTACTTGTGCAGCTTGAACACCCACATCGAACCGCCCTGGTTCAGGAAATTGACCTTCTTGGCCACGTCCCCGCCCCACAACGGCACGGCGCCACCCCAGCCGGTTGCGACAGCGATGAACTGCTCGCCGTCCTGTTCCCACGTGATCGGGGGCGCCACAACGCCGGTACCGGTCTGGAACGACCACACTTCCTTGCCGGTCTTGGCATCGGCTGCCTTCAGGTAGCCTTCAGGCGTGCCCCAGAACACCAGGCCGCCCTTGGTCGTCATCACGCCACCCCAGAGCGGAGCATTGTTGGTAACTTCCCAGACGATCTTGCCGGTCTTCGGATCCACGGCACGCAGCGCGCCAATGTACTTGTCGTCGATGGTCTTGATGGTGAAGCCGGCACCGAGGTAGGCAGCACCCTTCTTGTACGTGATCGGTTCGTTCCAGATCTCCATGCCCCATTCGTTCGCGGGCACGTAGAACAGACCGGTATCCGGGCTGTAGGCCATCGGCATCTGGTTCTTGCCACCGAGGAAGGACGGAGCCGAGAACACGGACTCACCCTTCTTGCCATCAGCACTCTTGGCCGGATCACCCGGGCGGTTGGCCGGATCGAAGATCGGACGGCCGTTCGAATCGAGGCCCTTGGCCCACGTGATTTTCTTGACGAACGGGAAACCACGCTCGAACTTGCCGCTGTTCGCGTCAAGCACGTAGAAGAAGCCGTTACGGTCGGCCTTGCCGCCCATGCGCTTGCCATTCATGTCGAACGTGACGAATTCGTTCACGCCGTCATAGTCCCAGCCGTCGTTCGGCGTGCCCTGGAAGTGCCACTTGATCTGGCCGGTGGCCACATCGATGGCAACCGTCGAGCACGAATACAGGTTGTCGCCGGGGCGCAGGTGGCTGTTCCACGGAGACGGGTTACCGGTACCGAAGTATGCGAGGCCGGTCTTGGCATCGTAGCTGCCGCCCAGCCAGGTTGCCGCACCGCCGGTCTTCCACAGGTCGCCCTGCCATGTCGCATTGGTCGTGCCGCTGATGCCGTTGTCCATCTTGTTGCCGGCCGCGTCGTACTTGTAGCCCATGTGGCCTTCGACCGTCGGGCGGCTCCACACCATCTTGCCCGTCTTGGCATCACGCGCCTCAACCCGGCCGACGATGCCGAATTCGCCACCGGACACGCCGGTAAGGATCAGGCCCTTGGCGATGATCGGAGCGGCGGTATTGGAATAGCCGGCCTGGTAATCGTCGATCTTTTCCTTCCAGACGACCTTGCCCGTGTCTTGGTCCAGCGCAACGAGCTGTGCATCCAGCGTCGAGAAGATGACGAGGTTGTCATAGACTGCAGCACCGCGGTTGACCACGTCGCAGCAGGGCATGATGCCGTCCGGCAGACGATGGTTGTATTCCCAGAGCTTGGCGCCGGTGCGCGCATCGATGGCGTACAGGCGGGAGTAGGAGCCGGTGACGAACATCTTGCCGTTGACGACCAGCGGCTGCGACTCCTGGCCGCGCTGCTTTTCGCCACCGAACGAGAACGACCACGCGGGAACGAGGTTCTTGACGTTGCTGACGTTGATCTTGTCGAGCGGGCTGTAACGCTGGCCCTCGGTACCCATGCCCCACGATACGACGTCGTTCGTGGTCTTGGCGTCATTCTCGATATCGCGGTCGGTGACACCGGCCATGACCTGCGGTGCGGCGATCGCCGCAAACGCCGTCACCAGTACGCTGGACAGAATTGTTTTGCGCAAGCCTTGCATGCTTCCTCCTCGTTGATGAATTTATCTCTTGCTCGCCGGGATTGATTCCCTTGATCGGCGAGGAAGTGTCCGCAAAAAACGGGCCAGCCCAAAACCCCGTGAAATCCCGCATGCATCGCCGTAGCAGCGATGCGAAACAGGTCAGGTGTTCATTTTTGTTTCAGTTGTGGCTGTGCAATCGTGTTCAGCACCCGCTTTTCGTAATCGCCATAGAGGTGCGTCACCGAGCGCTCGAACTCGCTGCGCGCAAGCGGAATGCGCGCGAGGCGTTCCGGCATGTCGATCCGCATCACTTCGGCCATGTCGAGCCCGGCGGCAGCCGAGCGTGCCAGCGTCTCGTCCAGCCAGCGCAGCCAGTCCCGCGTCTGCTCGATTCCGCGTTGATCGTCATGCACCGGGCCGTGACCCGGCACGATGCGCTTGGCACCCAGCGCCGACAGGGCGTCGAGCGCCGACAGCCAGTGCGCGATCGACGCGTGCGGCGTGGTCGGCGCGCGATCGAGGAAGATCAGGTCGCCGGCGAACAGCACGCCGGTCGTACGGTCGAGCACGACCAGATCGCCGTCGGTATGTCCGCTCAGCGCAATCAGCTCGAAGTCATGACCACCGATGTTCATGCGCCCCGGCTGCGCAGCCCGCTCCGCCGGTTGCGCCTCGGTGCCGGACAACCAGTCCCCCGCCATGCGGTACATGTTGTCGGCAAACGCCCCGCCCTGATCACGCATGCCCGTCTGCGCGGCCGGCAACGCAATGTGCGGCACATCCGTATAGGCCTGATTGCCGAGGAAATGGTCCGGATGATGATGCGTGTTGTAGACGCGGATGACCGGTTGCGCAGTCACGCGCGCAATCTCGGCCTTCATCTGCTCGCCATAGCGACGTGACGGACCACTGTCGATCACGACAACTCCGTCGCGCGTGACGACAAACGCGGTATTGACGATGTTCCCGCCGTTGTCGCGCGTGATGTCCTCGGTGAGCCCCTCGAGCACCCATGTGTCGTGGGCGATCTGTCGCGGTGCGAGCTTGTAGTCAAGAGCCGGCGCCGCGGACACAAACACGCATACGCCGGCCAGCAACAACGTTCCCAGCAGACGCATCATCATTGCATCACCTTCGCATCGATACGGTTGCCATTGTTGTCCCGTCCCACGATCCGCAGCGGAGCGCTCCCCGTATCCGGCATGTCGAAGGAGAACACGGGGTTTTCGCTCAACGGCTCGAACGTTTCAAGCCGCAGCAGCGCATCACCCTTCTCGTCCTCGATCGCCAGTTGCTCTATATAGAAAGCGGGAATGCCCGGTGCAAGTCCGGTATCCATCGGATGCATGATGCGCAAGCGTACCCGCTGGTTGCGGCCGTCGTGCCACACCCGCGCCTGCACCTGATTCAGCTTCTCGGCCCAGTCCGGAGCACCGTGTCCGGTACTCGGCGCCGTACAGCCACCGCCCGCCGCGTCCACCCAGCTGCCGCCTGCGTACCACTTCCCGTCGCTGGTCTGCACCAGCGCGCGAATCGGACTGGCCTGCTGGAGCTTGATGCGGAACGACAGGCCCGGCTGCGCAACAAGCGGCTGAAAATCGAGCACCTTCACGATCGGATTGAAGTCGGCGATGACGACGACGCGCGTCACGTCCGGCATGTCCTTCAGGCGCACCGTCACCGGCACATTCATCGAATCTTCCGCGACGCGCGGCGCAATCACTTCCACGCGCGGATCGAATACCACCGGCGCACCCTCCAGATAGCGCTCCTGCAGATCCGGCCAGCGGGACGAATTGAGGGGATCGGCATCCGCGGCATGAACGGCGTGCATGACGCCCAGTACCAACCCGAAGGTGGCGAACAACTGCTTCATCAGACTTCTCTCCTCGTATTTTTGATTGTGACAAGCACTCCTGCCTTGCTGACTACAAGCAAATCGGGGGCCATCGGTTGGCACATCCGAGGGAGGACTGGAGAACCGGCACGAAGTTTGCGCCCGCGCGGCATGTTTCACCTTGCGACAGCGCGATGTCCAACAGTGAAACATTCAGAAAAAACGGGAGTGCAGCCCGGTTTCAACGGGACATTCACACCCCCTCCTCCGTTCGTCGCTGCCTACGCTGCAGTGCGCATCGTCGATCACGGTCCTTCCCGAGTCCGGCTGGCGGTGACGAAATCAGAACCCACTACTGAAAGAGGAGTCAGGATGAAAGCGTTTTCACTCAGGAACCCCGCGTTGCTGGTCGCTCTGGGCGCAGTCATGTACGGGCCGGCGCACGCCGGCAAGACCGTCAGCTGGGAAGACATCGTCAATGACGACAAGACAACCGGCGACGTGCTGACCTACGGCCTCGGAATGAAGGCGCAGCGTCACAGTCCGCTCAAGCAGATCAATACCAAGACGGTGGCCGGGCTGCTGCCGGCGTGGTCGTATTCGTTCGGTGGCGAGAAGCAGCGCGGGCAGGAAGGGCAGGCACTGGTGCACGACGGTGTCGTCTACATCACGCAATCCTACTCGCGCATGGCGGCAATCGAGGCCAAGACCGGAAAGCGCCTCTGGACGTACGAACACCGCCTGCCGGACGACATCCGCCCGTGCTGCGACGTCGTCAATCGCGGCGCTGCCATCTACGGTGACAAGGTGTACTTCGGCACGCTGGACGCGGGCATGGTTGCGCTGAACAAGGACACCGGCAAGGTGGTCTGGTCGAAGAAGTGGGGCGACCACAAGGTCGGTTACACCATGTCCGGCGCGCCCTTCATCGTGAAGGACGCAAAATCGGGCCGCGTGATGCTGGTGCACGGATCGTCCGGTGACGAGTTCGGCGTCGTGGGTTATCTGTTCGCCCGTGACGTCGATACCGGCGAGGAAATCTGGGCCCGTCCGATGGTGGAAGGCCACATGGGGCGCCTGAACGGCAAGGACAGCACGCCGACCGGTGACGCCAAGGCGCCGAGCTGGCCGAACGATCCGAAGCACCCGACCGGCAAGGTCGAGGCATGGAGCCACGGCGGCGGCGCCCCGTGGCAGACCGCGTCGTTCGACGTGGAACAGAACATGGTGGTGATCGGCACCGGCAATCCGGCGCCGTGGAACACCTGGGCACGCACCGCGGACGGCGACAGCCCGACCAAGTGGCCCAGCCTGTTCACGTCCGGCCAGGCCTACGTGGATGCCGGCACCGGCGAACTGAAGGGCTTCTTCTCGCACACGCCGAACGATGCGTGGGACTTTTCCGGCAACAACTCGGTGCTGCTTTTCGAGTACAAGGATCCGAAGACTGGCAAACAGGTGAAGGCATCGGCGCACGCCGACCGCAACGGCTACTTCTTCGTGACCGACCGCGAGAAGCTGGCCCAGGGCGCCGGCTATCCGTGGAAGCAGAGCGCACTCATCGGCGCCTGGCCCTTCGTCGACGGCATCACCTGGGCCAGCGGCTTCGATCCGAAGACCGGCCTGCCCAAGGTCGATGAAGCGCAGTACCCGCCGAAGCCGAAGGCCGGCGCGGACAAGGGCGACAGCATCTTCGTGTCGCCGCCCTTCCTTGGCGGCACCAACTGGATGCCCATGTCGTACAGCCCCGAAACCGGGCTGTTCTACATCCCGGCCAACCACTGGGCCATGGACTACTGGACCGAACACGTCGCCTACAAGAAGGGTGCCGCCTACCTGGGCCAGGGCTTCCGCATCAAGCGGCTGTTCGACGACCACGTCGGCGTGCTGCGGGCGATCGATCCGAAGACCGGCAAGATCGCCTGGGAACACAAGGAGACCTTCCCGCTGTGGGCCGGCACACTGACCACCGCCGGCGGCCTGGTGTTCACCGGCACGTCCGACGGTTACGTCAAGGCGTTCGACGCCCGCACCGGCGAAGAGGCGTGGAAGTTCCAGACCGGCTCCGGCGTCGTGTCCGTACCGGTGACCTGGGAACAGGACGGCGAACAGTACATCGGCATTTCCTCGGGCTATGGCGGCGCGGTGCCGCTGTGGGGCGGCGACATGGCCGAGCTGACGAAGCAGGTCAGTCAGGGTGGTTCGTTCTGGGCCTTCAAGCTGCCCAAGCGCTGAGTCCGCGCATCTGCGCGGCACCAACCCTTCCCTTCCTCCGGCCGGCCGGCAACGGCCGGCTCTTTCACCTGCCGAGCGCGCGCAGTCGGCCCTCTCGGGCCGCCTGCGCGGGGTTTTTCCTCATGCGCTCGTCAGGTGCTTTCTGTCCGGAGCACATTCATGAAACCCATCCACGCGATGACCTTCAGCGCGCTGCTCGCCTGCCTCGCCCCGACCGGCACGGCTGGAGCGGCCGACGCCCAGACACCGACACTCGTCATCAATGGCTGTCCGATCTGGCCCTACACGCGCTGTCCCGGCGTCGACCTGCGCCATGCCGAGCTGTCTGCCATGGATCTCGCCGGCGCTGACCTCACCGGCGCAAATCTGGTCCGCGCCGACCTGCGCAGTGCCAACCTCGCTGCCGCGACGCTGGATCGCGCCGACCTCAGCTCGGCCCGTCTGCAGAAAGCGAATGTGCCGGCGGCCTCATTCCGCGGCGCCCGCCTGGTGGGTACCGATTTCGAATTCGCGCGGCTGTTCCGCAGCGACTTCACCGACGCGGACCTGAGCAACGCAAACCTTGAAGCGGCGCGTCCGCAACTGGCCCGCTTCTTCGGCGCCCGCTTGATCAATACCAACCTGCAGGAGACAAAGTTCGGCGGTGCCGATTTCCGCGGCGCGACGATGGACGGCTGCCTGCTGCGCTACACGGTCTTTCTGGACGCCAATCTCGACGGCTGCCACGGCTGCCCGACCGACTGGTGAGCGTCCGCCCCCGCCTTGCACTGGAGAACCCCATGATCAGAATCCTCGGCAGCGCACTGCTTGCCGCCTTGTTTGCCCTGAGCCCGGCGCACGCAAGCGACGACACGTCGCCCGAAGCCATTCCTCCGACCACGGACGTATCGGGCCTGCCGCCGCTCGGTCCGGAATGGCACGACAGCAATCCGTATCGCGGCAACGCCGCGGTGCTCGACACCGGCCGCGCGCTCTACAACGAGGCCTGCGCGCGCTGCCACGGCGTGGACGCCAACAACCGGAACCACGTCGGCCCCAACCTGCTGCGTCTGCAACGCGGCTGCAAGAAGGTGACCGAGCCCGAGCTCAAACCGCGTTGCGAAGCCGACGTTGATCACTACTTCGCAAAGACCGTGCGCCAGGGCAAGCGCGTTCTCGACATCCAGCACATGCCGGCGTGGGAAGGCGTGCTCGGCCAGGAAGCCGTGTGGGCGATCCGCAGCTTCGTGGAATCGCGCAGCCGTTGACGAAGAAAAGCCGGCATCTGGCGATGCCGGCTTCGTCCCGCCACGCGGGAAATCAGATCTGGAAGGTCCGCAAGCTGCTTTCCAGTTCCCGCGCCGACGCCGCCACCGACTCGCCCTGTGTCGCCGTCTGGGCCACGCCGCGCGCGTTGTCCTCGGACAACGCCGACAGCTCGCCCGCGTTGCGCAGGATGGAGCCGGCCGTCGTGTCCTGTTCGTTCATGCTGGTCGACACTTCGCTCGACTTGCGCACCAGCTCTTCCATGCGGCTAAGTATCGTTTCAAACGTATCGACGGCGCCGCGGGACGTCGTCACCGCGCCGCTGACCCGCTCGCTCGCCTGACCGACACGTTCGACGGTTTCCTTCGCGTCATGGCGGATCTTGGCAACGATCTGCTCGATATCGGCGGTCGAACCCTGGGTGCGCTGTGCAAGCTTGCGCACTTCGTCCGCCACGACCGCGAATCCGCGCCCCTGTTCGCCTGCGCGCGCCGCCTCGATGGCAGCATTGAGCGCGAGCAGATTGGTCTGGTCGGAAATGTCCTTGACCACGTCATTGATCTTGGCGATTTCTTCGGAATCCTTGACCAGGCGTTCGATCACCTGCAGCGACTCCTCCATCTCCTTCGCGATGCGGCTGACGCCGTCCATCGACACTTCAAGATCGATCTTGCCGCTGCGCGTGCTGTCTCCCGCCGCGCGCACGATGTTGTCCATGTCGGCCGAAAGTTCGGCAACCTGGCGCGCCGACGCCGTCATCTCTTCCATCGCCTCGGCTACCGTGCGGATGCGGTCCGCCTGTTGCGTGCCGGTCTGGTTTGCCGCAATGGTCAGCTTCGACAGTTCCTCGGCCGAACTGGTCAGCGTCGAGGACAGCACGGTCATCTTTTCGATCAGCTTGCGGAAGGACTTGCAAGCCTGATTGTATTCATAGCCCAGCCACGCGAAATCGTCCTTGCCCGACAGGCTGAGCTTGTGGTTGAGCTTGCCCTCGGCCAGGCTGTGCATCGCATGTACCAGCAACTCGGCGCGCTGGCCGAACCCTTTGCCGAACCACGCGCCCACGCCCATGATCACCACGCTGCAAATCGTTCCCGCCACCGCAACGCCAACGAGGCCCGGGAAGAAGGTCTCCTGCACGCCAAATACGCCGATGCCCACGGCCGACGCAAGAATGGAGTGGAAAAGGAAAGCCTTTCGAATGCTCAACATGTTTTTCATGTGCCCGATCCTCGTTCTTCAGTTCACTTCATGGCAAATGTGTCGACCTGCGCCTTCAGATCTTTAATTATGGAAGCGGTGCGCGGGCCGAACTCCTCATGAGTCCATTACGGTCCGTACTTATGGCAACTTGAGCCCGGCGGACACAAAAAAGCCGCACGGCGTGCCGTGCGGCTTTCCGGGTCCCGCTGCGCCTCTGCGCGGCGCAGCGTCAGCTGATCATTCCGAGTGTTCTCGGCAGCCAGAGCGACAGGCCCGGCCAGTACGTCACGATCAGCAGGAAGACGAGCATCGTGATCAGCCAGGGCATGACCGATTTCGTCATCTCCGTCATGCCCATGCCCGCGATGCCGCTGCCGACGTACAGATTCAGCCCGACAGGCGGCGTGATCATGCCGATCTCCATGTTCACCGTGATGATGATGCCGAAATGGATCGGATCAATGCCCAGCGCCGTGGCCACCGGAAACAGGATGGGCGCCGTGATCAGGATGATGGACGACGGCTCCATGATGTTGCCGGCCAGCAGCAGCATGATGTTGACGACGATGAGAAAGCCCAGCGGCCCCATTCCGCTCTCCACCAGCCATGCCGCCATCGCCTGCGGAATCTGCTCGGACGTGAGCAGGAAGGAGAACAGGATGGCGTTCGTGATGATGTAGAGCAGCATCGCGCTCATGTTCGCGGCGTCGAGCAGCACCTTGGGCATGCGGCTCAATGGCAGGTCGCGATACACGAACACGGCAATCACGAACGCATACACCGCGCTCATCGCGGCTGCCTCGGTGGGCGTGAAGAGGCCGGTATAGATGCCGCCCATCACCAGCACGATGAGCATGAGGCCCCAGAACGACTCGCGGAACGCCTTGAGGCGGTCAGCGACGGCAACCTTGGGCATGCGCGGGTAGTTGTTCTTCTTCGCCCGCCACCAGGTCGTGAAACCGAGCATGAACAGCAGCAGCGCACCCGGAATGATGCCTGCCATGAACAGGGCACCGATCGACGAATTTGTCGACACGGCATACATGACCATGACGATGGACGGCGGGATCAGGATGCCCAGCGCGCCGGAGCTGGCGACGATGCCGGCGCCGAACTTCATCGGGAAGCCCTGCTTCACCATGGCCGGCAGCAGGATGGCGCCGATCGCCGCCACGGTCGCCGGGCTGGAACCCGACACCGCCGCGAACAGGCCGCACGCCACGACGCCACCCATGCCGAGGCCGCCATGGAAATGCCCGACCATGGACGTGGCGAAGTTGATCATGCGTTTGGCCACGCCGCCATGCGTCAGGAAGTTGCCGGCGAGAATGAAGAACGGAATCGCCATGATCTCGAACTTCTCGATGCCCGTGAACAATTTCAGCGCGACCGATTCGACCGGCACGTCCGTCATCGTGAACAGGAAGGTCAGTACCGTCAGCCCGAGCGAGATGGACACCGGCATGCCGGTCAGCATCAGCACAAGCAACAGCAGGAATATGATTGCTGCACTCATTTGCGACCTCCCCGGCCGTGCGCCTGTTCTTCGGCGTTCTCGATCGCTTCGCCGACCAGTATCGGCCCGGCCTCATCCAGGCCTTCGACATGGCCGTGGTCATGGTGCGGCAGCTCTCCGGTACGGATGAAGCCGACCATCACCTGCAGGAAGCGGAAGCACATCAGGCCGGAGCCCAGCGGGATCGCCATATACACCATCCAGGTCGGCCACTCCAGATCCGGCGTCGTCGGTCCCTCGTACATGTCGGTGATGTCCAGGCCCAGCGTACTGCGCACCGAGAATGCAGCGCCGTTCTCCCAGACGAAATGCCCGCCCAGCACACAGATGATGCCGGTAAACAGCGCGCCCGACGCCAGCCCGAAAATGACGAACTTTCTCCGCAGCGCGGGTTTCAGCTGATTGATGAGCACGTCGACGCCGACGTGGATGCCCGTGCGTACGCCATAGGCGGCGCCGAACTTGGCCATCCACACGAAGAGGATGATGCACAGCTCCTGCGCCCAGCTTAAATTCAGTGAAAGCAGCCAGTCCTGCAGACCCGGAATGCTCAGTCCAGCGGCATATCGGTGCACGACGGCGACGAAAATGATGATGGTGGCCACGCCGATCAAAAGCGTGATGAGCCACTCCTCGAGGTGATCGAGCAAGCGGAGCACGGCAGTCCCCCCGGAAAAGGATGTCGGGGTGCGCGGGGACCGCGCACCGGCTGGCGGCACGGACGGCCGATGGCGGCCGTCCGCAGCCGGCGCTTACAGCTTCGACGGATCGAACGCCGTTTCCTTGTAGATGGACTCGATCAGTTCGCGACCGATACGCCCTTCCATCTTCCGGTGCACCGGAACCAGCGCCTTCTTGAATGCGAGGCGTTCTTCCGGCTTGAGCACATAGACTTCGGTCTTGCCGCTCTTGCGCACGCCATCGAGCGCCTCGTCATTCACTTCCTTGGCGATCGTGTTGGCGTAGTTCGTGGCTTCCTTCATCGCTGTATCGACCTGACCGCGGATATCGGCCGGCAGGCCGTCCCAGAACTTCTTGTTCACGATCACCGCATAACCGAGGTAACCGTGGTCGGTCACCGCCACGTGCTTCTGCACTTCGAACATCTTCTGGGTGTAGAGGTTGGAGTGCGGGTTTTCGGTGCCATCGACAACGCCCGTCTGCAGCGCCTGATAGACCTCGGAGAACGCCATCACCTGCGGCAGCGCGCCCAGCGTGCGCATCTGTTCCTCAAGCACCTTGGACGACTGGATGCGCATCTTCTTCGCCTTGAGATCGGCCGGCATGCGGATCGGCGTATTGGCCGAGAACGACTTGAAGCCGTTGTCCCAGAAACCCAGACCGACGATGCCCTTGGGTTCGAGCTTCTTCAGGATGGCGGCGCCGATCGACCCCTGCGTCACCTTGTGCAGGTCCGCGTAGCCATCGAAGATGAACGGAAGATCGAACACTTCGAATTCCTTCACGCCGAGCGGGCCGAACTTGGCCAGCGAAGGCGCCAGCATCTGCACGGCGCCGAGCTGCAGCGCTTCCATCTCTTCCTTGTCCTTGTACAGCTGGCTGTTCGGGTACACCTCGACCTTCACCTTGCCCTGGGTGAGCTCTTCCGCACGCTTCTTGAAGAACTCCGCCGCCTTGCCCTTCGGCGTATCCGTCGCCACGACGTGACTGAACTTGATCACGATGGGCTCCTGGGCCAGCGCGCCCTGGGTCAGACCGAAAGCCACCAGTCCGAACAGCATTGAATACATTTTCATGAGGTCTCCTCCTTGAATGGGCACACGGCCGGAACCGTCCGTGTGATTGCCGGATTCTGGGTGGAGAGGCCGGGCCGGACCATTGTGGATTTCCGACACCGGCGCTGCGCCCGCCGTCACCCGTCAGTCAGCGCCCGTAGCGGGCGATCATGCCGGACAGCTGGTCGAGCGGCGCAACGGTTTCGACCGCGCCCAGCTTGATCGCCTCCTTCGGCATGCCGAACACGATGCAGGTAGCCTCGTCCTGGGCACAGGTGGTGGCGCCCGCGTCGCGCATCTCCTTCAGCCCGCGCGCACCGTCGTCGCCCATGCCGGTCATGATGATGCCGAGCGCATTGCGGCCCGCGCATTTGGCGACCGAGCGGAACAGCACGTCGACCGACGGTTTGTGGCGACTGACGAGCGGTCCGTCGATGACATCGACAAAATACTGCGCACCGCTGCGCCGCAGCATCATGTGCCGCCCGCCGGGTGCGATCAGCGCCAGCCCGGGCACGACACGGTCGCCATGGCGGGCTTCGCGCACGTCGATGTTGCACAGCGAGTCGAGCCGCGCCGCGAACGCGGCCGTGAAACGTTCCGGCATGTGCTGCACGATGACGATGCCCGGCGATACGCGCGGCAGCGCGGTCAGCACGCACTCCAGCGCCTGTGTGCCGCCGGTGGAAGTGCCGAGCGCCACGATGCGCTCCGTGGTCGCCCGCATGGCCTCGCCGGACGGCGGCGGCATCACGGCGTCGGCCGTCAGCTTGGGCGCGGGCCGTTGTGCGGGCACCGCCAGCAGTCGACTGACGCGGGCACGCGACGCCGCCTTGACGGCGTCGATCAGCTCGTGCGCGGAGTCCTGCAGGAATTGCTTCACGCCAAGCCTGGGCTTCGTCACGACGCTGACGGCGCCGGCAGCCAGCACCTCCATCGTGGTTTCCGCGCCCTTCTCGGTCAGCGACGAACAGACGACGATGGGCGTAGGACGCTCGGACATGATGCGGCGCACGAAGGTAACGCCATCCATGCGCGGCATTTCGACATCGGACACAATGACATCCGGCCAGCCCTTCTTGAGCCGCTCGAACGCCAGCAGCGGGTCCGAGGCCGTCGCCATGATTTCGATCTCCGGGTCGCTGGCCAGCAGCTCGGACAGCACCTGGCGAACGACCGCCGAGTCATCGACGATCAGGACAGAGATTTTTTTCGGCATAGTCTGTTTCCGGGTCGGATCCGGGCTTCGGTTTCCCGCTTGCCCTCCTGGTAGCGCATCCACACATCACCGCTCCAGACATCGAACACCAGTGAACGATACCCCGATCCGCCACTGTGCTCGGCCACCACGCGCGCGCCGATGCGTTCGAGCTGCCCGCGCGCGAATGTCACGTTGCGCTCGCCGATCAGCGCTGCAGCCGTATCCGCGACATTGAACATCTGTCCGCCACCGAACAGCTTGAATTCATAGTCCTCGATGCGCGTGCCATGTTCCGGCACCTCGCGCAGCAAGGCGGCTATCGCTTCCGCACCATAGCGCCCGTTCGGCGCCGAGACGTCCCGTTCACCGCGTTCGGGCAGCACGTAGTGGCACATGCCGCCGACCCGCCGCACGCGATGCCACAGCGTGATGGCCACACAGGACCCGAGCAAGGTGCGCATCCGCGTCTGCCGATCACCGAAGTAATACTCGCCAGGGTTCAGGAATACATCGAAGCACCCGCTGGGCAAGCCATGCATGACGCTATTTCAGGCGGTAGACAGAGGGTTTGACGGCGTCAACGCGGTCCGTCACGCCATGCAGATTCTCGGAATGACTGACAAACAGCCAGCCGCCCGGACGCAGGCGCGCGAGGATGCGCGACACGACCTGGCGTTTGGTTTCCAGATTGAAATAGATCATCACGTTGCGCAGGAAGACCACGTCGAACAGACCGGTGTCCGGCAGATTGGCATTCAGGTTGATCTGCGCGAACGACACACGCTCGCGCAGGCTGCGCTCCATCAGGAACGTGCCTTCCTGCGGGCCGGTGCCCTTCAGGCAAAAGCGCTTGAGGAAATCATTCGGAATCTTGTCGGCCCGCGTCATCGGATAGTGGCCGCGCCGCGCCGTCTCCAGCACGCGCGTGCTCAGATCGGAGCCGAACACCTCCCAGCGCCGGCCCAGACCCAGCGTGTCCGCCAGCACCATGCTCAGCGTATAGGCCTCTTCGCCCGAGGACGATGCGGCACTCCAGATGCGGAAGGGCTCGGCGCCGGCATGCTGCGGAAGTATCTGCGTTGCCAGGAACTCGAAATGCGCGGGTTCGCGGAAGAAATAGGTTTCGTTCGTGGTCAGCAGGTCGATCGCCACCTGCAACTCGCCCGGCCGCGTACCGCCCATGAGCAGATCAAAGTATTCGCCGTAGTCGCGCACGCCACACGGCACAAGGCGTTTTGCCAGCCGTCCGGTCAGCAACGTCTTCTTGTGGTCGGCCAGCGAAATGCCGGCCACCTGATGCAGCCAGGTCTGAAATCGCGCGAACTCGGCTGCGGAAATGTTGTGCGCCCCCGCGACGCCGGTCACCGCCGGCGGCGCGGACACACGTGGTGGCGTCCGCACGGCGCGGGACGCCTCACCTGCTGCAGGTCGTTCAGAAGCGCGCAAAATCAGCCTCCGATGCCATCTCCGGCGCCACGCTGCTGCGCACCGGCGCCGGCTGCTGTGCGGATGCGGTGCGCGGACGCGATGCGGCACGCGGACGCCCGGCACCATTGCCCAGCCGGAACACCGACATCGCCTCCTGCAACTGCTGGGCCTGGCCGCTCATTTCCTCGGCCGTCGCGGCAAGCTCCTCGGATGCCGCGGCGGTCTGCTGCACCGTCTGGCTCAACTGGCTCATTGCGCTGTTGATCTGCGACACGCCGGTCGCCTGCTCGCTCGAAGCCGCCGCGATCTCCTGCACCAGATCCGACGTCTTGCGGATCGACGGCACCAGTTGTTCGAGCACCTCGCCCGCGCGTCCCGCCACCTTCAGCGACTCGTTCGCGACACCGCCGATTTCCTGCGCAGCCACCTGCGAGCGCTCGGCAAGCTTGCGCACTTCGGTTGCCACCACCGCGAAACCCCTGCCGTGCGAACCTGCACGCGCCGCCTCGATCGCCGCGTTCAGCGCCAGCAGGTTCGTCTGGTAGGCGATGTCGTCGATGATGGAAATGCGCTCCGCGATCTTGCGCATCGCCTCCACCGTCTGACGCACCGCGTCGCCGCCCTCGTTCGCTTCCTGCGACGCCTGCGTCGCAATGCCGTCGGTCACCCGCGCGTTGTCGCTGTTCTGATTCACCGACGCGGACATCTGTTCGATCGACGCCGAAGTTTCCTCGACGCTGGCCGACTGCTCGCTCGCGCCATGGCTCAGCGACTGCGCCGTCGCGGACACCTCTTCCGACGCGCTCGCCAGACTGTTGGCAACGCCCATCGCTTCGTCGATCGTCTGCGCCAGCGTGGCGCAGGTGTTGTTGACCGAGTCCTTGAGCTCGCGCAGCTTGCCGCGGTAGTCGCCATTGACGGTCCGGCTCAGGTCGTTCTGTTCCATCGCCGCCAGCACTTCCATGACTTCATTGACCGGCTCGATGACCGCGTCCAGCGTGTCGTTGATGCCCTGCACGATCTTGCGAAAGTCGCCGCGGTGGCGGCTCGTATCGGCGCGTGTATCCAGTTCGCCTGCGATGGCCGCACGCACCAGCTTGTCGGTATCGGCGATCAGCGCCTTCATGTTGGCGCGCACCTGCTCGATCGTGTCGTTGATGAAGGCCTTCTTGCCCGGCAGCTGCTCCATCGGCGCATCCATGTCACCTTCGCCGAAGGCCTTCACGCAGGCCATCGCCTTCTTCTTCACCGCGATGTGGCCGCCGACCATCTGGTTCACGCCTTCGGCCATCGTCTTGTATGCACCGTTGAACTTGCCTTCGTCCATGGCCACGTCGATGTCGCCGCGGTCATGTTCCGCCGACATGTGCTGCATGTCGGCGATGAACGCCTTGATGTTGCCGCGCATCTTCTCGATCGTTTCGTTGATGAAGGCCTTCTTGCCCGGCAGCTGTTCCATCGGTGCGTCGAAGTCGCCTTCGCCAAAGGCCTTCACACAGGCCATCGCCTTCTTCTTCACGGCGATGTGACCGCCGACCATCTGGTTCACGCCTTCGGCCATCGTCTTGTATGCGCCATTGAACTTTGCCTCGTCCATGGCCACGTCGATGTCGCCACGGTCGTGTTCGGTCGACATGTGGCGCATGTCCGCAATGAGTTGCTGGATGACGGCCGACATCCTCTGCAGGCTGACGGCCAGGCTGTCCTTGTCGTCCTCGCGCAGTTTGATCTCTTTCGAGAAATCACCGGCCGCAATGCGGTTCGCGATATCGGCTGCCTCGCCCGGTTCGCAGCCGAGCTGGCGTGACACCCTGCGGGCGATGACGACGCCGAGCGCGGCAACCGCAATCACCGTGACGAGCGCGACGAGCAGCGACTCCCAGAAGGCGACCGATTTGCTCTCGTCGGCGATCAGTGCGCTCCTTGCGCCGAGCTCGACGTTGTATTTGATGTGCCCGTCCACCGCGTCGCTGAGCTTCTGGCCGATGACGGCCGCCGCATTCATCGAGGCGACGACCTGTTCGCGATTGTTGCTGCGCGACGCGAGCAGGAACGGGTCGATGAGCGCATCGTATTCGCGCAGCAGCGCCAGCTCCGCGTCGAGAAGCTGCCTGTCCTTTTCGTCGGACACACTGCCTTCGAATCTCTTCAGCGCAGCTTCGGCGCCGGTGCGGAATCTTTCGATGTCCTTCTCGATTTCCTGCGCCTTGCCGGCGTCGGTATTGAAGGCATGCTTCACGATGCTCAGCCGCAGGTTGAAGACGGTACGCAGCGCGTCGTCGAGCGTGACGATGCTGGGCACCGTATTTTCGTTGGCGTAGTTCGCGGCTGAGAAAACCTTCGCCGTCTGGAACTGCGTGACACCGGTGATCGCCAGCAGCCCAAGCACCGCCGTGCCGATCAGAAGGTACAGTCGTTGTGCAACAGTCATTTCATTACTCCCCACGCAGCCGGCCGGGCCGGGCGTCTCTGAAACATGCAATCAAACATCCACGCTGCGCCAGCGCAGGCCTTCGGCCGGCGCAATCACTGCAGCCCCACCACTTGCCGCCTGATACGTCGCGAGGACGAAAGACGACGCAACGCCTTTCCGCACGCGGCGGTCGCCTCAGGCAGCAATACTCTTCAATTCGTTCAGGCCGACCATGTCGTCGGGCAACAGCACCCGTTCGATGTCCAGCAGGATGACGAATCCGTCGTCCTGCTTGCCCATGCCGGCGATGAAGTCCGCACGCAGGCGGGCGCCGAACGACGGCCCGGGCTCGATCGCCTCGGGCAGGATTTCGACCACCTGGCTCACCGCGTCGACAATGACACCCATGTCGAGCCGCTCGTCCTCCGGCCCCACTTCCACGATGACGATGCACGTGCGTCGCGTCACCGCCGCCGTTTCGTTGCGCAACCGCTGCGCGAGGTCGATGACCGGCACCACGCGTCCGCGCAGGTTGATCACGCCACGCACGAAGGGCGGCATCATCGGCACCTGGGTCACACCGCCGTACTCGATGATTTCCTTCACCGACAGCAGGCCCAGCGCGTAGCTTTCGTCACCCAGCCGGAACGTCAGGTACTGCCGCTGCTGCTCCAGGAATTCGTCTTCTTCCTCGACGACGGCCAGTGCAAGATTGCTTTTCGGATTCATGTCAGCTCCCGGTTCAGAAACGGGCGAAGTCGACGTCCGCCGGCTCCGCTGCTGGTGCTGCCGCAAGCGCGCGCTTGCCCTTGCCGGCGTTCGTGTTGCGCGGTGCCGACGGGGCGGCGCTGCCACGCACGCGGAAGAAGGACATGGCCTGCTGCAGTTGCTGGGCCTGGCCGCTCATTTCCTCGGCCGTCGCGGCAAGCTCCTCGGATGCCGCGGCGGTCTGCTGCACCGTCTGGCTCAACTGGCTCATTGCGCTGTTGATCTGCGACACGCCGGT
>JAHJHI010000015.1 GCA_018824085.1 Gammaproteobacteria bacterium | reverse complement strand
TGCGCTGCTCGCCGACTGCGCGCCCGACTGTGCCGACGACGCGAGCACCTGCGCGCCGGCCGTCGCGGTCGCGCTGCTGGCACACGGCGCCGCATGACGCCGGCCGCACCCGTCGTCGTCAAACTCGGCGGCAGCTTGCTGGCCGACTCGCAACGCGACCGGTTGCACGCCTGGGGCGCGGCACTCGGCGGCGAACTGGCCGGGCGCTGCATCGTCGTGCCCGGCGGCGGCCCGTTCGCCGACGCCGTGCGCGACGCGCAGGCGCGCTGGCACTTCTCCGGCGACGCCGCCCACCGCATGGCGCTGATGGCCATGAACCAGTGCGGCATGATGCTGGCCGACCTGTTCCCAGCCCTCGTCGCCGAAGCGGATGAAAGCCGTCTCGCGCCGCTGTGCCGGCGCGGCGTGACGCCGGTATGGCTGCCGCTGCAGCAGCTTGAAACGAGCGACGCGTTGCCGCGCGACTGGCACGTGACGTCGGACAGCATCGCCGCCTGGCTCGCGCACCGGCTGGGCACGCGCGCCGTGCTGGTGAAATCGTGCACCGTCAGCACCCGGGACATCGACGCACTCGTGGCGGCCGGCGTCGTCGACGCTCACCTGCCTGAGCTGGTCAGGCGGACCGGCGTGCGGATCAGCGTGATCGGTGACGACGCGCCGCCGTCGCTGGCGGAGAACGACGCGCGCTGACCGGACGACGCTGGAACGGGCATGCCGTGCGGCAGGCGCTCAGCGCGCCGCGTCGAGCGTGAAGCGCACGCTGTGGTGGCGCCCGCCTTCGTCGAATGCGGTCAGGCGATGGGCGCCGGCGTCCTGCAACAGCAGGCGGCCGCCGGTTGAAAGCTCGACGCGCCGGCCGTCCAGCATCCAGTAGACCGGACCGTCGGCGCCGCGCACCGAAAGCTGCAGCTGCACATGACGCTGGCGCGGCGCCGGCTTCAGGCGGCTGCCGTCGCTCAGACCGGCGATGCGCAGCGTGCGCGCCGGCGCGATGGCGCTGGCGGCGCAGCCCGGCAGCCAGGCCGGCACTTGGCTGGACGCCGGCAGGAAACCGTCGAGCCAGGGCTGCAGCAAGGTGGGCCAGCGTGCGAATTCGCGCCGCTGCGCCGCGCTGCATCCGGGCGCCGTGCGCAGGCCGCTGACCGGCTCTATCCACACCGCCCGGCGCAGGCTGGAAGGATCGATGCGGTCCG
This sequence comes from Gammaproteobacteria bacterium, assembly GCA_018824085.1. GTDB lineage: Bacteria > Pseudomonadota > Gammaproteobacteria > Burkholderiales > Rhodocyclaceae > Methyloversatilis. The sequence continues at coordinate 1,210 of JAHJHI010000015.1, read as the reverse complement.
GGCGCGTCGGCGGCACCGCGCCATCCAGCGTCCAGGCCATGTGCTGGCGGTGGCACAGCGGCGCCGGCGTGTCCTCGCTGCGCGTGCCCAGCGGCCAGCAGATGTTCACCGCCTGCACGCTGTCGGGCCGATCGCGCGCCGGCACATCGTGCTGCGGCAACGCGGCCGCAATGTCCTTGAGCAACGGTGCCGCCATGTTGGCGCCGAAGAAGCCCGGATTGGGCGTGCCGTCCGGTCGTCCGACCCAGACGCCGAGCGCGTAGCGCCCCGCCACGCCCAGCGCCCAGGCATCGCGGAAACCGAAGCTGGTACCCGTCTTCCACGCCAGCGGCGCCGTGCTGCCGGCGTCCACGAAGGGCCGGTCCGGGTGCCCGCCGCCTTCAAGGATGTCGCGCACGATCCACGCCGCGCCCGCGCTCATCACGCGCGCTTCCTCGCGCGGCGCATCCGGCGTCAGGCGCGGCCGCCCGGTCATGCCGCCCGCCGCGAGCGCGCGGTAGGCGCCCACCAGTTCTTCCAGCGTGACGCCGGCCCCGCCGAGAATGACGCTCAGATTGGGTGTGGCGCCAGCCGCCATGCGCAGCTTCACGCCGGCCGCACCGAGCGCCGTGCTGAACGCGGCCGGTCCGACCTGATCGAGCAGGTCCACCGCCGGCACGTTGAGCGAACGGGTAAGCGCGTCCGACACGCTGACCGGCCCGGAGAAATCGGCCTGGAAGTTGCCGGGCTGGTAGCCGCCGAAGGTCTGCGGCGCGTCGATCAGCAGGCTTTGCGAATGGATGAGCCCGAGGTCGAACGCCATGCCGTACAGAAAGGGCTTGAGCGTGGAACCGGGCGAGCGCACGCCGCGCACCATATCGACGTGGGCGCTGCGGCTCGCGTCGGTGAAGTCGGCCGAGCCCGCGTAGGCAAGCACTTCAAGTGACGCGGCGTCGATCAGCAGGGCGGCGATGGACACCTTGGGCGGCAGGATGGAGGCGCGATCGGCGAGCAGCCGTTCGACAGTGGATTGCAGCTCGCGGTCCAGCGTGCTGGCGACCCGCGTCAGGCCACGCCCGCGCGCGCGCCGGGCCTGCCGGTGCAGGCGTTCGGCGGCCAGCGGCGCCAGCCACGCGCCCTGCAGGCGCTGTGCGATGACCGGCTCGATGCGCGCATCGGCCACCACGTCGGGCGACCACACGCCGAACGCGGCAAGGCGCGCCAGCACGCG
>JAHJHI010000014.1 GCA_018824085.1 Gammaproteobacteria bacterium | reverse complement strand
GTACGCCTTCGCCTCGCCGCCGAACTTCTTCGACAGGATCGTCGTGATCGCCGCCGTCAATGTCGTCTTGCCGTGATCAACGTGCCCAATCGTGCCCACGTTCACGTGCGGCTTGGTGCGCTCAAACTTTCCCTTTGCCATGTCTAGCCCCTAAATCCCAAAACTCACTTCTTGTTGATGATGGCGTCAGCGACGTTCTTGGGCGCTTCCGCGTAATGCTTGAATTCCATCGAGTAGGTCGCGCGCCCCTGACTCAGAGAACGCAACGTGGTCGCATAGCCGAACATCGCGGCCAGCGGCACCTCTGCCCGGATCGCCTTGATACCGCCAGGCAGATCTTCCATACCCTGGACAATGCCCCGACGACCCGACAGGTCACCCATGACATTGCCCATGTAGTCTTCCGGCGTTTCGACTTCAACCGCCATCATCGGCTCGAGCAAGACTGGACTCGCCTTGCGCATCGCATCCTTGAAGGCCATCGACGCGGCCATCTTGAACGCGTTCTCGTTCGAGTCCACGTCGTGATACGAACCGTCGAACAGCGTAACTTTCACATCGACGACCGGAAAACCCGCCAGCACGCCATTCGGCAGCGTCTCCTGCAGGCCCTTGTCAACCGCCGGAATGTATTCGCGCGGCACGGTCCCGCCCTTGATCGCGTCGACGAACTCGTAACCCTTGCCCGCCTCATTCGGCTCCAGCTTGATCCACACGTGACCGTACTGACCACGACCACCGGACTGCTTGACGAACTTGCCTTCCTGCTCAACCGTCTTGCGCACAGCCTCACGATAGGCAACCTGCGGCGCACCGACGTTTGCCTCTACGTTGAACTCGCGCTTCATGCGATCAACGATGATTTCGAGGTGCAGTTCACCCATGCCCGAAATGATCGTCTGGCCGGACTCTTCATCGGTACGCACGCGGAAAGACGGATCTTCCTGCGCGAGACGGGACAGAGCAAGGCCCATTTTTTCCTGGTCGCTCTTCGTCTTCGGCTCCACGGCAACGTGAATCACCGGCTCCGGAAACTCCATGCGCTCAAGCGTGACTTCAGCATCCGGATCGCACAGCGTCTCACCAGTCGTCACGGAACCCAGACCGATGGCAGCCGCGATATCGCCGGCCCGCACTTCTTCGATCTCCTGACGGTCATTGGCCATCATCTGAACCAAACGACCAATCCGCTCCTTCTTGCCCTTGATCGGGTTGTACACAGTGTCGCCGGATTTCAGCACACCGGAATACACACGAATGAAGGTCAACTGACCGACGTATTTGTCGGACATGAGCTTGAAAGCCAGCGCCGAAAACTTCTCGTCATCCGCCGCCTTGCGCTGGACCGGCTCGTCGTTCTCGCCAAGACCATTGACCGGCGGAATATCGACCGGAGACGGCAGGAAGTCGATAACCGCATCCAGCATGCGCTGCACACCCTTGTTCTTGAAGGCGGTACCGCAGAGCATGGGCTGGATTTCGCATGCAATGGTCCGCGTACGGAGCCCCAGAATGATGTCTTCTTCCGACAAGTCACCGCTGTCGAGATACTTGTTCATCATTTCTTCGGAAGACTCGGCCGCAGCCTCGATCATCTTCTCGCGCCACTCGTTACAGCTCGCCTGCAGCTCAGCCGGCACATCTTCGTAGGAAAACTTGATCCCCTGGGTTGCATCGTCCCAGATGATGGCCTTCATCTTGATCAGGTCGACGACACCGGTGAAGCCCTCTTCGGCACCGATAGGCACCACGACGGGAACCGGATTCGCACCGAGGCGCGTCTTCAGCTGTTCGTAAACCTTGAAAAAGTTGGCTCCGGTACGGTCCATCTTGTTCACGAACGCGAGACGCGGCACACCGTACTTGTTGGCTTGCCGCCACACCGTTTCGGACTGCGGCTGAACACCACCCACTGCGCAGTAGACCATGCACGCACCATCCAGCACTCGCATCGAGCGCTCGACTTCGATGGTGAAGTCGACGTGACCCGGCGTATCAATGATGTTGACACGGTGTTCGAGACGATCCCCGGCCATCCCTTTCCAGAACGTCGTCACAGCAGCGGACGTGATCGTGATGCCACGCTCCTGCTCCTGCTCCATCCAGTCGGTCGTTGCAGCACCGTCGTGCACTTCACCGAGCTTGTGATTGACGCCCGTATAGAAAAGAATCCGCTCGGTCGTCGTCGTCTTGCCGGCGTCGATGTGAGCGGAGATGCCGATATTCCGGTAGCGCTCGATCGGTGTCTTGCGTGCCACGATACAGTCCTTTGAAACAAGAGGCCGCCACAAGTGGCGGCCAGTCGGTTAGGCGATAAGCTTAGAAACGGAAATGCGAGAACGCCTTGTTGGCATCCGCCATGCGGTGAACTTCATCCCGCTTTTTCATTGCGGCGCCACGCCCTTCGGAGGCTTCCAGCAACTCGGCAGCAAGACGCAGGCCCATCGACTTCTCCGAGCGCTTGCGGGCAGCTTCACGCAACCAGCGCATCGACAGCGCCATGCGGCGCGACGGACGGACCTCAACCGGCACCTGGTAGTTCGCACCACCAACACGACGGCTCTTCACTTCGACAACAGGCTTCACGTTATTGATCGCCAAGGAAAACACCTCAAGCGGATCCTTGCCGCTCTTGGTCTTGATCTGATCAAACGCACCATAAACAATACGCTCCGCCACCGACTTCTTGCCGGCGGACATCAGCACATTGACAAACTTGGAAAGCTCGACACTACCGAATTTCGGATCCGGCAGGATGTCACGCTTGGGAACTTCGCGACGACGTGGCATTTTTTACCCCTCAACCTCTTGCGATTACGCTTTCTTGGGACGCTTGGCGCCGTACTTGGAACGCGACTGCTTGCGATCCTTCACACCCTGCAGATCGAGCGAGCCGCGAACGATGTGGTAACGCACACCCGGCAAATCCTTTACCCGGCCACCGCGGATGAGCACAACCGAGTGCTCCTGCAGGTTATGGCCTTCGCCGCCGATATAGGAAATCACTTCGAATCCGTTGGTCAGACGCACCTTTGCAACCTTCCGCAGAGCCGAGTTCGGCTTCTTCGGGGTCGTGGTGTACACGCGGGTGCAAACGCCGCGCTTTTGCGGGCAGGCCTCAAGGGCCGGCACCTTGGATTTGCTCACCGGCGACGTGCGCGGCTTGCGTACAAGCTGATTGATGGTTGGCATTTTTCGAGATTCCAAAAGACTGGAGGCGACGCCTTTACCGTCGGGCCGCCTCCATGACTCGTTCGCCTCGGGCCCGCTACGGTTGGCGGACCCACAAAGAGGCCGGATTATAGGCATACAAAACGGCAAGGGTCAACCCTGCGCCGCAAACACGGCATCGCAGGGCCGCCCTCACGGAAGACCTATTGCGCTTCTCCTGCATCGGCTTCGACTTCGGCCGTTCCAACGACAGCATCGTCACCGAACAGCACGCGATCCGCCGCCGCCGCGTCGTCGCCGGCAGTCTGGCTGCGACGCGTACGATGATAGGCGAGCCCGGTGCCCGCCGGAATCAGACGGCCGACGATGACGTTCTCCTTCAGCCCGCGCAGTTCATCGCGCTTGCCCATGATCGCCGCTTCGGTCAACACGCGTGTCGTCTCCTGGAACGATGCCGCGGAGATGAACGAATCTGTCGACAGCGACGCCTTCGTGATGCCGAGCAGCATGTACTGGTACTCGCACGGACGCTTGCCCTCGGAAACCAGAAGGTCATTCGCATCCAGCACCTCGGAGCGCTCGACCTGCTCCTCGCGAATGAACTTCGAATCACCGGAGTCGACGATGACCACGCGGCGCAGCATCTGGCGGACGATCACTTCAATGTGCTTGTCGTTGATCTTCACGCCCTGCAGTCGATACACATCCTGCACTTCGTCGATGATGTAACGCGCCAGTTCCTCGACACCCTTCAGGCGAAGGATGTCGTGCGGCTCGACTGCGCCATCAACAATCACCTCACCCTTGTTCACGACCTGACCGTCATGCACCGTGACGTGCTTGTCCTTGGTAATCAGGAACTCGTTCACGGTACCGTCCGGCTCGGTGATCACGAGACGCTGCTTGCCCTTCGTGTCCTTGCCGAACGACACGGTGCCGGTCACCTCGGCCAGCAAACCGGCATCCTTCGGCGAACGGGCTTCGAACAGTTCCGCCACGCGCGGCAGGCCACCCGTGATGTCGCGCGTCTTTGCCGATTCCTGCGGAATACGTGCCAGCACATCGCCGATATTGACGGACTGACCGTCCTTCACGGTAATGATGCAACCCACCTGGAACGTGATCGACACCGGTGTTTCCGTGCCGGCGATCTTCACCTCGTCACCACTTTCGGTCAGCAACTTGACCTGGGGGCGCAGGCCCTTGGTCGTGCTGCTGCGACGTTTCGGATCGATGACGACCAGCGTCGTCAGGCCGGTCACTTCGTCGACCTGCTTCGCGACGGTTACGCCTTCTTCGACGTGCTCGAAGCGGACGATGCCCGAGTACTCGGTAATGATGGGACGCGTGTGCGGATCCCAGGTCGCGAGCCCGGTGCCGGCCTTGATCGTATCGCCCTCGCCGACCTGAAGCGTGGCGCCGTACGGCACCTTGTGGCGCTCGCGCTCGCGACCGTGGTCATCCGTGATGATGACCTCGGCGCTGCGCGCAATCACGATCTTCTCGTTCTTCGCGCTGGTCACATAGCGCATGTTCTGCGTGAAGCGGATGACGCCGGCACTCTTCGCCTCGACACCATTCGCGGCAGCCGCCCGCGACGCAGCACCACCGACGTGGAAGGTACGCATCGTCAGCTGCGTACCCGGCTCGCCGATCGACTGTGCCGCGATGACGCCGACAGCCTCGCCGGCATTCACCAGCTGGCCACGGCCCAGATCGCGGCCGTAGCACTTCGCGCACAGGCCATAACGCGTCTCGCAGGTCAGCGGCGTGCGCACCTTCACTTCGTCCACGCCAAGCGAGTCGATGAGGTCGCAACTGTCTTCGTCCAGCAGTGCGCCCGCGAACAGCACGGTCTCCTGCGTTTCAGGATTGACGACATCGGCAGCCGTCGTGCGGCCAAGAATCCGCTCGCGCAACGGCTCGATCACTTCACCGCCTTCGACCAGCGCCTTCATGACGAAGCCCAGCGACGTCCCGCAGTCATCCTGCGTCACGACCAGATCCTGCGTCACGTCGACCAGACGACGGGTCAGGTAACCGGAGTTGGCCGTCTTCAGCGCCGTATCGGCCAGGCCCTTTCGGGCGCCGTGCGTCGAGATGAAGTACTGCAGCACGTTCAGGCCTTCACGGAAGTTCGTCGTGATCGGCGTCTCGATGATGGAGCCGTCAGGCTTGGCCATCAGGCCCCGCATGCCGGCCAGCTGACGGATCTGCGCAGCGGAACCGCGCGCACCCGAATCGGCCATCATGTAGATCGAGTTGAACGATTCCTGCTTGACCGTGTTTCCGTCGCGATCAACGGTGTCTTCCTGGCCGAGCTGATCCATCATCGCCTTGGCGACCTGGTCACCGGCACGACCCCAGATATCGACCACCTTGTTGTAACGCTCGCCGTCGGTCACCAGACCGGAGGTGTACTGCTGGGCGATTTCCTTCACTTCCGCCTCGGCCGCGCTGATGATGGTGTGCTTGGCATCCGGCACCAGCATGTCCTTCACCGCGATCGAGATGCCTGCGCGCGTGGCGAGGCCGAAACCGGCCTGCATCAGCTTGTCGGCGAAAATGACCGTTTCGCGCAGACCGCAACGGCGGAAGCTGTGATTGACCAGCTTCGAGATTTCCTTTTTCTTCAGCGGACGGTCGAGCACCGAGAACGGCAGGCCCGGCGGCAGGATTTCGGACAGCATCGCCCGGCCGACCGTCGTTTCGTAGCGCGTGATCTTGTCGCGCTTCTCTTCGTCGATCACTTCGACTTCGCGGATGCGCACCGAAATCTTGGTGTGCAGTTCGACGAAACCGTTGTCGTAGGCACGGCGCATTTCGTTCACGTTCGCGAACATCATGCCTTCGCCCTTGCCGTTCACCTTGGTGCGCGTCGCGTAGTACAGGCCCAGCACGATGTCCTGCGACGGCACGATGATCGGCTCGCCGTTGGCCGGCGACAGCACGTTGTTCGATGCCAGCATCAGCGTGCGGGCTTCCATCTGCGCTTCCAGCGACAACGGCACGTGAACGGCCATCTGGTCACCGTCAAAGTCGGCGTTGAATGCCACGCAGACCAGCGGATGCAGCTGGATCGCCTTGCCTTCGATCAGCGTCGGTTCGAAAGCCTGGATGCCGAGGCGGTGCAGCGTCGGTGCGCGATTCAGCATGACCGGGTGCTCGCGGATCACCTCTTCAAGGATGTCCCACACCTCCGGCACTTCCTGCTCGACCAGCTTCTTGGCAGCCTTGATCGTGGTCGCCATGCCGTTCAGCTCAAGCTTGTTGAAGATGAAGGGCTTGAACAGTTCGAGCGCCATCTTCTTCGGCAGGCCGCACTGGTGCAGCTTGAGCTGCGGACCCACCACGATGACCGAGCGGCCGGAGTAGTCGACGCGCTTGCCCAGCAGGTTCTGGCGGAAGCGACCGCCCTTGCCCTTGATCATGTCGGCCAGCGACTTCAGCGGACGCTTGTTGGCACCGGTCATCGCCTTGCCGCGACGGCCGTTGTCCAGCAGCGAATCAACCGCTTCCTGCAGCATGCGCTTCTCGTTGCGCACGATGATTTCCGGCGCCTTCAGTTCGAGCAGGCGCTTCAGGCGGTTGTTGCGGTTGATGACGCGGCGGTACAGATCGTTCAGGTCGGACGTCGCGAAACGCCCGCCGTCCAGCGGCACCAGCGGACGCAGGTCCGGCGGCAGCACCGGCAGCACTTCGAGAATCATCCACTCCGGCTTGATGCCCGAGTGCTGGAAGCCCTCGAGAATTTTCAGCCGCTTGGAAATCTTCTTCATCTTCGCTTCCGAACTGGTCGCTTCCAGCTCGCCGCGCAGCTTCTCGACTTCGCGGTTCAGGTCGAGCGAGCGCAGCATGCCGCGCACGCCTTCGGCACCCATGAAGGCGGTGAAGTCGTCGCCATACTCTTCGACCTTGGCAAGGTAGTCATCTTCGGACAGCAGCTGGCCACGGGCCATCGGCGTCATGCCCGGGTCCACCACGACGAAACCTTCGAAGTACAGCACGCGCTCGATGTCGCGCAATGTCATGTCGAGCACCATGCCCAGACGCGACGGCAGCGACTTCAGGAACCAGATGTGCGCGGTCGGGCTGGCCAGCTCGATGTGGCCCATGCGCTCGCGGCGAACCTTCGACAGCGTCACTTCCACGCCGCACTTCTCGCAGATGACACCGCGATGCTTCAGACGCTTGTACTTGCCGCAGAGGCACTCGTAATCCTTGACCGGGCCAAAGATCTTGGCGCAGAAAAGGCCGTCCCGTTCCGGCTTGAACGTACGGTAGTTGATGGTTTCCGGCTTCTTGACTTCACCGTAGGACCAGGAACGGATCTTGTCCGGCGACGCGAGACCGATGGTGATCGCGTCGAACTCTTCTTCCTGCGTGACCTGCTTGAAAAGATCCAGCAATGCTTTCATGGCAACTCCTTTGGGGCTAGTGGCTAGGGGCTAGGGGCTAGGCGGGTTGGCTTTCGCGCCCTGTCCTAGAACCGCTCCAAATCAATGTCGATGGCCAGCGACCGGATTTCCTTCACCAGCACGTTGAACGACTCCGGCATGCCGGCGTCGATCTTGTGCTCACCCTTGACGATGTTTTCATACACCTTGGTACGACCGGTCACGTCGTCCGACTTCACCGTCAGCATTTCCTGCAGCGTGTAGGAAGCACCGTAGGCTTCCAGCGCCCACACTTCCATCTCGCCGAAACGCTGGCCGCCGAACTGCGCCTTGCCGCCCAGCGGTTGCTGCGTGACGAGCGAGTACGGGCCGGTCGAACGGGCGTGCATCTTGTCATCGACCAGGTGATGCAGCTTCAGCACGTGCATGTAACCCACCGTGACCTGACGCTCGAACGCCTCGCCGGTACGGCCGTCGTACAGCGTCATCTGTCCGCCGGCCGGCATGTCGGCCAGCTCGAGCATGCGGCGGATTTCCGACTCGTGCGCACCGTCGAACACCGGTGTCGCGAACGGCACGCCCAGCTTCAGGTTGTGCGACAGCTCGATGACTTCGTCGTCGGTCAGACCGGCGATGTCTTCCTTCGTACCGCTGCGGTTGTAGATCTCCTCAAGGAAGGCGCGCAGTTCGGCCTGGTTCGCCTGACGGCGCAGCATCGCGTCGATCTTCATGCCCAGCCCGCGTGCCGCCATGCCGAGGTGGGTTTCCAGGATCTGTCCGATGTTCATCCGCGAAGGCACGCCCAGCGGATTCAGCACGATGTCGACCGGCGTGCCGTCTTCCATGTGAGGCATGTCTTCGATCGGCGTGATCTTCGACACCACACCCTTGTTGCCGTGACGGCCGGCCATCTTGTCACCCGGCTGCAGGCGACGCTTCACGGCCAGATAAACCTTGACCATCTTCTGCACGCCCGGCGGCAGCTCGTCGCCCTGCGTCAGCTTCTTCTTCTTCACTTCGAACGCGAGATCGAAGTCGGTACGCGTCTTCTCCAGCGAATCACGCAGGCTCTCCAGTTGCGACGCGATTTCCTCTTCCGCCATGCGGATGTCGAACCAGTTGTGCGGCTCGACGCCGTCCAGGTATTCGCGCGTGATGCTCGCGCCCTTCGCAAGGCGCTTCGGGCCGCCGTTGGCGATCCGCCCGATCAGCAGGCGTTCGATACGGGCGAAGGTGTCACGCTCCACGATGCGCATCTGGTCGCCCAGATCCTGGCGATAGCTGCGCAGCATGTCGTCGATGATGGACTGCGCGCGCTTGTCGCGCTCGATGCCTTCACGCGTGAACACCTGCACGTCGATCACCGTGCCGTTCATGCCCGACGGCACGCGCAGCGACGTGTCCTTCACGTCGGATGCCTTCTCGCCGAAGATCGCGCGCAACAGCTTCTCTTCCGGCGTCAGCTGGGTTTCGCCCTTCGGCGTCACCTTGCCCACCAGCACGTCACCCGCTTCGACCTCGGCGCCGATGTACACGATGCCCGATTCATCCAGGCGACCCAACTGGGCTTCGCCCAGCGAGGCGATGTCGCGCGTGATTTCTTCAGGGCCGAGCTTGGTGTCGCGTGCAACAACCGTCAGTTCCTCGATATGGATCGACGTGAAGCGGTCTTCCGCGACCACGCGCTCCGAGATCAGGATCGAATCCTCGAAGTTGTAGCCGTTCCACGGCATGAACGCGACCAGCATGTTCTGGCCGAGGGCGAGCTCGCCGAGGTCGGTCGATGCACCGTCGGCCACCACGTCACCCTTGGCGATGATGTCGCCACTCTTCACGACCGGGCGCTGGTTGATGTTGGTGTTCTGGTTGGAGCGCGTGTACTTCACCAGGTTGTAGATATCGACACCCACTTCACCCGGCACCGTTTCCGCGTCATTGACGCGCACCACGATGCGGTTGGCATCGACGTAATCGACGACACCGCCACGCAGCGCCTGTACCGCGGTACCCGAGTCGACCGCAACCGTGCGTTCGATACCGGTGCCGACAAAGGCCTTTTCCGGACGCAGGCACGGGACCGCCTGCCGCTGCATGTTGGCGCCCATCAAGGCACGGTTCGCATCATCGTGTTCCAGGAACGGGATGAGCGAGGCGGCGACCGACACGATCTGGCCCGGCGCAATGTCCATGTACTGGACCTGATCGGGCGTCGACAGCATGAATTCGCCCTTGTGCCGGCAGGACACCAGTTCGTCCGACAGACCGCCCTTTTCGTCCAGCGCCGCATTGGCCTGGGCGATCACATACTTGCCTTCCTCGATCGCCGACAGGAAATCGATCTGCTCGGTGACGTGGCTGCCGTCGACCCGACGGTACGGCGTTTCGAGGAAACCGTACTTGTTGGTGCGGGCATACAGCGCAAGCGAGTTGATCAGGCCGATGTTCGGGCCTTCCGGCGTCTCGATCGGGCAGACACGACCGTAGTGCGTCGGGTGCACGTCGCGCACTTCGAAGCCTGCGCGTTCGCGTGTCAAACCGCCCGGGCCCAGTGCGGAAACGCGACGCTTGTGCGTGATTTCCGACAGCGGGTTGGTCTGGTCCATGAACTGCGACAGCTGGCTGGAACCGAAGAACTCCTTGATCGCGGCGCTGATCGGCTTCGCGTTGATCAGGTCGTGCGGCATGAGGTTGTCCGACTCGGCCTGGCTCAGACGCTCCTTGACGGCGCGCTCCACGCGGACGAGGCCGGCACGGAACTGGTTCTCCGCAAGTTCGCCAACCGAGCGCACACGGCGATTGCCAAGGTGGTCGATGTCGTCGATCTCGCCCTTGCCATTGCGCAAATCCACCAGAATGCGGATCACGTCGACGATGTCTTCGTTGGACAGCGTAGGCGCGCCTTCGATGGCGTCACGACCGACACGGCGGTTGAACTTCATGCGGCCGACCGCGGACAGGTCGTAGCGCTCTTCCGAATAGAACAGACCGTGGAACAGCGTTTCCACAGCATCTTCCGTCGGCGGCTCGCCCGGACGCATCATGCGGTAGATCGCGACACGTGCCTGCCACTGGTCGGCCGTCTCGTCGGTGCGCAGCGTCTGCGAAATGTAGGGGCCGCGATCCAGGTCGTTGATGTACAGCGTGCTGATCTCGCCAACACCGGCGGCGGCGAGCTTCGCGAGCAGCTCTTCGGTGATTTCTTCGTTGGCGTTGGCGAGGATCTCACCGCTTTCCTGATCGACGACGGCCGTCGCGATGACGCGCCCGACCATGAAGTCTTCCGGCACGACGATGCTCTGTGTATTCGATTCGGCGAGCTCGCGGATGTGCTTTGCAGTAATGCGCTTGTCGCGCGCCACGACCACCTTGCCGGCGGCATCGACGATGTCGAACTTCGCGACTTCACCACGCAGGCGTTCCGGCACGAGCTTCATCTCGATGCCCTTCTTTGCCGCCAGATCAAAGGCGTCGAACTCGAAGAAGGTCGTCAGGATCTGCTCGTGCGTCATGCCGATGGCCTTGAGCAGGATCGTCACCGGCATCTTGCGCCGACGGTCGACGCGGAAATACAGGAAGTCCTTCGGATCGAATTCGAAGTCGAGCCAGGAGCCACGGTACGGGATGATCCGCGCCGAGAACAGCAGCTTGCCGGAACTGTGCGTCTTGCCGCGGTCGTGTTCGAAGAACACACCCGGAGAACGATGCAGCTGGCTGACGATGACCCGTTCAGTACCGTTGATGACGAAGGAACCGGTCGTCGTCATGAGCGGAATCTCGCCCATATAGACTTCCTGCTCCTTCACCTCCTTGATGGTTTCCTTCGGCGCTTCGCGGTCCATGATGACCAGACGCACACGCGCGCGCAGCGGGCTTGCGAACGTCAGGCCGCGCTGATGACATTCCTTCACGTCGAAGGCCGGCTCGCCGAGCATGAAGTGGACAAACTCAAGGCGCGCATTCCCGGAATGCGAACTGATCGGGAAGATCGACGTGAAAGCGGCCTGCAGGCCCTGGTTGCGACGGGCACTTTGCGGAATCTCCGCCTGCAGGAACTGCGTGTAGGACTCCAGCTGTGTGGCCAGCAGGAACGGCACGTCGAGTACCGCATCGCGCTTGGCAAAGCTCTTGCGGATGCGTTTCTTCTCGGTGTAGGTATAGGCCATGAAATCTCCGGGTATAGAGTGCGATGGCCGGGGAAAACGGACGACGCGCCACCCGGCGCGCGACCCGCGTTTCACCACGGAATGCGATCAGGACAACGTAACCGGCGGTTGGCCTCTACCAACCCCTGGGCTGACAACGAAAGCGCGGGCTGAACACCCGAGGCGGGACTTTCGTTCGACCGGAAACGGTCTTCCGTGATCGCTTCGGAAGACAAGGAAAACGCGTTTTGATTCCACGTTTTCCTGGTATCCCCAAACGACAACGGGAGCGCATGCCTGAAAGCACGCACTCCCGCCTGCCAGAGCGAAATTACTTCATTTCGACCTTGGCGCCTGCTTCTTCCAGCTGCTTCTTCAGGGCTTCAGCGTCAGCCTTGGAGATGCCTTCCTTGACCGGCTTCGGTGCGCCGTCAACGAGGTCCTTCGCTTCCTTCAGGCCGAGGCCGGTGACAGCGCGGACAACCTTGATGACTTCAACCTTCTTTTCGCCGGCGCCGGTCAGCACAACGGTGAATTCGGTCTGTTCTTCAGCGGCCGGGGCGGCGCCGCCGGCAGCCGGGGCTGCAACGGCAACAGCAGCAGCGGCGGACACGCCGAACTTCTCTTCCATGTCCTTGATGAGCTGCGACAGCTCGAGCACGGACATTGCGGAGATGGTTTCCAGAATCTGTTCTTTGCTAACGGACATTTCAAAACTCCTGTTTCATGCGTGGCGCACCGGAGTGCTGCGCACGCTGGATGATTGCTTGATCTGAATGTGATGCCGGAACTTATGCGGCCTGCTTGTCGCGCAGCGCGGCGAGGGTACGGACGAACTTGCCCGGAACCTCGTTGAGCGTCTGCACGAACTTGACGACAGGCGCCTGCATCGTGCCCAGAAGAGATGCGAGCAGTTCATCGCGGCTCGGCATGGAGGCCAACGCCTTGACGCCAGCGGCGTCGAGTACGTGATTGGCCAGCGCACCGCCCTTGATGACGAGCTTGTCATTACCCTTGGCGAAATCCTGAACGACCTTGGCGGCCGATACCGGATCGGTCGACATGCCGTAAAGCAGCGGACCGGTCATTTCCTTCGCCAACCCCTCGAAAGGGGTGCCCTCGACAGCGCGACGTGCCAGCGTGTTCTTCAGAACACGCAGGTACACACCCTGTTCGCGGGCCTGGGCACGCAAACGCGTTACATCGCCCACTTCCAGACCACGGTTCTCGGCGATCACGATTACCTGCGCGCCCGCAACTTCCGCGGAAACGCCGGCAACCACTTCCTTCTTCTGATCGAGATTGAGTGCCAAGGTCTACTCCCATGATTACGGTCACCCGGGCGGCATCGCTGCCTACCGGACGAACCACTTGCGGCGACCGTATCAGGAGTGAAACTGTCCGCGGGGACACCCTCATCCTGTGTCGGGTAACGCCATCTGCGCAGGCGGAGCTATCGCTCCATTACACCCGCTCGGGCACCTGCGGTCTTTGACAACCCGCCACCCCGTGCCAGCGGTGGCGGCCCAAAGTCCGTTGCACGCCCGGCCGAGCCGGGCGTGAATTCCTCTTTACTGCACTGAACCCTGATCGACGCGGATACCTACACCCATCGTCGTCGTCAGCGATACCTTGCGCAGGTACACACCCTTTGCCGCAGCGGGACGTGCCTTGACCAGCGCTTCGACCAGTGCCTTGATGTTGGTGGTCAGCTGATCCGGCGTGAACGACGCACGACCCACGGTGCATTGAATGATGCCGCCCTTGTCGGTGCGGTACTGCACCTGACCGGCCTTGGCGTTCTTCACCGCAGTCGTGACATCCATCGTCACGGTACCGACCTTCGGATTGGGCATGAGGCCGCGCGGGCCGAGAATCTGGCCAAGCGCGCCGACAACACGCATCGCATCCGGCGTGGCAATCGCCACGTCGAAGTTCAGGTTGCCTGCCTTGACTTCCGCTGCCAGATCATCGAAACCGACGACATCGGCGCCGGCTGCCTTGGCTTCCTCGGCCTTGGCACCCTGCGCAAACACCGCAACACGCACGGACTTGCCGGTACCGGCGGGCAACACGACCGAGCCACGCACAAGCTGGTCGGACTTCTTGGCATCGATGCCAAGGTTCACGGCCAGATCGACGGATTCGTCAAATTTTGCATTGGCCATTTCCTTCACCAGCGCGAGCGCGTCGGCAAGGGGGTAATTGCGATTGCGGTCAACCTTGGCGCGCAGCGCCTGCACACGCTTGGAAAGCTTTGCCATGATTACATGCCCTCCACGGTGATGCCCATGCTGCGGGCGGAGCCGGCGATCGTACGCACTGCGGCGTCGAGGTCGGCGGCGGTCAGATCCTTGGTCTTCGTCTTCACGATCTCTTCAAGCTGCGCACGGGTCACCTTGCCCACCTTGTCGGTGTGCGGACGGGCGGATCCCTTGGTGATGCCGGCAGCCTTCTTGATCAGGATGGTCGCCGGGGGCGACTTCATCTCGAACGTGAACGACTTGTCCGCATAGGCGGTAATGACCACGGGGATCGGCAGACCGGGCTCCATGCCCTGCGTCTTGGCGTTGAACGCCTTGCAGAATTCCATGATGTTCAGACCGCGCTGACCCAGCGCGGGACCGATCGGGGGGGAGGGATTCGCCTTCCCGGCCGGCACTTGCAGCTTTACGTAGCCGACGATTTTCTTCGCCATGATGACTCCATGTATGAGTGTTAGCGTGACAGTGGCCGGTTCGGGTCGCCATCACTCCTCGCCCGGCGCGGATGCACCGGAAACAATCACGCGGCGCACCCAAACGGATCCGCCGCGCACCGCGGCAACGCCAGAAAGCGTCGCCAAAACCTTCAGATCAAACCTTCTCGACCTGGGAAAATTCAAGTTCGACCGGCGTGGCACGACCAAAGATGGTCACTGATACATGCAACCGGCTCTTTTCGTAGTTGACGCTCTCGACGGAGCCATTGAAATCGGTAAACGGACCATCCTTGACACGCACAAGCTCGCCAACTTCGAACAACACCTTCGGACGGGGCTTCTCCACCCCTTCCTGCATCTGCTGCATGATTTTCTCGACTTCCTTCTCGGAAATCGGCGTCGGCTTGTTGGCAGAACCACCCACAAAGCCCGTCACCTTCGGCGTGCTCTTGACGAGGTGCCAGCTGTCCTCGTCCATATCCATTTCGACCAGGACATAGCCCGGGAAGAATTTGCGCTCGGACACGGCCTTCTGTCCGCCACGCATTTCAACCACCTCTTCCACCGGGACAAGAATCTGACCGAACTTGTCCTGCATCTCGGGCCCCGAACGCGCGATGCGCTCAACCAGGGCACGCATCACCGATTTTTCGAAACCGGAATAGGCGTGTACCACGTACCAACGCTTGCTCATGATTTCTTCCAGCCCAGAATCAGGTCGTACAACACCCACTCGAGGCTCTTGTCGGTCAGCCAGAGGAAAAGCGCCATCACCACCACAAAACCAAAAACAATGGCCGTCGTCTGTATGGTTTCCTTGCGACTAGGCCAAGCAACCTTCTTGGCTTCGGCCACCGATTCATTGGCAAACACGATGAAGCGCCGCCCCGGCTCGGTGAACCACGCAACAGCGACACCCGCAGCGATACCCACCACGACCGACAGCACGCGAAGCGCCATGATCTGGTCGGCAAGAACGTAAAAGCCGGCCACCCCTGCAACGAGCAGGGCAATGGCCAGCGCAAGCTTCAACTTGTCGGTCATGAATATCCGGAAGCGCTAACGCACTCCGCAAAATGATCCGGCCCGATCGCCGGAGTGGCAGGGGCAGAGGGAATCGAACCCCCAACCTTCGGTTTTGGAGACCGACGCTCTGCCAATTGAGCTATGCCCCTGCAAAACAAAACCCGGAGCATTTTCATGCCCCGGGGCACACCAACTTAAGCGATGACCTTGGCCACCACGCCGGCACCGACGGTACGACCGCCTTCACGAATGGCGAAGCGTAAGCCTTCTTCCATGGCGATTGGAGCCAACAGCTTAACTGTCATTGACACGTTGTCACCTGG
>JAHJHI010000003.1 GCA_018824085.1 Gammaproteobacteria bacterium | reverse complement strand
CGCCACCGGCGCCTTGTCAGCTTCGCGAAGGATCTTGACCATCTGCTCTTCCGAAAAACGCCTCTTGCGCATGACTTCCTCTCTGCTGTTGGAAGCCATCCTCTCAAGTTTCAACTGGTCCGAAAAGTCAGGAGCAGGTCACATCCAGCGATTCCAGAATTTGTTTAGCGATTCAGATAAGAAATCTCGCAGCCGGGGAAAATCTCCCGAAACACTCGGCACGTCTCGTCCGGAAGCCATCCAGTCAGCGGGGAGACCAACCGCTCAACTTTCGGCACAGAAACGATGCCTGCAATGAAAAGGGCCACCCGAAGGCGGCCCTCTCCATTGCTGCGAGACGTCGCTCAGAACAACCCCGACACCCTGCCGTTGTCGTCGATGTCGATCCGCTCTGCAGCCGGTACCTTGGGCAGACCCGGCATCGTCATCATGTCGCCGCAGATGGCGACGACGAAGCCGGCGCCGTTGGCCAGACGCACTTCGCGCACGTTGAGCGTGTGGCCGCTGGGTGCGCCGCGGGCCGCCGGGTCGGCGGAGAAGGACATCTGCGTCTTCGCCATGCAGACCGGGAAGCTGCCGTAGTCGGCGTTCCAGCTGTCGAGCTGCTTGCGCGCGGCATCCGAGAACGTCACTTCACCGGCGCCGTAGATCTTGGTGGCGATGGTGGTGATCTTTTCCTGCAGCGTCACGTTGGCGTCGTAGACGAAGGTGTGCTTGCCCGGCGCGTTGTCGCAGATGTCGGCAACCATGCGCGCCAGTTCTTCGGCGCCCGCGCCGCCGCTCGCCCAGTGGCGCGCGATGACGAACTTGCCGCCGAGCGCTTCGATGCGGCTCTTCAGCAGCGCGATTTCAGCGTCGGTGTCGAAGGTGAAGTGGTTCACCGACACGATGCAGGGCAGGCCGTAGTGCTCGGTGATGTTCTTCAGGTGACGCTCGATGTTGACGATGCCTTTTTCCAGCGCATCGAGATTCTCGTGGTTCAGGTCTTCCTTCTTCACGCCGCCATGGAACTTGAGCGCGCGGATGGTGGCGACCAGCACCACGGCGGCCGGGTTCAGGCCGGCCATGCGGCACTTGATGTCGATGAACTTCTCGGCACCAAGGTCGGCACCGAAGCCGGCTTCGGTGACCACGTAGTCAGCCATCTTCAGGCCGGCCTTGGTCGCGGTGACCGAGTTGCAGCCGTGCGCGATGTTGGCGAACGGGCCGCCGTGGATGATGGCCGGGTTGTTCTCCAGCGTCTGCACGATGTTGGGCTTGATCGCGTCTTTCAGCAGCGTGGCCATGGCGCCCTGGGCGTTGAGGTCGCGCGCGTAGATCGGCAGGCGGTCGCCCTGGGTGTAGGCGATGATGATGCGGCCGAGGCGCTCCTTCAGGTCGGACAGCGAATTGGCCAGACACAGGATGGCCATGACTTCGGAGGCGACGACGATGTCGTAGCCGTCTTCGCGCACGAAGCCGTTGGCGGTGCCGCCCAGGCCGATGGTGATCTTGCGCAGCGCGCGGTCGTTCATGTCGACGACACGCTTCCACTGGATCAGCCGCGGGTCGATGCGCAGCGTGTTGCCGTGGTTGATGTGGTTGTCGATCAGGGCGGACAGCAGGTTGTGCGCGGCACCGATGGCGTGGAAGTCACCGGTGAAGTGCAGGTTGATGTCTTCCATCGGCACGATCTGGGCGTAGCCGCCGCCGGCCGCGCCGCCCTTGACGCCGAACACCGGGCCGAGTGACGGCTCGCGCAGGCAGATCATGGTTTTCTTGCCGATGCGGTTCAGCGCGTCGCCCAGGCCGACCGTGGTGGTGGTCTTGCCTTCGCCGGCCGGCGTCGGGCTGATGGCGGTGACCAGAATCAGCTTGCCGTCCGGGCGATCCTTCAGGCTGTTCAGGTATTCGAGCGACACCTTGGCCTTGTAGTGGCCGTACGGCTCGATCGCGTCTTCGGGGATGCCAAGCTTTGAAACAACCTCGCTGATGCGCAGCATTTTTGCCTGCTGGGCGATTTCGATGTCGGATGCCATATTTGGTTTTTTCCGTGTAGTCAAAAATCGATGTTGGAACTGGCGGGCCTCACTACCCGCCGCGTTTTCTGCCATGGACTGCTGCCCATGCGTTACAGGCTTCTGCGTCCGTCGGCGCTGGATGTCCCCATCCGCGCCGACGGCACGCCGATCAGCGCGCTGCCGCGATGGTGTCGGCCTTGGCGATCAGCGCTTCCGCCATCCGGATGCTCGCGATGTCGATCAGGCGGCCATCCAGCGACACGGCGCCACGGCCTTCCTTCGCGGCCTGTGCCATGGCTTCCAGAATGCGGCGCGCCTTCGTCACTTCTGCGTCCGACGGCGTGTAGACCGTGTTCGCGAGTTCGATCTGCGACGGGTGGATGGCCCACTTGCCTTCGTAGCCGAGCACGGCGGCGCGGTTGGCTGCGGAAATATAGCCGTCCGGATCATTGAAGTCACCAAACGGGCCGTCGATCGGGCGCAGGCCGTAGGCGCGGCAGGCGACCATCATGCGGGTCTGCGCGGCGTGCCACGGGTCGGTCCAGAAGGCCTGGCGGTTGCCGGCTTCATCCTTGTCGGTCAGCACGACGCTGTCCTTGTTCACGCCGCCGATGACGGTCGTGCGGGCGCGTGTCGAGGCGGCATAGTCGGCCACGCCGAAGCTCATCGCTTCGAGGCGCTTCGACGACTGCGCGATCGCTTCCACATTGGCCATGCCGAGCGCGGTTTCGATCAGCACTTCGAAACCGATGCGCTTGTCGCGCTTCTTCGCGGCTTCGATCTGCGTGACCATCATGTCGACGGCGTACACGTCCGCCGCCACACCGGCCTTCGGGATCAGGATCATGTCCAGACGCGGGCAGGCTTCGACGATGTCGACCACGTCGCGATACATGTAGTGGGTGTCCAGACCGTTGATGCGGACCATCATGGTCCTGTTGCCCCAATCAACGTCGTTCAGGCCTTCGATGATGTTCTTGCGCGCCTGCTCCTTGTCGTCCGGTGCGACCGCATCTTCGCAGTCGAGGAAGATGATGTCGGCGGCCGACTTGGCGGCCTTCTCGAACATGCCGGGATTGGAACCGGGCACGGCGAGTTCGGAACGGTGCAGGCGGGGCGTGGCTTGTTCGATGATCGTGAAGCTCATGGATGTCTCCTCCGGGTATGTATATCGGGCAACAGTTGAAAATCAGCCGGTGGCGCCAAAACCGGCGGCCACGCAATTGATGGAAAGCAGCAGCGCCTTGCGGAATTCCTCTTTCCGCGCGGCATCTTCGGTATTGCGGAACGCGCTCAGCAGCGAAATCTGCTGGCGGCTCACCTGATTCACCACCGGCAGGCGGTGGTCGAGCTTTTCGCGGTACTCGGGGAAGCGTTCCGCCAGCACGCGCGTGCCGGACAGGCGCAGGATCTGCGCGCGGGTGGTTTCGTATTCGCGGGCGATCATGCCGAACACCTCGTCACGCACCGACGCGTCGCCCACCAGCTGGCTGTACTCGCGCGCGATGTCGAGATCGACCACGGCCAGCGTCTTCTCCACTTCGTCGACGATGAGCCGGAACGGCGGCGACTCTTCGAACATGCGCGCGAGCAGCGCCTCACCGCTCGCGCCGCGCACCTCGATGAAATTGGCCAGACTCGACCCCACTCCGTACCAGCCGGTGACGATGTGGCGGTTCTGCGACCACGCGAACACCCATGGAATCGCGCGCAATTCCGACAACGATTTCGCACCGAAGCGGCGCGCCGGACGCGAGCCGATGTTGAGCAGCGAAATTTCCTCCAGCGGGCTGGCTTCCTGGAAGTAGCTCACCAGACCGGGATGCGAAATCAGGTTCACGTAGGCCGCATGCGCGGCGCCCGACAGCGCTTCCAGCGCGTCGTCGAATTCCGGCACCGAATGCAGGCCGTCCGCGCGACCGGAGCGCAGTGCGTGGTCGAACACGCTGGCGGCCAGCAGTTCGAGATTGAATGCCGCCGTGCCCTTGTTGGCGTACTTCGACGAAATGACCTCGCCCTGCTCGGTCAGGCGGAACAGGCCCTGGATGGAGCCGGCCGGCTGTGCGGCAATCGCCCGCCCTGCGGGCACGCCGCCGCGGCTGACCGAACCGCCGCGCCCATGGAAGAAGGCGATCTTCACGCCCGCGTCCACGCCGACCGCCGACAGCTTCATCTGTGCCTTGAACAGCTCCCAGTTGGACGACAGGAAGCCGCCGTCCTTGTTCGAGTCGGAGTAGCCGATCATCACTTCCTGCACGCCACCGAGTGCGCGCACCGAGCGCTTGATCAGCGGCATGGCGAGCAGCTCGCGCATGATGGCCGGCGCGCGGCGCAGGTCCTCGATGGTTTCGAACAGCGGCATGATGGGCAGCGAACAGCGCTCCACACCGCCCGGATCGGCGTACAGCCCGGCTTCCTTCGCCAGCAGATAGACGCCGAGCACGTCGGGCACGTTGCGCGTCATGCTGAGAATGAAGCTGCCGAACGCTTCGCGGCCGACCTTGGGGCGCATTTCGGCGATCAGGCGGAACAGGCCCAGCGTTTCCTGCGCCACCGCCGGCAGGCCGCCCAGGTCACACTGCGCGCTGCGCGGCTGCGCCAGTTCGGCCAGCAGCCACGCGCACCATTCGTCGCTGGTCTGCTCCGGCGGCATCACATCGTCCGGTTCGCCGCGGCTCGCACGCCACAGCGCTTCCAGCGTCTGCGTGACGCGGGTGGAGTTTTCGCGCACGTCCAGCCGGACGGTGCTGAAACGGAACACTTCGACCTGACGGCGCACCGGCACCACTTCACTGTCGGCCAACAGGCCCAGATTCGCGTCGCGCAACCCGACTTCCAGCGTGCGCAGGTCGGCCATCAGGCGATCGGCCGATTCGTAGCCCCGACGACAGGCGGCCGCGTCTTCGCCCTGGGCGCAGGCAATGGCATGGTCCAGCTTGTTCAGCATGCACACGAGGAACTGGCGGAAGGGCTCGCCCGGATTGCGGGCGGCGATCGCGCTGCCGTCGCCGTCTTCTTCCAGCGCCAGCGTGAGCGCGTCACGGAAATCGCCGGACAGCGTCAGCGAGGCTTCGGTCACCGACAGGCCGCGCACCAGCTCCAGCACGCTCGCGCGGTGGCGGCGCAGGCTGGCCATCCGGCATTCGACGAGCGCGCCGCGCGTGATGGCATTCGTGACGAAAGGATTGCCGTCGCGGTCACCGCCGATCCACGAACCGAATTCGAGGAAACCGGGCAGATCCTGTTCGCCGAAGTGCTGCAGCATCGCCTCGTCGGCGCGAGCCAGCACCTCGGGCGCGACCTCGAACAGCGTTTCATTGAAGAAGTGCAGGCCCCAGGCGATTTCCTGGGACACATTGGGTTTTTCGAGCCGCAGTTCGCCGGTCAGCCACAGCAGTTCGATCTCGTTGCGCAGCGTGCCCTCCATGTCGGCGCGCTCGCGCGGCGTCCAGCGCGGCGACTCGAGATCGATGAGCAGGCGGTAGATGCGGCGGTGGCGCTCCAGCACGGTCACGCGCTTGGCTTCGGTCGGGTGCGCAGTCAGCACCGGACGCACCTTGAGGCCGGCAAAGGCGTCGCGCACGCGCTCGGCGCTCAGGCCCGCCTTCCTGGCGGATGCCAGCACATTGGCGAAGGTACCCGGCAGGCACTCGCGGCCGTCCAGACGTTCGACCTCGCGCCGCTTGCGCATGGCGCCGTTCTGTTCGGCGATGGACAGCAACTGGAACAGGATGCCCTGGGCCTGGATGGCGCGGCCCAGCATCTGGGGAGAAAGGTCGGTTCCCGAGGCACCGGACAATACCGGCACCAGCTCGGGATGATGGCGTTCAACCACTTCGCGCAGCAGCGAAAACAGCAGACCGATCGCTTTTTCTGAAAAGGCCGACCCGGGCGAATCAACGGACGCGGGCACGGAAATGGGATCGTTCACCATGGAGTCTCGCAGGCGGGTGATGAAGCCTGCCCGCGGGCAGGCGCGGTGCGGGGTGCGGACACGCACCCCGCGTGCGGATTACAGCTTGGCGACGACGGACGCCACGGTGCTGCCCAGCTCGCCGGCGCTCGGCGCGACGGTCAGGCCGAAGGAACGCATGATTTCCGACTTCTCGGCGGCGGAGTCACCGGCGGCCGAAATGATGGCGCCCGCGTGGCCCATGCGGCGGCCCTTCGGTGCCGTCAGGCCGGCGACGTAGCCGATGACCGGCTTGGTCATGTTGTCCTTCACCCAGGCGGACGCCTCGGCTTCCTGCGGGCCGCCGATTTCGCCGATCATCACCACCGCGGTCGTTTCCGGGTCTTCCTGGAACTTCATGAGGTGGTCGAGGAAGGACGAACCGTTGATCGGGTCGCCACCGATGCCGACCGAGGTCGACACGCCGATGCCCAGTTCCTTCATCTGCGCCGCGGCTTCATAGCCGAGCGTGCCCGAACGCGACACGATGCCGACGCTGCCGGCCTTGTAGATGTGGCCCGGCATGATGCCCAGCATGGCCTTGCCCGGGCTGATGATGCCGGCGCAGTTCGGGCCGACCATCAGCGTGCGGCGCTCCTTCGGGTAGCGCATGAAGTAGCGCTTCACGCGCATCATGTCCTGTGCCGGGATGCCGTCGGTGATGGAACACACCAGTTCAAGGCCGGCGTCGGCCGCTTCCATGATGGCGTCGGCGCAGAACGCCGGTGCCACGAAAGTGATGCTCGCCTGGGCACCGGTTGCGGCGACCGCATCGGCAACCGTGTTGAACACCGGCTTGCCGAGGTGGGTGGAGCCACCCTTGCCCGGCGTCACGCCGCCGACGACGTTGGTGCCGTACTCGATCATTTCCTTGGCGTGGAACGTGCCTTTGTCGCCGGTGAAACCCTGGATGATGATCTTGGTTTTTTCGTTGATCAGAATGCTCATAGCTAAATCCTCTTGTGCATCGGTTATTCGCCACGCGCCGCCCGCCGGGCCGCCCCAAGGGCGAGCGCAGCCCCCTCGGGGGGCTGCGAACGGAGTGAGCGTGGGGGTCTCTTCACTCAGCTCGCGGCGTGCGCGCGTGCGGCGTCAACCGCCTTCTTGGCCGCTTCGGTCAGCGAATCGGCACTGATGATGGGCAGACCGCTCTCGCGGATGATGCGGCGGCCCTCTTCTTCGTTGGTACCGGCCAGACGCACGATCAGCGGCACGGTGATATCGATGTCGTTGCAGGCCTGCACCACGCCCTGGGCCACCCAGTCGCAGCGGTTGATACCGGCGAAGATGTTCACCAGGATGGCTTTCACGTTCTTGTCGGACAGCACGAGGCGGAAGGAATTGGCCACGCGCTCGGGCGAGGCGCCGCCGCCGACGTCGAGGAAGTTCGCGGGTGCGCCGCCGGCGTACTTGATGGTGTCCATCGTCGCCAT
The DNA here is from genome assembly GCA_018824085.1 of Gammaproteobacteria bacterium. Lineage (GTDB taxonomy): Bacteria > Pseudomonadota > Gammaproteobacteria > Burkholderiales > Rhodocyclaceae > Methyloversatilis. Next base: position 29,172 of record JAHJHI010000003.1, on the reverse strand, counting down.
GGCCAGACCCGCGCCATTGATGATGCAGCCGATGTCGCCGTCGAGACCCACGTAGTTCAGGTTGTGCTCGGCCGCCTGCACTTCGCGCGGATCTTCCTGCGACGGGTCACGCATGTCGGCAACGGCCCGCTGGCGGAACATCGCGTTGTCGTCGAACGACATCTTGGCGTCGAGCGCCAGCACTCGGTCGTCCTTGGTGATGACCAGCGGGTTGATTTCGACCATCGTGGCGTCGAGGTCGCGGAACGCGCGGTAGGCCCCCATGATCGCGGTCACGGCACGCGACACCTGCTTGATCGACAGGCCCAGACCGAAGGCGATCTGCCGAGCCTGGAATGCCTGCAGGCCGACCGCCGGCTCCACCACCACCTGAAGGATCTTCTCCGGCGCGGTATGCGCCAGCTCTTCGATCTCCATGCCGCCTTCGGCGGAGGCGATCACGCGAACGCGCTCGGCCTTGCGGTCCAGCACGATGCCCAGATAGAGCTCGCGTTCGAACGGTTCGGCGGCTTCCACATAGACGCGCTGAACCGGTTTGCCTTCAGGGCCGGTCTGGATCGTCACCAGTCGCTTGCCCAGCATTTCGCGCGCGGCTGCATCGACCTCATGGTAGGTCTTGCACAGCTTGACGCCGCCGGCCTTGCCACGCGCACCGGAGTGCACCTGCGCCTTCACCGCCCAGTGCCAGCCCCCCAGTTCGGTCGCTGTGTACACTGCCTGATCAGGGCTGTAAGCCACGCTGCCGCGCGGCACGGGAACGCCGAAGCCCGCCAAAAGCTCTTTCGCTTGGTACTCGTGAATGTCCATGCTTCACCTTCTGTCATATGGAAGAGAGAGGTGGTTCATCTCTGAACCGCTTGACGCCCGAGTACAGCTTCGAACGCCGAATCTGATGGAAAGAATTATGGATGAGGCTGTTTGAATTAAGCTTCACTTATACTTATCTCGGCGATAAGAAAGTCCGATACGAGGGCTTGCATCCATAAGATATAGTTGTTTTGCCTTGTATTAATTCATCAGACCCGCGAGCAACGCGGGTCAAAGCCCACACCCAGAAAGGTATCCGAATGTTTGACCCGAAACAGACCATCGCCCATTCCGACCCCGAACTGTGGGCCGCCATGGAAGCGGAGTACGCACGTCAGGAAGACCACATCGAGCTGATCGCGTCGGAAAACTACGCCAGCCCGGCGGTCATGGAAGCCCAGGGCTCCGTACTGACGAACAAGTACGCCGAAGGTTATCCGGGCAAGCGCTACTACGGTGGCTGTGAATTCGTAGACGTCGCGGAACAGCTCGCCATCGACCGTCTGAAGTCGCTGTTCGGCGCCGAGTACGCCAATGTCCAGCCGCACTCGGGTTCGCAGGCGAACGCGGGTGTATACATGGCCATGCTGCAGCCGGGCGACACCCTCCTCGGCATGTCGCTGGCGCACGGTGGCCACCTGACGCACGGCGCGTCGGTGAACTTCTCCGGCAAGATCTACAAGTCGGTCGCCTATGGCCTGAATCCGGAAACCGAAGCGCTGGACTACGACGAAGTCGAGCGCCTGGCGAAGGAACACAAGCCGAAGATGATCGTGGCCGGCGCATCCGCCTACGCGCTGCACATCGATTTCAAGCGTTTCCGTGAAATCGCTGATTCGGTCGGCGCCTACCTGATGGTGGACATGGCCCACTACTCCGGCCTGATCGCCGCCGGCCTGTACCCGAGCCCGGTCGGCATCGCCGACTTCGTCACCTCGACGACGCACAAGACGCTGCGCGGCCCGCGCGGCGGCGTCATCATGGCGAAGGCCGAATTCGAGAAGCCGATCAATTCCATGATCTTCCCGGGCATCCAGGGTGGTCCGCTGATGCACGTCATCGCGGCGAAGGCGGTTGCTTTCCGCGAGGCAGCTACGCAAGAATTCAAGGTTTACCAGCAGCAGGTACTGGACAACGCCCAGGCGATGGCCGAAACGCTCGTAGAGCGTGGCGTGCGCATCGTGTCGGGCCGCACCCAGTCGCACCTGTTCCTCGTCGATCTGCGTGCCAAGAACATAACTGGCAAGGAAGCAGAAGCAGCGCTGGGCCGTGCACACATCACGGTCAACAAGAACGCCATCCCGAACGACCCGCAAAAGCCGTTCGTGACCAGTGGCATCCGTCTTGGCAGCCCTGCAATGACGACCCGCGGCTTTAAGCAAGCCGAGGCAAAGCAAGTTGCAAACCTGATCGTCGACGTGCTCGAAGCGCCGAACGACGACGCCGTGCTCGCACGCGTCGCGGCCGACGTCACGAAGCTGTGCGCCGCCTTCCCGGTCTATGGCCGCAAGTAAGGCGCACACCATCCAGATGATCCGAATTTCCGACAGATTTCTCAGGAGTTAAGACAATGTCCCGCATCGCCGGCCGTACCCATCTTTTTGTTCCGGGCCCCACCAATGTGCCCGACCGCGTGCTGCGCGCCATGGTTGTGCCGCAGGAAGACCACCGCTCGCCGAAGTTCCCCGAGCTGACGCTGTCCGTCCTGAACGACCTGAAGAAGGTTTTCAAGACGACCGAAGGCACCATCGTCACCTTCCCGGCATCCGGCACCGGCATGTGGGAAGCGGCGCTGACCAACACCTTGTCGCCGGGCGACAAGGTTCTGGTGTCTGCGTTCGGCCAGTTCTCGTTCCTGTGGGCCGACATGGCCAAGCGCCTCGGCTTCGAAGTCGAGTGTGTCGAGTGCGAATGGGGTACGGGTGTCCCGTACGACAAGTACGAAGAAATCCTGCGCGCCGACAAGGAGCACAAGATCAAGGCCGTGCTGGCATGCCAGAACGAAACGGCCACCGGCGTGAGCAGTGACATCGCCAAGGTCCGCAAGGCGATGGACAACGCCAGCCACCCGGCACTGCTGATGGTCGACACCGTCAGCTCGCTGGTGAGCATCGACTTCCAGATGGACGCATGGGGTGTTGACTGCGCCGTGTCCGGTTCGCAGAAAGGCTTCATGCTGCCGGCCGGCATGGGCATCCTCGGCCTGAGCCCGAAGGCCATCAAGGCCATCGATTCCTCCAGGTCGCCGCGTTGCTACTTCGACCTCGCCGACATGCTGAAGAACAACGCGTCGGGCTACTTCCCCTACACGCCGTCGATTCCGATGCTGCACGGCATGCGTGAAGCGCTGGACACCATTTTCGAAGAAGGTCTGGACGAAATCTTTGCCCGCCACGACTACCTGGCCAACGGCGTTCGCGCCGCAGTCCAGGAAGGCTGGAAGCTGAGCCTGTGCGCGAAGGAGCCGCAGTGGTACTCGAACACCGTCAGCGCCATCCTGGTGCCTGAAGGCTTCGACGCCGCCAAGGTCATCAGCACCGCGTACAAGACCTACAACCTGTCGCTCGGCGCCGGCCTGTCGAAGGTTGCCGGCAAGGTGTTCCGTATCGGCCACCTTGGCGACCTGAACTGCCTGTCGCTGATGAGCGCCATCGCAGGCGCCGAAATGGCGATGCTGGACAACGGCATCAATGTCACCCCGGGCTCGGGCGTGGCGGCTGCCTCGACCTACTGGCGCACGCACGCTCCGAAGGTAAAGTAAGAGGCGTGGCCCGCGCAAGCGGGCCCTCGCGTCCTGCACGGCCGGGTTCGCCCGGCCTTTTACATCCGACAAAATAAAGGAAGAGAGCATGTCGCAACACGTTGTGTTTCTGGACCGCTCAACTCTGAAGGCCAACGTTCGCCGTCCGTCCTTCGAGCACACCTGGGAAGAGTACGACACCACTTCGCCCGAGCAGGTTGTCGAGCGTCTGTCCAAGGCGACCGTCGCCATCACCAACAAGGTGCCGCTGCGTGGCGATGTGCTCGCACAACTGCCGAACCTGAAGATGATCGGCGTTGCCGCCACCGGCTACGACGTGATCGACGTTCCGGCCTGCCGCGAGCGCGGCATCGTCGTGTCGAACATCCGCAACTACGCGCTGCACACGGTGCCGGAACATGCGTTCGCGCTGATCCTGGCCCTGCGCCGCAGCATCATCGCCTATCGTGAAGACGTGGCACGCGGCCGCTGGCAGGAAGTGGACCAGTTCTGCTTCTTCGACCACCCGATCTACGATCTCTTCGACAGCACGATCGGCATCTTCGGCGAAGGTGTGCTCGGTCAGGGCACCGCCAAGATCGCCCGCGGCTTCGGCATGAAGGTGCTGTTCGCCGATCATCCGGGCCCGAAGGCGCCTGGCGTCGAATTCACGCCGGTCGAAGAAGTCCTCGCGCAGTCGGACATCATCTCCCTGCACTGCCCGCTGACCGCCGACAGCCGCGACATGTTCAGCATGGAGCAGTTCCGCAAGATGAAGCGCTCGGCCATCCTGATCAACACCGCCCGCGGCGGCCTCGTGCATGAGGGCGATCTGGTGACGGCGCTGAAGGAAGGCATCATCGGCGGCGCCGGCTTCGACGTGCTGACGAAGGAACCCCCGAAGGAAGGCAATCCGCTGCTCGACCTGCGCCTGCCCAACTTCATCCTCACGCCACACGTCGCATGGGCGTCGGACGGCGCGATGCAGTTCCTCGCCGACCAGCTGATCGACAACGTCGAAGCCTTCATCAAGGGCAACCCGGTCAACACCGTGACCTGACATGCAGCGCCGGCCGTCACGGCCGGCACTGCCCATCAAAGACACCCGAGAATCGACCATGAAAAAACTTCTCTATCAATTCGATACCGATGAACATCCGTCCGTGTTCGACAGCGTCGTCTGCCACGACGGCGGCACCGACCATGTGATCGGCTACGGCGGCGTACATCCGCACAACGTCGGCGCGATGGTCGACGGCGCCATCTTCACGCGCGCGCCGAAGGACAAGAAGAACACTGCCATCTTCATCGGCGGCAGCAACATGTCCGAAGGCGAAGCGCTGTTCAAGGCCGTGAAGAAGAAGTTCTTCGCCAATTTCCGCGTATCGGTGATGCTGGACAGCAACGGCTCGAACACGACCGCCGCTGCCTGCGTCGCCTGGCTGGCGCACAGCGGCCCGATCAAGGGCAAGAAGGCGGTCATTCTCGGTGGCACCGGCCCGGTCGGCATGCGCGCCGCCGTGATGCTGGCCAGCGAAGGCGCCACCGTCACATTGACCTCGCGCAAGCTGGCCACCGCGCAGGAATCGGCCAAGCAGCTCAAGGCAGGTTTCGACCTCGACGTGGATGTGGTTGAAGCGGCGGACAACGATGCGCGCGGCCGTGCCATAGAAGGCGCGAACATCGTCATCGCGATGGGCGCGGGCGGCATCCAGCTGCTCGAAGAGCGCCACTGGAAAGACAGCCCGACCATCGAGATGATGGCCGACGCCAACGCGACACCGCCGCTCGGCATCGAAGGCATCGACATGATGGACAAGGGTGCGAACAAGCACGGCAAGATCGTGTTCGGCGCCATCGGCTTCGGCGCGCTGAAGATTGCGCTGCAGCGCGCCTGCGTCGCCAGGCTGTTCGAAAGCAATGACATTTCGCTCGACGCGTCGGAAATCTACGCGATGGCGAAAACCATGGTGGGCTGAGGCATGGCAATGATCAAGGACAGTTCGGTCGACACCTTTCTGGGCGAACTCGCCAGCAGCGCCGCGACCCCGGGTGGCGGCAGCGCGGCGGCCATCATGGGCGGCATGGGTGCCGCGCTGGTCAGCATGGTGTGCAACCTGACGATAGGCAAGAAGGCCTATGCCGAAGTCGAAGGCGACATGACGGAGCTGCTGGCGCAAGCCGAGGCCCTGCGCGCCACGCTCACCGACTTCATCCGCGCCGACGTCGAGGCGTTTGACGGCCTGATGGCAGCCTACGGCATGGCGAAGGACACCGACGAACAGAAAGCCGCACGTTCGGCGGCAATCCAGAGCTCGCTGAAGAATGCAACGGATGCCCCGATGGCGTGTGCTCGAGCCTGCGCGCAAGTGATCGCGCTCAGCCTCGTGGCCGCAGAAAAGGGCAACAGGAACGTGGTGTCCGACGCCGGTGTCGCCGCCCTCGCGGCACAGGCCGCGCTGCGCTCGGCTGCGCTGAACGTCGATATCAATGTGCCCAGCATCAAGGACGCCGATTTCGCGGCCTCCCGGCGCACGGAAATCGACGCACTGCTGGCGCGGTGGGTGGCGGAAGCCGACCGCGTGGTCGACGTGGTCAGAAGCAAGCTCTGATCAACGGAAATCCTGAAAGCGCCTGCGGGCGCTTTTTTTGGTCTCGGCCCGGCGCCATGGACGCTACTGTTGTTGCTGCATCTGTTGCTGCACCCGGACCAGCCATTCGCGCATCGTCGCCAGCAGTTCGCTGCGACTGAAGGAGCAACTGTCCTGGGAGAACAGTCGCGCCGACTCCAGCCGCATCAGCAGGCCGTCGAGCACCGTGCGCCACTTTTCGGGAATCGCCGTGTCGTCGCATCCGTGGCGGCGCCACAGCGCGATCAGCGCATCCATGTCGATGCGCCCCGCCTCGAACTCCGACAGCGACTTCGTCAACAACTCGTTCATCGCTTCATCCCTTCTCCCGCGTAGCGGGCTTCGACGGGGTACTTGCAAGAGCCCCGTCGCTTGCGCTTACAATCGCGCCCTGGTTGCATTGCAACATGCACGTCCGGCGAGGGGTCGGACACGCACGCACTATAGTCGTGCCCTGATCAAACCGTGCCGCCATCGGAATCGAGAATGAGCATCTACAGCCTGGACGACCTGGAACCCATCATTGACCCCTCGGCCTGGATCGCGCCCGGCGCATCCATCGTCGGCGGCGCGACGCTGCATGCGGACACCAGCGTCTGGTTCGGCGCCGTCATCCGCGCCGACAACGACCGCATCGTGATCGGCGAGCGCAGCAATGTACAGGACGGCGCGGTACTGCACATCGACGAAGGCATTCCGCTCAACGTCGGCCGTGACGTCACGATCGGTCACCACGCCATGCTGCATGGCTGTTCCATCGGTGATGGCTCGCTGATCGGCATCAAGGCAGTGGTGATGAACCGCGCCGTGGTCGGCCGGCATTGCCTGATCGGCGCCAACGCGCTCATTCCGGAAGGCCGCGAGATACCGGAACGCTCGCTGGTCGTCGGCTCGCCCGGCCGCATCGTGCGCGAGCTGTCGGACGAGGAAGTCGCCGCGCTGATCCAGGGCGCCGAGCAGTATGTCGCAAAGGCGGCGCTCTACCGCAACCGCCTCCGGCGCCTGAAGGAAAGCTGACAACCCTTCAGCCGGACATGTTTCGCGTCGATAAGGAGGGAGACAGGATTTTGCCCCGGAGACCGACATGTCCGAACGCACCCGTTTTCTCTTCACCGGCGCGCACGCGCTGCCGGCGATCATGATCGCCATGAATGTCGAGGCCGCAGGCCTCGCGGTATTGAGCTATCTGGCACTGCTGGGCGTCGCGCTGCTGTCCGCAGTCGGCGACGAAGGCGGTGCTCCCGGCGTGGCGATACGCATCGACAAGGACGAAGATCAGGATATCCACCGGAAACGCTGAGGCGTGCTGGGTATACTTCCGCGTTCCGATTCCGAATGCAGAGGTAACTGATGAAATATCCCGTCTGGCTGCTGTGCGCAGCGCTGCTTGGCAGCGCGCACGCCTCCGATCACGCGCCGGTTCAGCGCGCCGGCATCGTCGTCGACCTCAATGCGGAAGCATCGCGCTCCGCGCCCAACGACCTCGCCACCGCGCAGGCTTTCGTCGAATACGACGACGGCAAGCCCGCCACGCTGGCGCGCAAGGTCAATACCGTCATCGAATCCGCGCTCGACACGGCACGCCGTTACCCGAGCGTGAAGGTGCGCAGCGGCAACACTTCGACTTATCCGGTCTACGCCAAGAACGGGCGCACGATAGACGGCTGGCGCATGCGTTCGGAACTGCTGCTCGAATCAAAGGATCAGGCGGCGCTGTCGGAGTTGCTCGGCAAGCTGCAGTCGCAAATGGCGGTCGGGCAGCTTTCGCTGCAGCCGAGCGAGGAAGCCACGCGCCAGGCCGAGAACGAGGCGATCGCCGACGGCATCGCTGCATTCAACGCGCGGGCGAAGGTCGTCGCGGAATCACTCGGCAAGTCCTGGCGCATCCTGCACATGAACGTCAACCACACCAGCGGCATGCCGCCGCCGCGCCCGATGATGCGCGGCAAGATGGCGATGGCCGAAGCGGTTGCGGACATGCCGATGGAAGCGGGCGAATCGCGCGTCACGGTGTCGATCAGCGGACAGATCGAGATTGAACGCAAGTAGTCGAAGACGCGGCGCCGCGGCACTGGTCGCGGGTCTGGTCCTAGGGCTGGCGGGTTGCAGCGGCACGCCGCCACGCGAACGAACGCCGCCGTCGGTGCCCTCGTCCGCCCAGGTCAGCCTGAACGACAACGGCCAGGCGCAGGAAGCCGCCATCTATGCGCTGGCGCTGCTCGACAGCCACTACCGCTTCGGTGGCCGGAATCCGGACAGCGGGCTGGATTGCAGCGGCATGGTGAGCTGGATCTACGAACAGGTGGCGGGCCTGCAGCTGCCACACAATGCAGCGCAGATCGCGGGCGTGAGCCGCCCGATCGGGCGCGACGCGCTGCAACCGGGGGATCTGGTGTTCTTCAACACATCCGGCAAGGCGCATTCCCACATGGGCATCTATGCCGGTGACGGACGCTTCATCCACGCGCCCAGCACGCGCGCAAAGTATGTCCGCGCGGACGATCTCGATCAGGGATGGTTCTCGAAGCGCATCAGCGGCATGCGCACGCTGCGCCGGCCGAACTGAGCCGCAAACACTTCAGGGCGTGCTGCGCGGCACCTGCACGAACACTTCGCCCGGCTTCACCAGCCCGAGTTCAATGCGCGCCCGTTCCTCGACCGCGTCAAAGCCGGTCTTGAGGTCCTTCACGTCCGCTTCCAGCGCGACATTGCGCGCCTCAAGGCGGTCGTTGAGCGCGCGCTGCTGCTCGAGCGCGCGCTCGGCCTCCCATGCCTGCAGCCACCCGCCCTTGCCTAGCCAGAGCGGGTACTGCAGCGCGGCGATCAGGGCCACCAGCAGCAATGCGGGCCAGTGGCGCTTCATCGCAGCTTACTTGCGCAGGTTGTAGAAGGCGGACACACCGGGGTACCAGGCGGTATCACCGAGATCTTCCTCGATGCGCAGCAACTGGTTGTACTTGGCAATGCGGTCGGAACGGCTGAGCGAACCGGTCTTGATCTGCATCGCATTCAGGCCGACGGCGATGTCGGCGATGGTGCTGTCTTCGGTTTCGCCCGAACGGTGCGAAATGACAGCCGTGTAGCTCGCGCGCTTGGCCATCTCGACCGCCGCGAATGTTTCGGTCAAGGTGCCGATCTGGTTGATCTTGATGAGGATGGAGTTCGCGATGCCACGCGAAATCCCTTCCTGCAGGATTTTCGTATTGGTCACGAAGAGGTCATCACCGACGATCTGCACGCGCTTGCCCAAGCGCTCGGTCAGCAACTTCCAGCCGTCCCAGTCGTTTTCCGCCATGCCGTCCTCGATGCTGACGATGGGGAATTTGTCGGCCAGCGTCGCCAGGTAATCGACCAGCTGCGCCGATTCCATCGTCAGGCCGGCACCTTCGAGCTGGTACTTGCCGTCCTTGTAGAACTCCGAAGCCGCGCAATCCAGCGCCAGCACGATGTCGGTACCCGGCTCGTAACCCGCCGCGCTCACCGCGTCGAGAATCATGTTCAGCGCTTCTTCGGCACTGCCCACATTCGGCGCGAAACCACCTTCGTCGCCGACCGTCGTCGGGTAGCCCTTCTTGTCGGTCAGCTTCTTCAGCGCGTGGAAGATTTCCGCTCCGGCGCGCAGCGCCTCGCGGAAGCTCGACGCACCGACCGGCATGATCATGCATTCCTGGAAGTCGAGGCTGTTGTTGGCGTGGGCGCCGCCGTTGATGACGTTCATCATCGGCACCGGCATCGCCATGCCGCCCGAGCCGCCGAAGTAGCGGTACAGCGGCAGGCCGGCTTCTTCGGCTGCCGCCTTGGCGACGGCCATCGACACCGCCAGCGTCGCATTCGCACCCAGGCGCGACTTGTTTTCCGTGCCGTCGAGTTCGATCAGCGTACGGTCGATGAAGGCCTGCTCTTCCGCATCGAGGCCGATGATGGCTTCGGAAATTTCGGTATTGACGTTCTCGACCGCGCCCAGCACGCCCTTGCCGAGATAGCGATCCTTGTCGCCGTCACGCAGTTCGATCGCCTCACGCGAGCCGGTCGATGCGCCGGACGGCACCGCAGCGCGGCCCATGATGCCCGATTCGAGCAGGACGTCTGCCTCTACAGTGGGGTTGCCGCGCGAATCCAGAATCTCGCGCGCAACGACATCGACAATTGCACTCATGATCGGTCAGTTCCTCAAAAATTATTGATTGTGAATACCCCGCCAGCCTCAGGCGAGAGCGGATTCCAGAAAACCGTGACGTTTGACGACCTCGTCGAGATCCCTCAACTGCGTGAGCAGCGCTTCCATCATCGGCAGCGGCCAGGCGTTCGGGCCATCCGACATCGCCCTGGCCGGATCCGGGTGGCTTTCCATGAACAGGCCGGCAATGCCGGCCGCGACAGCCGCACGCGCCAGCACCGGCACGAATTCGCGTTGTCCGCCGGACGTCGAGCCCTGCCCGCCCGGCAACTGGACCGAATGTGTCGCGTCAAAAACGACCGGACACGCGGTATCCCGCATGATGGCCAGCGAACGCATGTCGGATACCAGATTGTTGTAGCCGAACGAGGCGCCGCGTTCACACACCATGATGGTGTCGGCACCGCCGTTGGCTTCCTTCGCCTTGGCGACGACGTGCTTCATGTCACCGGGCGCGAGGAACTGCCCCTTCTTGATGTTCACCGGCTTGCCGGTCGCCGCGCAGGCGTGGATGAAATCGGTCTGGCGGCACAGGAAGGCCGGCGTCTGCAGCACATCGACGTACTGCGCGACGACCGGCGCCTCTTCAGCGGTATGCACGTCGGTCAGCACCGGCACCGCCAGCTCGCGCTTCACGTCGGCGAGGATTTCCAGGCCGCGCTCCATGCCCGGGCCGCGGAAGCTGGTGCCCGAGCTGCGATTGGCCTTGTCGAACGACGACTTGTAGATGAAGGGGATGCCGAGGCGGGAGGTGATTTCCTTCAGCGCTCCCGCCGTGTCGAACGCCATGTCGCGCGACTCGATGACGCACGGCCCGGCGATCAGGAAAAACGGCTTGTCGAGACCGACGTCAAAACCGCACAGCTTCATGTCGGGCTCCTCAGGATGCAATCTTGCGCACGGAACGCTTCACCGCACCGCGGGCGTCCTGGCGCGCGAGCGCGGCGCGGACGAAAGCGGAAAAAAGCGGATGGCCGGCGCGCGGCGTTGACGTGAATTCCGGGTGGAACTGGCATGCGACGAACCAGGGGTGGTCGGGCAGCTCGATCATTTCGCACAGCGGGTCGCGCGCATCGGTCGAACGGCCGGAAACCCTGAGCCCGACGGCTTCAAGCTTCTCAAGATACTGGTTGTTCACTTCATAGCGATGACGGTGGCGCTCGACCACCTGCGCTGCGCCATAGATGTCGCGCGCCAGGCTGTTCTCCGCGAGCTGACAGGTCTGGCCACCAAGGCGCATCGTGCCCCCGATGTCAGACGTTTCATCGCGCCGCTCCAGTTTGCCCTCTGCACTCATCCACTCGGTGATGAGACCGATGACTGGATGCGGCGTATCACGCTCGAATTCCGTGCTGTGCGCACCGGCAAGCCCGGCCACGTGCCGCGCGTATTCAACGACGGCCAGTTGCATGCCGAGACAGATGCCGAGGTAGGGCACACCGTTCTCGCGTGCAAAACGGATGGCGCCGATCTTGCCTTCGACGCCACGACGACCGAAACCACCCGGTACCAGAATGGCGTCCATCGGATCAAGCAGTGCCCGCCCGCCGTCCGGCGCGCGTTCGATGGCTTCCGAATCGATGTAATGGACGTTGATGCGCGAACGCGTCTGGATGCCCGCATGCACCAGTGCTTCGGACAATGATTTGTAGGATTCGGTCAGATCGACGTACTTGCCGACGAAGGCGATATCGACGTCGCGCTCCGGGTGTTCGAGCGCGTCGATCATGCGCGTCCAGGTGCTGAGGTCCGCCGCCCGAGCGAGGATGCCCAGCTTGTGGCAGACGATCTCGTCCAGCATCTGGTTGTGCAGCATGCCGGGAATCTTGTAGATGCTGTCGGCGTCGACCACCGAAATGACGGCTTCAGGCAGCACGTTCGTGAACAGCGCAATCTTGCGCCGCTCGTCGTCCGGCACGACGCGGTCCGAGCGGCACAGCAGCACGTCCGGCTGGATGCCGATCTCGCGCAGTTCCTTGACCGAGTGCTGCGTGGGCTTCGTCTTCAGCTCGCCGGCCGTCGCGATGTAGGGCACCAGCGTCAGATGAATGAAACAGGTGTTGCCGCGGCCTTCTTCGATGCCCATCTGGCGGATCGCTTCCAGAAACGGCAGCGATTCGATGTCGCCGACGGTTCCACCGACCTCGACGATGGCGACATCGGCGCCTTCGGCGCCGCGCTTCACGTAGAGCTTGATTTCGTCGGTGATGTGCGGGATGACCTGCACGGTCTTGCCCAGATACTCTCCGCGCCGCTCCTTCTTGATCACCGCCTCGTAGATCTGGCCAGTGGTGAAGTTGTTGCGCTTGCCCATGCGGGCGTGGGTGAAACGCTCGTAATGCCCTAGGTCGAGGTCGGTTTCGGCACCATCTTCGGTGACGAACACCTCGCCATGCTGGAACGGGCTCATCGTGCCCGGATCGACGTTGATGTAGGGATCGAGCTTGAGATGGGTGACACGGATCGAGCGCGATTCGAGGATCGCGCCGAGAGAAGCTGCTGCAATGCCCTTGCCGAGCGAGGACACCACACCACCGGTTACGAAGACATACTTGGTCATGCTGAGTGCGGGTGCAGGAAACCCGTATTCTAGCCGAAACCGGCTGGCGACCACGACGCACCGGCGAAATCAGGCGGCACGGCCGCCCGCGATTTCAGTCTGCTTCGTCCATCCACGCGAGCTGGATCGCTTCCAGTATCTTCTCGCCGCAACGCTTGGAATCGTCATCGAAGCCCGGCAGCGCCATCACCCACTCCATGAGATCGGTGAACCGCACGAAGCGCGGATCGGTATCCGGATGCGCCTCGGTCAGCGCGATCGCGATCTCCAGCGTGTCAGTCCATTTCATCGTGCTCACTTCTTGCCCTCGCTCACCATGTTGATCGTGTACTTCGGAATGTCCACGGTCAGCGGCTGCTGCGCCACCACCGCCTGACAGGACAGGCGCGAATTCGGTTCAAGGCCCCAGGCCTTGTCGAGCAGGTCCTCTTCGAGTTCTTCGGCGGGTTCAAGGCTGGAAAACCCTTCTCGAACAACGACATGGCACGTGGTACAGGCGCACGATTTCTCGCACGCATGTTCAATATCGATGCCGTTGCCGAGCAGCGCATCGCAGATGGTCGTGCCGGGTTCGACTTCCAGCACCGCGCCATCCGGGCACAGTTCGACGTGGGGGAGTACTACGATCTGGGTCATGCGTCTCTCACAGTGATTCAATGCGGCGCCCGGCAAGCGCGCGCTGGATGCTGCGGTTCATGCGGCGCGCCGCGAATTCGTCGGTGACGACGCTCAATGCCTCGACCGCGCGGCGTACGGCGGTCACGTCGTCGCCGGCAGCAGCAGCGACCACGGCCACCAGCGCTTTATCGACTGCGGTGCGCTCGCCTGCGTCCAGCAGGTCACCGTCAGCCGCCAGCGCGCTCTGCGTCGCCTCGACAAGACGGGTCGCGTCGACGCGCTGCTCCGCGAGCGCACGCGCCGCGATGTCTTCCTGCACGTGTTCAAAACCGTCACGCAGCATGCGGGCGACTTCGTCGTCTCCCAGTCCGTAACTCGGCTTGACCTCGATGCGCGCTTCAACGCCGGTACCGGTTTCCCGCGCCGACACGTTGAGCAGGCCATCGGCGTCGACCTGAAAGCTCACGCGGATGCGGGCGGCGCCGGCAACCATGGGCGGGATGCCGCGCAGTTCGAAGCGCGCCAGTGAACGACAGTCACTTACCCGCTCGCGCTCGCCCTGCAGCACGTGGATCGCCATCGCCGTCTGGCCGTCCTTGAAGGTCGTGAATTCCTGGGCGCGCGATGTCGGGATCGTCGAATTGCGCGGAATGATCTTCTCGACCAGGCCGCCCATCGTTTCCAGCCCGAGCGACAGCGGAATCACGTCCAGCAGCAGCCAGTCCTCGTCGGCGCTTCGGTTGCCAGCCAGCACGTTGGCCTGCACGGCTGCGCCGATGGCAACCACCTTGTCCGGGTCGAGGTTGTTCAGCGGCTCCTGCCCGAAAAACTCGCCGACGGCATGCTGGACATGGGGCATGCGGGTCGCGCCCCCAACCATGACGACACCCTTGACGTCGCTCGCATCAAGACCCGCATCGCGCAGCGCCTTGCGCGTCGGCACAAGCGTCTTGTCGACCAGCTTGCCGGTCATGGCTGCGAAGGCATCGCGCGTCAGACGCACGTCGATTTCGTCACCGCCCGAGAGCTTCAGGCCGATATGTACCTCGTCGGCGCTGCTCAGCACCTCCTTGGCGCGACGCGCCTCCATGTAGAGCGCACGCATGTCCTCAAGGCCGGGCGGGCTGATGCGCGATGTCTCGATCAGCCAGCAATACACGCGGTGATCAAAGTCGTCACCGCCCAGCGCCGCGTCGCCGCTGGTCGCCAGCACCTCGAACACGCCGCGCGAAAGCTTGAGTATGGATATGTCGAACGTACCGCCGCCAAGGTCGTACACCGCGTAGATGCCCTCGGACGCGTTGTCCAGTCCATAGGCGATGGCAGCCGCAGTCGGTTCATTGAGCAGGCGCAGCACTTCGAGGCCTGCCAGCCGCGCGGCGTCCTTCGTAGCCTGGCGCTGGGCGTCGTCGAAGTAGGCCGGCACCGTGATGACGGCACCGGCAAGCTCGCCCCCGAGGCTTTCTTCAGCCCGCTCGCGCAGCACGCGAAGCACGTCGGCGGACACTTCCACCGGGCTCTTCCAGCCCTGCACGGTGCGCAGGCGCAGCATGCCCGGCGCGTCCTCGAACACGTAGGGCATGGATTCCACATGGGCGACGTCGGCCATGCCGCGCCCCATGAAGCGCTTCACCGATGCGATCGTATTGCGGGGGTCGAGCGACTGGGCTGCCTGCGCTGCGTGACCGACGACGATGCTGCCGTCCGGGAGATAGCGTACGACCGACGGCAGCAGGGCCCGCCCCTTGTCGTCATTGAGCACCACCGGCACGCTGTTGCGCACCGTGGCCACCAGCGAGTTGGTCGTGCCCAGATCAATGCCCACTGCCAGCCTGTGCTGGTGTGGAGCGGTGGATTCGCCGGGTTCGGCGATCTGCAGCAAGGCCATCAGTTTTCCAGTATTTCGTGCGCCTCCGCAATGTCCTCGCCCAGCCGGGCGATGAACATCATGCGACGCACTGTTGCGGCGGCGGCGCCGGTGTCGGGTTCGGTATCGAGTTGCTGCACGAGCAGCGCTTCGGCGTCACGCCGCGCCTGGCGCAACGCGCGCTCAAGCGCGTCAAGCGCCGCCGCGTCGCGTGCGCCTCGCGCCTCGTCCAGCGCTTCGCGCCATTCCATCTGCTGCATCAGGAAGTCCGCCGGCATCGCCGTGTTGTTTTCGGCGCCGACATCCACCCCCAGCAGCTCCAGCAGATAGCGGGCGCGCGTCAGTGGCGCGCGCAGCAGTCGATAGGCCTCGTTCACGCGGGTCGCCCACTGCATGGACAGGCGCTTGTCCTGTTCGGCGCGATACGCGTGGCGATCGGGATGCACCGCCGACTGCAGTTCGTGGTAGCGCGATTCGAGTGCCCTTTCGTCGAGCACGAAGCTGCGCGGCAGACCGAACAGCGCAAAGTGATCGCTGCCGAACAGGTCCGCATCCGGCAGACCTGCGGCGGTAGGCTGCGACGACATCATTCAGCTCCGTGCAACGCGAACGCGGGGTTCAGACATTGAAGCTTTCGCCGCAGCCGCACTCGTCCTTGACGTTGGGATTGTTGAACTTGAACCCCTCGTTCAGCCCTTCCCGCACGAAATCGAGCTCCGTGCCTTCGAGATAGGGCAGGCTTTTGGGATCGATCAGCACCTTTACGCCATGGCTTTCGAACACCATGTCCTCCGGCGCCAGATCGTCAGCAAATTCCAGCTTGTAGGCCATCCCGGAGCACCCGCTCGTACGCACGCCCAGCCGCAGGCCGACACCGCGCCCGCGCTTGGCGATGAAGTTGCTGACGTGCGTAGCGGCCTTCTGCGTCAATGTCACGCCCATGGCGTTCTCCTCAGGCTGCATCAGCCGGCGCGGCGGCGCCGTGCTTCTTGCGATAGTCCTCGACGGCCGCCTTGATGGCGTCCTCGGCAAGGATGGAGCAGTGGATCTTCACCGGCGGCAGCGCCAGTTCCTCGGCGATGGCCGTATTGCGGATTTCCATTGCCTGATCCAGCGTCTTGCCCTTGACCCATTCGGTCACCAGCGAACTCGATGCGATGGCCGAACCGCAGCCGTAGGTCTTGAACTTCGCATCTTCGATGACTCCGTCCGCGCCGACCTTGATCTGCAGCTTCATCACGTCGCCACAGGCCGGTGCGCCGACCATGCCGGTACCGACGTCGCCGTCTTCCTTGCCGAAGGCTCCGACGTTGCGGGGGTTTTCGTAGTGATCCAGCAGTTTTTCGCTATAGGCCATTTCAGTTCTCCTTCTGGCTTGTGTGCATGAACTCAGTGGTGAGCCCACTGCACGGTATTCAGATCGACGCCGTCCTGCACCATCTCCCACAGGGGCGACAGCTCGCGCAGTTTGCCGATCTTGCGATGCAACAGATCGATCGTGAAATCGATCTCCTCCTCGGTCGTGAAGCGGCCGATCGAAAAACGGATCGAGCTGTGGGCGAGCTCATCCTCACGACCCAGCGCACGCAGCACGTAGGACGGTTCAAGGCTGGCAGAAGTACAGGCCGAGCCCGATGACACGGCAACTTCCTTGATCGCCATGATCAGCGACTCGCCTTCGACATAGGCAAAGCTGATGTTCAGGTTGTGTGGCACGCGCGCATCGAGGTCACCATTGACGAAGGTCGCTTCGATGTCCGACAGGCCCTTGAGCAGGCGGTCACGCAGCATGCGGATGCGTTCGTTCTCCACACCCATCTCCTCACGCGCGATGCGGAAGGCTTCGCCCATGCCGACGATCTGGTGCGTCGCCAGCGTACCCGAGCGCAGACCGCGCTCGTGTCCACCGCCGTGCATCTGCGCTTCCAGGCGGATGCGCGGCTTGCGTCGCACATACAGCGCGCCGACGCCCTTCGGGCCATACGTCTTGTGCGCCGAGAACGACATCAGGTCGACCTTCAGCTCTTCGAGGTCGATCACGACCTTGCCGGTCGCCTGGGCCGCATCGACGTGGAAGATGATGCCTTTCTCGCGGCAGATTTCGCCCAGTTCGGCGATCGGCTGGATGACGCCGATCTCGTTGTTCACGAACATGATGGACACGAGAACCGTGTCCGGACGCAGCGCCGCACGGAACGCGTCGAGATCGATCAGGCCGTTGGGCTGCGGATCGAGATAGCTTGCCTCGAAGCCCTCGCGCTCCAGCTCGCGGTACGGATCGAGCACGGCCTTGTGCTCGGTGCGCAGCGTGATGATGTGCTTGCCCTTGCCTGAATAGAAGTGCGCCGCACCCTTGATGGCGAGATTGTTGGACTCGGTCGCACCGGAAGTCCAGATGATCTCTTTCGGGTCGGCACCGACAAGCCGGGCCACCTGCTCGCGCGCTTCCTCGACGGCGGCTTCCGTTTCCCAGCCATAGGCATGGCTGCGCGAAGCGGGATTGCCGAAGTGCTCGGTGAGATAGGGAATCATCCTGGCCGCCACCCGCGGGTCCACCGGAGTGGTCGCAGAGTAGTCCAGATAGATCGGAAATTTCAGCATTTGGTCAGCTCCGTCAAAATCGCCATCACGCCATCACGCTGCAGCCATCGCCCGCAGGGAACGGAGCTCGTCCGTCACCTGCGCAAGCGCGCTGCAGAAATCATCCACGTCCTGCATTCCCGTTGCGGCCCCGGTGCTCACACGCACCGCGCCGCGCGCCAGCTCGGGCGCAACCCCCATCGCCATCAGCGTGCGCGACGGCTCGGGCGACGCGCTTGAGCAGGCGGCACCGCTGGCCACTGCAAATCCGGCACGGTCCAGTTTGCCCACCAGCGTTTCGCCGTCGATGCGATCAAGCGCGAAATAGCAGGTATTGGGCAGCCGCTCAGCCCGATCACCGAACACCGTTCCGCCGAGGGCCGCAACACAGCGCTCGATGCGCTCACGCAGGGCCTTCAGTTCGACCAGGTGCGTATCCAGCGCTGCCACGGCCCGTTCGCAGGCATGGCCGAAGCCGACGATGGCCGCAATGTTCTCGGTACCCGACCGCAGACCGCGCTCATGGCCTCCGCCCGCAATCAGAGGTTCCAGGTCGACCCGCTTGTCGAGAATCAGTGCGCCCGCACCCTGCGGTCCGCCTATCTTGTGGGCAGACAGCGTCATCGCCGACACGCCGAGCGCACGGAAATCGACACCGACCTTGCCCAGCGCCTGCACGGCGTCACTGTGCAACCAGCCACCGGCGCGACGCACGCTTTCGGCCAATGCGGCCACGTCCTGAAGGACGCCTGTTTCGTTGTTCGCCCGCATCATTGACACGAGCATCGCCTGTCCGTCGTAGGCCTCAACCCGCACGCGCCCCTGTGCGTCGACCGGCAGCTCCTGCAGCGTCCAGCCGCTGCGTACGAGCTGGCGGGCCGGTTCTCGCACGCACGGATGCTCGATCGCCGACACCGCAATCGCGCCCGGTTTGAGCCGTGCAGCAGCGCCCTTCACGAACAGATTGTTGGCTTCCGACCCACCGCTCGTAAATACCACTTCGGTGGGATGCGCATTGACCGCTGCCGCCACCTGGGCACGCGCCTCGTCGATCGCACGGCGTGCGGCACGACCATACTCGTGACGGCTCGACGCATTGCCGAAACGCGTCCCCAGCCAGGGCAGCATGGCCTCGCGCACCGCGTCGTCGAGCGGCGCGCTGGCGTTGTAATCGAGGTAGACAGGCGCAAACATGATCAGAACTGCACTTCCACCGCGTCAGGCGCGGCATGGCGCGCATCGCGTTCGTGCAGCACGACTCGATGGCTGGTTCGTTCGCGCTGCTGTGTCATGAGGTCATGCAGCGTGACGGAATTGAGGTAGTCGAACATGCGCTGACTGAGGCTCGACCACAGGTCGTGCGTCATGCAGCGGTGTTCGTCATGACAGTTCTCCTTGCCGCCGCACTGCGTCGCGTCCATCGGCTCGTCCACGGCCGCGATGATGTCGGCAACGGAGATGGTGCTCATGTCGCGCGCCAGGCAATAACCGCCGCCCGGACCGCGCACGCTGGCAACAAGCTCCTGGCGACGCAGCTTGCCGAACAGTTGTTCAAGGTAGGACAGGCTGATGCGCTGACGCTCGGCAACACCCGAAAGCGTGACAGGACCGTTCTCCTGGCGCAGGGCGAGGTCGAGCATCGCAGTCACGGCGAAACGGCCTTTGGTTGTCAGTCTCATGATGCGGAACCCTCCGTGAAACGGATCGGGACTTGCGTCAGGCAATTCCCGATCATTTCAGTCGACTTTATAATTCCCGACCAGTTCAGTCAACAATTAGGCCTGACCTTGCCAAGATCGACCCGGGCGTGATCGGCCATCTCCTCGCGCGCCTCGTCGTCGAGCTTGACGCCGGCCCGCTCCAGCTTTTCCATCAGACACTCCAGCCGACGGTCGCTTTCCAGCGCGTGGTCGACCAGCGCGGTCAATGCCTTGGCCATCGGGTCTTCCATGTCACGCGTCACGCCATAGGCCGTGAAGCCGGCCTGCTCCGCACGACGGGCCTTTTCGTCCTGCTCGCCCGGCACCCTGGTTTCGATGATGCGGGCGGGGTTGCCCACGGCCGTGGCCCCCGCCGGCACCGGTTTGACGACGACGGCGCAGGAGCCGACCTTGGCGCCATCGCCGACGTCGAAGCCGCCCAGCACCTGGGCGCCGGCGCCGACAACGACGCCGCGCCCCAGCGTCGGATGCCGCTTCGACCCGCGGTAGAGAGACGTGCCGCCCAGCGTCACGCCCTGGTAGATCGTGCAGTCGTCACCGATGACGGCCGTCTCGCCGATCACCACGCCCATGCCGTGATCGATGAATACGCGACGACCCATCGTGGCGCCTGGATGGATTTCGATGCCGGTCAACACCCGGCCGATGTGCGAGATGAAGCGGCCGAGCCAGAACAGGCCGGCCTTCCAGCAAGCGTGCGCGGCGCGGTGCAGCACCAGCGCATGGATGCCCGGATAGCAGGTCAAGACTTCAAAGAACGAACGTGCTGCCGGATCACGGTCGAGCACGCTGGCGACATCTTCGCGCAGGCGTTGAAACATCTTGATTCCTTGTGGGAGGGTCGGCAGCGCAGCCGACCGGTTGCAGCATGAAACCCGACAATTTTAGTCGGTTTTTGCACACCCGCGAAGCGGGTCGGGCCCTTCCTG
Organism: Gammaproteobacteria bacterium; assembly: GCA_018824085.1. Lineage (GTDB taxonomy): Bacteria > Pseudomonadota > Gammaproteobacteria > Burkholderiales > Rhodocyclaceae > Methyloversatilis. The sequence continues at coordinate 8,543 of JAHJHI010000003.1, read as the reverse complement.
CCGCGGCCCCTGCTTGCCGATGGCCTTCAGCGCGCCCATCAGCAGGTGCAGCTCCTCGCTCTCGACGCCTGCACGGCCGAACAGCCTGCGCAGCCGGGGCATCGCACGCCCCGGATTGACGCGATCAAGAAAGCCGGATTCGAGCATCAGGCGCTCGATCAATGCATACAGGCTTTCCAGACCCTCGTGCGGCGCGAGGTCTACTGCTGGCTGAGCGGACGGCGGCGCGCTCGCCACGGCGCTGCGCAGCTCGTGACACATGATCTGCGCGGCGGCCGCGACGTTCAGCGAACGATAGGTGTCGCTCGTCGATATCGTGACGGGCAGCGAGCACATCGCCACTTCTTCATTGGTCAGGCCGGAGCTTTCGGTGCCGAACACGAGTGCCACGTCGGCGGGGCTGCCAGCCAGAAGCTGCGCCAGCTCGGTCGCCGCAGCGCGAACTTCACGTACGGGCAGCGCCATTTCACGGCGGCGCGCGGTCAGCGCGGCCTGCGCCACGGTGCCGGCCAGAGCCGCTTCCAGACTGTCGCACAGCACCGCTGCGTCGAGAATGTCGTGCGCACCGGAGCTCATGGCGACCGCCTCGTCGCTTGGAAAATGGCGCGGATTGACCAGATAGAGGCGTGACAGCCCCATTACCTTCATCGCGCGCGCGCAGGCGCCGATATTGCCCGGATGGGTCGTGTGCGACATGACTACGCGCACACGGTCGAGGGAAGCGAACGGGTTCATATTACAATTGCGGGTTTCCCGCCGAGATGCGGACCACGGTCCGCGCAAAGACACACTCATGCATCCGACGCTCACCACCGCCGTCAAGGCCGCCCGCCGCGCGGGCCAGATCATCACCCGCGCCAGTCAGGATGTGGACCTGCTGAAGGTCAGCAGCAAACGCCAGAACGATTTCGTCACCGAGGTGGATCGTGCCGCAGAAGACGCCATCATCGGCATCCTGCGCGACGCCTACCCGGATCACGCCATTCTAGCCGAGGAGAGCGGCGCGACCGGCGAATCCGAATACCGCTGGATCATCGATCCGCTCGACGGCACGACGAACTTCATCCACGGCATGCCGCAATACGCGGTGTCGATCGCGCTGGAGCATCGCGGCCAGATGCAATCAGCCGTCGTGTTCGACCCGGTGCGCAACGAGATGTTTACCGCCAGCCGCGGTCGCGGCGCCTTCCTGAATGATCGCCGCATCCGCGTGTCGCGCCGCGCCAAGTTGAGCGAGTCACTGGTCGGAACGGGCTTCCCGTATCGCGTGTGGGACCACGTCGACGCCTATCTCGGCATCTTCAAGGACATGATGGAAAAGACGTCGGGGCTGCGTCGCCCGGGAGCCGCTGCGCTCGATCTGGCCTACGTCGCGTGCGGCCGCTTCGACGCCTTCTTCGAAATCGGGCTGTCGCCCTGGGACATCGCCGGCGGCAGCCTGCTCGTCACCGAAGCGGGCGGCCTGGTCGGCAATCTGGTCGGTGAAACCGGCTATCTGGACAGCGGCAACATGCTGGCATCCACGCCACGCATCTTCCCGGCCATGCTGGCCGCGATCGAGCCGCACCTCACGGAAGCGCTGCGCGCCTGATCACTGCTGCCGGGCGACGGGTTCGTGCTCGTCACCGGCGCGTCGGCACAGCACGTCCGCAAATTCCGGACGCGAGAAATAGTAGCCCTGCACCAGACCGATCTCGGTGTGGTTGCGAAGGTATTCGAGTTCCTCGGCCGTTTCCACGCCCTCGGCAACCGTGCTGATGCCAAGCGCACGGCACAGAGATTCGATCGCCTTCAGTATCCCCTGGCTGCGCGGGCGCTGATGGATGGCCGTAATGAAGGCACGATCGACCTTCACCTCGTCCGCAGTGATGTCCGCCAGCGTCGACAATGACGAATAGCCTGAGCCGAAGTCGTCGATCGATACCCGCACGCCCATTTCGCGCAGACGCGGCAGGACCTGCATCTGGAAGCGCTGCGTCGCGACCAGCGCGTCTTCGGTCAGTTCCAGTATCAGGTTGCCGGCGACGCCACTCTCACCCACCCGGGCGATGAACGACTCCATGAACGCGACGTCGCCAGCCTGACGCGCACCGACGTTGATGCTGACGCCGATGTCGGCGCCAAAATGCTGCTGCAGCCGGCCGAGGTTGCCGCACACGTCATCGAACGCAAAATAGGTGATCTCGTCGAGCAGGCCGAGTTCGGTCGCAAGTTCGATGAAGGCGCCCGGCATGTGTACCGTCCCGTCCGGCTCCACCCAGCGGATCAGCGCCTCGAATCCGGCGATGCGCCCGGTACGCACATCGACCTTCGGCTGGTAGGCGCAACGGAAGAGATTGTCGCGGATCGCGTTGCGCAGGCGCTGTTCCAGCTCCATCCGGGCCGTCAGCGCCGCCCCCATCGAAACGTCGAAATAGGTCGCGCCGCCCTTGCGGTCGCGCTTGGCTCGGTACATCGCACTGTCCGCGCAGCGACGCAGAGTTTCGTACGTCCTGCCGTGCAGCGGATAGATGCTGGCGCCCACCGACGCCGACGTCAGCACCTCGAAACCTTCGATGCTGAACGGCTGCTTCATTGCCTCGACAATGGCATCGATCAGCGGCGGCAGATCCTCCTGCCGGTCCAGCGGATTGATGAGCAGCAGGAACTCGTCGCCACTGATGCGCGCGAGGGTGTCGGCCGAACGCATGTTCTCGGATATCCGCGCTGCCACGGCCATCAGCAATGCGTCACCGATGGCGTGGCTGTAGTAGTCGTTGACCTGCTTGAAGTTGTCCAGATCGATGAAGGCGAGCGCAAACATGCCCCCGCGCTGGTGCGACTGCAGCGCGGTATCGACGATCTCCTGCATCAGCGCACGGTTCGGCAGACCCGTCATCGGGTCATGGAAGGCCAGATGCGACATTTCCTCCTCGAAGCGCTTGCGCTCCGTGATGTCGAGCGACGTCGACAGCAACAGCGTCTCGTCGAAGATGCGCACCGGCTTGTAGGAACTGAGCAGCGTCACCGTCTCGCCGCCCACCTGCACGCCCTGTTCCTCGCTGCCGATCCGTCCGGACCGCATGCGATCAAGATCGCACTGGCGCATCCGTCGCGCTGCGTCCTCGGGCAGCAAGGTGTACGGCGCCACGCCGCGCAGTTCGCTGGCCGGGCGCTGCCAAAACTGTGCAGCCGCATCATTGACCAGCACGAAACGGCCCTCCTCGTCCTGAACCGTCACGCCGACCGGCAACAGGTTCACCACCTCGTTGAGCAGATCAGCGTTGCGCTTGGCGCCCTGTTCGCTGCGCTGCAGCTGTTCCGTCAGCGCACGCAGGCTGGCACTTTCCTCCTCGCTCTGGGTCGCGTAGCGCGCTGCCAGCGCGTGCGAGGCAAGCACCGAGAACTTGCGCGCCAGCGCCACGTGGGTGCGGTCGAATCCCGCTTCGCCCGGCGCGCGCAGCAGCATCAGGATGCCGCGCCGATTGCGTACACGCAGCGGTGCATACAGCGCCGACTGTGCCGGCGCCAACCCCAGTGCGCCGGCGTTCTGCCACTCCTGCAGCCCGTCGTTGGCAAACGTCGTGACGACGCGTCCGTCCATCACCTTGCGAAAGAACGCACCGACCGGCCAGCGCGAACCCGCGAGCCAGAACGGATCGGCCACGACGGCCTCCATGTCGCCGCTGTTTGTCTCGGCGAGAGCCAGCGCGTGCGTGAAGGTAAACACCTTGTGCAAGGCGGCGAAGACGCTGGCAAACGTGTCGTCGTCCAGCCCGGCATTGAGCAGCGCCTCCAGTGCTTCCAGCAACTGGTTGGCATGGTCGTTCGCAATGCGCAGCGCATCGTGCTCGCGGCACAGCGCCACCAGCGCCTCGCGCAGCGCTTCGGCACTTTCGATCGGAGCAGGCAGCGGTTCCGTCACGAAAGGCATCAGCTTCCCAGCGCAACGGCTGAAATCATCAGATTGCCGTGCACGTTGCGATTGATCAGATGCCCCTGTTCGCCGAACGTGAAACAGCCGATGAAGGGCGCGCCATCCAGTTGCTGCGACACGGTCGCGGCCACCTTGCCGATGTCGTCGCCAACCGCCATCTTGCAGCCTCCGCAGTACACCAGCAGCGCGCCGGCGAGTCGGCCACTGCCGACGGGAAGGGCGCGGCGGGCCTGATCGGCCACGCGTCCCGCGCGGTCCACGAGGCGCTGGCGATCGCCCTTCATCGCGAACACGCGGCTTCCCTCCTGCAGTTCGCAGAAGGTCTTGAGCGTTCCGTTGCGGGTGATCGATTCGGGGTGCACCAGCAGATAGTGCGTCACGCCGTCAACGCGTCCGGCATCGACCGCGATCGGAAACATCGTCGTTTCGGCCAGTATCGTGCCGCCTTCGCTGAGCTTGTCGGCATCAATGATGTTGCCGGTCCAGCGCCGATACACCTCGGCCGCCGGCTGACCGTCTATCGTCATCAGTTCGCGGCCGGCGCTGCCGGTCACGATGCCGCTGTCGCCGGCCGGCCTGAATCCGACGCCGGTGACGATGCCGCTCGGGCCCGCGGGTTCGTATCCGCCCTGGAAGGCGTAGCCGGAAGACCCGGACGGAAACAGCACGCCAACGACCATGCCGCCGCGCAGCACACCGCCGGGCCCCATCTGGCGCCAGTTGCCACTGACATCATCGTCGGCCGACGAGCCGCCGATGATGGGGCAGCGGTCTCCGACAATGCGGCGCAGCCCTTCCATCGTCATCTCTTCCGACCCTGGTTCCTGATAGATCCAGATCAGTTCCGGAAGCTGCCCGTCGCAACCGCATACCGACAGCGCCTCACGCAGCAAACGCTCCGCAGTGTTCGCCGGATGCTCGCCCAGCACGCCGGCTGCCGCGCCGTAGTCACCGCTGGCGTCGTCGATCAACAGCAGTCCTATAGACGCCCCGTCCCATACCCCGGTTTCAGTCATGAAGCCGTTGCACGAGGTCCCGCCGATGACAGCCGCGCCGGGAAAGCGCGTCTTCAGCCACGCATGGATGCGCGCATCGTCGTGCCGGCATCCATAGAACACAAAGACGCAGTGCGCATTCGCCCCTTCCAGCTGCACGTCGAGCGCCGCCAGCGCTCGCCCGGTATCGTCGTCGGACGCCGCTGCGGTCCGCATGCTCGTCATTCACAGCTCCTTGTCATTGCCGGCGGCATCAATGCTCCGGTCAGCCCGCAGCGCCACGGAACATGACGCGCATTGGGCTATATCGGCGCAAATGCTGCTCGCCTTGAACGCTGCAACCCGGCGAACATTGCGAATACCGAGGCAACACAGGGATCCGCATGGCGCCGTCGGCCGGCGGCACAGGGGCGGGCGAGCCGATACAATCCGCCCTTGTTCCATCCGGCCTTGCGTCTTTCGCGCGCATGCCGTCCGACACCGTTGCCCGACCGCATGTACGGCGCGCCCGCCGGCCTCCCGCGTGTCGGCCCAACCGGTCCGGCCAGCCAAGAACCCGACAATCCACAATGGAAAAAAACGACGTTTCCGGCCATACGCCGATGATGCAGCAATACCTGGGCTTCAAACGCCAGCACCCCGGGCTGCTGGTGTTCTACCGGATGGGGGATTTCTACGAGCTGTTCTTCGAGGACGCGATCCGCGCCGCGCGCCTGCTCGACATCACGCAGACGCACCGCGGCCAGTCGGCCGGCCAGCCGATTCCGATGGCCGGCGTGCCCTTCCACGCGCTCGAACAATATCTCGCGCGGCTGGTGAAGCTGGGCGAATCCGTCGTCATCGTCGAACAGGTCGGTGATCCGGCAACCTCCAAGGGGCCGGTCGAGCGCGCGATATCGCGCATCGTCACGCCGGGCACGCTGACCGACGCGAGCCTGCTCGACGAACGCGCCGACTCGCTGCTGATGGCGCTGCATGTCGAGCGGTCACGCGCCGGCGTGGCCTGGCTCAACCTCGCCAGCGGCGAACTGAAGCTGACCGAGGTTGCCGCCAACGTGCTGCCGTCGCTGCTCGACCGCCTGCGCCCGGCCGAACTGCTGGTCGCCGACAGCGCCACGTCGCCGCCGGGCGACTGGACGGTGACGACGCGCAGCGCCTGGCAGTTCGACATCGCCGAAGCCACCCGCCTGCTGTGCGAACACTTCGGCAGCCGCGACCTCGCGGCCTTCGACGTCGCCGACACGCCGATCGCGCTGGCCGCCTGCGGCGCGCTGATCAGCTATGCGCAAGCCACGCAGCAGCGCGCGCTGTCACACGTCGCCACGCTGGCGGTCGAACACGACAGCGCCTGGCTGCGCATGGATGCCGCCACGCGCCGCAATCTCGAACTGACCGAAACGCTGCGCGGCGAGGCGTCGCCAACGCTGCTGTCGCTGCTCGACACCTGCGCCACGTCCATGGGATCGCGCTGGCTGCGCCGCTGCCTGCACCATCCATTGCGCGAACGCTCACGCGCCGAGGCGCGCCATCAGGCGGTCGATGCGCTGCGCGCAGGCTCCGCCTCCGACACGCTGCACGGCGCGCTGCGCGGGCTGGCCGACATCGAACGCATCAGCGCCCGCGTGGCGCTGCGCACCGCGCGCCCGCGCGACCTGTCCAGCCTGCGCGACAGCCTGAACCGGCTGCCCGACGTCGCGCGCGCGCTGCCCGTCGACGCCGGCCTGCTCGAGCACTCGCGCGCCCTGCTGTCGCAACCGCTGGCGTCGGCCGCCCTGCTCGCCCGCGCCGTCATGGACGAACCCGCCGCGCTGCTGCGCGACGGCCGCGTCATGCGCACCGGTTTCGACGCCGAACTCGACGAGCTGCGCGGCCTGCAGGACAACTGCGGCGAGTTCCTGCTGGCACTGGAAGCGCGCGAACGCGAACGCACCGGCATCGCCAACCTGAAGGTCGAATACAACCGCGTGCACGGCTTCTACATCGAAGTCACCAATGCCAATACGGCGCGCATCCCGGACGACTATCGCCGGCGCCAGACGCTGAAGAACGCCGAGCGCTACATCACGCCGGAACTGAAGGCCTTCGAGGACCGTGCGCTGTCTGCCGCGGAACGCGCCACGTCGCGCGAAAAACACCTGTATGAACAGTTGCTCGACGCACTGGCGCCGGAACTGCCGCAACTGGGCGACGTCGCCCGCGCGCTCGCGGAAACCGACGGTCTGCTCGCCTTCGCGCGCGCCGCCCAGCGACACGACTACTGCCGCCCGCAATTCGTCGATGAACCGGAAATCACCATCGAGCGCGGTCGCCATCCGGTGGTCGAGTGCCAGGTCGACGCCTTCATTCCGAACGACACGCGCATGCATGACGCGCGACGCATGCTGCTGATCACCGGTCCCAACATGGGCGGCAAATCCACTTACATGCGGCAGGTGGCGCTGATCGCGCTGATGGCCCACTGCGGCTGCCCGGTGCCGGCGCAGTCGGCGCGGCTCGGCCCGCTCGACGCCATCCACACGCGCATCGGCGCCTCCGACGATCTGGCGTCGGGACGCTCGACCTTCATGGTGGAAATGACGGAAGCGGCCGGCATCCTGCACGGCGCCACGGAACGCAGCCTCGTGCTGATGGACGAGATCGGGCGCGGCACCTCGACCTTCGACGGCGTGGCGCTGGCGCAGTCCATCGCGCGTCATCTGCTGACGCGCAACCGGAGCTGGACGCTGTTCGCGACCCATTACTTCGAACTGACCCAGCTCGCTGCCACGCACGCGGCCTGCGCCAACATGCATCTCGACGCGGTCGAGCACGGCAACCGCATCGTGTTCCTGCACGCCATCGAGGACGGTCCCGCGTCGCAGTCGTACGGCATCGAAGTGGCCGCGCTGGCCGGCGTACCGGGCACGGTGATCCGCGACGCGCGGCGCGCGCTGCAGCGGCTCGAAGCCAGCCGTATCGACGCCGGCCCGCAAACCGACCTGTTCGCGCCGCCACCGCCGCCTCCTGAAGTCCCGACGCACGCCGCGGTCGACGCGCTGGCCGCGCTGGATCCGGACAGCCTCAGCCCGAAGGAGGCGCTGGACACGCTATACGCACTGAAGAAGCTGCTGCATGACTGAAGCCGGCCAGCGCACCGCGCGCACCATCATCCGGGTCATCGTGATCTGTCTGCTCGGCGGCTGGACGCTGATGGCCTGGACGGCGGATGCCGTCATCGGCTGGTCCGGCTGGAACGCCGATGCGCTGGGCGCCTGGCCGGAATGGGTCGCGTCACTCCAGCCGCCGGCGTGGCTCGCCGTCTGGGTGCCGTCCGGCCTGATCGACGGCGCGCGGCAAACGCTCATCGACTGGGGACCGGCCATCCGGGCATCGATGCAGCGCGTGCCGGACATGACCGGCTGGCTCGGCGCGGTCGTCTGGCTGATCTGGCTCACCGGCGCCGGCGGCCTCGTGCTGATGGGGATAGCGGCCAGCGCCGTCGTCCGCCTGTTCAGGACGGGCGGCCCGCCCCAGGGCCACTGAAGCCGGTCAGTCGTCAAACAGTTCGCACTGAGCGAGCGGCTTGCCGGCGATGTCCTTGGGCGAGAGCAGCGGTTCGCCGTCCAGCGGCCAGGCCACGCCCACGTCCGGGT
>JAHJHI010000013.1 GCA_018824085.1 Gammaproteobacteria bacterium | reverse complement strand
TCCAGGATGAGGTTCGCGTTGTGGTCGATGTCGCCCACAACGCAGTTGATCTGCGCGACAGCGATGCGAAGGCGGCTCATCGCGTCATTCCATGCGCAGGAAGTGTTCGCGATAGAACTTCAGTTCGTCGATCGATTCGTAGATGTCGGCCAGCGCTTCGTGGCGCTGCGCCTTCTTGAACTGCGACGCCAGTTCCGGACGCCAGCGCTTGCACAGTTCCTTGAGCGAGGACACGTCAAGGTTGCGGTAGTGGAACCATGCTTCGAGCCTGGGCATGTGGCGCGCGAGGAAGCGGCGGTCCTGGCAGATCGAATTGCCGCAGATCGGGCTGGTGCGCTCCGGCAGATACTCGCTCAGGAAAGCGACCATCTGCGCCTCGGCCGCCGCCTCGTCCAGCGTGGATGCGCGCACGCGCTCGGTCAGGCCCGACTTGCCGTGCGTGCTGGTATTCCACTTGTCCATGCCGGCGAGCACTTCGTCCGGCTGATGCACCGCCAGCACCGGGCCTTCGGCGACGACTTCGAGGTGTGCGTCGGTGACCACGCAGGCCAGTTCGATGACGCGATCGCCATCCGGATCGAGGCCGGTCATTTCCATGTCCAGCCAAACGAGGTGTGTAGGGTCCTGTGCCATAATCGAGATAATTTCCAGCCGAGAATAAAGCGTTCAACCGAACGCGGGACGGGCAGATTTTGTCACACTCAGACAACCTGGAATGAGTCTAAATCGGACTCCGCCTTCCGGCCCTGCCCCCATCACATCAGGCTGATCATCATGCTGACCGAAATTTTCGTCCTTGCCCTCGTGCTGACCACCGGTGTCCGGCTGTGGCTCGCGACCCGCCATCGCGCGCACGTCGCGGCGCACCGCGCCGAAGTCCCGGCCGCGTTCCGCGAAGCCATCCCGCTCGACGCCCACCAGAAGGCCGCCGACTACACGATGGCGCGCGTCGGTCTGGCCCGTGCCGACGTCGTCGTGGGCGCGCTGTGGCTGCTGGTGCTGACGCTGGGCGGCGGCCTGCAATGGCTGTTCGACCTGGCTGGCGGCATTGCCGGCGACGGCATGGTGCGCGACCTGGTGTTCGTCGGTCTGGTCGCGGCCGCATCCAGCCTCATCGACCTGCCCTTCATGCTGTACCGCACCTTCGTCGTCGAGGAGCGCTTCGGCTTCAACAAGATGACGCTGGCGATGTTCTTCGGCGACCAGATCAAGCACGGTCTGCTCGGCGCCACCCTCGGTGCTCCGGTCGTCGCGGCGGTGCTGTGGATCATGTCCAGCCTGGGCAGCGCCTGGTGGTTCTATGCCTGGGCTTTCTGGCTGGTGTTCAGTCTGGCCATGATGGTCATCTTCCCGACCTTCATCGCGCCGCTGTTCAACAAGTTCGAGCCGATGCCGGACGGCGAGCTGCGCAGCCGGATCGAAGGCCTGCTCACCCGCTGCGGCTTCCGCTCCAGCGGCCTTTTCGTCATGGACGGATCGCGCCGCTCGGCCCACGGCAACGCCTACTTCACCGGCTTCGGCAAGAGCAAGCGCATCGTGTTCTTCGACACCCTGCTCAACCGCCTCGGCGGCGACGAGATCGAAGCCGTGCTTGCCCATGAACTCGGTCACTACAAGCATCACCACATCTGGAAGCGCGTGGCGTGGATCGCCGGCGGCAGCCTGGCTTTCTTCGCGCTGCTCGGCTGGCTGATCGGCCAGAGCGGGTTCTATCAGCAACTTGGCGTCAGCACCGAAAGCAATGTGATGGCGCTGACGCTGTTCGCGCTGGTCATTCCGGTATTCAGCTTCCCGCTGTCACCCGTCATGTCGCTGATGTCGCGCAAGCACGAGTTCGAGGCCGACGCCTACGCGGTCGCGCAGACGCGGGCCGACTGGCTGGTGTCGGCGCTGGTGAAGCTGTATCGCGACAACGCGTCGACGCTGACGCCGGACCCGCTCTACTCCAGTTTCTATGACTCGCACCCGCCCGCCGCGCTGCGCGTGGCGCGCCTGCAAACCTTGTGACATGACCGTTCAAGATCTCGCCCAACAGCACTGCACACCGCAAAAGGGTGCCCACCGCCGCCTCTCGGGCACCACCCTTGCAGGCCACCTCGAAGGCCTGCCCGGCTGGATCGAGATGGATCTGCACATCGCGAAGGACTTCCAGTTCACCGACTACGCGCAGACGGTGGAATTCGTGAATCAGGTCGCCGCGCTGGCAGCGGCTGAAGACCACCATCCGGACATCATGTTCGGCTTCAACCGCGTGCGCGTCGTGTTCACGACTCACAGCGTGCGCGGCGTGTCGATCAACGATCTCATCTGCGCGGCACGCATCGAAGCGATGCGCGCAGCTTGACCGCCGCCCCGCTCCCGGTCGGCCGCGTCGTTTCGGCGCACGGCCGGCACTACGTGGTCCGTCTCGACGACGGACGCGAACTGCAGGCATTCCCTCGCGGCAAGAAATCCGGGATCGCGTGTGGCGATCGCGTGCAGCTGGATCTGCAGGGCAGCGATCAGGCGCGCGTTGCCGCCATCCTGCCGCGCACCAGCCTGCTGTACCGCAAGGACGCGTGGAAGCAGAAGATGGTTGCGGCCAATGTCGATCTGGTCGCCATCGTCGTCGCGACCGAACCTTCGTTCAGCACCGAACTGGTCGCGCGCATTCTCGTCGCCTGCGAGGCGCAGCATCTGCGCACGCTGATCGTGCTCAACAAGTGCGACCTCACGGCGTCGCTGGCAAGCGCGCGAGCCGCGCTGCAGCCGCTGGTCGACCTCGGCTATGCGGTGCAGGAAATGAGCGCGCACGAAGGCGCCGACGCGCTGCGTCCGCATCTGCAGGGCGTGACCGGCGTACTGACCGGACAATCCGGCATGGGCAAATCGACGCTCATCAATGCCCTCCTGCCCGAAGCGCGCGCCGCGACGCGCGAGGTATCCACCGCGCTCGATTCCGGCAAGCACACGACAACCAACGCCCGGCTCTACCCGCTGCCCGGCGGCGGCGCGCTCATCGACAGCCCCGGACTGCAGGAATTCGGCCTCGCACAACTGAGCGTGTCCGAACTCGAGCACGCCTTCCCGGACTTCCGTCCTTTCCTCGGCCAGTGCCGCTTCCGCAACTGCGTCCACGACAGCGAGCCCGGCTGCGCGCTGCGCGATCAGGTGGCGCCGGCGCGACTCGCGCTGTACCGCACGCTGCGCAACGAAATCACCAGCGCGGCAACACAGTTCTATTGAGGTCGCGCGGTGACGCCGGGTTCCGACAGCCCGGTAGGCGTCGTCCGACAGCCCGCCTGAGCACGCCTGCCTAGACTCCGCTCATCGTTTTCATCAGCGGAGCAGACATGGTCAAGCTGGGCATCGGAATCTCGCTGCAGTACGAAGTTGCCACGGACAGCCGATTCACCTTCCGTTTCCATCCCGCGCAGACAGCGCAGCAGGACGTCTGCAGCGAAGTGCTGTCGGTGTCGCGCTCCGCGCGCGCCGAACTGGCGCAAGCCGACGGGCACGGCCAGCGCGAACTGCACGTGGCGGCCGCGCCCGGCACGCTCAACATCGAATACTCGGCCATCGTCGGGATTGAGCACAGCCTGGCCGACCCGATGCGCCTGGATGAAGTGCCGGTGCCGCACCTTCCCGGCGCCGTGCGCCCCTATCTGCAAAGCAGTCCGCTGTGTCCGGTCGATTCGATGCTGCCGGTCGCAACAAAGGCCTTCGGCCGCCTTCCTCAGGGCTACCGCCGGGTACAGGCCATCTGCGAATGGGTACGCGAGCGCACCGCCTTCATGCCCGGCAGCACGCCCGGCACGACGGCGCAGGAGGTCCTGTTGGAACGACAGGGCGACAGTCAGGCCTTCGCCCACCTGATGATCACGCTGTGCCGCGCGCTCGACATCCCGGCGCGTCTGGTGACGGGCATCCGCTACGGTGACGGCAGCGGTTTCAGGCTCGGCGCAAGCGCCTTCCACAGCCATGTCGAAGCGTTCGTCGGCGAGCGCTGGTACCTGTTTGATCCGACCGGGCTGTCGCCGGCCATGGGCCTGCTGCGCATCGCAACCGTGCGTGACGCCTCCGAGGGTGCGATCGCGACCATCCGCGGCAGCGCACTGGCCGACACGTCGTGGCTGTCGATCGCCACGCTGAGCGACGAAGCTGACGGTGGCGTCATGCCGGTGCCGCTGCCGTTCGCGGTATCAACCGCGCAGGCATCGCGCCCGGCCACGCCGGGCAACCGGCACATGGCGTGCCGGCAGGCGATCCCGATGTCGCGCAGCGCGGCCGGCATGCTGGCCGCGCTGCATCCGGTGGCTACTGCAGCATGAAGGTTTCGTATTCCAGCCGGCCCAGCTTCCGGTCCAGCGCGCGCAGGCCGAGCATCAGCGTGAGCAGCACGGCAACGGCGTAACCGTAACCGTAGAAGCTCGCGCCGAGCTTGAATGACAGCGCGGTGAACGCGATGTTGGCGATGCAGAAGAAGGCGCACAGGCCAAGTATCGTGCGCCGCTGGTCGAGGTAGAAGAACACGTTGAGCAGCGCCAGCAAGCCGACCTGCATGCTGGCCGCGAGCGTCTGGATGTAGAGCAGCGGCAGATACAGTTCGGAGATTTCCAGCACCGCGAAGACGGCCGGCGCCGCGACGATGGACACCAGCATGGCGAGCGTCTGGATCTTGCCGATCTCGGCCAGGCCCTGACGGATCGAATACACCATCTCGTCGCGCATGTCCTCGATGTATTCGAGCGATCCGCCAGTGCGAACGGCGTCGAAGAAGCGGTCGTAGTACTCCACGAAATCGGTTTCGATGCGCACCAGGAACACCGCCATGCCGGGAATGATGGACAGATAGGCCATGAACACAGGCAGGTCGTAGATGACCGACGCGCGCAGCGGCCCGATGATCGCGTCGGACGTCTCCGGCCAGCTCCAGAACATGAACTTGTCCGCCCACACGCCGAGGTTGTAGAGCAGCCCGATCACCATCAGCGACGGATAGCGCGCCCCCGGCTTCGCGAACTCGTACGAGATCGTCACCGGCGACCGGTAGTGCCAGGCCGTCATCATCCACATGCCGACCAGCAGCACGAAGTGGCCGAGCACGAAACCGCCGAGCAGGCCCTCCAGTCCGTACGGCCGCGCCAGCAGCGCCACCGCCACGGTGATCGCATAGCCGAGTGCATACAGCAGCAGGATGGCGCGATAGAGCTTGAGGCCGGACAGGAAGATCGTCGCCACCCAGATTCCGCACAGCAGCACGAATCCGGCAATCATCAGCAGACGGTACGCCACCGGAAGACCGGCGAACAGCGTGAACGCAAGCAGCAGCGCAAACGCGCCCGACAGCGCCAGCACCCATAGCAACAGGCCGTTGAAGTTCGACATCACCAGATCGTCGCGCTTCTCGAACAGGCGGTCCGACACGAAGCGGGTGAACGCCAGCTGCGCCACGCCGGTCAGGATGAGGGAACTCGCGATGAGATAGGTGACCGACACCTGGAACTGCGTGATCAGGAATTCCGGCACGACCACGGCACGCGACAGCAGGCCGACCATCAGGATGCCGACGATGGACAGCACCCACGGCCCGGAGCCGATGACGCCGGCGTAGCTGTAGGCCTGGACCAGACCGAGCAGACTGTCCTTCTTCAGCAGCTTTCGCAGTTCAAAACCGATGCCGGCCATCAGCGCGCTCCGTGTCCGGACGGACAGGTGGCCGGCGCTGCCGCGCGCCCGAGCGCTTCGTCGTAGACGGCGCGGTAGCGTTCGAACATCAGCGTATCGCTGTAGTAGCGCTCGACACGCGCGATGCCGGCACGCTGCGCCGACTGCCAGGCCTGCGGATCGTCGAGCAGCGCGAGCGCGGCGTCGGCCAGCGCCTGCGGATCGGCGATGCCGACCACCGAACCCGCAGCACCCAGCGCCTCGTCCTCATCGCCCAGGCCGTACATGAGCTGGCGGCACGAGCCGACATCGGTCGACACCGCAGGCACACCTGCGGCAAAACCTTCGAGCAGCACGAGCGGCAGCGCCTCGGAGATCGACGACAGCACGACCAGGCCGATCTTCGGCATCAGCTCGTCGATCTTCTGCATGCCGAGAAAACGCACGTTGTCGTTCAGACCGAGGCTATCGACGAGGTTTTCGCATTCTTCGGCGTAAGCCGCGTCCTCGTCCGCCGGCCCGGCGATCCAGCCCTGCACGTCAGGCCGCCGGTTGACCACGCGACGCATCGCGCGGATGAAGGTCTTGATGTCCTTGATCGGCACCACGCGCCCGATCAGGCACAGCACCGGCGGCACCGCGTCGGGCCGCTGCGCGCGCAGCGGCGCCAGACGCTGCACCGCGACCCCGTTCGGAATGTTGCGCGTGCGCGCGGCCGGCGCGCCGTCCGTCACCTGGCGCAGGCGGTTGATTTCATACAGCGCAATGATGGGGTCGGCCGCCGCGTAGGTCAGCTTGCCGAGCCACTCGAAGAAGCGGATCCAGAGCTGGCGGAAGTAGGACAGCTCGGAAGCGTCCTTCTGGAACACGTTGCGGTTGTCGCGTATCCACTCGTTCTGGTACAGGTCGATCTTGCGTTCCTTGGTGTAGATGCCGTGCTCGGACAGCACCAGCGGACGCCCGGTCGATTGCGCAAGCAAGGCACCGAGAAAGCCGGCGTAGCCGGTCGACACGCTGTGGTAGATACGCGCAGGCACCAGAGCGTGCGCGACCCGCGCCAGCTGCCACAGCGGCTGGTGCATGATGCGCACGGTCCAGAAATAATCGACGAAACTCGGGTCCGTGCAATAGGTGCGGTAGCGTTCGGTCACGATGTCCCAGGACGCCTCGCTGCGCAGGAAGTCCTCCAGGCTTACGCGCCCGCCCGGGCAAATGTCGCGTCCCGCATCGGCAAACAGTTGCAGCAGCGCGCCCCCCTCGCCGGCCGTGCCGCCCGTGCGAAAGGCATCGTGCAGCGCCGACATGCGGGCAAAGCCTTCCGCGTCGCCACGCGTACCGGAGCGGCTCTCGTGCACGTGCGGACGTTCGCCCAGATCGTCGTGCAGGTAATGGGTTTCGATATGCACGACGTTGTCGGGCAATGCATAGCGCATTTCGCCGTAGTCGCTGCGCCGGCTGCCGATGAACACGACGCCGAAGCGCAGGTCCGGATGCGCGCGGATGATCTGGTTCACCCAGCTCGACACGCCACCCGCCACGTAGGGAAATGTCCCTTCAAGCAACAGCGCAACATCCACCCCGTCGGGAGTGGCCACCACTGTCGTGTTCATGTGTGTCCCCAGAAACGCAGCACCGGTTGCAGGCGGGAAAGTCCTTCCCAGTCATTCATGGCCGTCAGCAGGCGCCGGACCTGCGCATAGTCGCGCCGCGCGAACGCAAGCTCGGCCAGATACGGCACCACGCGCGACGCCGGCAACCCCAGCTCGCGCGCGCGTCGATAGGCGCGGTCCGCGTCGTCGAGCCGACCCAGTTGCTGCAGCAAGCGGCCGTGCTGCAGATGCAGCGCGGGGTCATCGTCATTGCCGCGCAGCGCGATTTCCGTGTAGGCCAACGCCTGGCCGACCGCATAGTCGAGCAGATCGCCCTGCACCAGTCCCTGATAGACGAGTTCCCAGTACAGCGCCGCCAGCTGGTGCGCGGTCACCGCGCGCTCGTCATCGTCACCGCTTGCCGCAAGGCGCTGCCGCGCGGCGTGGATGTCGGCGTTCAGCCGTTTTTCGCGACTGTCGAGCAGACCATAGGCCAGCAGCCGAAGATCGTCCTCGGCGTCGCCCAGCAACTCGCGCAGCACCGGTGAGCCGATGCGCGACGGCGCGTGCGACAGCGCCACCATGGCACGCAGGCGCTGCGGCACCGGCGCGCGTTCGTTCTTCAGGAACTGGCGCACCCCCGCCTGGCGGAAGCCGGCGGCTGACTTGCCGCCGCTCTCGTGGATGTCCAGTTCCGGCAGGCGCACGGCGGAGAAACGCTGCGGCGCGCGCAGGCGCGGCAGAAGATGGCGCAGCAATGCGCCGGCGGTCACGCCGACAAAGCCGAGCACCGGCACGAAGAAGATGCCGCAGAAGAGCAGCGCCAGCACGCTCGCGCGCGGCCGTGCCTGACGCAGCGGTATGAGCGTGTAGACAGCGAGCGCAAGCAACAGGCTGGCCGGTGCATGCGCCAGCAGATAGGACGCCAGCGCGTGGTCCGGATCGGCGGCCGCGCCGAACAGGGACAACGCCCCCAGTTCGGACAGGATGGCCATGAGCGCGAGCGTGCTACGTCCCATGTGGCGCTTCCAGGATGCTGCCGAGCAGCGCCACGGGTTCGACGCGGTCCAGCATGAAGATGCGGCTGGCCACACCGCCACCGTCGAAGCCACTGCCACGGTTCTGCCGCAGCCAGTTGTCGATGCGCGCCAGATAACCCTCCACCGCCGCGGTGCCGGCAAGCGGCATCAGCGTGATCAGCAGCATGCGGTCGTCGCGCCGGGTCATCCACACCACGTCGAGCGAACGCTGGATGCGGCTGATCTGCAGCGCCAGACCGTCGTCCTGCGCACCGGCGGGAAAGGTCAGCACCGCCATCGCACTCGTCACGCCGGCTTCCGTGCGCACGCGCCACATGCGCATCAGTTCGAAGCCGAATGCCAGCGGACAGTCGGGGAAGGTGGTACGCAACGGCGCCGCGAGCTCGCTCGCCGACAGGCCGTCCGTGTAGTAGCCGAGCAGCAGGTTGAGCATCTGCAGCGTTTCATCGTGCAGCGCGAAGAAGGGCATGCCTTCCACCACCAGCAAGGCACGCAGCGTGCCGCCCATGTCGGTCAGCGGCGCGACCACGAGATAGCGCGAACCGCTGGCGGCGCGCTCCTCGTCGAGCGCGATGTGCGCAAGGCGGCGGCGCTCCAGCGCAAACTTCATGAGCGGATCGGCCATGTCGATGTCGAACGGCGTACCGAGGCTGGCCTGGGCCGCGCCGTCGGGCACGCCGTCGTCGTCGACGGCAACCAGTGCCGCGCGCTCGATCTGGCAGTACTGCGCAATCAGGCGCAGCAGGTCCGGCGCGCCGGGCAGGCGTGCGCCAACGGCCACGGGTGCCGACGCCAGCGTCCGCAGGCCGACCAACGCATCGCGCATCGACACCGGGCGCGAAATGAGATCCTGCTCCAGCCGGTCGTGCGACAGGCGCAGAAGATAGTGCTGGTGCGTCAGATATTCGAGGCGCTGTTCGAGATAGGCCTGCACGCTTTCCGCACGCCGCACGCGCCCTCGCCACAGCGACGAGAACTCGCCGCAGATCATCACGGTGATGAGCCAGCCGAGGAAATACAGCTTGGGCAGCGCGCCCAGCGTCACGCCCAGTTCGGCGAACGCGAACCAGGACGCGAACAGGATCGCACTGCCGGCGAGGCCCGGCAGCGGACCGTAACGCAGCGCGACCAGCACCGGTCCGAGCCACACCCACGCGAACTGCGAACGCAGGAAGAACGGGTCCAGCGGATTGAGCCAGAACGCCAGCGCCAGCGCGAACACCGGCACGGCCAGCGTCTCGATCAGCGACGACGCGCCGGCGCCCGATCCGGTCGGCGTGAAATGCGCGAGCAGGCGCCTGAGCCAGGGCTCGTCGGCGCGCCGTATCACCGGTCTTTCGCGGGGCGAGCGCAGGTTCATTTGAGGGCCGGCACGAGCAGCGACTTGATGAGGTCCTGCGCGACGCCGGACAGCGATTCACGGCTCCAGCCGCTCTTGCCGCCGACGCCGCTCCACAGCACCCGGCCGCTTTCGACATCGACGATCTGCAGCGCCACGCCGACCGCCGGTTCGCCGTCGACGCCGACCTTGTAGCGCCACTCGTCGACGGTGCCGGTGACCGCGTAGCGCGCACCGGCCTCGCGCGCCCAGTCCATCGCGCGCGCGGCGTCCTTCGGCTGTCCGGTCTCGAACAGGTTGTCGCCCTGCAGGCTGGCCGGATAGCGGCTCAGGTCGGCGACACCGAGCGTGCGCAGCAGGTTCTCCGTCACGCTTTCGGCGCGCTGGCCGGCGAACGGTGTTTCGGTCGCGTTGGAGAACGGCAGCAGCACCCAGCGCGCCGCCTTGTCGGCACCCGACGCGGGCGAGTGGTCGATGACGGCACAGCCGCCGAGCAGGCCGATCAGTGCGAGCAGGCCGAAAGTGCGTTGGATGAGGCGGTTCATGGGGTCTTCTCCCGGGTCAGAAAAACAGTCGGTAATGCAGTGCGATTTCGGTGGTGCGCGAGAACAGCCCGCCACCGCCCTTGTCCTGGCGCCAGGCCAGCGAAAAATGATCGGTACCGGCGAGGCTGCCGGCAACACCCAGCGACACGTCATAGCCCATGCCCGCCTCGCTGTTGTTCGACACGCCGATGGCGCCGAACGGCCGGATCGCCTTCGTGTAGTCGCGCAGCAGGCGCACGTTGTGCGTCAGACGCAGGCCCTGCAGGTTGTAGCCCTCCGGGCGCAGCGCCGTCGCGTCCAGCGCGCTCGTCGCGAACAGACGGTTCTTCAGCTCGACGGCGCGGGCGTCCGTCGCATCGATGCCGGACGGGCTGAACCGATAGCCGGCGACATACACGCTCGCTTCGAGATCCGGCAGTTCGGTGCGGATCGAATGAACGTATTCGGCCTGCCACAGGCGGCCGCGGCCGATATCCAGCCCGTTCTGCGCCTGATAACGATAGGCGCCAAGCTGCAGCCCGACGCGGTCATAGCGCGAAAAACGCCAGTCGGTGCGCAGCTCGGCTTCGTCGCGCATGCCGGCCACGCGCAGGCCGAGGTTCTCGGTCGCGGGCATGTTCAACCCGATGCCGAGTGTGGCCGTGAGTCGTTTGTCGATGCGCTGTTCGCGCTCGATGGCGAACGGATGGATGGTTTCGAAGCCATCGCGCTGACCAAGCGTGATGCGTGTCGTGCCGTCGTCATGGGCCCAGGCCAGCCGGCCGAGCAGATAGGGGCTTTCGCCCGGCACGGCGGAGAAATCCGTGCTGTCACCGATGCCGCGCGAGATCGAACCGAATTCCACGCTCATCCTCAGATCCGGCGCGAGCGCAAGCTCCAGCGTCGTGCTGTACTGGCGCTCGTCGATACCGCCCAGCTCACGCTGCGCGATGTCGAGATCGAAGCGGTCGGCGTAGTCGAGCATCGCGTCGCTCAGCTGGAGGTGCAGCGGATCATCGTGGCGCTGCGCGTCCATCGTGTCGAAGGCTGCTGTCTGTGCGAGGCGCAGGTCGCCCACCATGCGCGCGCTGTTCACGCGGTCGTAGCGCGGCAGGCGTTCGTCCCACCGTTCCAGCAGCGCGCCGACGCTCGCCACGTCGCCCTGCCCGAGCGCGGCCGTGATGTCGGCCCACAGCGGACGGTTCAGCGCGCGGCCGTACTGGTGCCACAGGAAACCGCGCACCGCGTCGTACTCGCCGTGGTCGATGAACCAGGACAGCGCAAGTTCGCGCGCCGCCGGCAGCCAGGCGCCGTCGGGCGCACGGTCCATCCGCAGCACTTCGCGCAGCAGCGCATGCGAGGCGTCGCCGGGCTGCTGCGCCCGCGCCAGGCGCACGCGCGCCATGCGCTGCAACTGCGCAATGTCGTCGCTCGCCAGCGTGCCGATCTTCGGGCGCTCCATGCGCCACATGCGCTCGCGCAGGCGCCACGCGCGGTCGATGTCCTGGTTCTGTTCGAGCGCGTCGGCGACGTTCATCATCCACAGGAAGTCGTCGCGGTGCGCGGCGAAGCGCGGCAGCAGATAGCGGTCCAGCGCCACCTGCGGACGCGACAGCGCCTGCCAGGCGGCCGCCAGCACATCGTGCAGCGCCTCGTCGCGCGCCCACGCCTGTTCGTGGCGACGCAGCAGCTCGCGCAGCTGGCGCGTGTCGTTGCCGTCGATCAACAGCCACAGCAACGCGGAACGCAGGTCGGACGACGCGGGTTCGATCACCAGCGCAGCCGTGAAATCCGCCATCGCCTCGGCCATGCGACCGGCGTCCTGATGCCATTGCGCGCGCGCCTGCAGGAAGGGGACGTGCAACTGGAACTCGGCCTGCTGCGCGGGTGTCAGCGCGCCGATCAGTCGCCCGACGTCCTGCATGCGCCCCTGCCATGCGTACAACCCGAGCGCGCGCATCAGCCAGTCGCGCCCGCCGAAGCGGTGCCAGCCGCGCTCCGCCTCGCGCGCGGCTTCCAGCGGCGCGACGTCACGCAGCAGTTCGACCAGATCGGCCTGTTCGAACGTCTCGACATCGTCGTAGCGCGTGATGAGCGCGAGCGCCTCGCGCGCCCGTTCATCGTCCTGGCGCAGCCGCGCCAGCGCGGCGTAGAAGCGCCAGTAGTCACGGTCGTCATCGCGTACCACGCCGCGCGCTGCTTCCATTGCGGCAAAGGCGCCGTCAAAGTCGCCGCGCCCGGTCAGCAGCGCGGCGATGCGTGCCGCGCGATGCACATCGTGTCCGTCCTGCTCCATGCGCTGCAGCGTGACCAGTGCAAGGTCGATGTCGCCCGCGCGCTCGGCGAGATCGGCCAGCGCTGTACGCACGACGGGTGACGGCCGGCGGCGCTCGATGTCCTGCAGGAAGCCGATGCCGTCCCGCGGACGCCCCAGCCGCTCATAAGTGGCGATGATCTCGGTCAGCAGCCGCGCGTCGTCCGGCACCCGCGCGATGCGGTGGCGCAACCCGGCAAGCAGCGCCTCGTCATCGAGCAGGCTGGGCGCCAGTCGCAGCACGGCGTCCCAGGCGTCCTCGCGTCCGGTGCGCTGCGCCAGTATCAGCCACTGCTGCAACGCCTCGTCCGGCTTGCCGGCCCATTCGGACGACGTGGCGAGACGCTCGCGCCAGACCATGTCATCCGGCGCCTGACGCACGGCGGATGCGGCCACGCGTTGCGCGTCGGCAAGTTCGCCGTTGCCAATGAAGGCTTCGAAACCGAGCGTGTATATACGGTCGTCGAACGGCAGTTCGGGGCCGCCGCCGGTGGCGATGCGCCAGACCGCCGCGTCGATGCCCGCCTGTGCCAGCAGGCCGCGGCGCAGCTGGTCGCGCAAGGACAGCTTCAGCATGTGGCGCGCGTGGAAGGCGGCGCGATCCGGCCGATTGGCGGCCCGGGCCAGCGTGACCAGGTAGTAGCGCACCTCGGTGTCGTCAGCCAGCTCGCCCAGTTCGCGCTCTGCGGTATCGAGCGCCTGCGCCGGCAGGTTGCCGGACTGCAGGATGCGGATGGCTTGCAGAAAGAGGCTGCGCCGCTGCATTGCGTCCGGCTCGACGCGGCGCGCCCGCAGCAGCAGGTCGGCGGCGCCCTCATAGGCGCCGTGGCCGAGCAGTTCGGCGGACGCGCGCCGGTACAGGCGGGGATCCACGCGATGTCCGTCCGGACTGAACGCCGACAGCAGTTCGAGCGCCAGCACGGCCTGGTCGTAGGACAGTGCGCGTTCCACCAGTGACATGCGGTTGTCGTCGGTCAGGCCCTTGATCGCGACGGCACGGCGCAGGCGCTCCGGCAACTCGGCATCCAGCACGTTGCGCCGCGGCGAACCCGGCGGCAGCGCCAGCAGTTCACTTTCGAAAATCGTCCAGTCCACCCAGTTTGCGTCCGTCGACACCGGGCCCTCCAGGCGCGCGGCGAGCAGCGGCGCCAGCGCTGCGCGCGCCTCGGCGTAATCGCGGCGCGCAAGCGACTGGCGCACCAGCGCCAGCCGCAACTCCGGATTGGCGACGTCGGTACGCAGCAGGTTGCGCAGATAGACCAGCGTGAGCGTGTCGCCGCGCGTGGCATTGATCGTGTACTGCACCAGCTCGCGGTACGGGTAGAGGACCACGAGCAGCGCGCACACGAGCGCGCCGATGCCGACCAGCGCGTGCGGCGCGATCAGGCGCGGACGCTCAAGCCGGGCGGCAGCGTAGCTCGATCTGCGCAGCATGATCGTTCATCCTGTAGTCAGTACGCGCCGCTTCGCGATGCACCGGCCTGAGCGCCTTGCCGCCGCCGGTGACGGTACAGCCCTGCACGTTCGCAAGCGAGAATTCGAGCGGAACATGGCCTTCGAGGCGGAAGCTCGCGCCGTCAGCCGTTCGTTGCCAGTTACGCAGTGCGGCATTGGCGTTGTCGAGCATCGGTGCCGCAGCGGCCTCATCGGCGAAGCGCAGCACCGCGTCGTCACCGGCCAGATGCAGATAGCGCCCTTGCGGCGCGGCACCAAAGCCGGCCAGTCCGGTCGAACCGGCGAGATCCGGCACGCCGAGCGACAGCGGCGCGCGCAGCGTGCGCAGGTGCCGGGCGCCGTGGACGTGGATCGCGCCGTCGGTGATCGAACGCGCCAGCACGATGTCGTTGAAGTTCATTGCGATGCGCACGTACTCGGTCGGGAACAGCGGATGGACCGCCTGCGCCAGCGCGTGGCGATACACCTTGTGCAGCGCGGTCAGGGACGCGCGCTTGCTCGCCGAGTATGTGTGGAAGTAGATGTCGATCGGCTTGAGCCGGCGCGGCAACCCGGTGAAATCGAAGGTCTCGGTCACGTGTTCGAAGCCGTAATACGGCCCGGTCCACAGATTGGTGTAGACGTTCTCGTTCATGATGGGCGCATGGACATGGAAGCGTGCGCCCTGCCACGTGCCGAGTGCCGAGACCGCACTGAGACTGGGATAGCTCAGGCTGGCAATGGTGTTGCCGCCATTCATGTTCAGCATGCCGGCGTCCGCAACCATGGCCAGCGCCTTCTCGGTCGGCTCCGCATCGCCGGACCACAGCATCAGCGACACCGGCTTGCCGGGTGGCGCAAGACGGCTGCGGATGTAGTCGGTCGAACCGATGATCTCTCGCTCCAGCGTCGGCACATAGCCGTCGGGGGCGAGCGTGTAACCCTGCTCGGCGACGCGTGCCTCGCCGCGTTCCACGGCGTCCCAGTAGAACGGGTGGGTGTAGCTGTGCGACGCGATCTCGACGTTGGGCAGCGCGAACATGCGGCGCGCAACGGCTTCCATCTGCGGCGACTCGTCCGGGTAGGCACCCTGCGGGCTGACTTCGCGCTCGATGACGGACATGGCGTGCGGCACCCTGTAGCGCTTGAGCACCTCGTCCAGCAGCACTTCGGCGGCCAGCCTGCGGCCGGGCATTTCGGAGCGCGACGCAAAACCGTCGCCGTCGATGTGGGCGAAGAAGATGCGCCGCCCGTTCAGCGTGGTCGTGTCGGGCACCGGCAGATCGGGCAGCGCCAGCGCCTGCCGGATGAAGGCGAACGGATCGACGACCCAGCGCGTCTGTTCGAGCTCGCCGGGCAGCGTGCGCAATGCGAACGGATTCAGTACGTAGCCGCCCCAGCGGGTCAGCGCAGCGCCGTCGAAGACGGTACCCGCGCTGTCGGTGACCCGCAGCAACGCCCGCGACTCCGGATCTTCCGTGCGCAACGGATCCAGTTCGCGCCGATCCGGGATGGCCGGTGATTCGAAATCCATCATCGGATCACGCGTCACGATTTCGAGCGCTCCCCTGGGCGGCGGCGTTGCGCGCAGCCCGGCGTCGCGGGCGAAGCGGCCGTCCGGCTGGAATCCGAAGCTGCCGATGACCGCGATGCGCGTACCGTCCGCGATGCGCGCGGACAGCCAGGCGGACAGCGCGGGGACGCGCGCGGCGGGAACGTAGCCACCGAACCATGCCAGCACGCCCGCGTATTCGGCGGGCGACACGATGTCCGGCAGCGGTCCGTTGATATCGACGTATTCGGCCACATAGCCCATGTGATTGACCGGCATCTCGGCGTACCGGTGCGCGCTCGATGCGTGGGCGCCGGGTGTCTCGGCACCGTTGTAGAGGAACAGCACCTTGCGCGGCAGCACTTCGACCAGGCCCACGCCCAGGTGCTCCAGCGCCGCGTCGGTCACGTAGGGCACGATGCCGTGGTCGAGTATGCGGCGCGCGGTGTCACGGGCCAGTTTCACTGCGCCGGGTTCGACGTAGTCGATGGCGATCGTGGTGACGCCGTACTGTTCGCGTGCCGTCCGGAGCTGGCCGAGCAGCCACTCGCGATCCGCCGGCGCAACCTCGGTGTAGCGTTTCTTCCCGGCGTCCCAGCCGCGGTAGAGCGACTCCGCCGCGACGGCATACACGTCACCACGCAACGCTGGCAACAGTTCGAAGCCGCGGTTGAGGATGAGACGGATGCCGGGAAAGCGCTCGCGCAGCAGGCGGATCAGCGCAACCAGGCCGCGCTGCTGCGCCGCCTCGTCGGCACCGGCGGCGAGGCGGTAGGAATCCAGCGTGTCGAGGAAGAAGCCGCGATAGCCGCGCGCCCACAGCGGCTCGACGACATCGTCGGCGAAAAAGGCGTGCCAGGCCGGCAGCGACTGGTCGATGACGATGGACTTCCAGGCCGGGTTGCGGCCGATGCGCCAGGCGTCCGGAATCCGAGCCGCGTAGCTGCGGGTCGGATGCACCTCGCCGACACTGACATAGGCGAAAAGCTCGCTGCGCCCGGTCGAGCGGTAGGCCTGCGGATCGGCACCATGGTCCGGTTCCACCACGGCGATGTCGAACGCCTTCAAGGCGGCAAGCGGTGCGCGGGCACCGTAATGCAGCGCGACGCTGGGCAGCGTCGCAGCCGTCGCGGCCACGGCGTGCGAATGCAGAAGCAGCCCGGCAAGCATGCCGAACAACAGGTGTTCACACAGCAGCAGCCATCCGCGCGGCCGACGGGCAGAAGCCAGAAACATGGGCAGGAAAGTCCTCTGAAGGCTTGGCCGACGATGAAGCCGGTCAACGGCAGCGCTCAGGGAACCTTTAGCTTTCAGGCCGGAACGGGCGCAAAGCCCGCCAGCGATGGATCAGCCGGGAATCCAGTCCGGTGACGGCAAGGCGTGAAAGGCTTCGCGCAGGCTTTCGCCCCAGCGGTTCCTGATCATGTCGAAGTAGGCATTGTCGGCGTCGATGCTCACGTGCGAACACACTTCGAAGACGCCGCTGCGCAGGACGAACAGGTCCAGCGGCAAGCCGACCGACAGATTGGAACGTATCGTGGAATCCATGGAAATGAGCGCGCACTTCGCCGCTTCGTCGAGTGTCGTGTCCGGACGGATGACGCGATCGATGATGGGCTTGCCGTACTTCGCCTCGCCGATCTGGAAGTAAGGCGTGTCGCGCGTCGCCTCGATGAAATTGCCGGCGGCGTAGATCTGGAACAGGCGTGCGGGCTCGCCCGATATCTGCCCGCCGAGTATGAAACTCGCGTTGAATTCGATGCCGAACTCCTGCAGCGCGGCGGCGTCACGCGCATGCACCTCGCGCAGGCAGTCGCCGACATGACGCGCCGCCTCGAACAGGTTGGACACGGTATGCAGGCTGGCGCCTTCGGCCGCCAGACGTTCGCGCAGCAGGCTCACCAGTGTCTGCGTGAGCGCCAGGTTGCCGGCGCTCATGAGCACCAGCACCCGCTCGCCGGGACGTTCGAACACCGTCATCTTGCGGAAGGTGTTGATGTGGTCCACACCGGCATTGGTGCGGGAGTCGGACAGGCAAACGATGCCCGCGTCGAGCAGCATGCCCACGCAGTAGGTCATGGCTGGATTCCGTCAGCAAGAGGAGAACGATGGAACGGCGGCGACGACATGGCTACCGTCGGGCCGACTGTTGCGGGACGCGCGGCATTTCCGTCCGCTCAGTGCCGGCGGATCGATACCCGCGTGTGCGTCTGCTCGGCCACCGGGCCGGCGCCGGCCAGACGCACCGGACAGGCATCCATGTGGTCGCGCCCCACCGCCAGCCGGCAGTAGCCGCTGCCGGCAAGCGCACGTTCCAGTACGTCCACGCTGACCCAGCCGGCCTCGCCTCCGGGAGCGGGACCGCTGGCCAGCCAGACATCGGCCCAGACGTGCGGCGCCGCCCACTCGCCGGCAGGATCGACAAGATAGCCGCTGACGAAACGTGCCGGCAGTCCGGCCGCGCGACAGCAGGCGATGAAGGCGTGCGCGATGTCGGCGCTGCAGCCGCTGCCACGCCCGAACGCGCTGGCGGCACCTTCCGGCGGCCGGCATCCGGGTTGATGGCGTACCGCACCGCACACGGCGCCACTGAGGTCGAGCAGCTCTCCCACGGTGTCCCGGCGGGCACGAAGGTGGCTGGCCGCCATGGCTCGCGTACGCTCGTCCGCTTCGGTGAGCGCGGTGGTGGCCAGATAGGACAGCGGCGACAGCGCGCCCGCGTCGCGCGGCATCCACGCCGCGTCCTCGATCAGGCGCACGGTGCCGCTGACCACGATGGACACTTCGCGATGCGGACGATCCAGCGTCAGAAGGTGGCCCACGTTGCCGTGTGCGTCGACGGCGCGACGCGTGCTGCCAGGCGCCTGCACGCGCCAGTTCAGCGCGCGCTGCGTCGATTCCTCGCGCGGCGTGAGGCGCAGTTGCTGGATGCTGTAGCCGACCGGACTGGCGTAGCTGAGTGTCGTTTCATGGTGGACGTCCAGCAACATTGCAGCCTCCTCAATTCGATGTCATCGGCACCAGGAAATCATCCGATATGCGATTGCCCAGATCATTCACGCGCACGATGAACTGGGTCAGGTACTCGTGCAGGCCGCGCGCGAAGACGTCTTCTATGCGACCGAACTTCAGGCTGGCCTGCAGCTCGCCAGCGCGCCGTTCCGTCTCCTGCGTGCGATGGTTGGACACCGCTCTCAGGTTCTCGTAGACCTCGATCAGGCTGGTGCGCAGCGAACGCGGCATCTGGTCGTTCAGGATGAGCAACTCGGCCACCTTGACCGGCGTGATCATGTCCCGATAGACCTTGCGATACACCTCGAACGCGGACACGGAACGCAGCAGCGCGCTCCACTGGTAGTAGTCGACCGCCGCGTCGGGCGGCGCCGATCCTTCGACCAGCATGTGGTACTTCACGTCGATGAAACGCGCCGTGGCATCGGCCCGTTCCAGGAAGGTGCCCATGCGGGTGAAGTGGAAGGCTTCGTCGCGAAGCATGGTGCCGAGGGTGACGCCGCGCGACAGGTGCGAGCGGAACTTGACCCACTCGAAGAACTCGCCGATCTCGCTGCCGGCCAGTTTCCAGCGCGGGTAGTCGCGCATCTTCAGCCAGGTGTCGTTCGTGGTTTCCCACATTTCGGACGTGATGGTGCCGCGCACGGCATGGGCGTTCTCGCGCGCCATGCGCAGGCAACTGAGGATGGAGGTTGCATTGCTTGCGTCGAACACCATGAAATCCAGCACCGCTTCCATCGTCGGTGCTTCGTGCTTCTCGCGGAACGCATCCTCGAGGCCGATGATGGAAAGCGTCGCCCCCCAGCCGGCATCGAGATTGCCATCGGCCTGCGGCACCATGGACATGCGGTAGTTCACGTCGAGCATGCGGGCAACGTTTTCAGCCCGCTCGATGTAACGGGCCATCCAGTAGAGGTGGTCAGCGGTACGGCTCAGCATGATCAGACCTCCAGTATCCAGGTGTCCTTGGTGCCGCCGCCCTGCGACGAATTCACCACGAGGGAGCCTTCGCGCAGCGCAACGCGGGTCAGGCCGCCAGGCACCATGTTGATGTCCTTGCCCGACAGCACGAAGGGACGAAGATCGATGTGGCGTGGCGCAATGCCCTCGTCAACGAAGGTCGGGCAGGCGGACAGCGCCAGCGTCGGCTGCGCGATGTACTGCCCGGGCGCGGCGATGATGCGCTGGCGGAAACTTTCGATCTCGTCGCGCGACGCGCGTGGTCCGATCAGCATGCCGTAGCCGCCGGCGCCATGCGTCTCCTTGACCACCAGTTCGTCCAGGTGGGCCAGCACGTAGGCGAGGTCGTCCTTCTTGCGGCACATATAGGTCGGCACATTGTTCAGCAGCGGCTCCTCCCCGAGATAGAACCGGATCATGTCCGGCACGTAGGGATAGATCGACTTGTCGTCGGCCACGCCGGTACCGATCGCGTTCGCCAGCGTCACGTGACCCGCGCGATAGACCTGCAGCAGACCGGGCACGCCGAGCATCGAATCCGGGCGGAAGGCCAGCGGGTCGAGGAAGTCGTCGTCGATGCGGCGGTAGATCACGTCCACGCGCTGGGGGCCTTGCGTGGTGCGCATGTACAGGTGCTCGTCGCTGACGAACAGGTCCTGTCCCTCGACCAGTTCCACCCCCATCTGCTGGGCGAGGAAGGCGTGCTCGAAGTAGGCCGAGTTGTAGGCGCCGGGGGTGAGCACTGCGACCGTCGGATCCACGATACCGGTCGGCGCAACGGCGCGCAGATTGGTCAGCAGCATGTCCGGATAGTGTTCGACCGGCGCGACGCGGTAGCGCGAGAACAGCTCCGGGAACAGGCGCATCATCATGCGGCGGTCTTCCAGCATGTAGGACACGCCGGACGGCACGCGCAGATTGTCTTCGAGCACATAGAACTCGCCCTCGCCCGCACGCACGACATCGACGCCTGCAATGTGCGCGTAGATGCCTCCGGGAACATCGACCCCCTGCATTTCCGGTCGGTACTGGCTGTTGGACAGGATCTGTTCCTCCGGCAGCTTGCCGGCCTTGATGATGTCCTGGTCGTGGTAGACGTCGTGCAGGAACATGTTCAGTGCCTTCACGCGCTGACGCAGCCCGGCCGCGAGCTTCTTCCACTCCTGCGCCGGAATGATGCGCGGCACGACGTCGAACGGGATGAGGCGCTCCTTGCCGGACTCCTCGCCATACACCGCGAAGGTGATGCCGACCCGGTGAAAGACGAGGTCCGCTTCAGCCCGCTTCCGGGCAATGTGCTCCGGTGGCGTCTCGGACAGCCACTTCCGGTAGCCGGCGTAATGATCGCGCACGCTACCGTCGGCGCCGTTCATTTCGTTATAGATCGAGGACACGTTTTCCATGATCGTATGGTCTCGAGTGATTGATTGGCGCTGTCGCGCACGAGGATCAGCGAGAAATGTGCCATGCCGGAAAGCCGCTTCCACACGGGGAAAACCCGACGGGCACCCGATTTGTGCACCAAACAGGTGCGCAAACGGAATGGATCTGGTGCAAAGCCACAAAACAAAACGCCCCGCTCGGGGCGGGGCGTCGTGCATGCATCAATCGCCGGCCAAACTCAAAGGCGCTCGATGATGCCGGCGATGCCTTGTCCGCCGCCTATGCACATGGTGATCAGGCCGTAACGACCACCGGTACGCTGCAGTTCATAGAGGCATTTCACCGTCAGGATCGCACCGGTGGCGCCAACCGGATGGCCGAGGCCGACGGCGCCACCGTTCGGATTCACCTTGGCCGGATCCAGCCCGAGTTCGCGCGTGCAGCACAGCGCCTGAACGGCAAACGCTTCATTGGATTCGATAACGTCGAGATCGTTCGCCTTCAGCCCGGCGCGCTGCAGTGCCAGCTTGACGGCCGGAATCGGGCCGGTGCCCATGATGGCCGGGTCAACACCCGCCACCGCGTAGGACACCAGACGGGCCAGCGGCTTGGCGCCCGCACGTGCGGCAGCACCCGCTTCCATCAAGACAACCGCAGCGGCGCCATCATTGATGCCGGACGCATTGCCCGCAGTCACCGAACCGTCCTTCTTGAACACCGGGCGCAGCTTCGCCATGCCTTCCACCGTCGCGTCGCGGCGGAAGTGTTCATCCGTATCGACGATGGTCACGCCTTTGCGGGTCTGGATTTCGAGCGCAGCAATCTGCGACTTGAAGTAGCCCGCGTCGGTCGCGGCAGCTGCCTTGCGGTGCGATTCGACGGCGAATGCATCCTGCTCCTCGCGCGAAAAACCGAACTGGCTGGCGATATTCTCGGCCGTAATGCCCATGTGTACCGTGTCGAACGGATCGGTCAGCGCACCGACCATCATATCGACGATCTTGGTGTCGCCCATGCGCGCGCCCCAGCGGGCGGCCGGCATCAGATAGCCGCCACGGCTCATCGTTTCTACGCCGCCGCCGACGGCGCAGTCGGCATCGCCGAGCTGGATCGCGTTGGCCGCCGACACAATGGCCTGGAAGCCGGAGCCACACAGGCGATTGACGCCCATTGCGCAGGACTCCTTCGACATTCCGCCGTTGATCGCAACGACGCGCGATACGTACATGTCACGCGTCTCGGTGGGAATCACGTTGCCCAGCACGAGATGCTGCGCTTCCCTGGCATCGACGCCGGCACGCTCGAAGGCAGCCTTCACGACGTGTGCGCCAAGATCGCAGGCGGTGAAATCCTTCATCGAACCGCCGTATGCGCCAATCGGCGTACGTGCGGCACCCACGATTACCACTTCTCTCTTGTCAGCCATCAGAACCACCCTCCGTAGAAATCAGCTACCGAAATAGCCAGCCAGCGCGAGCAGGCCAAGCAAAAGAAGACAGAATATGAGTGTGCGCCATACAAGGCCTATCGCGCTTTGCATGAGATCAACATTCGCGTCATCGCCGACGCCGAGTTCCGGCCTTTCGGCCACTTCACCCAGTTCGAACAAGGGGGCGCCGAGCCTCACGCCGAGCGCACCGGCTCCGCTCGCCAGCAGAATGCCGGCGGCCTGTTCCGGCCACCGCGCGGCTTGCGTGCGCCAGCAGTGAATCGCATCCTCGAAGTCTCCGACGATGGCGAAGGTCGCCGCTGTCATGCGCACAGGCACCCAATCCAGCCACTCGTACATATTGCGCGCGAAACGGCCAAAGGCGCCGAACTCGATGTTCTCGCGCCGCGCCCACGCCCATGACAGGCGCTCGGTCAGCCGGTAAAGCAGCGGCCCGGTCGGCCCCGGCAGCAGCGCGAACAGCAGCAGCGGAGCAAAGACGTGGCGATGGGCTGCGAGGATGCCCTGCTCGATCGCGAGACGGGCGATTTCCTCAGCCTTCATCCGGTCGGTGTTGCGGCCGAGCCAGTTGCCCAGTTCTCGCCGGGCGACGTCTGTCTCGCCGGCGCGCAGCGCGTCGGCGGTGGCTTCGAAGTGATGGCTGAACTGGCGAAAACCCATGGTGACGTAAAGCACCAGGACATTGAGCGCGGCACCCAGCAAGGGGTGAATCCAGCACAGGAACAGGTAGACAAACCACAGCAAGGCGACCGGAAGGCCGACCGCGAGCACCCACGCGGCAATCCCGTGACGGGCTTCACCGGCGTTCAGGCGCTGCTCGAACCAGAACGCGTAGCGCGCCAGCGGCGCGGCAACGAGACGTTCATACGACAGCGGTTTGTACTGCTCGATCAGCAGCGCGACGATGAGGGACAGCCAAGTCATGAAAGAACGTCAATTGCTTTACGAGCATCAGGACGATAGCACACCGCGGATGGCGGCTGCACGCCATGAAGCTTACTCCGCCGAATCACGCAGATGTTCGGCGAAGCTCACGATCATGCCGGCCGTCGCGCCCCAGATGTCGTAGCCCTGCCAGGGCATCGCCCAGAATTCGCGGGCGATGCCTTCGTGCATGAGGCTGCCGCGCCGGCGGTTGGATGGATCGAGCAGGAAAGACAATGGCGTCTCGAACGCCTCGGCCACCTCGAACGCCTCGAGCCGGAGCGCCAGCGGGGCCCGGACCATGCCGACCACCGGCGTCACACGAAAACCGCTGCCGGGGATGTAATAGTCGGGCAGCCTGCCAAGCAGTTCGACGCGCGACGGCTCCAGTCCTATCTCCTCGTGTGCCTCGCGCAGTGCCGTGGCCTCCGGCGAAACGTCTTCCGCATCCACCCGGCCGCCCGGAAACGCGATCTGGCCAGGATGATCGTGCAGATGCGCCGTGCGCCGCGTCAGCAACAGCGTGGGCTCACTGCCGCCCACGATGACGGGCACCAGTACCGCGGCCGGCGTGAACATCGCGAAGCGCTCGTCCACCGTGTGCACTGCACACTGTGTCAGGCGCCGGCGCAAGCGTTCGGGATCAAGCGTTGAATGGGCTGCGGAATTCATCATCAGAAACGCTGCTTCAGCGTCATGATCTGGCCTTTGCGCTGCATGTCCATGCGGTTCAGGAAGCTCATGCCGAGCAGTGCATAGGGCATGTCGATCTCCATCACGGCCGCCTCGATATCGCTGAGCGTCACCGCGCCGACCTTCACGCTGTGCAGCCTGACCTGCCAGGCCCGCACCACGCCGTTTGCAGTCTGTACCGATATGGCGCGCCCGCGCGCCGCGTCGATTCCGGCGCGGCGCGCGTCCGCCCGCCCGATTGCGATGACGGTGGCACCGGTATCCACCATGAAGTTCACCGAGGCTCCGTTGATCGCGCCAGCGCTCACGAAGTGCCCTTGCGCGTCGGCGTTCAGATGGATGGTGGCCGCTCCCGGGCTCTCGCTGCGCGACGAGGCCACGTGCTGGCCGATACGCAATTGCACGCGCTTGCCATCGACCTCGACCCAGACGCTGTCACCTTCGATGGACAACAGCCTGACGCCTTCCGGCGTACTCGCGCCGGGTGCCAGCGTGCGGGGCGCACCGCCATCGATGACCAGCACGGCCTTGCGTCCGAAGACGCCGGCAAGCGACACGTTCGCCGCTTGCACGGGAAGGCTCGCCAGCAAGGCCAGCACCGCTAGAATGCGCACAGGAGGTGTATTGATGAAACCCATTGCCGTTTTTCGCCACAGCCCGACCGAAGGGGCGGGACACTTCGAAACATACATGAAAGGCATAAACCGCGACATCCGCCTGTTCGCCATCGACCGCGGAGAAACCGTGCCATCCGGTCCGACAGCATTTTCCGGATTGTGTTTCATGGGCGGGCCAATGAGTGTTAACGACCCGTTACCGTGGATACCTGAGGTCCTGTCGCTGATCCGTGCTGCCATGGAACACGAAATTCCGGTCATCGGTCACTGCCTTGGCGGACAGCTGATGTCGAAGGCGCTTGGCGGCTCCGTCGATGCAAACCCGGTCAAGGAAATCGGCTGGCACGACGTCACGGCCACGGACCCGCTGGCGCTCGAGTGGTTCGGTGAGCGCCAGCGTTTCACGTCCTTTCACTGGCACGGCGAAACGTTCACGCTGCCGGCGGGCGCCACGCGCGTGCTGTCATCCGGCGCGTGCGCCAATCAGGCCTGGGTGCTCGGCAAGCATCTCGCAATGCAATGCCACGTTGAAATGACGGAAACCATGGTGAGAAAGTGGTGCACGGACGGCCTCGCGGAAATCCGCGAAGCGGCCTCCCAGGCAACCGTGCAATCTCCCGACGCGATGCAGCAGGATCTTGAGCAGCGTATCTCCACGCTGCACGAGGTCGCGGAAGCCGCCTACGCCCGGTGGAGCATGGGGCTGAAGGACTGAGCCCCTGACGGCACGCGTCCCGCATGGGCGGGGCGCGGTACTCAGTCCCGGAAGTTGCCGAACTGCAGCGGAATGTCGGTCACCGACTTGCGGATCAGCGCGATCGACTCCTGCAGCAGATCGCGCTTGGCGCCACTCACGCGCACTTCCTCGCCCTGAATGCTGGCCTGCACCTTGAGCTTGCTGTCCTTTAGCAGGCGCACGATCTTCTTGGCAGCCTCCGATTCGATGCCGACCTTGAGCTTGAGCTCCTGCTTGACCTTGTTGCCGCTGATCTTCTGCGCGTCCCCCCGCTCGACCGATCGCACATCGATGCCCCGCTTGGCGAATTTGCCGAGCAGCACGTCGTAGACCTGATCAAGCTTGAAGTCGTCGTCCGCGAACAGCGTCAGCAGCTTCTCGCCGTGCTCGATGCGCGCGTCCGATCCCTTGAAGTCGAAGC
Organism: Gammaproteobacteria bacterium; assembly: GCA_018824085.1. GTDB lineage: Bacteria > Pseudomonadota > Gammaproteobacteria > Burkholderiales > Rhodocyclaceae > Methyloversatilis. The sequence goes on along the minus strand of JAHJHI010000013.1, from coordinate 104,915 downwards.
GGTTGGCAATTTCCTTGTTCGCCTGGTCGACGGCATTGCGCAACTCGACCATGTCGATTTCGGAGCTGATGTCGAACGAAGGCATGACGTATCCCTGCAGTGAATGCGGCCTGAATCAGCCTCGATCAGCCGAAATGGCAGACGTAGTGGTAAGGCTCGCCGCTGACTTCGATGTCGAACGACGAATTGCCGGGCACATTGAAGGACTGGCCGGCGCCATAGGTCGTCCACTGTTCGCTGCCCTTCAGGCGCACGCGGCAGCTTCCGGCCACGCCTTCCATGATTTCCGGCGCCCCGGTATTGAAGGTCAGTGTCGCGGGCAAAATGACGCCGACCGACTTCTTCGTGCCGTCGGCCAGCTGGATGCCGTGGCTGACGCACTTGCCGTCGAAATACACGCTGGCCTTCTTCGCAACGGCCACATTTTCGAACTGGGACATGAAAAACCTCTGAAACGTTATCGGACCGGACGCCCCGCGCTGTCGCGGGACGCCCGATGGATGACTTACTTGCCGCGCTTGCCTGCCGCGTTGGCGGCGATCCGCATGCGCAGTGCGTTGAGCTTGATGAAACCGGCCGCGTCCTTCTGGTCGTAGGCGCCAGCGTCATCCTCGAAGGTGGCGATCGTCGGATCGAACAGCGAATCGGTTTTCGAATCGCGCGCGACGACGATCACATTGCCCTTGTACAGCTTGACCCGCACCCAGCCATTGACGGTCGACTGCGTATGGTCGATCAGCGCCTGCAACGCGAGGCGCTCCGGGCTCCACCAGTAGCCGGTATAGATCTGGCTCGCGTAGCGCGGCATCAGATCGTCCTTGAGGTGCGCGACTTCGCGATCCAGCGTGATCGATTCGATCGCACGGTGCGCGCGCAGCAGGATGGTGCCGCCCGGCGTTTCATAGCAGCCGCGCGATTTCATGCCGACATAGCGGTTCTCGACGAGGTCGAGCCGGCCGACGCCATGCCGGCCACCGATCTCATTGAGTCTTGCCAGCAGCTCGTGCGCCGCCATGCGGGTGCCGTTGATGCTGACCAGATCACCGCGCTCGAACTCGAGGTCGAGATACTCGGCCGCGTCCGGCGCCGCTTCCGGCGACACGGTCCAGCGCCACATCGACTCTTCTGCCTCGGCCGACGGATCTTCGAGGTGACGGCCTTCGTAGCTGATGTGCAGCAGGTTGGCGTCCATCGAATACGGAGAGCCACCCTGTTTGTGCTTCATTTCGATCGGAATGCCGTGCTGTTCGGCGTAGGCCAGCAGCTTTTCGCGCGACAGCAGATCCCACTCGCGCCACGGCGCGATGATCTTCACGTTCGGCATCAGCGCATAGGCGCCCAGTTCGAAGCGCACCTGGTCATTGCCCTTGCCGGTGGCACCGTGGGAAATCGCATCGGCGCCGGTCTGGCGCGCGATGTCGACCAGGCGCTTGGCGATCAGCGGCCGGGCGATCGACGTGCCGAGCAGGTACTCGCCTTCGTAGATCGTATTCGCGCGGAACATCGGAAACACGAAATCACGCACGAACTCTTCGCGCAGATCGTCGATGAAGATGTTCTCCGGCTTGATGCCGAGCTTGATCGCCTTGGCACGCGCCGGTTCAAGCTCTTCGCCCTGGCCGAGGTCTGCCGTGAAGGTCACCACCTCGCAGGCATAGACATCCTGCAGCCATTTCAGGATGACAGAGGTATCGAGGCCGCCCGAGTAGGCGAGGACCACTTTGTTGATGTCGCTCATCGTCTTGTCGTCTTTCAATTGATGCGTCGGTTCAGTTGCCGGCCACGCGGCCAAGCAGCAGGAATTCCATCAGCGCCTTCTGCGCATGCAGGCGGTTTTCAGCTTCGTCCCACACCACCGAGTGCGGGCCGTCGATCACGTCGGCGCTGACTTCCTCGCCCCGGTGCGCGGGCAGGCAGTGCATGAAGAGCGCATCCTTCTTCGCCACTTTCATCATGTCCGCATCGACCTGCCAGTCGGCAAAGGCGGCGCGGCGCGCATCGTTCTCCGCCTCCCAGCCCATCGATGTCCAGACGTCGGTGGTCACCAGATCGGCGTCGCGCGCCGCATCCATGGGGTCGGCGAAGCACTGGTGGTGGCTGCCGCACACGCCGGCGCGTTCGGCTTCGACCTCATAGCCCGGCGGCGTGGAGATGTTGAGCCGGAAATCGAAGATCTCGGCTGCCTGCATCCACGTATGGCACATGTTGTTCGAGTCGCCGATCCACGTCACGGTGCGCCCGGCCAGATCTCCGCGGTGCTCGATCCACGTGTAGATGTCGGCCAGCACCTGGCACGGGTGATATTCGTTCGTCAGCCCGTTGATGACCGGAACACTCGAATTCGCGGCGAAGCGCTCGATGATGGTCTGTTCGAACGTACGGATCATCACCACGTCGCACATCCGCGAAATCACCTTTGCCGCATCCTCCACGGGTTCTCCGCGGCCAAGTTGCGAATCACGCGTATTCAGATAGATCGCGCTGCCGCCCATCTGGTGCATGCCCGCTTCGAATGACAGGCGGGTGCGCGTGCTCTGCTTCTCGAAGATCATCACCAGCGTGCGGTCCTGCAGAGGCCAGTACTGTTCGTAACGCTTGAATTTCTCCTTGATCCAGCGGGTCCGGGAAAAAACGTGGTCGAGCTCGTCGCGCGACAGGTCATTCAGTTGCAGGAAGTGTCTGGGTGCAGTCATCGTCAGGCAGCGAGCTGGGCGCCCGCGAGGAAGTTGCGGATGAGGGGCGACAGGCGCTTGACCAGCTCCGCGCTGTCTGCATCCGAATACACCAGCGACGGCACCAGCCGTATCGTGGTATCGGATGTCACGTTGATCAACAGCCCGGCATCGAGTGCCGTGGCAACAAGAGCACCGCAGGGGCGGTCGAGTTCGATGCCTATCATCAGACCCACACCGCGGATGTCGACCACGCCGGCCACGTCCGCCAGTTCGGTGCGGAAGCCCGCGCGGATCGCATCGCCCTGACGCAGCGCGTTTTCCATCAGCCCATCCCGCTCGACGACGGCGAGCGTCGTGCTGGCAGCCGTGCATGCGAGAGGATTGCCACCGAAGGTCGAACCGTGGGTACCCGGCTTGAACACGCCAGCGGCCGGCCCACGTGCCAGGCAGGCACCGATGGGCACTCCGGAGCCGAGGCCCTTGGCGAGCGTCATCACATCCGGCACGACACCCGATTGCTGGAATGCAAACCAGCTGCCCGTGCGCGCGATGCCGCACTGCACTTCATCGACCATGAAAAGCCACTGGTGCTGGTCACACAGCGCACGCAACTCGCGCATGTAGTCTTGCGTCGCGGGGTGGATGCCACCCTCGCCCTGCACCGGTTCGAACAGCACTGCAACGACATTTCGGTTGTGTTCGGCGATCGCGCGCACGGCCTCGATGTCGCTGAAGGGCACGCGATAGAAGCCCGGCGTCAGCGGCTCGAAACCCGCCTGCACCTTTCGGTTGCCGGTGGCTGACAGCGTCGCGAGCGTGCGGCCGTGAAACGCATGCTCCATGACGATGATGCCGGGAAGCTCGACGCCCCGCTGGTGTCCGTAGAGCCGCGCCAGCTTGATGGCTGCTTCGTTCGCTTCGCAGCCTGAATTGCAGAAGAAGACTTCGTCCATGCCCGACAGCGCAGCCAGCCGGTCCGACAGGTCTTCCTGCGCCATCACGCGGTAGAGATTCGAACAATGGATCAGTTCGGCAGCCTGGCGTGCGATGGCCTGCACCAGGTCCGGATGTCCGTGCCCCAGCGTATTGACCGCCACGCCCGCCATGGCATCCAGATATTCGCGCCCCTGCGTGTCATACAGACGTACGCCCTTGCCATGGGTGAAGGCGACAGGCTGACGGCCGTAGGTATTCATCAAATGCGTCATCGAAACAACTCCGCAACCGTGCACCGTGCGCCCCGGTCGGCGCGCACGGAAAACGAAAAAAGCACGGCGGCTCTCGCCGCCGTGCTTGATAAGGAACTGATTTTAGTTCAAAGCACGGGCGCTGTGTAGCAACCGCCGCTCATGTTGCGGCGCACACTGTCACCGCACTGCGACCAAAGTGATGCCGGCAGGTGCCGACCCCTCATGACGACGGCAAGCGTGGCCATGCGTCATCTGGCGTGCCACCGGTGGTTCAGCCCGTCCGCCGCCCGCGGGTTCCGGCCGAAACAGAATCTGGCACGAAGCGTGCTAACACCGAGCAGCCCAGGTAGATCTGCTTCAACTTGCGCTCGGCGTCCTCGATCGATGCGCCGGGTATCGATAGATTCTCGATCAACACCCCGCTGCGGGTCCTGATGCTGAAACCGAAACGCGCAACCGCGGATCGCAACACGAAAGGCTTGGAGCCCTGAGGCATCCGTGCAGCAGAGTTATGCATAAATCGCAATCTCGTCATAGAGATAGCGCGAGTATAGAAACATCTTGATAACTTTACAATCAAGTCTGTTTGTTTTTAAAGGATTTTCGAGCGCACGCCCACCTTCTTCCGCAGGCGCGGAAAAGTTGGCATCGATGGATTCAAGTTTCAGACTGCGAGGCCGCATAGTCAGATATGAGCGCAATTCCTCAAACACACCCCGCCACAGCCCCTGTCACCACACCCGCAAACGAACCGTTGACTCGCTCGCCCGACGACGATCCGCGCAGGGTCCGCAGCTTCACCATCATCGGCGCCACCAGCGCCGGCAAGACCTTCCGGCCCAGCGACTGGTCCGACCGGCTGTGTGGTGTGATGTCGTCATTCGGCAGCCAGCGCAAGATGCGCTATTCACCGTTTGTCCGGCCGGGTTGCTGGATCACCGGCGAGAAATGTGTTTTTGTGGACGCCCGGCTCTATGATCTGGAACCATTGGCCTACAACTTCCTGATGCATTTCGCGCGAGACAACGACCTGCGCCTGGATTACGAGACGGGCGCGTCAGAATTCTGAACGGACGCCGTCCGGTATCCGGACGGCGGTGCTGCCCCATCCCATGCGCAGGCCACCCGGCGGCACGCAAGCCCGCCAGTTGCGGCGACAAGGCATAGGGGCAAAAAAAAGCCGACCCGCAGGTCGGCTTTTTCATTCTTTCGGCGAATCGATCAGGCAGCTGCAGCCATTGCCTTGATTGCGCCGGACAGGCGGCTCTTGTGGCGAGCAGCCTTGTTCTTGTGAATGATGTTCTTGTCGGCGATGCTGTCGATGGTCGCCTGTGCCTGCACGTAGACCGACTGCGCTGCCGCCTTGTCACCGGCCAGGATGGCCTTGCGAACGTTCTTGATGGCAGTGCGCATTTCGGAGCGCTGGCTCATGTTGTGGTCACGACGAACGTTTGCCTGACGGGCGCGCTTGCGTGCTTGTGCTGAATTGGCCATGTTGCGAAATCGTGTTCGGGGGAAAACGCGGCAGTATACGCAAGCTCCCGGAAGGACGCAAGCCCTTGATGGCCAGCGACTTCCTCGCGGCGGCCGGCCGCGCTCTGGTAAGGTGCGCGCTGACCCGGTTTCCCGCATTTCCGATGAATCTTCTCCGCGCCCTTGCGACAGTCAGCAGCATGACGCTTCTGTCGCGCATCCTCGGTTTCATCCGTGACTTCTTCATTGCCCGGGCCTTCGGGGCCGGCGCAGCGACCGACGCGTTCTTCGTCGCCTTCCGGCTGCCCAACCTGCTGCGGCGCATGTTTGCCGAAGGCGCATTCTCGCAGGCTTTCGTACCCATCCTCGGCGAATACCGGAACCGGCGCGGCCCCGACGACACGCGAGCGCTGATTGATCGCGTTGCCACGCTGCTGGCGCTGACCGTCAGCGTCATCACGGTACTCGGCATCATCGGGGCGCCATTCATCATCTACGTGTCAGCGCCCGGCTTTGCGGCCGACGCAGACAAGTTCGAACTCACCGTCGCGCTCACCCGCATCACCTTCCCCTACATCCTCTTCATGTCGCTGGTGGCCATGGCCGGCGGCATCCTGAACACCTTCAGCCGCTTTGCCATTCCAGCCTTCACGCCGGTGCTGCTGAACGTGAGCTTCATCGCGATGAGCGTATTCGCGGCACCATGGTTCGACCCGCCCGTGCTGGCGCTGGCCTGGGCCGTGTTCATCGGCGGCATCCTGCAGCTGATGCTGCAGGGGCCGGCATTGATGCGCATCGGCATGCTGCCGCGCATCAAGCTGGATCTGCATGACCCAGGAGTGCGGCGTATTTTCAAGCTGATGCTGCCCGCCGTACTCGGCGTGTCGGTGTCGCAGATTTCGCTGCTCATCAACACCATCTTCGCGTCATTCCTTGAAAGCGGTTCGGTGTCCTGGCTGTATTACGCGGACCGCCTGATGGAGTTTCCGGCCGGACTGCTCGGTGTCGCGCTCGGCACCATCCTGCTGCCATCGCTTTCGCGCAGCCACGCCGACGGAGATGGCGGCGAATTTTCCGGTCTGCTCGACTGGGGGCTTCGCCTGACGCTCATGCTGACGCTGCCGGCGGCACTCGCCCTCGCCCTGCTCGCCACGCCGCTGATCGCCACGCTGTTCCACCATGGCCAATTCACGGCGCACGACGTCATGGAAACCCGCTCCGCCCTGCTCGCCTACAGCGTCGGCCTGGCCGGGCTCATCCTGGTCAAGGTGCTGGCGCCCGGTTTCTATTCGCGGCAGGACATCCGCACGCCGGTGAAGATCGCCCTCGGCGTGCTGGTGCTGACGCAGCTGATGAATCTGGTCTTCGTGCGGCTGTTCGCGCATGCCGGCCTTGCGCTGTCGATCGGCCTCGCGTCGCTGGTGAACGCCGCGCTGCTCTATCGCGGCCTGCGCAAGCGCAAGGCCTATATACCAGCGCCTGGCTGGAGCGGTTTCTGGCTGCGCCTGCTCATCGCAATGGCGGTCATGGGCGCGATACTGTATTTCGGCGCGCGACTGCCGGGCGACTGGCTGGAACTGGGCACGCTCGCGCGTGTCCTGCATCTGTGCTGGCTGGTGGCCGCCGGTGCCGGCGCCTACTTCGCCACCTTGTTCGCGCTCGGATTCCGGCTGCGAGATTTCTCGCGGCGCGCCGCGTCCTAGCCGAGTGCGCTTGTACAACAGAACCCGACCTGCACAGGAGTCCTGTCAATGAAGCTGATCAGCAACAATCTGGCCGACGGTGGCCGCATCGCCGGTGGCAACGCGTTCTGTATCCCGGCGGACAGCGGCCACGCCTGCCTGGGCGAGAACCGCAATCCGCATCTCGCGTGGTCCGGGCTGCCGACCGGCACGCGCTCGCTGGTTCTCATCTGCAACGACCCGGACGTGCCGAGCAGGCCCGACGACGTCAATCAGGAAGGCCGCACCGTACCGGCAAGCCTGCCGCGTACCGATTTCACGCACTGGGTGCTGGTAGATCTTCCCCCGGCCGGTGAAATCGCCGAGGGCGAGTTTTCATCCGAAGTCACGCCCTGCGGCAAGCCGGGGCCTGCCGGTCCGCGCGGCACGCGCCAGGGCATCAACAGCTTCACAGCATGGTTTGCCGGCGACGAACAGATGAAGGGGGATTACTACGGTTATGACGGTCCGTGCCCGCCCTGGAACGACGAAATCATCCATCACTACACCTTCACGCTGTACGCGCTGGACGTCGAACGACTGCCGCTGGTCGGCCGGTTTGAAGCCGCCGACGTGCATCGTGCGATGGCCGGCCACGTGCTCGGCGAAGCGTCGCTGGCCGGCACCTACACGCTGAACCCCGCGCTCGGCGACTAGGCTTCGTCGGGCTCCGGATCGTCGACCGCAATGTCGCGCTGCGCGCGCAGCCGTTCGACGACGTCGGGCGGCGCGGCGGCCGCGATGCGTGGCGTGGCACACTCGACGTCGCCGCACTGCGCGCGATGGCGCAGCGCATGGTCGATCAGCACCAGCGCCAGCATGGCCTCGGCTACCGGCGTCGCACGGATGCCGACGCAGGGGTCATGCCGGCCATGCGTATTCACGATGACCGGATTGCCCGCCTTGTCGATTGAATGGCGGTCCAGCCGGATGCTCGACGTCGGCTTGATGGCGATCGACACACGCACGTCCTGGCCGGTGGAAATGCCGCCCAGCACACCGCCGGCATTGTTCGACAGAAAACCCTGCGGCGACATCTCGTCAGAGTGCTCGGTACCCCGCTGCGCCACGCTGGCAAAACCGGCACCGATCTCCACGCCCTTGACCGCATTGATACCCATCATCGCGTGCGCGATGTCGGCGTCGAGCCGGTCGTACACCGGCTCTCCCCAGCCGACCGGCACGCCGCTCGCCATCACGTCGATGCGCGCGCCGCAGGAGTCGCCCGACTTGCGCAGCGCATCCATGAAGGCTTCGAGTTCCGGCACCGCGCCGGCGTCCGGCGCGAAGAACGGATTTTCGGTGATCGCCGAACGATCGCGGTATTCGATGGCGATCGGACCCAGCTGACTCATCCAGCCGTGGATGTCGATGCCGTGGCGTTCACGCAGCCATTTGCGCGCGATCGCGCCGGCCGCCACGCGCACCGCCGTCTCGCGTGCCGACGAACGGCCGCCGCCGCGATGGTCGCGGATGCCGTACTTCTGCCAGTAGCCGTAGTCGGCATGCCCGGGGCGGAAGGTTTCCGCGATGTTGCCGTAATCCTTCGAGCGCTGGTCCTGATTGCGTATCAGAAGCGCGATCGGCGTGCCGGTGGTGACGCCTTCAAACACGCCTGACAGGATTTCGACCTCGTCCGGTTCGCGTCGCTGCGTGACGTGGCGCGAGGTACCGGGCTTGCGTCGATCGAGTTCCGCCTGGATGTCGCTGGCCGCGAGCGCCAGCCCGGGCGGGCAACCGTCGACCACGCAGCCGATGGCCGGACCGTGGGATTCGCCAAAGGATGTGACACGGAACAGCGTGCCCAGAGTATTGCCGGACATGGGAAACCTGCAAATTTCGGAGGCGCCGAGTCTAGCATGCAGCCCGGCCTCACCCGCCCGGGCGCCGTGTGGCCGCCACACCCTGGCGCCGGAATGCGCGAAGCACGCGGATAATGGCGCCCGCGCCGCATGCCGGCGCCACGCCTGCCACCCACTGCGGACCATTCATGAACCCTGCCTTCGCACTTGCCACCGTATTCACCATCCTTGCCGGACTGTGGCTCGACCGCGCGCACAGCGTTCCGGTACAGGCGGCCGTGGCGCTGTGCACCTGGAGCCTGCTGTTCGCGATGGGCTGGCGCGCGGCTCCGGAGCAGCGCACGCAATGGCTGGTCTGCCTCGCCTGGGCCAGCGCGGGTGAAATCGTGCTGTCGCTGGTGTGGGGGCTGTACGACTACCGGCTCGGCAACCTGCCGCTGTTCGTGCCGCCCGGCCATGTGTTGCTGTTCGCGCTCGGCGTCTGGCTGTCGCGGCGCCTGCCCGCCGCCTGGCTTGGCGCAGTGCCGGCGCTGGCCGCCGGCCTCGTCGTGTCGTTTGCGTGGCTGAGCGGTGACACGCTGAGCCTGCCGCTGCTGGCGCTGTTCCTGCTCTGCGTGCGCTTCGGCCCGTCGCCGTCGCTGTACAGCACGATGTTCGTCCTTGCGCTGCTAATGGAGCTGTACGGCACGGCAACCGGCGCATGGATCTGGCGCGCCGACGTACCGGGCCTGCCGCTGGGCGCCGCCAATCCGCCGCTGGCGGCCGGCGCCCTTTACTGCGCACTGGACTGGCTGACCGGACTGAGCCGGTCCCGCCGGCGCAAGGACACGCCGGATCGCACGTGCGCACTGGCGTCTGACAGCGCGCGGTCATGAACATGACCTCCATCGCCCGGCGCCCGGCGCACGCACTTCACGCACTGCGCCTGCTGCATCGCTGGCTCGGCATCGCCGGTGCCGCCTTCTTTGTCATGTGGTTCGGTTCCGGGCTGGTGATGACGCAGATCGGCTTCCCGTCGCTGAGCGAAGCCGAACACCTGCGCGGTCTCGCGCCACTGGCGCTGGCGGAGGTCGTGACGACACCCTACGCCGCGCTGCACAGCGCAGGACTGACGGCGTTTCCGCGACGCATGTGGCTGGCGTCACTGGTGCACGAGGACGGCGTCGCGCGCCCGGTGTGGCGCATCGTCGCCGGTGACGGCAGTCACCACACGATATGCGCCGTCACCGGCGCACGGCTCGATGCCGTGACGCCGGCACAGGCGACGCGGATTGCGCAGGCCTTTGCCCGCGAGCCGCAGGCGCGCTGGACCGGCACGCTCGAGCGCGATCAGTGGACGGTGCTGGCAACGCTGGACCGGCAGCGGCCCTTCCATCACATCGATGTCGGCGACGCCGCGGGCACCGAGCTGTATGTGTCCGCACGCACCGGAGAAGTCGTGCGCGACACCCGCCGGCGCGAACGCATCTGGAACTGGTTCGGTGCGGTGCCCCACTGGTTCTACTTCCAGGCACTGCGCGAACAATCGGCCATCTGGCGCCAGAGCCTGCTTTGGGTGTCGGGCCTGTGCTGCCTGTCGGCGCTGAGCGGCCTGATGCTCGGCATCATCCGCCTGCGCCTGCTGCGCCCTGGGCGCATCACGCCTTTTCGCGGCTGGATGAAGCTGCATCACGTCGCCGGCCTGACCGGCGGGCTGTTCATCGTCACCTGGATCGTCAGCGGCTGGCTGTCGATGTCACCCGCCGGGTGGCTGCGCAACACGCCACCCGACGCCGCCGCCATGGCGCGCCTCGCCGCACCGCCCGACAACCCGTTTCCGTGGCCGGTGGAGCGCGCTGCGCTGCGCGAACGTCTCGGCGACACACAGTGGAAGGAAGCGCAGATCTACTGGCTTGCCGGACAGGCACGCATGACGGTGGTCGGCGCGCACGAAGGCGAACACCAGACCTTCGATCTGCCGTCGCTGCGCCCGGCGAGCGTGTCGCGCCAGGACGTCGAAGCGGCCGCCCGCGCGCTGTTTCCGGACGCCACACCCGCAGCGGTGACGCTGCTGACGCGCGAAGACCGTTACTGGTACAGCCGGCGCGACACGCGCGAACTGCCGGTGTGGCGCGTGGAACTGGCGGACGCCGCAGAAACATGGTTGCACTTCGACGCACGGGACGGCCGCCTGCTCGGCTCGCTGGACCGCAGCGCACGCGCACGGCGCTGGCTGTTCAATGCGCCGCACAGCCTCGAACTGCCCGCCTTCGCCGACTCGCCGCTGCTGCGTGACGCGCTGCTGTGGGCGCTCGCGCTGCCAGGTTTCGCGGTATCGATCAGCGCGCTGGTCATCGGCTGGCGGCGGCTCGCGTTGCCCACGACGGAGCGGTCATCTTCCTGACGCAGGCACTCAGCGCGGGCGCGGACATCGTCGCGCGGTCATTCAGCGCCCATCCCTTGCAGGCGCGTGCCTGCTGCGTGACGCCGTGCCCGCACACGTCGGCATCCGGGCCGGTCGCTGAGGCGCGCCCCGGCGCCTGACAATCCGTTCGCCGGCAGCGAACGGATTTGCCGCGCTAATCCGGCGATCGATTGTCATGCCCTTGTGATCCAATCGCGGGACACCGCCGCGTCCGGCGCCACGGTTCGCCTTCCCTGCGTCCGTCCGGCGCGCGCTCGCGTAAAATGTTTTTTTCTTCAGGAGCCCTTCATGCTCTATCCCGAGCTGTTCAAGTCACTCGAATCCGCCCGCTGGGACATGGCGAAGGACGTGCCCTGGGACAGTTTCGACGCATCACTGCTGTCGGACGAACAGGCGCTGACCATCAAGATGAACGCGATCACCGAGTGGTCGGCGTTGCCGGCCACCGAAATGTTCCTGCGCGACAACCAGGGTGACTCCGATTTTTCCGCCTTCATGTCGATCTGGTTCTACGAAGAGCAGAAGCACTCGCTGGTGCTGATCGAGTACCTTCGCCGCTTCCGCCCCGAACTTGCGCCGACCGAACAGGAACTGCACGAAGTGCGCTTCGAGTTCGACCCCGCACCCGCGCTGGAAACACTGATGCTGCATTTCTGCGGTGAAGTGCGGCTGACCCAGTGGTACCGCCGCGCATCGGAATGGCACAGCGAACCGGTCATCAAACAGATATACGACCTGCTGTCGCGCGACGAAGCCCGCCATGGCGGCGCCTATCTGAAGTACATGAAGCGCGCGATCGAACGCACGGGCGACACCGCACGTGCCGCGTTCTCCAAGATCGGCATGCTGATGGCGGCCAGCGGCCGCGCCGGCAAGCCGCTGCACCCGACAAACCTGCACGTGTCCAAGGAGCACTATCCGCGCGACACGATCCAGTCACGCCTGCCCGATCCGGACTGGCTCGAACACTGGCTCGACGAGCAGATCCGCTTCGACAAGGACTGCGAGGCGCGCGTCGTCGGCGGCATCCTGCGCAACCTCGGCTCGCTGTTCGGCGAATCGTTCAAGACCGTCAGTGACCTCAACCGCTACCGCAAGCAGTACGCCGGCGCCGCCTGATGCACGGCGGCGTGCCCGGTTTCGAAGCGAAGCTGTGTCCGCCTGATCGGCTTGCCACGCGCGTGGCGGCGCTCGCGGCGCCGGTGGTGTTTACCAATGGATGCTTCGACATCCTGCACCGCGGGCATGTGACCTATCTCGCGCAGGCGCGCTCGCTCGGCGGCGCGCTGGTCGTCGCACTCAACACCGACGCATCGGTGCGACGCCTGGGCAAGGGTGACGAACGTCCGGTGAATGCGCTGGCCGATAGGGCGGCCGTCATCGCCGCGCTTGAGTCCGTCAGTCTCGTGACCTGGTTCGACAGCGACACGCCGCTCGATCTGATCGTCGCCTGCCGGCCGGACGTGCTGGTCAAGGGTGGCGACTGGCCGGTCGAACGCATCGTCGGGGCCGCCGAAGTGCTGGCGCGCGGCGGACGCGTCGAATCGCTCGCGTTCGAACACGAGCGCTCGACCACCGCACTGCTGACAAAGATCCGGCGCCTCTGAACCTGCCGGATAGCGCCACAACTGTGCGTGTACGGTGCGAACGCACGGCTTATCATGTGCCCGTCCATCACTGTCGCCTGTCCGCCGTCCGCTCCGTACCGATGCCCCCGTTTCCAAGATTCCGTTCCGTCGTCCGTCCCGTATTTTCCTTCCTTCTCATCTGCTCCGTGACGCTTGCCGGTCCGGCGCCTGCCGCACCGCCGGTCGAAGACAGCATCGCGCAACGGGTGCTGGCCTGCACCGGCTGCCACGGTGCCGAAGGACGGGCCGGTGCCGACGGTTACTACCCGCGCATTGCCGGCAAACCGGCCGGCTATCTTTATAACCAGCTGGTGAATTTCCGGGACGCGCGTCGGCACTATCCGCTGATGAGCGAGCTGCTGCAGCCCCTCAGCGACGACTATCTGCGGGAAATCGCCGAACACTTCGCCAGCCTCGACCTGCCCTATCCGGCGCCGGCGCGCGCCGTCAACACTCCGGCCACCCTGACGCGCGGCGAGCAACTGGTGCGCCGGGGCGACACGCAGCGCGACATTCCCGCCTGCGCGCGCTGCCACGGTGACAATCTGATGGGGCTCACGCCGTCCATTCCCGGCCTGATCGGCCTTCCGCCCGACTATCTCGCAGCCCAGCTCGGCGGCTGGCAGAGCGGCGTGCGCCACGCGCACGCGCCGGACTGCATGGCCGGGATCGCGCAGCGCATGGCACCGGACGACATCACGGCGGTCACCCGCTGGCTTGCGGCGCAGCCGGTGCCGGCCGGCGCCAAGGCGGCCGATGCGCCGGCACGGCCGCTGCCGATGCGCTGCGGCGGCGTACCGCCGGCACAGCAGGACGGAGGGCTGACGCAATGAAGCGCATCGCCGTCATCTCCCTCATCCTGCTGGCACTGGCCGCCACCGCCGGCGCGCTCTGGCTGGATGCACGCAACGATGCAACCGAAGCACCGCGCGGTCCGGTATCGGCCACCGAGGGCATGATTGCCCGTGGCGAATACCTGGCGCGGGCCGGCAACTGCATGGCCTGCCACACCGCACGCGGTGGCGCCCCGTGGGCCGGCGGCCGCGCCATCGACACGCCGTTCGGCACCTTCTACACCAGCAACCTGACACCGGACGCCGACACCGGCCTCGGCAAGTGGAGCGCAGACGACTTCCGTGCCGCGCTGCACGAAGGCCGCTCGCGCGACGGGCGCCTGCTCTACCCGGCTTTCCCGTACCCGAACTACACCCGCATCACGCGTGCCGACTCCGATGCGCTGTGGGCCTACCTGCGAAGCCTGCCCGCGGTGTCCCGGACCAACCGCGAACACGCGCTGCGCTTTCCGTACGATTCGCAGACGGCGCTGGCGGCCTGGCGCGCGCTCTACTTCAAGCCTGCCGAATACGAAGCGGATCCGGCGCAATCGGCGCAGTGGAACCGCGGCGCCTATCTGGTGCAGGGACTTGGCCACTGCAGCGCCTGCCACGCGTCGCGCAACGCGCTCGGCGCCAGCGTCGCGGCCGAACAGCTCGCCGGCGGACTGATGCCGGAACAGAACTGGTATGCGCCAGCACTGACGTCACCGCACGAAGCTTCAGTGAGCGGCTGGCCGCGCGAGGACGTCGTGGCGCTGCTGCGTGACGGGATGACGAAGAAGGGCGCGTCCGCTGTCGGACCGATGGCGGAAGTCGTGTTCGGCAGTACGCAGCACCTGAGCGGGCCCGATCTCGTGGCGATGGCCGATTACCTGCAATCACTGCCGGTCAGCGACACGGAACGCGTGCGTCACTCCGGCCTGCGCGACGAGCTGCGTCAGGAACGCGGCGCCCGGCTCTATGCCGACAACTGCGCCTCGTGCCACGGTGACGACGGCAAAGGCGTGGCGGGCATCTACCCGGCACTCGCCGGCAACCGCGCCGTGACGATGGATCCGCCGGCCAATCCGCTGCGCGTCGTGCTGGGCGGTGCCTTCGCGCCGGCCACCGCCGGCAACCCCCGCCCCTTCGGCATGCCGCCCTTCGCCGCCAGTCTCAGCGACGAGGAAATCGCCCTCGTGGTGTCCTTCATCCGCACCGCATGGAACAACGGCGCCGCCCCGGTCACGTCGCTCGACGTGCAGCGCTACCGGGGCAATCTTCGCTAGGCTTGGCGGCACCGGTCCGGGGATCTCCCGCGGACCGGTGCCGCGATGCGATCAGGCGTTGCGGATGCGCGCCACGAGCGACGTCGTGTAGTCGCGCGTGCTGGCGTTGCCGCCGAGGTCTCCGGTGCGCACGTTGTCCATGTTCAGCGTTTCCGACACGGCACGGCGAATCCGGTCACCCTTCTCCTTCATGTTCACGTGGTCCAGCATCAGCGCAGCGGCCAGCACCAGCGCCGTCGGATTCGCGATGCCCTTGCCGGCGATGTCCGGCGCCGAGCCGTGCACCGCTTCGAAGATCGCCGCGTCGGCGCCGATGTTGGAACCGGGCGCCATGCCCAGACCACCGACGAGGCCGGCCGTCAGATCGGACAGGATGTCGCCGAACAGATTGGTCGTCACCAGCACGTCGAACTGCCAGGGATTCATCACGAGCTTCATGCAGCAGGCGTCGACGATGACCTGTTCAAATTCGATCTTGTCTTTGTAGCGCTCGGCATGCATCTCCTGCGCCGTCTCCAGGAAGATGCCGGTCAGCGCCTTCATGATGTTCGCCTTGTGCACCACTGTGACCTTGCGCCGGCCCAGCGCGACCGCATGTTCGAACGCGTACTCGATGATGTGGCGCGCGCCCTGGCGGGTGTTCACGCCGGTCGACATGGCGACCGCGTGCGGATCGCCGTCGATCGGGATGTAGTGCTCGTAGCCCATGTACAGGCCTTCGAGATTCTCGCGGCAGACGATGAGATCGATGTTGTCGTAGCGACCGCCCGGTATCAGCGTGCGCGCGGGGCGGATGTTGGCGTAGAGCTTGAATTCCTCGCGCAGGCGCACATTGATGGAGCGGAAGCCCCCGCCGACCGGGGTTTCCAGCGGACCTTTCAGAGCGAGACGGGTGCGGCGGATGCTCGCCAGCGTCGTCTCCGGCAGCGGGTCGCCGTGCATGGCGAGCGCCCCCATGCCGGCCGGCTGGGTGTCCCAGTCAAACGGCGCATCAACGGCGTCGAGCGCGGCCAGGGCCGCCTCCATGATTTCCGGACCGATGCCGTCGCCGGGAATCAGGGTGGCAGGAATTTTCGGGGCGTTCATTGGGTTCTCCTCTGTGGGTACTCACTGCCCGACAACGCCATCCGGCAATGCGTGTTCGCTGAAGCAAAAAATGCGCCCCAGTCGTATTCAATCGGCCTTTGCCGGTTCGAACGTGCGCCACAGCGTGGCACCGCCGCTCGCCTTGTCGATCTCCGCCAGCACGCGCTCGTGTTCCGCCAGTTCTGCTGCGCTGGCCTGCACCCGGCGCAGCGCACCATGGGCGCGCGTGCCGCCCGCCACACGCACCGCGACCGGCTCGGGCTCCAGATCGATGATCAGGCTTTCCTGACCGCGCGTCATCGCCAGATAGACCTCGACCAGCAGTTCGGCGTCGCGCAGCGCGCCGTGCAGCTCGCGATGCGTGTTGTCGATGCCGAAGCGCTCGCACAGCGCGTCGAGGTTGGCCCGCTTGCCGGGGAACATGTCGCGCGCCATGCGCACCGTATCGATCGGCGGGCCGCTGGTGATGTCACGCAAGGGCGGCATGCCGACGATGCCGAGTTCGTTGTCGAGAAAGCCGACGTCGAACGCCGCGTTGTGGATGACCAGTTCCGCGTCACGCACGAAATCGATGAATTCGGCGGCGACGTCACGGAACTTCGGCTTGTCGGCAAGGAAGTCGGTGGTGATGCCGTGCACGGCGACCGCGCCCTCGGGCACGTCGCGCTCGGGATTCACGTAGCAGTGCAGCTGGCGACCGGTGCGCTTGCGCGCGACGAGCTCGACGCAGCCGATTTCGATCAGCCGGTCGCCGTTCTGCCATTCAAGTCCGGTGGTTTCGGTATCGAGAACGATCTGTCGGTTCATGTCTGTGTCCGGGGTGGATGAGCTGCAGCGCGGCGCATTCTAACGCCAGCGCCTTGCGGTTCGCTGACAGTCCCGCAGGCGGCATACGTCAAGCGTGCCGGGCCGGCACCGCCTCGCGCGCGAGCCGGTCCACGCGCTCGTTCTCCGGATGGCCGGCATGGCCCTTCACCCACTTCCACTCGACCTCGTGCACCTGTGCCGCGGCATCCAGTGCCTTCCACAGATCGACGTTCTTCACCGGCGCGCCGGTCGATGTCTTCCAGCCCTTGCGCTTCCAGCCGTGTATCCACTCGCTGATGCCCTTCTGCACGTACTGCGAATCGGTATGCACGATCGCACGCACCGGCTGCTTCAGCGCACCCAGCGCCTCGATGACCGCCATCATTTCCATGCGGTTGTTGGTGGTGGCCGGCTCGCCGCCGGACAGTTCCTGCTCGCGGTCCGCGTATTGCAGCAATGCGCCCCAGCCGCCCGGGCCCGGATTGCCGCTGCATGCCCCGTCGGTATAGATGATGACTTGTTCCACTGACTGCTCCGTATGTCGTTGAAGGTCCGCCTAGTCGCGGGGTGCCCGATGTTTCTGGACGCGCGTGCTCACCGTCGACAGCGCGCGTGCCGCCGCGCGGCGATCGCGCCAGTTCGGCATGATGAGGCGCATGCCACGCACCCGCTTGATGCCCTGGAGCACGTAGGTGCCGCCGAGAAACGGCCACCAGCGATCGCCTGCCGCTTCCATGAAATGCAGGCGCGCCAGCCATTTCTCACTGCGCACCGGCGGGCAGTAGCAGCCGAAGCCGCCTGCCTGCGACTCCAGGCTGAGCAGCTTGAACCAGTCGCGCAGGCGCGGCACCGACAGCCAGTCACCGTTCCACGGAAAGGGCTCGCGCTCGCGCAGGCGCCGGCGCGCGCCCCACAGGCTGAACGGATTGAAGCCGGTGATGAGCACGTGCCCTTCCGGCACCAGCACCCGCTCCACTTCGCGCAGCACCGCGTGCGGATCGGCCGCGAATTCGAGCACGTGCGGCAGCACCAGCAGGTCGATGCTGGTAGCGGGAAACGGCAGCTGCACGGGGTCGCATGTCAGTGCGCGCGGCGGCCCCGGCAGCGCGTCCTCGCAATGGAGCTTGAACGGCATGCGGTTGGCACGCAGGTAGTCGTGTTCGAGCAGGCCGATCTGCACCGCGTTGTACCCGAACACGTCCGCCACCATGCGGTCGACGCGTGCCTGCTCCCAGCTCTGGACGTAGCGCCCCTGCGGCGTGTCCAACCATTCGTGCAGACCGGGAATCGACATTTTTCGGGTGGTTCGAGGGCGATCGGAAGATGAACGGACGAGGCGCACACGGCACGCGGCCGTCGCACACCGATTGTCAATGTCGCTGCGTCCAGACAGAATCGGGCGCATGAAGATATATCCGATCCCCGCATTTGACGACAATTATCTGTGGCTTGCCAGCGCGGGCGAGCGGGCGCTGGTGGTTGACCCGGGTGACGCCAGGGCTGTCATCCGCGCGTTGACGCAGCATTCCCTGCATCTGGACAGCATCCTGATCACGCATCATCACGCCGACCACGTCGGCGGCGTGGCCGAACTGGTGAGTCGCTACGGCGCCCGCGTCCATGGCCCGCGGGACGAGCGGGTCGGGCCGGTGGACGACGTACTCGGCGATGGCGATCAACTCGAACTGCCCTGGCTGGACGTGCGCTTCAGCGTGCTGGAGGTGCCCGGACACACGCGCAGCCACATCGCCTACTACGGTGGTGACGCGCTGTTCTGCGGCGACACGCTGTTTGCCGGCGGCTGTGGCCGGCTGTTCGAAGGCACGCCGGCGCAGATGTGGCACTCGTTGTCGCGCATCGCGTCGCTGCCGCTGCACACGCGCATCCACTGCGCGCACGAGTACACCGAAGCCAATCTGCGTTTCGCGCTGGCGGTGGAACCCGGCAATCACGCGCTGCGCGCGCGCATCCGCTCGGTCGCGACGCTGCGCGCGGCCGGGCGGCCCAGCGTGCCAAGCACGCTGGCGGAAGAGCTGGCGACCAATCCTTTCCTCAGGGTGCGGGAGCCGGCCGTGATCGCACGCGCGCAGGAGCACGCGGGCCGTGTGCTGGCCACACCGGTCGAGGTATTCGAGGTGCTGCGCGCGTGGAAGGACGTATTCTGACCCGCGAGAACAGGCGGCGTCCGGCGCCGCCCGCGGCCGGTTCTAGCCGGCCACCGGCTCCGCCTGCCTGAAGCCGACGCGGTCGCGGCCGCCCGATTTCGCCGCGTACAGCGCCAGATCCGCTTCGCCGATGAGGCTTTGCGGTCCGGCACCTTCCTGCCCCGGCATCATCGTCGCCACGCCGACACTGATCGTCACATGGCCGGTGCCCGCCGCGATGCCTGCATGCCGGATGGCGAGCGCGCGGATGGCATCGCACAGGCTTTCAGCCACGCGCCGTGCGCCGGCCTGATCGGTTTCGGGCAGCACCAGCGCAAATTCCTCGCCGCCATAACGCGCCACCAGGTCGCTCGGGCGGCGTGACACCGCGAGCAGCGAGCCGGCCACGCTCTTCAGGCATTCGTCGCCCGCCAGATGACCGTAGGTATCGTTGTATTGCTTGAAGTAGTCAACGTCGACCAGCGCGAGCGACAGCGGCCGCTTGTAGCGCGCCGCGCGCCGCCACTCACGGGCGATCGTTTCATCGAAATGGCGCCGGTTGGCAAGGCCGGTAAGGCCGTCCAGCGCGGTCAGCCGCGTGAGCTCCTGGTTCGCCGTATCGAGCTTGCGCGTCAGCACCACGAGCGAATAGCGCATCTGCAGGATGCGCTGCATGGCGCGCACCTTGGCGGCAAGCACCACCTCGCTGACCGGTTTGAACAGGTAGTCGTCGCCGCCGGCCGTGATGCCCTGCACCAGATCGGCATCCGCAGTGCGCGCGGTCAGGAAGATGATGGGGGTCCACTCGCCGGACTGTTCGATGGCGCGGATGCGGCGTGCCACTTCGTAACCGTCCATGCCCGGCATCACGACATCAAGCAGCACGATGTCCGGATTGTGCTCCCGGAACGCTGCAACACCGCTCTCTCCGTCGGTCGCCTCGATGGGGACGATGCCCATGCGTTCGAGATGCTGGCCGATGAGGGCAAGCCCGGTTTGCGAATCTTCGATCACCAGCGCTTTCATTCTGTACCCGCACCCATTTTTTTTCGCATGATAGCGCGACGTACCCCATATCCGGCCAAACGAACCTTTGTCGGCTGCCATCAGTCGATGTGCGGCCCGCTCCACGTTCCTTCATCGCCCCGCGCAAGTGCAACAAGGTTTGACGCTGCATGCCTCCGGTGGCTAGCATTCAGGGTTTGGCTCATTCGCAGCAATGTCGTTTCCCATCGAACCCCTATTCCGCCGCGCGCTTGTCCTGCTGGCGGGCGCAGTACTGGCCGGTTGTGCTGCCACGGGCGTCGTGACCGACGGGTCGGCTACCCCGCCCCCTGCGTCGGAAGACAGCGCAGCAGTCACGAGCCGCCCGGTCGGTCCGCCCGTGCCCCTGGTACGTCCGACGCCGGGCATCAAGCCGGGCCAGGCCGCTCCGATTCCCTTTCCGCAGCCGACCGAGGTGGTGGCGACCGCAGCCGACGAGGTCAAACCGATCGACCTGACCGAGCCGCCCGACGACCTGTGGGAGCGCATCCGCAAGGGCTTCGGCATGCCGGACCTGGACAATCCGCTGGTCGCCGAGCATCAGGCCTGGTACCTGAACCGCCCTGACTACTTCCGGCGCATGAGTGAACGCGGCAGGCGCTACATGTTCCACATCGTCGAAGAGATCGAGAAGCGCGGCCTGCCGACCGAACTGGCCTTGCTGCCCATGGTGGAGAGCGCCTACAACCCGGAAGCGCTGTCGTCGGCGCGCGCGTCGGGCCTGTGGCAGTTCATTCCGTCGACCGGCAAGCTCTACGGCCTGGAGCAGAATTCCCAGCGGGACGACCGCCGCGACATCGTCGCCTCGACGGAGGCCGCACTCGACTATCTGCAGAAAATCTACGAGATGCACGGTGACTGGCATCTCGCGCTGGCGTCCTACAACTGGGGTGAAGGTGCGGTCGGACGCGCAGTGATGCGCAACCAGGCGGCCGGCCTGCCGAGCGATTTCTCGTCACTGAACATGCCGAACGAGACGCGCCACTACGTACCCAAGTTGCAGGCGTTGAAGAACATCATCGCCCAGCCGGAGCTGTTCGGCATCGAACTGGAATCGGTCGCCAACAAGCCCTACTTCGCACTGGTGCCCGAAGCACCGTCGATGGACGTGGCAACGGCAGCACGCCTGGCCGACGTACCGGTCTCGGAAATCCGCGCGCTCAATCCCCAGTACAAGCGCCCGGTCATCCGCAGTTCGGAAGGCGGTGCGCAGCTGGTGCTGCCGGCCGACGCGGTCGACACCTTCATGTCCAATCTGGAGAACCATGACGCGCACGCGTCGTCCTGGCGCACCTATACGCTCGGGCGCCGTGAATCGATCGCCAGCGTCGCCAAGCGTTTCGGCCTCACCGAGTGGCGGCTGCGCCAGATCAACGGGCTCAAGGCGACGGCACGGGTCGGCCGCGGCAGCACGCTGCTGGTGCCGTCGAATCCCGATTCGGACAGCGCCGACGCGATCGGCAATGCGGAAGAGACGCCCCGCCTGGGCGTGAGGAAGACCGTCCGTTACAAGCGCGTGAAAGACAAGCGGGGGCGCTGGGTCAGTGTGCCGGTCGACGCCGGCGCGAAGAAGAGCGTCAAAAGCAAGTCGTCCGGCAAGAAGAAGGCGGTGCCCAAGAAAGCGTCGGCCAAGAAAAAGGCCGTGAAGGTCGCGCCGAAGAAGAAATGACCCGCCGGACAACGGCAGGGGACACGCCCGCCGTGCGTCAGTCCGCCACGTGCAGCCAGCATGCAATGCGCCGGCCGTCCGCCAGGCTGGCCAGCGGCGGCGCGTCCTGCCGGCAGCGCGCCAGCGCAACCGGACAGCGCGGATGGAAGTGGCAGCCCGGCGGCGGATCGGCCGGTGACGGCAGGTCGCCGGGCAGCTTCTGCGCAACATCGTCCGCCGCACGGTCCACTCGCGGCACGGCGGACAGCAGCGCCTGCGTGTAGGGGTGCAGCGGCTTGGCGAGAATCTGTTCCGCGGCGCCTGTTTCCACGATGCGGCCGAGATACATCACTGCGACATCGTGCGCGAGATGCTCCACGACCGCGATGTTGTGCGTGATGAACAGATAGGCCAGACCCAGATCGCGCTGCAGGCGGCCGAGCAGATTCAGTATCTGCGCCTGCACGGACACGTCGAGCGCCGACGTCGGTTCGTCGCAGACGATGAGCGACGGCCGCACCGCCAGCGCGCGGGCAATCGCGATGCGCTGGCGCTGGCCGCCGGAGAATTCGTGCGGGTAGCGGTCCGCCATGTCTCCGCGCAGGCCCACCTGTTCGAGCAGCGCGCGCACTTCGGCTGCGGGGCCGAGCAAGGCCGGATCGGTACGCAGCGCCGTCATGCCCTCGCCGATGATTTCGCCGATCCGCATGCGCGGGTTGAGCGAACCGTAGGGGTCCTGGAACACCATCTGCATGTGCGCCCGCAGGTCGCGCAGCGCCGCGCCCGACAGCGCACCGACGTCGCGCCCTTCCAGATTCACCTTTCCGGCGGTCGGCTCGATCAGGCGCAGGATGGCCTTGCCCACCGTCGTCTTGCCGCAGCCGGATTCGCCCACCAGGGCCAGCGTGCGGGCGCGACGGATGTCGAGCGACACGCCGTCGACGGCGCGCACGTGGCCGACCACGCGTTGCAGCACACCGCGCCGGATCGGGAAATGCACCTTCAGGTCGCGCACCGCCAGCAGCGGCTTGCGCTCGCTGACGGCGTCCGCCGGAGCCGCAACGTCCGGCACGGCCATCCGCCCGGCGTCCCGTCCCGCTTCGCGGCTGTCGTACAGATGGCAGCGCACGATCTGCCGTTCGCCCGCGCCATGCCAGGCCGGCGCCTCTTCATGGCAGCGCGCCCAGGCCTGCGGGCAGCGATCGGCAAAGCGGCAGCCCCGGAAACGGGTGGTCAGTGGCGGCACGGCACCCCGAATCGTCGCCAGTTCGCCGCGACCGTGGCGCGACGCGTCGGGCAGTGCGTCGAACAGCAATTGCGCGTACGGATGCGCCGGACGCGAGAAGAACACGGCGCGCGGCGCGCGCTCGATCAGCTGGCCGGCATACATGACGCCGACCTGATGCGCCATGCGGGCGACCACGCCGAGGTCGTGCGTGATGAGCAGCATTGCCATGCCGCGCTCGGCCTGCAGCGCCACCAGCACGTCCAGCACCTGCGCCTGTATCGTCACATCGAGCGCCGTCGTCGGCTCGTCGGCGATGAGCAGGCGCGGCTCGCCGGCGAGCGCCATCGCGATCATGACGCGCTGCTTCATGCCGCCGGAGAACTGGAAGGGGTATTCGTCGAGCCGGCGCGCAGCGTCCGGAATGCCGACCGCGTCCAGCAGTTCGAGCGCCCGCGCTCGCGCGGCGCTGCCGCGCATGCCGCGGTGCGTGCGCAACACCTCGCCGATCTGCTGCATGACGGTCAGCACCGGATTCAGGCTGGTGGCCGGCTCCTGGAAGATCATCGCCATGTCGCCGCCGCGCGAGGCACGCATCTGCGCCTCGGTCAGCGTCGTCAGCTCGCGTCCGGCCAGTTTCACCGAGCCGGCCGCGATGTAGCCGACGTCGGGCAGCAAGCGCATCAGCGCGCCGGCCGTCATCGATTTGCCACAGCCGGATTCGCCAAGCAGCGCCAGCGTCTCGCCCGCGTGCAGCTCGAAGTCCAGCCCGTCGACGGCGCGCGCGATGCCAGCCGGTGTATCCAGTTCGGCCACCAGTCCGCGCACCTCCAGCAAGGGCGCCAGCGTGTCGATTGCGTTTGGCGCGTTCATGCGGCCGCCCTCTTCGATATGCGTCTCGCCCGCCACTGGAAGCGCGGATCGAAGGCGTCGCGCACCGCGTCGGCGAACAGGTTGGCGGCCAGCACCAGCGTGAGCATCAGCACGAAGGCGGCCGCGAGCGACCACCACACGACCGGCTCGCGCGACAGTTCAAGGCGCGCCGAATTGATCATCGTGCCGAAGCTGTTCATCGTCGTATCGACGCCGATGCCGATGTAGGACAGCACGGCTTCGGACAGCACCAGACCGGAAAAATCCATGACCAGCGCGATCAGCACGATGTGCATCAGGTTGGGCAGGATGTGGCGCGCCATGATGCGCGCGTCGCTGACGCCGAAGGCACGCGCCGCCTGCACGTAGTCGAGTTCGCGCAGCTTCAGCGTCTCGGCGCGCAGCAGCCGGCACAGGCCGGTCCACGAGGTCAGTCCGAGGATGAAGCACAGCGCGAGCAGACGGGCGTCGGCGCGCTCGGCGGCCGTCTCGAACCACTCCGGATGGGTGTCGATGATGACCTGCATCATCAGCACCATCGCGGCGATGAGCAGCACGCCCGGAATGGAGTTGAGCACGGTGTAGATGTACTGGATGGCGTCATCCCACCAGCCGCCGCGAAAACCTGCCATCAACCCCAGCGCAACCGCCAGCGGCAGCGTGACCAGCGTCGTCAGCGTGCCGATCAGCAACGCCGTGCGCACGCTCTTGAGCGACAGGTACAGCACGTCCTGCCCGACCTTGTCGGTGCCGAACACGTGATAGCCGGACGCCAGCCCGCCCGCGATGCCGGCCAGCAGGCACAGCAGCAAGGCGGTCACAAGCGCCGCGCGCCACGCGACCGGGCGCTCGCCGCCGGCATGCCCGTCCCCACCGCGCCACATCGCCCGTGCAGCGCGCACCGGCGAGCAGCGCCCGCGCCAGGCCAGCGCGCACGACAGCACGCAGACAAGCACCGCCCAGGCGGCGACACCGCCTGCCGCCCCGACCGATGCCCGCAAGGAAAGGTCCGCCGCATGCCGCGACGGGTCGGACAGATGCGCACCGCCGAACTGCAGGCGCGGGTAGTCGCGCACCTGGGTGCCGTCGCGCTCCATCATTTCCTTCGCGAAACTGGACAGCGCAAGCGGCGCCGAGTAGGTCTTCTCGCTGTTCAGCCGCAGGCCCGACAGCAGCGCATCGAGAGCCGACAGCACTTCTGGCGCGTACTGCACGTCCGGATTGCCGGCCTGTGCCGGCAGGCGCGGCTGGTAGTGCAGCGAATCGAGCATGCCGACCGCCATGAAGGCGGCCAGCACCATTGCGGAGGACATCGCGATGCCGGATTCGCCGACGCGGCGCCAGGCGCGGCGCAGGTAGTCCTGTCGGCGGCAGTAGAGCGCGAGCACGACGCAGCCGGCCACCAGCGCCCACAGCAGGATGTCGGACCACAGGAACACCGGCTTGAAGTCCATCAGTTCAGCCTCACCCGCGGATCGACCAGCGTGTATGAAATGTCGGTCAGCAGCAGGCCGACGATGTAGAGCACGGAGCCGATGAACACCATCGCGCGCACGACCGCGAAGTCCTGCGAACCGATGGCGTCTATCGTGTAGCTGCCCAGTCCGGGAATGCCGAAGAAGCTCTCCAGCAGCAGCGACCCCATGAAGAGCATCGGGATGACGACGACGACGCCGGTCAGGATCGGGATCATCGCGTTCTTGAGCACGTGGCGGAACAGCACCGCCAGTTCCGACAGGCCCTTGGCGCGTGCGGTGCGCACGTAGTCCTTGTTGATTTCCTCGATGAACAGCGTGCGGTACCAGCGCGCCGACGCGCCGACGCCGCCGATGACGCTGATGAGCACCGGCAGGATCAGGAACTTCGCCGCGTCCAGACCGCCGCTGTAGCCCGAGATCGGCACCAGGTTCCACACCTTGCTGACCAGATACTGGCCGCCGATGATGTAGAACAGGCCGGAGATGGACATCGCCGCCACGCACAGCACCACGCCGCCGACGTCGAGTGCGGTGTTGCGGAAGAACACCAGCAGCAGCGCGAAGCTCACCGTGACGAACAGCCCCAGGACGAAGGTGGGCAAAGCGATGGCAAGGCTGGGGCCCATGCGGCTCCTGATCTCCAGCGCGATGTCGCGGCCGTCGTCGGCACGGCCGAAATCGAACACGAACATGCGCACCGACTTGTCGAACAGGATGGTGTCGGTCGCGTGCGCCAGGCCGGACGCACCGGCATTCCACACCAGCGGCTTGTCATAGCCGCGTTCGGCCTTCCACTTCTCGATCGCCTCCGCCGTCACCCGCTTGGCGCCCAGTTGCATGCGTGCCATGTCATCCGGCGAATTGACGACGAAAAACAGCAGGAAGGTGATGAGGTTCACCCCGATCAGGATGGGGATGGCGTACAGCAGGCGGCGGATGATGTACGCGATCATGGCTGCGCTCCCAGCGCACGCGACTGCTCCGAGCGCTTCCAGTGCCGCCAGGCTGGCCACAGCAGCGCGACGACGAGTGCGGCGCCGGCAAACAGAGGCCAGCGCACCGGGCGGTTCCATTCGGCGCGCTTCGTCTCGCGCAGCGCCGGGTCGATACGGGTGTACTTCATCGTGTTGTTGGCCACCGTCGATGGCTTGCGGTTGAACACCCAGCTGTGCTGCAGGCCGTAGCTCTTCGGATGGAAGCCCCATACCCATGGCGCATCGTGATGCAGGATCGCCAGCATGCGGTCAAGGATGGCCTGCCGCTGCGGGCTGTTCTCCATCGCCTTCATGCGCTCGAACAGGCGGTCGAATTCCGCATTCTCGTAGTTCGCCGCGTTCTCGCCCTGCACCTTCACCTTGGACTGCGGGCCGTAGAGCAGGAACAGGAAATTCTCAGGGTCCGGATAGTCGGCGTTCCAGCCCCAATAGAACAGCTGCGCCGCGCCGGTACGGATCTTCTCCTGGAAGCGGTTGTAGTCGGTGCTGCGCACGACGAGCTGCACGCCGAGCCGTTCGAACTGCCGGGTGAGCCAGTCGATGCGCGCCTTGCCGCCCAGTCCGCCGCCGGTCGTGTCGAGGTTCACCACCAGCGCCTCGCCGGTCTTCGCGTCGCGTCCGCCCGGCCAGCCCGCCCCGGCCAGCAGGCGCTTCGCCTCCGACAACGGCTTGCGCCGCGGTGCGCCATCGACCCAGTCGTACATGTCGGGGTTCATGCCGGCGCGCCCCTCCCGGTAGCCGAAGATGCCCGGCGGCAGCGGCGACTGCGCCGGCACGCCGCGTCCGTTCTGGAAGATCGAAATGAACTCTTCCTGATCGAGCGCGATGCCGATCGCCTGGCGCAGCTTGCGCCCGCGTTCGCCCATGCCGCCGACAACCGGATCCAGCATGTTGAAGCCCATGTACATCGTCGACGTCGACACCGACGTCTGCAGCCGGATGCCCTTCGCACGCATGTCGTCACTCAGGCTGACTTCGCCGGTCTGGCCGAACTGCACCGCCTGGTCGAAGGAATCCGAACTGATGCCGGACGCATCGTAATAGCCCTGCAGGAACTTGTTCCAGTAGGGGATCTGCTCCTTCTCGCGCGTGAACACCACCTTGTCGACCAGTGGCAGGCGCTTGCCGCAATCCGCCAGCAGACCCGCTTCGCGGTCACCGGCCTCGCCTTCGCAGGGATAGGTTTCTTCGCGGAAATTCGGGTTGCGCGTGAGCACCATGCGCGCGTTCGGGTCGTTCTCGCTGAGCATGTAAGGGCCGGTGCCTATCGGATACCAGTCCAGCGTCAGGTTGCGCCCGGCCATGCCGGGCAGCGCGTGGAAGCGGTCCGCTTCCCACGGCACCGGCGCGAAGAAAGGCATGGCCAGCCAGTAGAGGAACTGCGGATACTTGCCCTTGAGACGGATGCGGTAGGTATGGCGGTCGATGACCTGCACGCCGGCCAGTTCGTGCTCGCGCAGGTCCAGCCAGGCGCCCGGTGCGGCCGTCTGCGCGTCACGCCGCAATTCGTCGCCCAGCGCCTTCAGGCCGACGATGTACTCGCTCATCAGGCCGAAGATCGGCGAATGCAGCCCCGGGTGCGCCAGCCGCTTGATCTGGTAGACGTAGTCCGCCGCCTCCAGCTCGCGTGTATCGGTGTGCTCGAAGTCGCTCATGACGAGCCGCTCGCCCGGGCCGTCAAGATAGCGCGGACGGCCTTCCGCATCGCGCGCGAATGCCGGGTGCGGCTGATAGCGGATGCCCGGCTTGATGTGGATGTCGTAGATGGATTCGGCGATGTCCGCCACCGGCGCATCCGCCGGCAGTTCGCGCCCGACGCTGTCCACATAGCGCGCCGTCGGCATGGCTGCCGCCGTGGCGGTGGTCAGTTCGAACGGACGTTTCAGGTAGTGGTACTGCAGCGGCGCTTCGTAGATCTGCGCCGTGAAGGTGATCTCGTTCTCGCTGTACGACTGCACCGGATCGAGATGCTTGGGGCGATCGGTGAAGGCGGTATAGAGCGTGTTCCCGCCGGCATCCGCCGCCGGATAGGGATTGTTCCAGACGTCGCCGCAGCCGGCGAGCAGGACCACACAGGACAGGGCCAGCAGGCGGCGCAGCGGGCGGAGCGACGGACGCGGTCGGGTCATGCCGCGATTGTAGGCGGCGGTATGGCGTCTGTGAGCGAACCGGCCGAAAAAGGTTTCACACGAAGCAATGGGCCGGCATCGAGCGGCCGCAACCGCCGCCGCATGAACCCTCGCGTGCGCGGTCAGGCGAACGGCCGCGCGCACGCCTTCACACGACTCTTCACGCGAATGCCGCCGGTCTGGGCGATTTGGCTGCGCGACGGCGAGCCACGAGCCCGACCAGTGCAAGACCGCCCAGCATTGTTCCCCAGACGGCCGGCTCCGGGACCGGCGCCAGCAGCACCGCCCGCATTTCGCCAGCCGCATTGCGCGCCAGCGCGGCAATCTGGCCCCGCTCGTTGATCGCCTGTGCATCAATCAGGGTCCAGCCGGACGCGGGATCGATCAGCGAATTCAGATCGAGGATTTCTCCACCCAGCCAGATCACGGCGATCTGCTCTTCAGACTCGCCGATATACGCATCGCCCACGATCACGCCGGCGTTGTTGATGTCACCCGCCCAGGTGTCGACGCTGTCCGGCAGCACGGGCAGGGCGTGCACGCCATCCGGATCGAACACGAAAGGACCGGCGTCCATGCCTCCATCGGCGTACGGTCCCACACCGACCATCCGGCCGGACGCGCTGGCGCTGTTCCACTGGGCAAATGCCGGCACTTCTCCAAGATCGGCGAAGGTGCCGTCGCCGTCCCATGTGACCAGATGCGGATTGCCCGCCCCGGCGCCTGCCCCGTCGGCGAAAGCGAGCGCACTCACGACACCGCTGTCCGAAATATCGAATGTTCTTATCGTATGGAACGACGGGGCTGCCAGCACCTCAAGTTCGCCCTGGCGCCACACGAGCGCGACCTGCTCCGCAGACACTTCCGAGGCATGCACTGACGACAGATAGGAGGCGCCCACCATGTCGCCATGCCTGTTCATCCCGGTAACGTGCCCCACGGCCATCCAGTCCGGGTCCTGCGACGCCGGCAGCGGCAGATAACGCAGTTCGCTGCCGCTCCACATGCCTGGCAGAGAGCGGAAGTCATCAATGCCCACGCTGCCGCCGATGACGCCATTGTCAGCGATGCCGGTCACCTGGAAGTCAAGTCCGGCAGGCGTCTCGAGCACGGAGGCAATGCCGCCGGACGACACGAAGCTGCGCATCCGGAACCGAAGGTCCACCGTGTCGAAATACGGGGTTGTCACGACAACCATGCCGGAAGTGTTCAGGCTCAATCCGGTGGACATGCCCACGCCATCGGACACGCCGACATCGGTGACCGAGTACGACACGGCTGCCTGCGCATTGCAGGACAGTGAAAAAAGAATCGCTGCCGCGATCGAAATATTTCGCATGCGTCTGCCTCCGATGGCTATGCTGACAAGTCGTCTTCCAATTGCGCGCCTCAGCGCGGGCGAAGTATCCATGATCGGCACGTCATATAACAAGGGCGTTAAATCACCCGGTCGACATATATCGGCACGCCCTCCCCATTCCCGTTGCCGGCGGCCCGATTCGCCGGATCGTGAAAGAATGTGACGAAACAGACCGCGCGCGCATATCGCGTCGCCGCACCGGAGCTTCCCCGTGTCCCCCGCCTCACTGTCAGCTGACGCCATACCGCTGTTCCCGCTCGGAACCATCCTGTTTCCCGATGGACGGCTGCCGCTGCGCATTTTCGAAGTGCGCTATCTGGACATGATCAAGAAGTGCCGCCGCGCCGGCACCCCGTTCGGCGTCGTGGCGCTGGTCGAGGGCGAGGAAGTGCAGCGCGCCGGCTCCGCTGCGCCGGAGCACTTCCATGCGATCGGAACGCTGGCCGGCATCACGCAGTTCGCGCAGCCGCAACCCGGACTGTATGAAATCGTCGCGCGCGGCACGACGCGCTTTCGTGTCACGCAAAGTGTCCGGACACCGTACGGGCTGTGGATGGGCGAAGTGGAAACGATAGCCGCCGACCCGCCGTGTCCGATTCCGCCCGATCTCGCCTACGTCGCCGGCAACCTGGTGCGCATGCTGGACGTATTCGCGGCGGCCGACGCGTCACCGGTTTTCGAGCCCAAGCAGCTTGGCGATGCCGGCTGGGTGGCCAACCGCTGGTGCGAGCTGCTGCCCATGCCGTCCGACACCCGGCAGCGCATGATGGAAATGACGGATCCGCTGCTGCGGCTGGAACTGGTCAGCGACGTGCTCGACCTGACCGAGTTCGGCCGCTAGTCCCGGAGCCCGGACAACATCAGCCAGGCGGCCGTCGCCAGCATCATCCACGCGAACAGCGCGCGCATCTTTGCTTCCGGCAGACGATGCGCGAAGCTGACGCCGGCAGACACCGTGAACAGCCCTCCGAGAGCCAGCAGCGTCCCCATCGTCCAGTCCACCCGCTGCGCCTGCGCATAGCTGCCGAGCGCGACGATGGCGCTCGGCGTCACCAGTGCGAGACCGAGGCTTTGCGCCACCGTCTGGCGCTGGCCGAACAGGCGCACGAACAGCGGCGTCGACACCAGACCGCCCCCGACACCGAAGAGCCCCATGCTGCTGCTGCCGACGAGCCCGACGACAGGCGTCAGCCGCACGCCGAAGCGCGCCGGTGCAGGCACATCGTCCGCTTGCGCACGGCGCCGCAGCAGCATCAGCGCAAGCACGCAAAGAAAGAGGCCGAACAGCGCGCGCAGGTGAGACGAATCCAGCCGCGCGGCGAAATGGGCGCTCACGCCGGTGCTCGTCATGGCGACGGCAGCGATCGCGAGCAGGCGCGCCAGCGGCACAGGATGACGCTGCTGGTAACGCCACCAGCCGATCAGCAGATTGGGCACCATCATGACCAGCGCGGTGCCCTGCGCCAGCGCCTGATCCATGCCGAACGCGAGCGCCAGCAACGGAATCGCGATGATGCCGCCACCGATGCCGAACAGGCCGCCGAAGAACCCCAGCGCAGCGCCCAGCGACACGATGAGGACAAGATCGGACAGGGTCGGCAGGTACATGGGGCAAGGTTTTCTGAATGCAGTATCCGGGCCCCATGCTATCCAGACCATCGAAAACTACAATGGCCTGATATTTACCCCATTATTTACTTTTAAGTCATCATCCGGATCATGCAGCACAGCGCCGACCTGACCTTCTTCAGCGCGCTCGCGCGCCAGCCCAGCCTTGCCGCGGCCGCCCGCGAACTGGGCGTGACGCCGCCCGCCGTCAGCCGGCGACTAGCCGCGCTGGAGCGCCGGCTGGGCGTGCGCCTGCTCAACCGCACCACGCGGCGCGTGAGCCTGACAGCCGAGGGCGAACGCTATCTGGAAGACGGCGAGCGCATCCTGCGCGACATCGACACGCTGGAGCGCTCGCTCACGGGCAGCCGTGAAACGCCGAGCGGACTGCTGCGCATCAACGCAACTTTCGGTTTCGGCCGCCGCCACCTGTCGCCGGCACTGTCGGAATTCGCGCGGCGATATCCGCAGGTGGAAGTGGTGCTGCAGCTGACCGATCGCCCGCTCGACCTCGACACGCACGGCATGGATATCGGCATCCGCTTCGGCCTGCCACCGGACGCGCGCGTACTGGCGCGGCGCATCGCCGGCAACCGGCGCCTGCTGTGCGCCGCGCCGGCCTATCTGGAACGCGCCGGCACGCCCGCCACGCCGCGCGAACTGACGCGCCATGCCTGCATCGTCATCCGCGAGAACGACGACGCCTTCAACAACTGGACGCTGTCCGACGGCAGCCAGTCGCTCAAGGTGAAGGTGCGCGGCGCGCTCAGCACCAATCACGGTGAAGTCGCCGTCGACTGGGCGCTCGCCGGCCACGGCATCCTGCTGCGTTCGGAATGGGACATCGCGCCCTGCCTGCGCAACGGCCGGCTGCTGCGGCTGCTGGCGCCATGGGAAGGTACCGCTGCGGACATCCACGCGACCTATCCGCCTCACCACCTGCTGTCGGCGCGGGTGCGCGCCTTCGTCGATTTCCTCGCCGCGCGCTTTGCGCCGTTCCGGCCGGGCGACGCCGATGCGCCGACAGACGCCGAAACATACTGGTGACGGCGACACCCTGTCCGGGGTGCTAACCTCGGGCCACGTGCGCAAGACGGCACTTCACTTTCCTGCACATGCTCCACCGTCCGTGACCACAGCACCGCTTCCACTGCTCGATCAGCTCATCCTGCGCCGGCGCCGCATGCCGGTGACCCACGCGCTGATCGCCATCAACGTCGCCGTTTTCGTCGCCATGCTGTTCTTCGGCGCGGGGCTGTGGCACGCCTCGAACAACGGTGTGCAGTTCGACTGGGGGGCCAACTTCGGCCCTGCCACCAAGGATGGCGAATGGTGGCGCCTGGGCAGCGCGTTGTTCCTGCACTTCGGCCTGTTCCATCTGGCGATGAACATGGCGTCACTTTGGGATGGCGGCCGTCTGGTCGAACGCATGTTCGGCCCGCTGCGCTTCACCTTCATCTATTTCGTCAGCGGTCTGACCGGCAACCTGCTGTCGCTCATCGTGCAGGGCGACCGCGCCATCTCCGGCGGCGCATCCGGCGCGATCTTCGGCGTCTATGGCGCGCTGCTGAGCTTTCTGTGGCAGCAGCGCGAAACGCTGGACCGGCGCGAATTCACGCGCCTGTTCTGGGGCGCCTGCGTGTTCGCGGCGATCACCATCTTCCTCGGCTTCCAGATTCCGGGCATCGACAACGGCGCGCACATCGGCGGTTTCGTCGCCGGACTGCTGGCAGGCGCCGCGCTGGTGCGTCCGCTCGCCGCGAAGGACACCGGCCTGCTCGGCACCTATCGCGGCGCCACCGCGTCTGCCGGCCAGTGGCTGGCCGGCATCGCGCTCGCGGCAGCCATCGTCATCATCGTGCTCGGCATCCCCGCGCCGCGCTACCGCTGGAGCGAAGAGGTGCTGGCGCGCACGGAAATCAGCGACTTCATCGGCGAGGACAAGCGGATCGCCATGCGCTGGAGCACGCTGCTCGACAACGCCCAATCGAGCGGCGCGTCATTCGACGAGCTGGCCGGGCGCATCGAATCCGAAGTGGCGCAGCCCTATCAGCAGAGCTTCGAAGAGCTGTCGGACGTGCGGCTCAGCCCGGCCGCGCCGTCGGCCGGCACGCTGGCCGCACTGCGCCAGTACGCCGAGGTGCGCCGCGACGCGTCGCGCGCGCTGGTCGACGGCCTGCGTGCGCACGACCTCGGGCGCGTGCGCGAAGCGCTCGAACAGGCGACCCGCGTGCCGCCACCGCCAGCGCCTGGCCCACAGGGCAGCGCGGCGCGCTGACGCCCCCAGAGCGGTGTGATGAGCCGGCGCTGGATCGCCCACCTCGACATGGACGCCTTCTTCGCGTCGGTCGAGTTGCTGCGCTACCCGGAACTGCGCGGCCAGCCCATGGTGGTGGGTGGCGGCACGCGGCACCAGCCGGTGGCGCAGGCGGACGGCACCCATCTCTTTTCCCGGCTGCGCGACTACGCGGGGCGCGGCGTCGCCACGACCGCCACCTACGAAGCACGCGCCTTCGGCCTGCATTCCGGCATCGGCCTGATGAAAGCCGCCGCACTGGCGCCGGACGCCGTGCTGCTGCCGGTCGACTTCGACGCCTACCGCCGCTGCTCGAGACTGTTCAAAGCCGCCGTCGCCGCGCATGCGCCGCAGATCGAAGACCGCGGCATCGACGAGATCTACATCGACCTGAGCGAAGTTCCGGGCGCACAGGACGCGATCGGCGACGACCCGCACGGCGGCGTGCGCGCACTGGCCGGGCGCATACAGCAGGCCGTGCATGACGCCACCGGGCTGTCGTGCTCGATCGGCATCACGCCGAACAAGCTGCTGTCCAAGCTGTGCTCCGATCTGGAGAAGCCGCACGGCATCACGCTCATCACCGAAGTGGACATCGCGCAGCGCATCTGGCCGCTGCCCGCCAGACGCATCAACGGCATCGGTCCGAAGGCGAATGCGAAGCTCGACGCGCTGGGCATCCGCACGATAGGCGAACTGGCGGCGGCCGAACCGCAGTGGCTGATCGGCCACTTCGGCCAGAGCTACGGCAACTGGCTGCTCGAAGCCGCGCACGGACGTGACGACAGGCCGCTTGTGACCTCCCGCGAGGCGAAATCGCTGAGCCGCGAAACGACTTTCGAGCGCGACCTGCACGCGCGCCACGACCGCGCCGAACTGGGCGCCATCTTCACCGGGCTGTGCGAGCGCCTCGCGGACGACCTCGTGCGCCGGGGCTATGTCGCGAGATCCATTGGCGTAAAACTGCGTCTGGACGACTTCCGCATTCTGACGCGCGAACTGACGCTGGGCGCACCGACGGCGGATGCCGCCGCCATCCGTCACCACGCGGGCCTGTGCGTGAAGCGCATGCCGCTTGATCGGCGCTTCCGCCTGCTGGGCGTGCGCGCCGGCCAGCTGAGCCGCGCCGACGACACGAACGCCGACCCGTTCGAGGGCCGAAAGGAAGAAGGGCAGCTTTCGCTGCCCTTCGCGGACGATGCCTGACGCCGCAGCGCCGGTCAGATCTTTCCGTCGAGCCCCATCTGGTAGTACTTGTGGACGATCTTTTCCTGGTTCTCCAGCAGCCAGTCGATGTCGGGCTGGTTGTTCATCGCCTTGTGGATGGCGCGCGCCATCGCCTTGCGATGGATGTCGAACAGCACCTTGTGGTCGAGGTCCTTGGCCGTGGCGACCATCGGATTGAGCCACACGGACACGATGATGCCGAGGTCGTTCGCCTTTTCCTTCGGAATGTCGCCTGCACGCACCGCGTCGAGCACGCCATTGGCGATCGCCGCCTGCACCGTCCCCATCAGGATGTTGGTGTAGCGCTCGTCCTTCACCGTCACCTTGCTCACCATCAGCGTGAGCGGGCGCACCTGGATGTCGGTATTCAGGATGGCGAACACGCGCGTGTGCCCCTTCACCTGGTCACCGGTGAGCGTCGCCAGCGCGGTGCCGACCGGACCGTCCAGCTCGCCGATCACCACTTCCGGCTCTGCTGCGGTTCCGGCGGGGCCGCCGGCCACCAGTGCTTCACCACTGCGAAATACGATTCTTCCTGACATGTCTGTGTCTCCTTTGGTATGTGTTGCGGTACTGCAATCTGCATGCAAGCCCGAACCATCGCACCCGTGTGCGCCCACACGCAAGCCCGGACGCCATCGGTGTATCGACGCTGCATCAGTCTGTTGCGTCCCCTGCGCGCAACGCCGTCGCTGCGCGGTGCTCAGTCCGGCCTGCGCGCCCTCGGCGCCACACGCGGCCGGCGCTTCGGCTTGCCGTGCCCCGGCACCGGCGCCGGCTTGGCCGGCAGGCCGAGCGCCGCGCGCGACAGGCGGTCCGCGTCGAGATTGCGGTGGCGCGGCACCCACTGCAGATCGACCGAATCGAAATGCGAGAGCAGATCCCGCGCCCGGCCGACCAGCGTCTGCAGCGCCATGACGGCCGTGCGCTGCTCGCCACGCAAGTGACGCACCGCGAAGTCGCTGTCGCCGCGCACCTGCAGATGACGCGCGCCGGCCGCGTGCGCATGTTCGAGAGCCGCGCACAATGCGCCGACCTCGGCCTCGTTGTTGCAACCCGAACGCGCACCGGGCAGCGACAGTTCGATGCGCTCGCCGGCCGGCGAAAGCAGCAGCGCGCCCAGCCCGAGCCGGCCCGGATTGGGCTGGGCGCAGCCGTCGAACCACAGCTGCCAGCGTTCGGAAGCGCTGGATTCGGGGACCGCATCTGCGGCAGTGTCGGAAGGTGCGGGCACGTATTGCAGCGGCAACGGAAAGTCCGATGGTGCCACGGTCCGCACGGCACCACTGCCGTCGGGCGGGCGCAGCGCCGCGAGCGGGCCCGCTTCCCCTATAATCCGCCCTCCCCCGACCGGCCTCATGCCGGGATACTGGAGACGCACATGGGCTTTCTCGCCGGCAAGAAAATTCTGATCACCGGACTGCTGTCCAACCGTTCGATCGCCTACGGCATCGCTCAAGCCTGTTTTCGCGAAGGCGCCGAGCTGGCTTTCACGTACCAGAACGAGCGTTTCACCGATCGCGTCAGCAAGATGGCCGCCGATTTCGGTTCCAAAATGGTGTTCGCCTGCGACGTCGGCGACGACGCGCAGATCGCTGCGCTGTTCGAACAGCTGGCAACGAAGTGGGACGGCCTTGACGGTCTGGTCCACTCCATCGCCTTCGCGCCAGGCGAAGCGCTGGACGGCGACTTCCTCGACGGCCTGTCGCGTGAGGCATTCCGCATCGCGCACGACGTCAGCGCCTACAGCTTCCCGGCTCTGGCAAAGGCCGCACGGCCGATGATGCAGGGACGCAATGGCGCGCTGCTGACGCTGTCCTACCTCGGCGCGGTGCGCGCACTGCCCAACTACAACGTCATGGGGCTGGCGAAGGCCAGCCTGGAAGCGTCGGTGCGCTACGTCGCGGCCGCCCTCGGCCCGCAGGGCATCCGTGCGAACGCCGTGTCGGCCGGTCCGATCAAGACGCTGGCCGCGTCCGGCATCGGCAATTTCGGAAAGCTGCTGTCCTACAACGAAAAGGTTGCGCCGCTGCGCCGCAACGTGACGATCCAGGAAGTGGGCAACGTCGCCGCTTTCCTGCTGTCCGACCTCGCGAGCGGCATCACCGGCGAAGTCACCTATGTCGACGCCGGCTTCAGCCAGACCGCACTGGGCGTCGTCGACTGAGCCGCCCCGGCAGCGCGTGCATATGCGCGCTGCTTGCATCCGGGGGCGTTAGCCCCCATCTTCTGCCCGGTTCATTCATTCAAGCGGAGGCACGATGCGCAAGCTCTGGGTTTCAATTCTCGCCGTTCTCACTCTCGGTCTGTCCGGCTGCGGCTACAACACGCTGCAGTCGGGCGACGAACAGGTCACGGCCAGCTGGTCCGAAGTGGTCAACCAGTACCAGCGCCGCGCCGACCTGATTCCGAATCTGGTCAACACGGTCAAGGGCTTCGCCGACCAGGAAAAGGAAGTCCTGACGCGCGTCACCGAAGCACGGGCCCGCGTGGGCGCCGTGCAGATGACGCCGGAAATGCTTGACGACCCTCAGGCGCTGGCGAAATTCCAGGCGGCGCAGGGCGAGCTGTCCGGCGCGCTGTCACGCCTGCTGGTGGTGACCGAGAACTACCCCGACCTCAAGTCCGACGCCAACTTCCGTGACCTTCAGGCGCAGCTCGAAGGCACGGAGAACCGCATCACCGTGGCCCGCAACCGCTACATCAAGGCAGTGCAGGACTACAACGTGACGGTGCGTTCCTTCCCGAGCAACCTGACGGCGATGATGTTCGGCCACAGCGTGAAGCCCAACTTCACCGTCGAAAACGAAGCGGAAATTTCCCGCCCGCCCGTGGTCGATTTCGGCGGCAAGCCGGCGGACGCCGCGAAGTGAACATGGCCGCCCGTCTGCGCGCCGCCTGCGGCGTGCTGTTGCTGCTAGCCGGCAGCGCATTCGCGCAGCTTGCGGTGCCACCACCAAGCGCACGCGTGACGGACGAAACCGCCACGCTGAGCGCCGCGGAGACGGCAGTGCTCGAACGCACGCTGCAGGACTTCGAACAGCGCAAGGGCAGCCAGATCGCCGTGCTCATCGTGCCGACGACGGCGCCTGAAACGGTCGAACAATACGCGCTGCGCGTGGTGGAAAGCTGGAAGCTCGGCCGCAAGGGCGTCGATGACGGCGCGCTGTTGCTGGTGGCAAAGGACGACCGCGCCCTGCGCATCGAAGTCGGTTATGGCCTCGAAGGGGCGCTGAGCGACATCACGGCCAAGCGCATCGTGTCCGATATCATCACGCCCCGCTTCCGGCAGGGCGATTTCAACGGCGGCATCACGGCGGGCGTCGCCAGCATGATGTCGGTCATCGACGGCGAAGCGCTGCCGGCGGTGTCGGCGCGGCAAGCCGGGCCGGACGGCGGCGTCGAACAATACGTGCCGGTGCTGTTCATCATCGCGCTGGCCATGGGCGGCGTGCTGCGCGCGATGCTCGGCCGCCTGCCCGGCGCGCTGGTCACCGGCGGCGCGGTCGGCGTCATCGCCTGGTTCATGGCTGGCGCAGCCTCCATCGCCGTCGTCGCCGGCATCATTGCCTTGTTCGTCACGCTGTTCGGCGGCGGTCGCGGCATCGGCGGAATGGGCGGCGGCGGCTTCGGCCGCGGTGGTGGTGGAGGTGGTTTCAGCGGCGGAGGCGGCGGCTTCGGCGGTGGCGGTGCCTCGGGGAGATGGTGACATGAGTATTGCTCGATGCCTGCGCCACCTGAGCGCCCCGCCCTGGCGGGTGAGCCGCGCCTTTCCCGCGCGCACGCTGGAGGCGATCGAACAGGCCGTGGAAGCCAGCGAAAAGCGCCACGCCGGAGAGCTGCGGGTCGTCATCGAGGGCGCGCTCCATCCGCTGGCCGCACTGCGCGGCCACAGTGGCCGCGAGCGTGCGATCGAGGTGTTTTCCGCGCTGCGCATCTGGGACACGGCGCACAACAGCGGCGTTCTGATCTACCTGCTGATGGCCGATCACGACATCGAAATCGTTGCCGATCGCGGCATCCAGGTCGCGGTCGGCGACGCAGAATGGTCGGCGTTGTGCGAACGGCTGGAGAGACGCTTCCGGGGCGGCGAATTCGGTGACGGCATGCTCGAGGCGGTGCAAGCCGTGACGCAGGCACTGGCGCGTCACTTCCCGCCCGACGGCAACAGCCACAACGAATTGCCGGACCGCGTGGTCGTGCTGTAGACACGCGACGCAACGTTTTCCCGGCAGTGCTGCCCAATCCGCGTGATTCCGGGGCGCCGCACGGCGGGGCACTCGTCTGCCGGCCCATCGACGCCCGTCACAATGCCCGACAACAATGCAGCGGCGCCACGGCGCGAGCCCCGCGCCAGCCCCGGCAAGCCCGGCCACCCCGAAAGCACAGCGCGGCATCGCCGCCGCGCCGAAGGAGTCTAGTTGCTGAGTTTTTTCGAAAAACTGGTCGATCCCTACCCCGAGGGCGCGCCCGCCGCGCCGCCGGCCGGCTTGTTTGCCTTCCTGTGGTCGTGCACGCGCGGCATGCGCGGATTCATCGCGACAATGACGCTGTGCACCGCGCTGATCGGCGTGTTCGAAGCCATGCTGTTCGCCATGCTGGGCAACATCGTCGACTGGCTGAGCAAGGTCGAGCCAGCGCTGCTGTGGCAGCAGGAGCGCGTGCACCTGCTGTGGCTGGCGGGCATCCTGCTTGCGAGTCCGCTGGTGATCGCGCTGCAGACCATGCTCAAGCATCAGACGCTGGCCGGCAACTTCCCGATGCGCCTGCGCTGGAACTTCCACCGCCACATGCTCGGCCAGAGCATGAGCTTCTATCAGGACGAATTCGCCGGACGCGTGGCCGCCAAGGTGATGCAGACGGCGCTCGCGGTGCGCGACACCTGGATGATCATGGCCGACATCATGGTGTTCGTGCTGATCTACTTCGTCACCATGGTGTCTCTGGTGGGCGGTTTCGACGCCTGGCTGCTGCTGCCCTTCGTCGGCTGGCTGGCACTGTACGCCTGCGCGATGACCTACTTCGTGCCCCGACTGGGCCGTACCGCGCAGGCTCAGGCCGACGCGCGCTCGCTGATGACCGGCCGCATCACCGACGCCTATACCAATATCGCGACCGTCAAGCTGTTCTCGTACAGCGCCCGCGAAGCGCAGTACGCCCGCGACGCGATGCGCGACTTCATGGCGCCGGTGTACGCGCAGAGCCGGCTGGTCAGCGGCTTCGAAGTGGTCAACCACATCCTGAGCATGGCGCTGATCGCCAGCACCGCGGGCGCCACGCTGTGGCTGTGGATGCATGATCGGGTCGGCATCGGCGCCGTTGCCGCAGCGACGGCGATGGCACTGCGACTGAACGGCATTTCGCACTGGGTCATGTGGGAAATGGCGTCACTGTTTGAACAGGTGGGTACGGTGCGCGACGGCATCAATACGCTGTCGCGCCATCACACTGTGGTCGATCGCGAAGACGCGAAGCCGCTCACGGTCACGCACGGCGACATCCGCGTCGACAACGCCGTATTCGACTATGGCAACGCCAGTGGCCCCGGCGCGCGCGTCATCGACGGGCTGTCGCTGCACATCCGCCCGGGCGAGAAAATCGGCCTCGTCGGTCGTTCGGGCGCGGGGAAGTCGACCATCGTCAATCTGCTGCTGCGCTTCTTTGATCTGGAAAGCGGCCGCATCCTGATCGACGGCCAGGACATCTCCCGGGCCACGCAAGACAGCCTGCGCGCTCAGATCGGCATGGTGACCCAGGACACATCCTTGCTGCACCGCTCGGTGCGCGACAACATCCTGTACGGGCGCCCGGACGCCAGCGACGCCGACATGGTCGCCGCGGCACGGCGCGCCGAAGCGCAGGATTTCATCGACGGCCTCGTGGACCCGAAAGGCCGGCGCGGCTATGACGCCCACGTCGGCGAACGCGGCGTCAAGCTGTCGGGCGGGCAGCGCCAGCGCATCGCCATCGCCCGCGTGATGCTGAAGGACGCGCCCATCCTGCTGCTGGACGAGGCGACCAGCGCGCTTGATTCCGAAGTCGAAGCGGCGATCCAGGCCAGCCTGTATCGCCTGATGGAAGGCAAGACCGTCGTTGCCATCGCGCACCGCCTGTCGACGATTGCAGCGATGGACCGGCTTATCGTGCTCGATCACGGACGCATCGTCGAAGAAGGCGATCACCAC
This sequence comes from Gammaproteobacteria bacterium, assembly GCA_018824085.1. Classification (GTDB taxonomy): domain Bacteria; phylum Pseudomonadota; class Gammaproteobacteria; order Burkholderiales; family Rhodocyclaceae; genus Methyloversatilis. Next base: position 63,813 of record JAHJHI010000013.1, on the reverse strand, counting down.
AGCCTGCTGGCGCGCGGTGGCCTCTACGCCCGTCTGTGGGCGCACCAGAGCGGCGGTTTTCTCGGCGCAGACGTGGCAGACACCGAAGCAGCGGAAGCGGCCGGTGTCACGGCCTGAACCGCTTCCTTCCCGGTCAGCCGGTACGGCGGTCGGGGAAACCGATCACCACATTCGAGCGGCGACGCTCGACAAAGGGCGCCTCCTGCGGCGCACGCCTGTCCGGCATGCCCGCAAGCGCGGCGACGCTGCTGCGCGCAGCGTCCAGCATGTCGACGCAGGCACGCGCCAGCGCCAGCACGCGCTCGCTGTTCTGCTCTTCAAGCGAGCGCCGGCTGGATGGCCCGTCGTTATTGGCGACATCGGTCGACGGCGCGCACCGGAGCGCCATTTCGGCACGCGCGACCTCGGTCGCCTCCGTCTGCACGCGCAACAGCCGTTCCCTCACCGCCACCACGGTCGTCGTCATGCGCACGATGGTCGCCATCGTCGGCGCCTCGTCCGGCAAGCGGCTCATGGAACCGCTGCGATGCGGCGTCTGTACCCACACATCCCACACGTTATCGACGTTGCCCCCTGCATCCTGCCAGGCGCGTGCCGCATCCAGTTGCCGGTCCCAGGGCGTGCACCACGCGTCCGGCTCGGTGTGAAAGACCATCAAAGGCGGAATGAACTCGTGTTCAAGTGCCTCGGCGGCCTGATCCATTGAAATATCGAGGGGTCTTGCACTTTTCATGACTCGTTCTCCTGTTCGGTCGACGACAGCTGTTCCCGGGCGGCCACACCACCCCTCAGAGGGAACAACATGGAACGCCGATGCGGGACACCGCTGTCACCGTCCGCTTCTGTCGTTATCATGTCGCGGCACGTGCTGCGGTGCGCGATCGGCGCGAGATCCTGCGTGCTGCGCGCGCGCATCCTTTTATTGATAGTAGAAGGTTTACAGCGACTTGCCGAAGGCATTTCCTGATGTTACGGAATGCCCCTTCGCCAGCCCGCATCCGACCGCAGGAAATTCATATGGAATCAGACGACACACGTTCGCCCGCCGACGATCCCGAGCGGATGGCCAGTTCGACGCTCGGTCACTATGACCGCTGCGCCGACGACTACTGGGAAGGCACGCGCGACCACGATGTGCGGCAGAACATCGCGACGATGCTGGCCTGCATCGCCGGCGAACCACCCTACGACGTGCTTGATTTCGGCTGCGGACCGGGCCGGGACCTGCTGACGCTGGCGCGCATGGGCCACCGGGCCACCGGGCTCGAGGGTGCAGCAAAACCCGCAGCAATGGCGCGTGCCTACAGCGGCTGCCCGGTGCTCGAACAGAACTTCCTGTCCCTGGACCTGCCGCCGGCCGCCTTCGATGGCGTGTTCGCGAACGCGTCGCTGTTCCACGTTCCGGCACGCGCACTGCCAGGCGTTCTCGAGGCGCTGTGGCACACGCTGCGTCCGGGCGGCGTGCTGTTCAGCTCCAATCCGCGCGGTGACGGCCAGGAGGGCTGGTACGGCGAACGCTTCGGCAGTTACCACACCCTCGACGGCTGGCGCGCGTTCATGGGCGGCGCGGGGTTTTCCGAACTGACCCACTACTACCGCCCGCCCGGACTGCCGCGCGAGCGGCAGATCTGGCTGGCAAGCGTCTGGCGCAGGCCGGTCGCGGCGTAAACGACAAAGCCCCGCACTCGGGCGGGGCTTTGTCCGACGACGCGACACATGGTCGCCGACACGCGGTCATTTCACGCGATTCTTGTACTCGCCGGTGCGGGTGTCGATTTCGATCTTGTCACCGATTTCGCAGAACAGCGGCACCGACACTTCGTAGCCGGTATTGATGCGCGCCGGCTTGAGCACCTTGCCCGACGTGTCGCCCTTGACGGCCGGTTCGGTGTACTCGATCAGGCGCACGACCGAATTCGGCATTTCGACGGAAATGGCGCGGCCGTCGTAGAACACGACTTCGCAGGCCATGCCGTCTTCGATGTAGTTCAGCGAATCGCCCATGTTCTCGGCTTCGACCTCGAACTGGTTGTAGTCGGCGTCCATGAAGACATACATCGGATCGGCGAAATACGAATAGGTGACTTCCTTGCGATCGAGGATGACCACCTCGAACTTGTCGTCTGCCTTGTAGACCGTTTCGGAACCCGAGCCGGTCAGCAGGTTCTTCAGCTTCATCTTGACGACGGCAGCGTTGCGGCCGGATTTGTTGTAATCGGCCTTGAGCACGACGAGTGCGTCACTGCCGACCCTGACGACGTTTCCTGCGCGCAGTTCCTGAGCGGTTTTCATGCGGTATCTACCTGATCCTGGGGGGGTTGGCGCCGCATGCGTGCCCTTCACAGCAAAGCCTGCCGCGACCTCCGGCAATCTTCCTGCAACGCCCGTTGCGGCAAACCCGGCATTATATAGGTGTCTGATTAAACAAAACAAGCTGGCTTGCGAGGTCGGCTTGTGCGGCGAGCTGATCCGCCCAGACGGCCGCGTGCAGCGTCAATTCGGGCAGGCTGTCGAGCCACGCGCCCCAGGGAAGCGGGCCTGTCGTCGCGCCGCCATTCAGCCCGGCGTGAAGGGTGCGCAGGTTCGCCGCATGCAGCGCGTCCAGCCCGGCGGCGTAGCGCTCGACGAAGGCCTCCTGCTTGGGCAGATGTGCCGCGTCATCCTGGGCGTAGGCCTGCCACAGCATCGGCCGCGCTGCCCACTGCGCGCGCACGAAGGAGTCTTCGCCGCGCACGATATTGGCGTCGCAGTGCCACAGCAACGCGTCGTAGTCGTCCTGATCCATGAAAGCCAGCGCGTGCACGGACAGCGTGCCACGCCCGGCCGTATTGCCCGCCGCCAGCGGCTGCGCCAGCAAACCGGACAGCGCCGCGAGCGAGCGCCCTTCCGGCACCCACAACTGCGTCGGGCGCGGACGGTCGCGCAGCGCGTCGAGCAGTGAAGCGAGCGCCGTCGATTCGTAACTGAACAGCGACAGCTGCAGTGCATCGTCACGCGGCTGCATGCCGAGCCGTTTGAAGCTCTCTTCGGGCCGCTCGTGCTGCGCTGCACGCCACGCGTCGCGGCGTGCAAACAGGTCGCGTTCGCGCAGCAGTCCGCCGGTACGCGCGGTAAAGCCGGGGAAAAAGAAGTGCTTGGTCAGGCCGGTCACGGGATCGCGCGACGGCAGTCCGTGACAGCCTTCAACCCAGTCCTCGGCACTGAGATACTCGAGATTGATCCAGCGCGGCGGCATGTCGCATCGCGCCATGGCCGCAACAAAATCCGCCGGCAACGCGCACGCAAAGGCCTCGATGACGCAGGGCGCGGGCACGCACGCAGGCATGTCGTCGCGCCAGTGCATCACCCGGACACCGGGCACCACGGCTCCGCGCGGCTTGATGCGCGCCAGCGCCTGCGGCGCGTCAACCCACAGCCGCACCTGCCAGCCGTGCGCCTGCGCGAGCACGCGAGCCAGTCGCCAGCACACGCCGATGTCGCCGAAATTATCGACGACACTGCAGAACAGGTCGCAATCGGGTGCCATGCCGTCAGGATTCCGTGATGGATGTGTCGGAAGGGGGTTCGACATGTCTTCAAGTCCGGGAGCCATACGTCGTAATCATGGAAACCATCGCGATCATTCATCCACAGACAGCAAGAGGAGTCACGCCATGTCCATGCCGCGCCCGACGTCCGACACACTTGGCTTCCGCCACACACGCCGCCCGCTCCAGACCGGCGAACCCATTCCGGTCATGCCCAGCCTGATCGACCAGATTGCGCAGATCAATGCGATGACCCTCGTTGCGGACGCCGGCGGCGACGCGGACAACGACAGCATGGTCGACACGGACGACGCTGACGACGCCGATGAAAACTGACAGGCGCGCCGCCTGAACGGTCCGGCATTATGCTGCGGCATCGCGAGCCCGGCACCACCGTTCAGCCAGCGCCGTTCCGGGCCGTTAACCCGTCATCGGAACGAAGGATGCCAGTCATGCGCGAAGCGCCGTACACCACGATCGAAGGATGGGTCACCTATCTCGGTGGCCGCACGCTGCCGGTACTCGCGCGCACCGCGCGCGAACTCGCGCTGCTGAAGCAGGCCGAAAACACCGTCAGCGCGCGCACCATCGCGCAGGTCATCCTGCACGACCCGCTGATGACGCTGCGCGTGCTTGCCTTCATTGAAGCGAATCGCCGCCGCAGCCAGCACACGGACATCACCACCATCGAACGCGCGCTGATGATGATAGGCATCACGCCCTTCTTCGCCCACTTCAGTGACCTGCCCACGCTGGAAGACCATCTGCACACCCATCCGCAGGCGCTGCTCGGCGTCATGCGCGTCATCGCCCGCGCACGCCGCGCATCGAGCTGGGCACGCGAGTGGGCCTTGATGCGCCACGACATGGACGTGGACGAAATCACCGTCGCCACGCTGCTGCACGACGTCGCGGAAATCATGTGCTGGGTGTTCGCGCCGCAACTGTCCCTGCAACTGCGCGACACGCTGCGCAGCAACCCGGGCATGCGCACCGCCAGCGCGCAGAAGGCCACATTCAACGTGTCGGCCCAGGAACTGCAGCTGGCACTGGCGCGCGCCTGGAAGCTGCCGCCACTGCTGATCGACCTCATGGATGACGGCCACGCCGCCACGCCGCGCACCCGCAACGTGACACTCGCGGTGAATCTGGCCCGTCACAGCGCGCGGGGATGGGACGACGCGGCGCTGCCGGATGATTTCAAGGAAATCGAAACCTTGCTGCGGATCAATCACGAGACACTGCTCGGGCGCCTCGGACTGCCGATGGACGGCTCGCCACCGCCACGCGCCGCACCCGACGACCTCCTGCCCGACACGGACATTGCGCCGCCGGCCTGAGTGCGCCGCCGTTCAGCGGCGCGCTTCGAGTTCTTCCCAGCGCGCCATGGCGTTTTCGATCTCCGTTCCAAGCTCCCCCAGACGCGTCGCCAGCTTTGCCGCATCCGCCCCGGCCAGCGTGCCGTCCGAGAGCTGCGCGGTCAGTGCCGACTGTTCGCCTTCCAGCGCGCTGATGCGCTCCGGCAGACCATCCAGCTCCTTCTGTTCCTTGAAAGCGAGCTTCACCTTTGCGGGTGCCGGCACGCTGGCCGGCGCGGCCACCGGCGCCGGCGCGACGGTGCGCGGCGCACCCGGTGCACCCGGCGCACTGACAGGCGACACCACGCGCTGCGCGAGCCAGTCGGTATAGCCACCGACGTATTCACGCCAGCGGCCCTCGCCCTCGAAGGCGATCGTCTGCGTCACCACGGCGTCGAGGAAGGCGCGGTCATGCGACACCAGCAGCACGGTGCCGTCGTAGTCCTGCAGCAGCTGTTCGAGCAGGTCCAGCGTTTCCATGTCGAGATCGTTGGTCGGCTCGTCCAGCACCAGCACATTGGCGGGGCGCGCGAACAGGCGCGCCAGCAACAGCCGGTTGCGCTCGCCGCCGGACAGCGATTCGACCTTGGCGCGCGCGCGCTGCGGCGCGAACAGGAAATCGCCGAGATAGCCGATGACGTGCTGGCGGCGGCCCGCGAACTCCACGAAATCCGAACCCGGACTGATGACTTCTGCCAGCGTCGCGGAGTCATCCAGCTGTTCGCGGAACTGGTCGAAATAGGCGATCTGGATGCGCGAGCCGTTGCGCACCGTGCCGCTGTCCGGCTCCAGCTGCCCGAGGATGAGCTTGAGCAACGTCGTCTTGCCGGCGCCGTTCGGTCCGATGAAACCGACCTTGTCGCCGCGCACGATGCGGGTCGAAAAGTCGCGCACGACCACGCCACGGTCGAACCCCTTGCTGACGTTCTCGAGTTCGGCCACCAGCTCGCCCGAGGCCTCGCCACGATCGACCTCGATGCGCGCGCGCCCGAGCTGGTCGCGTCGCGCTTCGCGCCGCTCGCGCAGCTCGTCCAGCCGCTTCACGCGGAACTGCGCGCGCGTGCGCCGCGCCTCCACGCCCTTGCGTATCCACACCTCTTCCTGCGCCAGCAGCTTGTCGGCCCGTGCCGTCTCCAGCGCCTCGGCGGCGAGCTCCTCCGCCTTGCGCAGCAGGTACTGCGCATAGCGGCCGGGGTAGCTGCGCAACTGGCCGCGGTCGAGTTCGATGATGCGGGTGGCGAAGCTGTCGAGAAAGCGCCGGTCGTGCGTGATGACGAGGCTCGCGCCGCGGAAATCGTTCAGCAGCGACTCCAGCCAGGCGATGCCGTCGAGATCGAGGTGGTTGGTCGGCTCGTCCAGCAGCAGCATGTCGGGCTCGGCCACCAGCGCACGCGCCAGCGCGACGCGCTTGAGCATGCCGCCGGACAGCGCATCGACCAGCGCGTCGCCCGGCAGCGCAAGCCGCGCCAGCGCCTGTTCGATGCGCTGTTCGAAGCGCCAGGCCTGGTGGTGTTCGAGCGCGTCCTGCAGCTCGGACATGCGGTCCAGCACGTCCATGTCACCGTGCGCCACCGCCTCCGCCACGTCGTGGTACTCGATCAGCAGTGCCGACAGTTCGCCCAGTCCCTGCGCGATCGCGTCGAACACGCGCGCGCCGGGCTCGAATTTCGGCTCCTGCGCCACATAGGCGAGCTTGAGCCCGGTCTGGCGCCAGAACACGCCGTCGTCGAGCGCGGCGTCGCCGGCAAGAATCTTCAGCAGGCTGGATTTGCCGGTACCGTTGCGGCCGATCAGCGCCAGCCGCTCGCCCGGTTCCACGACCAGCGCCGTATGGTCGAGCAGAGGCAGGTCGCCGAAGGCGAGGCAGGCGTTGTCCAGGGTGATCAGGGGCATGGCGGAACCGGGAAAGGCGAGGTGAAGAGGCGGAGCAGTATATCGCCCGGCCCGGTGGATACCGCGCCGTCGGTGAGAAGGCTCTGCGGCCGGGTGCGGTTCAGCCCTTGTCGGACGGTGCGCAGGCCGGCGCCAGCGGGCGCGCCAGCGCGAACACGATGCTGCCGGCGAGCGCCTGCAGCACGCCGAACAGGCCATACAGCACCGACACGCCCACGGCCTGCGCAACGGGCACGCCGAAAGCGCCCAGGCACACGCCGGCGGCCGCCTCGCGCGTACCCCAGCCGCCGAAACTCACCGGCAGTGCCGCCATCAGGAAGGTCGGTGCCGCAGCAGCGGCCCAGGCCCAGGCGGGCAGGTCGACGCCGAGCGCCCGCCCGCCCAGCGCGAAGGCTGCGATCGACAGCCACTGCACCAGCGCCGACGCGACCGACTGCAGCAGGAACTGCCGGCCCGGCGCCGGCAGGTGCGCCACACACGCGACCCGCTCTGCCCACTGCGCGCGTGCGCGCAGCCGCCCTGCCACGCGCCGTGCGAATGCCAGTGCGGGCAGCGGTGCCACCCACAGCAGCAAGGCGAGCACGCCGAGGGCCGGCGCACCCGGCCAGTTCGCCGGCAGCAGCGGCGAGCCCCCGGCGGCCCCGGCGGCACACGCCAGCGCGCCGATGATGAGCAGCATCCACAGGCCGCTGAGGCGGTCCAGCATGACGGACAGGCCGGCTTCGAGCGCGGGCTGGCCGGTGCGCCGCAGCGACAGCATCCGGTAGACATCACCGCCGACCACGGCGCCGGGCAGCAACGCGTTCAGCGCCACCGCCCGAAAATACAGCGTGACGGCCGCGATCGCGGCGAGCCGCTGGCCGAGCCAGACGGACAGCGCCCGCCAGCGCAGCGCCGACACGATATTGGACAGGATGGCCAGACTTGCGCCGAACGCGAACCAGTCGCCATCGACACCGCGTATCGCCTGCAGCACGGTTGCCGGATCGGCCAGCCAGATGACGCCCGCCAGCAGCGCGGCAGCGGCGCCCACGCGCAGCGCCCCCTTGCGCGTCATCGCGCGAGCGGCTCGCGCGTGTGGTACTGCGGACTGCCGCGTCCTTCGTGATAGATGCGTATGAGCAATTCGCCCACCAGCCCGGCAACGACGAGCTGCACGCCCATGAGCAGCAGCATGACGCCGGCGATCAGCAACGGGCGTCCGCCGATGTCGTCGCCCCCGAGCTTGAGCACGGCGAGCCAGCCGAGAATGGCCACACCGGGCGTCGCCAGCCAAAGTCCGAGCGCGCCGAAGGCATGCAGCGGTCGCTGGCGATAGCGCATGAAGAAGACGACGAGCACGAGGTCGAGAATGACACGGAAGGTGCGGTCGATGCCGTACTTCGACTGCCCGCGCGTGCGCGCATGGTGGCGCACCGGCACCTCGGCGATGCGTGCGCCGGCGTCCTGCGCGAGCGACGGAATGAAACGGTGCAGTTCGCCGTACAGATGGATGCGGTCGATGACGTGGCGGCGGTACGCCTTCAGCGCACAGCCGTAGTCGTGCAGATGAACGCTGGTCGCACGCGAAATGAGGCGGTTTGCGATGACGGACGGCAGGCGGCGTGACAGCGCCTTGTCCTGGCGCTGTCGGCGCCAGCCTGAAATCATGTCCACGCTGTCATCGCTGTCGAGCCGGTCCAGCATGGCCGGAATGTCCAGCGGGTCGTTCTGCAGGTCACCGTCGAGCGTGACCACGTAACGGCCCTGCACGCGGTCGAAGCCCGCCTGCAGGGCGCTCGATTGCCCGTAGTTGCGCGCCAGCAGCACCGGGCGCAGCCAGGGCCGCTGCACGGCCAGCCGTTCAAGCATCGCGGCACTGCCGTCGCGCGACCCGTCGTCGATGAGGATGAGTTCGAAGGAGCGCCCGGTGGGTGCGAGCGCATCATGAACGCGGCCGACCAGTTCGGTCAGGTTGTCGACCTCGTTGTACACAGGGATGACGACCGACACCTCGGGCTGCGCCTCGGCCAATGCCAGTGCTTCGGGATGGGCGATTTCAAGCATCTGCAGCATGGTCGGGGGTCTTGTGTTGCCAGCCGCCATGCTGGCCCCCTGCCGTTAACAATAGATTAAGAGAGGCCACGGACACTGCGGGGATGAACGCACCCCTGACCTCCTCCGACGAGCGCCGTCCGTCGGCTCCGTGGCTGCTCGCGCTGCTGCTGGCCTATTTCGCCGCGCACGTGCTGTCACGGATATTCGTGTCGGATGCGCTGGAACTCGACGAAGCCGAACAGGCGGTCTGGACCCAGCAGCTTGCCGCCGGCTATGGCGTGCAGCCGCCGCTCTACACATGGCTGCAGTGGGGCATGTTCCGGATCGCCGGTGTATCGGTGCTGTCGCTGTCGCTGCTCAAGAACGCCCTGCTCGCGTTGACCTACGTTTTCGTGTGGCTCACCGCCCGCCGCATGATGGCCGCGCCACTCGCGCTGCTGGCCAGCGCCTCGATGCTGTTGTTGCCGCAGATCGGCTGGGAGTCCCAGCGCGACCTGACGCACTCGGTGCTCGTCACCACGCTGGCCGCCGCGACGCTCTGCATCGTCGTGCGCCTGGCGCAGAACCCGCCGCCACGCCTGCGTCCGGCACTCCACGTCGCACTGGGCGCCGCGATCGGCCTCGGCGCGCTGTCGAAATACAGCTTCGCGATGTTCGCCACCGCCCTCGCGCTCGCCGTCCTGACGACGCCGCAGATGCGCGGCGTCTGGCGCACCCGCTGGATATTCCTGTCGATGCTGGTCGCCGCCGCCGTCGTCGCGCCGCACGCGCTCTGGCTGGTCGATCACTGGCATTTGGCCAGCGCGCGCACGCTGGAGAAGATGGGTGCGGCGCCCGGCGTGCTCAGCGGATTCGCGCGCGGTCTGGGCAGTCTGGGCAACGCATTCGCTGCAACGCTCGCGGCGTTCGCGCTCGCGCTCGCCGCGGTGTTCGGCCGCGCCGCCTGGCCACGGACGGCCGACGCGCCCTACGCCGCCTTCTGGCGCCGCTACCTCGTCGCACTCGTCGCGCTGCTGCTTGCAATGGTGTTCGTCGGCGGCGCCAGCCACTTCAAGGGCCGCTGGCTGCAACCATTGCTGTTCATGGCGCCGCTGATCTATTTCTGTGGCCGCCCCGACCTTGCCAGCCATCCGCGGCGGCGCTGGCTGCACCGCACGCTGTTCGCGCTGGCGCTCCTGTTCATCACGCTGCTGAGCCTGCGGCCGGTTTTTGATGGCTGGCGCGATCGCCCGGACGAACTCAACGAGCCGGTGGCCGAACTTGCCAGCGCGCTGATCGCGGCCGGCTATGACGGGCAGGCGCCCATCGTCACGCACGACAAGGTGCTCGCCGGCGTATTGCGCATCCGCTTCCCGCGCGCACCCGTCAGCGTCTGGCAACCCGACGGCACCGCGCTCGCCGCAATGCACGGACGATACCTGCTGATCGGCAAGGGGGCCGACGGCGCCGCGTTTCTCGCGCACGCGGGCGTCGCCTCACCGCGCCGCATCACGCTGCCCTACCGGCATGCGAAACCGGACCACGCGCCGATCGACTACGTCCATGCATTCGGCGACGGCGCATGAAATCCGCCCGGACGGGTACAATCCGGCCCGCTGGCTCCGTAGTTGAATGGATACAACGACCCCCTCCTAAGGGGTAGGTACAGGTTCGATTCCTGTCGGGGCTACCATCCGCCCGGCCACAGACGACGCGTCCGCTCAGCCGCGGCGCGCGTCCTCGACGCCTTCCACCTCGCGAATCAGGCCGAGCATCCGCTTGATCTGGCCGACACCGGCGATCTCGACGGTGAAGCTCATCCTCGCCATGCCCCCCTTGGACATCGTCGTCACGGCGGTCACGTTGATCTTCTCGCGCGACAAGACCTCCGAAATGTCGCGCAGCAGGCCCTGGCGGTCGTGCGCCTCCACATGCAGGTCGGCCGCAAAGCGGGATTCCGAATCGCCCCCGGCCGCGTCACCCCACTGGGCATCGATGACCCGTTCCGGGTTGCGCGCAACCATGTTGATGTAGTTCGGGCAGTCGCTGCGGTGAATGGCCACGCCACGCCCGCGCGTGACGAAGCCGGATATCGCGTCGGGCGGCGCCGGCTTGCAGCAGCGCCCGAGCTGGGTCAGCAGCTTGCCCACGCCTTCCACCAGCACGCCGCGCTCGCCCACGGCGCGCGGCGCGCGCGGCTTGATTTCGGGCTCCTCGACGACCGGCGCCTCACCCTTCAGCGCAACGTGCAGCGCACGCGGGCCGACCTCGCCGTGGGCGCACGCGATGCACAGCGCATCCACGCTGCCGAAACCGAGTTTCTGCGCCAAGTCATCCAGACTGGTCTGGCTCGCGCCGTCACGCGCCAGTTCGCGCGTGAGCCATGCACGGCCCTGGGCCAGCGTCTCCGCTTCTTCGATCTGGGCAAACCAGCGCCGCACCTTGACCCGCGCCTGATGGGTCGACAGATAGCCCTGCTGCGCATTGAGCCAGTCGCGTGACGGCCCGCCCTGCTTCGCGGCGATGATTTCAACGCGCTGGCCGTTGTCGAGCTGCGTGTTCAGCGGCACGAGCTGGCCGTTGACGCGCGCGCCCCGACAGCGATGGCCCAGATCGGTGTGCAGGCGATACGCGAAATCGACCGGCGTGGCGCCTTGCGGCAGGTCGATCACCTTGCCCTGCGGCGTCAGCACATAAATGGTGTCGTCGAGCGCCGCGCGCTTGAACTGTTCCACCCATTCCGAGTGATCGGCGATTTCGTCGCGCCACGACAGCAGCTGGCGCAACCACGCGATCTTGTCGTCGTAGCCCTTTTCCTCGCCCGACCCTTCCTTGTAACGCCAGTGCGCCGCGACGCCCATCTCGGCGTGACGATGCATGTCCAGCGTGCGGATCTGCACTTCGAGCGAGCGCCCGTCCGGCGCCAGCACGGCGGTGTGCAGCGAACGGTAGTTGTTGCCCTTGGGATGCGCGATGTAGTCGTCGAACTCGCGCGGCAGCGGCTGCCACAACTGGTGCACGACGCCGAGCGCGCCGTAGCAGTCGCGCACTTCGTTGACCAGCACGCGCAGCGCGCGCACGTCATACACCTCGGCGAACTCGATGCGCTTCGCGCGCATCTTGTTCCAGATGCTGTAGATGTGCTTCGGGCGCCCCTGTATTTCCGCCTGGATGCCGCTCGCTTCGAGCTCGGACTTGAGCTTCACCATCGCGTCGGCGATGAAGGCCTCGCGCTCGACACGCTTTTCGTCGAGCTGCTTCGCGATGCGCTTGTAGATGTCGGGTTCGAGGAAGCGGAAAGACAGGTCTTCCAGCTCCCACTTCAGCTGCCACACGCCGAGACGGTTGGCGAGCGGCGCATAGATGTCGAGCGACTCGCGCGCCAGCTCCAGTCGCTGTTCGGTCGGATTGATGGTGAGCCAGCGCAGGCTCTGCACCCGCGACGCCAGACGCAGCATGACGACGCGCACGTCCGCCACCATGGCGAGCACCATCTTGCGCAGCACTTCCGCCTGATTGCCGATGTCCGCGCCGCTCACGCTCTGCGACGCATGCGCGCGGGTGATCAGGCGCAGGTTGTCGAGCCGCTGCAAACCGCTCACGAGCGCGCTGACGGACGGCCCGAAGTGCTCGGTGATGCGCGCCTCGGCATCTTCATGCACGTCATGCAGCGGGAACAGCAGCGCCGCCAGCCGGGTTTCCACGTCAAGCCGCAGCGACGCGCAGATCAGCGCCTGGCCGACGACGTGGTCGTGCATCGGCTCGCCGGTTTCCAGGCATTTGTCGGCAAGCAGCGGCGCCACCATGTCATGCGCGCCGCGCAGCACGTCGGCGTCAGCGTCGCCGAGACCGTCAGCCAGCAGTTCGAGGGTGGTGCGCGCGCTGTCGGCGCTGGAGAGGGAATGAACGACAGATACCATGGCTGGATTATCCCGCATCCCCGGCACCTCGGCTTGCGGCGCAGCAGCATGCGGCAGGTGACGACGGCGTCGTCGGGGTCAAAAAAAGGGGCGGTCGATCACTCGGCCGCCCCGGCAGGCATCTGTCTCACGACAGTTGTCTGGAATCAGGTCTTCGGCTTTTCCGGCTGGGAGCTCTGGGGTTTGGCATCACCGTGCTTTTCTGCCGGGCAGGCCAGCACTGCACTGGACGATGCAAACATCGTCAGCCCCAGCAAGATCGCGAGACGTTTCATCACGGATCACCTCCTTTCGTCGTTTAGGAGCCAGTACGATAGGCGCCGACCCGACCTTAAGCAAGCGAGGACCTTTTTCCGGATGTTTCACTGGATCACACAGGCGCTCGGCCGCGCCCCGGCGCCGCTGCCGGACGTGCCGCCCGAAACCTGGGCGCGCGTCGAAGCGAGGCTGCCCTTTCTCGACTTCCTGCCGGTGCAGGACCGCCCGGCGCTGCGCGACATTGCGTGCCGCTTCATCGCCAGCAAACAGTTCCATGGCGCACACGAGATGGTGCTGGACGACGACATGCTGCTCGAGATCGCGCTGCAGGCCTGCCTGCCGGTGCTCAAGCTCGGGCTGGACTGGTACGACGGCTGGGTCGGCGTGGTGATCTATCCCGGTGATTTCCTCGTCCCGCGCCAGACGGTCGACGACGCAGGCGTGGTGCATGAATACGCCGAACCGCTGATGGGCGAAGCGTGGTCGGGCGGCCCGGTCGTGCTGTCCTGGCAACCGGACGCACAGGCAGCGGACGGCATCAACGTCGTCATCCATGAATTCGCTCACAAGCTGGACATGCGCAACGGCGAGCCGGACGGCCTTCCGCCGCTGCATGAGGGCATGAGCGTGCAGCGCTGGGCGCAGGTCTGGTCGAGCGCCTACGAAGGATTCTGCGCGGAGGTCGACGCCGGCGTCGACACCGGCATCGACCCGTACGCGGCGGAAAGCCCGGCCGAATTCTTCGCGGTCATGTCCGAGTGCTTCTTCGAAATTCCGGATCTGGTGCAGGACACCTGGCCCGGGCTTTACGGCGAACTGGCACTGTTCTACCGGCAGGATCCGGCGCCGCGCGCACGTGCGCTGTTTCCGCCGACACCGCAGGCGCCGCGATGATCGAAGAACTGTTCGCCTGGAGCCGCCTCGACTGTCTGCCCGCTGCGCGCCGGCTTGGGTTCCGCAGCGAAGCCGCCGCGCTGCAGACGCGCCATCGCCGGCTGCGTTCGCACTGGGCGCCCCATCTCGCGCACACCCGCGCGGCGCTGCTCGATTCCGCGCGCGCGGCCGCGGCGTCGCCCGTGCCGCCGAGCCGCGCCTGGATCATGGGCGCGGGCCTGCTGCACGACGTGCCGCTGCCGGAGCTGCTGCGCCAGTTCGAGCCCATCGACCTGGTCGATGTCGCGTTCTCGCCGGCGGCACGTGCCGCCGCCCGGCGTCACCCGGGGCGCGTGGTCTGCACGCCGCTGGACGTGACCGGCGTTCTCGACGACCTGTCCGCAGACCCGGCGCGCGCTGCGCCCGCCATGCCGGCGCAGGCGTGGTGCGCGTCGGTCAATCTGCTGAGCCAGCTGCCCCTGCTGCCCGGCGCCGCCCTGCGCAAGCGCGGCACCGACGAACAACGCATCGGCCAGTTCGCCCGCGCGCTGCAGCAGACCCACGTCAACGCGCTGCAGCGGGCCGCCCACGCCTGTCTGCTGATCGAATACGCGCAGACCGATCCGGCGTCGGGGCGGGAGGTCGAGGTGCTGCTGCCGGCCTGGCCGGCGCATCTGACGAACAGCGGCTGGCGGCAGATCGGGCAATGGCAGTGGCTGTTGAACCCGGCCGGCGAAACCGTGCAGCCACAGGCGCGTGCCATGCAGGCCTGGCACCGCTGAACAGCCTGATCCGGCCGTGCGTCAGCCGAGCACGCGCGCGAACAGCCGGCGCAGCGGCGGCGTCGCGGCGCCGGCGCCGGCCATCTGGGCGCGCACGATCGCCCCCTCGACCGCCAGCAGCAGTTCGGCCGCCGCCTCGTCCGGCCGCTCGAAGCCGGCGTCGCCGCAGCACGCCTCGATGCGCGCGCCAAGCGCACGCTTGTGCGTCACCGTGACCGCCGGTGCGTCGCTGTCCGCCTCGGCATAGCCGTTGATGAAGGCGCAGCCGCGAAATCCCGGCGCGCGGAACCAGTCGTCGAGCGCATCCGGCAGCTGCTCCAGCCAGGCCCGGCCGCTGCGGGCGCCGCTCAGCCGGGCATCGAGCCAGGCCATCCAGCGCGCGTGGCGCAGTTCGAGATACGCCTCGATCAGCACCTGTTTGGACGGAAAATGGCGATAGAAGGACATCTTCGCAACGCCAGACTCGGCGATGATGCGATCGATGCCGGTCGCGCGCAGGCCGTTGCGATAGAACAGCCGGTACGCCGTTTCAAGCACGCGCGTGCGGGCATCCTGTTCCGGCAGCGCCCCGGGACCGGCCAGATCATCCAGTGTCGTATTCATGCATGCATGTTGACAGACAGACCTGTCTTGTACAAGCATGTAGACAGATCTGTATCCCGCGCGGTGCCGCAGCCCGCATCCTTCATCCCGCCCAGGAGATTTGCCATGACCGATCCGGCCCGCCCGCCACTGCCGCCCTTCACCGTCGAAACCGCCGCGCAGAAGGTGCGCGCAGCCGAGGACGGCTGGAACAGCCGCGACCCGCAACGGGTATCGCTGGCCTATACCGAAGACAGCCGCTGGCGCAATCGCTCGGAGTTCCTGACGGGGCGCGCCGAAATCGTCGACTTCCTGACGCGCAAGTGGGCGAAGGAAAACGAATACCGGTTGATCAAGGAGCTGTGGGCGACGACCGGCAACCGGATCGCGGTGCGCTTCGCCTACGAATGGCGCGATGCCGACGGCAACTGGTTCCGCGCCTGCGGCAACGAGAACTGGGAATTCGACGAGCGCGGCCTGATGGCGCACCGCCACGCGAGCATCAACGATGTGCCCATCAGCGAGGCGCAGCGGCTGTTCCGCTGGCCGCAGGGACGCCGGCCGGACGACCATCCGGGCCTGAGCGCACTCGGGCTCTGACCGACAGCGCGCCATGGTGCGAACGCCGCACCATGGCGGTACTCAAAGAACTCCCGCCAACACCTTCCGGATCCGTCATGACCACACCCAGCCCGCTGTTCCAGCCACTGCAGATCGACGGCCTGTCATTGTCGAACCGCATCGTCGTCGCGCCGATGTGCCAGTACTCGGCACAGGACGGCAACGCCACCGACTGGCACCTGATGCATCTGGGACAGCTCGCGCTGTCCGGCGCCGCGCTGCTCATCATCGAAGCGACCGCGGTCGCGCCCGAAGGCCGCATTTCCGCGGCCGACCTCGGGCTGTGGTGCGACGCCAACGAAACTGCGCTGCGACGCGTGCTCGACGCTGTGCGCGCACATTCGGCGATGCCGGTCGCCATCCAGCTCGGTCACGCGGGGCGCAAGGCATCGGTGGCCCGGCCCTGGGAAGGCGGCGCGCAGATCGGCCCCGCGCAGGGTGGCTGGCAGACGGTCGCTCCGTCCGCGCTGGCTCACAACCCGGGCGAGCATGCGCCGACCGAACTCGACGCGGACGGGCTCGCACGCGTGCGGCGCGCGTTCGCCGACGCGGCCCGTCGCGCTGCCCGGCTCGGTCTTGATGCGATCGAACTGCATGCCGCGCACGGCTACCTGCTGCACCAGTTCCTGTCGCCACTGGCCAATGTCCGCCGCGACGCCTGGGGCGGCTCGCCGGAAAACCGCATGCGCTTTCCGCTCGAAGTGTTCGACGCGGTGCGCGACGCGTTCCCGGCCGGCAAACCTGTCGGCGTGCGCATTTCCGCCACCGACTGGGTCGACGGCGGCTGGGACGTCGAACAGAGCGTGACGTTTGCGCAGGCACTGAAGGCACGCGGCGCGAGCTTCATCCACGTATCGAGCGGAGGCGTGTCGCCGCAGCAGCAGATCGTGCTGTCACCGGGTTACCAGGTCGATTTCGCCGCCCGCATACGGCGCGACAGCGCGCTGCCGACAGTCGCGGTCGGCCTGATCACCGAACCGGAGCACGCGCAGGCGATCATCGCCGACGGCCAGGCCGACATGGTGGCGCTGGCGCGCGGCCTGCTGTACGACCCACGCTGGCCCTGGCACGCCGCGGCAAAGCTCGGCGCGCAGGTCAGCGTCGCACCGCAATACCTGCGCTGCCAGCCGCGCGAATACCCGAAGCTGTTCGCCTAGTGTTCACTCAGGCGCCGACGTCCGGGCTGCGCCGCGCACGCGCAACGCAGGCACCGGCCAGCACGACAGTGAGCACCGCCCAGGCCAGCGCCTGCGGGTTGCGCCAGTCGGTCAGCCAGGCCAGCACGGCACCGGCAACGGCAATCAGCGCGAACAGCCGGGCCTCGGGCAGTGGCGGCAGCACGTCGAAACGCGCCCAGGCCGCCGCCACGCCGAACAGGACGACCGGCAGCAGGAAGAGCAGGAAGGGGAAGTCGCGGTAGCGGCCATCGACGGCCAGCACCAGTCCGCTGTAGGCCAGCGCGAACAGCAATGCGCGGCACGCGGCACGCATCCAGCGCCGGCCGCGCCCGGCCATGACGAAGGGCAGCGCGGCCCAGGCCAGCCAGCCGGCCGCGGCAACCGCGCCCAAAGCGGCCCACTCGATGCCGTTGCGGCTGGCGAGCGTCAGGTATTCGAACTGCAGCGGCGCGACGACCCCTGCGAACGCGCCCGACAGCCCGTAAGCGGCCAGTGCGCCGGAGCGGCGCAAACGAGCCAGCAACGCCAGCAGCACGGCCACTGCAAGCCCGGCTGCGCCGGCAAACAGTGAGCGTGCGCTGTCGCGCCGCTCGGCGATGTCGCCATGCCACGCGAACTTGGCGCGCCCGTCCGAATCGAGCACGCCCCAGAAACCGCCCACCGTGCCCTCGAGCTGGCGCTTCCACGGCTGATCGAACGCTTCGATGATGTTGTAGCGCCAGCCGTGCGCCTCGGCCGCGATCAGGAACTCGCGCAGGAAACGCGCCTGCTCGATCAGCCCCGGCCGTGCGCCGTCGCGCTGCTTGCCTTCGCTGGGCCATCCCGTCTCACCGATGAGCAGCGGTTTGTCGAACACGGCCTGCACCCGCTCCATGACCGATTCGACGTGCGCGAGCGCGCCGTCCACCGGCTGCGGCGCATCTTCCCAGTAGGGCAGGATGTGCACGGTGACGAAATCGACGTGCTGTGCCAGCCCGGCGTTCTTCAACCAGAACTCCCACACGTCGGCATAGGTGACCGGCACCGTCGTTTCGCGGCGCGCCCGTTCCAGGTATTCGGCCATCGCGTCGGCGGTCTGTTCGCGGCGCAGCAACACCTCGTTGCCGACGATGAGGCCGCGCACCACGTCGCCGTAGCGATTGGCGAGCGCGATCGCCTGCGACAGTTCGGCGTCGTTCTTCTCCGCGTCACCGCCGATCCACGCGCCGAGCAACACCTTCAGGCCGTGCTGCGCCGCCAGTTGCGGCACCTGGTCCAGCCCCTGATCGACCGAATACAGGCGCACGCAGCCGGAAATCTTCGACAGCCGTTCGAGGTCGGCGTCGATGCGCTCGCGGCTGACCCGATAGTCCTCCACCAGCGGCGATTCGCCGGCCCGGTAATAGGGCGCGTACGACACGCACTGCAGGCGGGACGCGTCCGGCGGCACGTCGGCCAGCGACTGCGGCTGGTTCCGCTGCCACAGCCACAGCACGATCAGTGCAAGCGCCAGTACGTGGACCAGCGCGTAGCGCGCCCAGCGCGGGGCGCGCGGCGAGGATGAAGTCATGGTTCAGGCCGCGACGGTGGCCGCCGCGACCGGACGGTCCGGCAACTGGGCGATGAACTGGCAGCCCAGCGCGGCCAGATACGGCATCGACTGCAGGCCCAGCATGGTGACCCAGAGCAGCACTTCGATGCTCTGCGAGCCGCGCACCAGCAGCATCGCCGAACCGGCGACGATCAATGACAGCAGCAGATAAGTCTCTTCCTTGATCGGCAGGAAGAACTTCGCCAGACCGCTGTCACCCTTGCCCTTCGCGGTGCGCAGGAACACGCCGCGCTTGTGCGTCAGACCGGCGATCACGCCGCGCGCGATCGAATGCGACAGGCCCATGCTGACCAGCGACGCACCCGCAATGTCGGCCCACGGACAATCCATCGCGCGCCGGTAGAGAATCGGGCCCATCACCGTCTTGGCCACCAGCAGGCCGAGTACCGGCGCCAGCATGACGGTCACCGGCAGCGAGAACATCTTGGGCCAGATCAGCATGGCCGCGGTCCAGCCGATGGCGCCGAGCGCGAACAGGAACTGCAGCGAATCACCGAACCACGAGAACCAGCCGGTGATGAAGTGATAGCGCTGGCCCATCGTCAGTGCGCTGGGGCCGAACAGCGAACGCCAGTGCGCCTTCAGGATCTGCATCGCGCCGAACGCCCAGCGGAAGCGCTGCGACTTCAGCGCCGCGAAGCTGGCCGGCGTCAGGCCACGTCCGAACACGCGGTCGATGTAGCGCAATTCGTCGCCGCGCTCGAGCAGGCGCAGGCCGAGTTCGGTGTCCTCGCAGATGCACCACTCCGACCAGCTGCCCGACTCTTCCAGACGCAGGCGGCGCACCAGCGTCATCGTGCCGTGCTGGATCAGCGCGTTGCGTTCGTGGCGGTGATGCATGCCGATGCGGAAAAACCCGTCGAACTCCCAGTTGCACATGCGGCGGAACGGGTGCTGCTCCCAGTCGCGGTGCGCCTGCGGCGCCTGCACGACGGCGACGTTCTTGTCGTCGAAATGCGGAATGAGCGCGCTGAGCCAGTCCGGCGTCACCACGTAGTCGGCATCGACGACGCCCACCACCTCGGCGCGCGGATCAGTGTGCTTGAGCGCGAAGTTCAGCGCACCGGCCTTGAAACCCGGCCATTTCGGCAGATGGAAGAAACGGAAGCGCGGCCCCAGTTCGAGCATGCGGGCTTCCACCGGCTTCCACAGCGCCTCGTTGCGCGTGTTGTTGTCGACGACGATGACCTCGAAGTTCTGGTAGTCCATCGCCGCCAGGCTGTCTATCGTCGCGATGACCATGTCCGGCGGTTCGTTGCAGCAGGCCAGATGGACGGACACGAAGGGCTGCTGGTCGGCCGGCACCGGCGTGGCCGGCTTGTAGGCGCGGCGCCAGCGCTGCTTGAAGAACACCTCGGCGAACTCGAATCCGTTGGTCAGCAGCACCCCGGCCGTCAGCACGACGCCGAACACCAGTCCGATCAGCGCGGTGAGATCACGCAGCGAAAAGTAGTAATCGGCGGGCAGGCGCGCCGCGATCACCACGGCGGTGACGCAAGCCTGTATCAACACGCACATCCACAGCTGGCCTGCAATGCTCATGCCGCGCTGCGCCAGACACAGCAGCAGCATCGGCACCAGCGCGAACACGGTGGCGACGAGCGCATCGTCGATCCAGCCGCTGTTCGGGTCGACCCGGCCTTCCAGCGGAAACTTCAGTTCGCGATCGGCATTGAACACGCCCCAGTAGGCGCCGGCCCAGCCCTCGATGTCGATCTTCCACGGCTGGTCGTACGCCTCGATCAGGAAGTAGTCAAGGTTCTTGCACAGCGCGCTGTAGAGGAACTCCCGCACGAAGCGCGCCTGGTTCTCCTCCGACGCGACGGACGCCTGTATCGTCGGCCCCTTGCTCGGCCAGCCCACTTCGGCGATCAGGATCGGCTTGCCGGGAAACGCGTCGATGAGTTCCTGATAGCGCGCCATCGCGTAATCGACCGCCTTGTCCACCGGCACGCCCTCGTGATACGGCAGCAGATGGACGGCCAGATAGTCGACGTGTTCCGCCAGCTCGGGATTCTTCAGCCATACGTGCCAGGGCTCGGCGGTGGACACCGGCAGGTCGGACGCCTGCCGGACCTCGTCCAGGTATTCGAACATGGCCGGCAGCGTCACGTCGCCGCGCAGCAGCGCCTCGTTGCCGACCATCAGCCGGTCGATGCTCGGATGCATGCGCGCGTCCGCCAGCAGGGCGCCGATCTCGCGCCGGTTCTTCACGCGGTCCGCGTCAATCCAGGCGCCCGCGGTCAGTCGCAGTCCCTGCGCACCGGCCAGTGCAGACACTTCCGGGTTTTCCGACGAATTGTAGGTACGGATGCGGTGGGCGATGGCGCCCAGCTGCACCATGTCCTGCGAAATCTCTTCGTAGCTCGGGTATTTGCCCTGCAACGGCGACTGGTCGCGCCGGTACGGGCTGTAGGAGAAGCCGTCGATGTAGTCGAGCGGCTCGACCACGCTGACCGGCTGATTGAACATGGCCCACAAGCCGAAGTGAACGGCGGCCACACCGCCGGCGATCAACAGGGCAATCAGGATCCGTGCGATGGAAATCTGTCTTTTCATGCAGTGTTTGCGTGCGCGGCCGGATGTTGCCGGCCACTGCTTTTCCGGTAAGGTAAAGGGCTGCGCATGCCTGTACCGGAACGCCGCGACTGACGCCGAATCCGGTCTGATGCTGCAGCGCGGCGATGCTAACACAGCGCAATTGCGCCCATCGGTCATGCCGGAAATCACCTACAACCGAGTCTCACATGCCTGACGACGCACTTGATCATGCCGCGCCGAAGCGCTTCTCTTCCAGGCTGCTTGCCGCTGTTTTCCTGAGCTTTGCCGGCGCGCTGGCCATCCGCTACGGACTGATGCAGTCCGACACGCTGGGCGCCCTGTGCGCCGGTGGCACCGACGACTGGCGCTGCGCGCTGCGCACCTGGCTGCCGCAGCTGTTCATCGACCAGCGCATCGGCTGGCTGGCGCTGGCAAGCGGTGCACTGGCCCTGCTGTCGGGCAGCCGGCCGTTCGCACGCATCGCGCTGTTGAGCGGCGCCGCCGGCCTGGTGCTGTACAGCACCGACTACGCGGCCGCCGGCCTGCTGCTGGGGCTGCTCGTGCTTGTTTCGCCGCCGCGCGTCAGCGCAGAACCCAAACCAGAATAGCCACCAGCAAGGCGACAAGCGCGGCGCCGACGCGGATCGACCGCGGCGCGCGCGCCGGGTCGGGCAGCACGCGCACCGCCGTCGTCGGTGCGCCGCCCAGCAGCTGCCAGAGCGGCGCTGCCAGCAGCGTGAGCCCGAACAGCACGCCGGCGACGATGGTGAAGTGCAGCGTGAACCAGCCGGCCATGCTGGCGGCGAATCCCGCCGCGCTGATCAGGTGTCCGGTCACGAGCGCGCGCAGCGCGGCTGACGCACTCAGGCGGCGGCTCATCATCGCCAGCGCGAACACCGCCACCAGTGGCGGCGTGACATAGGCAAACGCCTGCTGCAGGTAGGCGAAAAGCCCCGGAAAGTGCTGGATCTGCGGTGCCCACAGCGCGGCCAGCAACATGAAGCCGAGAGTCGACCAGCGACCCAGGCGCCCCATCTGCTGCGCCGTCATCTGCGGTCTGCGCGGCTGCACGAAATCGCAGATCAACAGCGTGGACGCGGAATTCAGCGCCGAATCGACGCTCGACATCATGGCCGCCAGCAGCCCGGCGATCATCAGGCCGGCCAGACCGACCGGCGCATAGGCGACGATGAGCCGCACGAACACCGTGTCCGGCTGGTCCAGCCCCGGCATCAGCGCGGCGGCCATCGCGCCCGGCATCACCATGAGGAACAGTGGCAGCAGCTTGAGCAGCGCGGCGAACACGGCGCCCTGCCCGGCCGCGCGCAGGTCGCGCGCGCCGAGCAGGCGCTGCGCGACGTACTGGTTCATCGTCCAGTAGTAGAAACCGAGCACCGGCAGGCCGATCAGAGTGCCCAGCCAGGGCAGCGCGGGGTCATCCATCGGGCGCAGCAGCGACAGCCGCTCCGCCGGCAACGCATCCGCCACCGCGCGCCAGCTGTAGTCGAACTGGCCGAACACGACCCAGCTCATGACACAGGCGCCGAGCAGCAGCACCACGGCCTGCAGCATGTCGGTGTAGACGACGGCACGCAGGCCGCCGGCAGCGGTATAGAGGCCGGCAAACAGCGCCAGCGCGGCGCAGGTCGTGCCGATGGTCAGCCCCGGCACGAGCTGCGACAGGATGAGCGCGCCGGCATAGAGGCTGCCGGCGGTGTCGAGCGCGAGGCTGAGGAACAGCGAGGTGGCGGACAGATAACGGCGCAGTCGCGCATCGAAGCGGCGCTCCAGCAATTCCGGGACCGTCGTCAGTCGCCCGCCGATGAACGCCGGCAGCACGAATACGGCGGTAAACACCAGTACCAGCGCGGCCATCCATTCGTAGTTCGCCACCGCGATGCCGTGGCTGTAGGCGGCACCCGGCAGGCCGATCAATGTGGTCGACGAAATGTTGGACGCGAACAGCGACAGGCCGATCGCCAGCGGGCCGAGGCTGCGCCCGGCAAGAAAGAGTTCGTCGGCATCCGGCTTGCGCTGGATCACGCACAGGCACACGCCGAGCGTGACCAGCAGATAGATGGCGACGATGACCAGATCGACGGTCTGCAGCATCGGATTCCTCCAGGACGGTGCGCGGCCCTTCAAGCCCGCGCTGTCATGTAAATGGCGCGTAAACACGCTGTGCGCAATTGTCCGGAATGCCCCCGGCCAGCTCCGGAATCGCTAAGCTGACCGCATGGCCTCGAACACCGCTCCTTCCCAGCCGCGCATCCTGGTCGTCGATGACGATCCCGATCTGCGTGAATTGCTGCGCGACTATCTCGGCAAGCACGACATGCAGGTGCGCTGCGTGGCCGACGGCCACGGACTGCGATCCGCGCTCGAAGCCGACGGCTGCGACCTGCTCATCCTCGACGTCATGCTGCCGGGCGACGACGGTCTGGCGCTATGCCGCGAAATCCGCGCGCGCTCGCGCCTGCCCATCCTCATGCTGACCGCGCGCGGCGACGAGCTGGACCGCATCATCGGGCTCGAAATGGGCGCCGACGACTATCTGCCCAAACCCTTCCACCCGCGCGAACTGCTGGCGCGCTGCCGCAGCATCCTGCGGCGCGCCCCCGACAGCAGCGACGGCGACGGCAGCACCCGGTCGCTGAAATTCGCCGGCTGGACGCTCGATCTCGGCGCGCGCCATCTGGTCGATGCGCAGGGCGTGGTGACACCGTTGTCCAGCGGTGAATTCCGCATGCTCAACGCGCTGGCAGAAAACCCCAACCGCGTGCTGTCGCGCGACCAGCTCATGGATGTGCTTGCCGGTCGCTCGGCGGGGCCGTTCGACCGCACCGTGGACGTGATGATCAGTCGCCTGCGGCGACGCCTCGGCGACGATGGCCGGGAACCGCGCATCATACGCACGCTGCGCAACGAGGGCTACGTGCTGTCGGCGCCCGTGGAGAAGCACTGTTGAAACGCCGGCTCCCGTCGTTGTGGCCGCGCACGCTGTTCGCGCAACTGCTGTGCGTGCTGCTGGGCGGCCTGCTGCTTGCCAACGCGCTGGGCCTGTGGCTGGTGGTGGACGACCGCGTGCGCCTGTCCCGGCACATGCGCGGAGAATATGCCGCGCAACGCATGGCGGAGTCGATCACGCTGATCGACGACACCGCGCCGGCGGATCGCCAGCGCCTGTTGCGCCTGCTGGAAAGCCCGAGCACATCGCTGTCGCTCGACGAGCCCTGGTACGCGGCGATGCAGCCGCTCAATGACGACTTCGACATATTCGCCGGCAAGCTGCGCGAGCGCATCGCCGAACGCTACCCGCATCAGGTCGTCATGCAGGAAATGTCGCCGGCCGCGCTGCACGACGGTTCGTCGCTGCGGCGGCAGCGTCATCCTCCGCTTGCACACCGCCTGCTGAAGAAGCCGATGGAGGTCGTGTCCACGCAGGCGCGGCTGCGTGACGGCAGCGTGCTCACCGTCCACTACCTGCCGCCGCCAGCCTCGGTCGAGCGACCGCTGCGCATCATCGGCGGCCTGCTGATGGTGGCCGCCGCCGTCAGCCTGCTGTCGGTCTGGGTGGTGCGCCGCCTGACGCGTCCGCTCGCCATGTTCGCGCGCGCGGCCGACGGACTGGCCAGCGACCTCGAACAGGCGCCGCTGCGTGAGGCCGGTCCGCGCGAGGTGGCCAGTGCAGCCCGCGCGTTCAACCGCATGCAGCGCGCGTTGCGCACGCTGATCCACACGCGGGCGCAGGCGCTGGCCGGTGTGTCGCACGACCTGCGTCTGCCGATCACGCGTGTGCGCCTGCGTCTGGAACAGCTGCCGCAGAGCCCGGTGTGCGAGGCGATCGAGCGCGACCTTGCCGAAATGGAAACACTGATAGACGACACGCTCGCCTTCCTGCGTGCCGGAGAAAGTTCGGAAGCACCGTCACCGACCCGGCTGGACGCGCTGGTGGAAGGCGTGGCCGACGACATCGCCGCGCTCGGTGCCGACATTTCGGTGCACGGCCACATCGCGAAACCGGTCACCTTGCGTCCGTCCGTCGTGCGCCGCTGTCTGGCCAACCTGATGGACAACGCACGCCGCTACGGCGGCGGGCACATCAAGGTCACGATGTCGTCGACCGAGCACGGTGTCCGGATCGACATCGACGACAACGGCCCGGGCATTCCGGAAGAAGAACTCGAACGCGTGTTTGAACCCTATGTGCGGCTTGAGGCGTCGCGTGCCCGTCACACCGGCGGCAGCGGGCTCGGGCTGGCCATCGCGCGCGCGATCGCACGCGCTCAGGGCGGTGATCTCACGCTCCATCGATGCGAGGAAGGCGGCCTGCGAGCACGTTTGACCTTGCCGTTGACAGCAGCCTGACGCTGCGCACCGGACGCGCTGCACGCGCCAGCGCACGCAGCGCGTCGAGTTGCTCCGCGCTCGAACCCTCCCCGGCATCGGCCGCCGCCTTGAGCCAGCGCCGCGCGCCCGCAGGATCGGTCACGCCGAGCCTGCCGGTCTGCAGCAGCATGCCGAGGCGCAGCGCAGCGGGACGGCTGCCGGCGCGTGCGCCATTCTCGTAGCGCCGCCGTGCTTCACCCGGATCACGCGCTTCTCCCAGACCGCCCTCTGCGAGCAGGCCGAGCCGGTACCAGGCTTCGGCATGGCCACACCGCGCCAGCACGCGCCAGATACGCCGCGCCTCGGCATGCCGGCCCATGCGGAACTCGGCCGCAGCCCTGGCGAGAGCCTGCGTCGGCATGCGAACGACGGCCGCGTTGTCGCTGCCGAACAGCGTCGCGGCCGACGGCGGCAGCAGGCCGAGCCCGATGGCGGCTCTCAGCGCGAACGGAATGGCGCCGGAAGATCGATTCGCGGACATCGGGGTGAGGCCTCCCGGAACGACAGTACGTATGTGTGCGACCGGCGCCGGGGCCATCGAGTTGCAGTGCAACGTAAGGCAATGTTGCAGCCGTGTTAGCGTCTCGGATCGTTCCAAGCCAAGTTCCGTCCATGGCCCTGACCGCCCTGCGCATCATCCGCGTCTGCGTCGCAACGCTGGCGTTGCTGCACATGTTCCCGGCACTCGCCGGCGACCTGTCGCTGGACCAGCTGGCGCGCCGCTTTCCGCCGCCGCTGCACGTGCAGCCGAAGCTGGCCGACGTGCCCGCCTGGCCCGTCACCAGCGAACTGGAGCCGGACGCCGGCCCGGTCGCCTATGTGTTCGAATCGATAGACCTCGCCCCCATCCCCGGCTTCGAGGGCACGCCGATGAATCTGCTCATCACGCTGGACCGCAGCGGCACCTTCACGGACGTCACGGTACTGCGCCAGCACGAACCGGTATTCCTCAGCGGTCTGGGCGAAGCACCCCTCAACGAATTCGTGAAGCAGTACGCCGGACGCAACCTGCGCCAGGAAATCACCGTGTCGTCGGCCTACGGCAACACGCGAACCGGCGGCAGCGAGCGGCGCGTGGTGCTGGACGGCGTGACCAAGGCGACCGCCTCGGTGCGCATCGTGAACCAGACGGTGCTGGCCGCCGGTCTGGCCGTGGCACGCGCCCGGCTCGGCTTCGCCGACCCCGGATCGCGCGGCCCCGCCGCGCACGCGCGCACTGACGTCTACGAAAAACTGTCCTTCGACGCGCTGGTCGAACGCGGCTGGATCGGCCGGCTGACGGTAACGCAGCGGGAAGCAGAGAAGCTGTTTGCCGGCACCGACGGAGAAGGCGTGGACGACGACGCACTCGCACACCCGGACGACACGCTGATCGAGCTCTACGTCGGCTACCTGAACGCACCCGGCATCGGCCGCGCGGTACTTGGCGATGCGCGCCATGCCGACCTGATGCAGAAGCTCGAACCGGGCCAGCATGCGTTGTGGATAGCCAGCCGCGGGCGCGAGGCCTTTCTTGGCAGGGACTTCGTGCCGGGCACACCGCCGCCGCGGCTGTCGCTGACGCAGGGCGATCTGCCGGCCGAAATGCGCGATCTCGTGTTCGACCATCCGGCACCGGAAGGCGCGCCGCGCTTCAACGCATCCGGCGTGTTCCGCGTCTATGCCGAGGCGGCGCTCGACCCCGCGCGGCCGATGCAGCTCGCACTGACGATCACCCGCGCAAAGGGCATGATGCTGCCGCGAATCACGCACAAGAGCGTCTCGTTCGACTACGCACCACCCGCGTCGCTGTTCGCGTATCCGCCGACGCCGCTGCCCGAGTGGCTGCTTGCCTGGCAGGGCCGCTGGCCCGACCTCGCCGCCATCGGTGCGGCACTGCTGCTGCTGACCGTGGTGCTGTCAAAGCCGCAGTGGATGGCGCGCAATGCGCTGCGGCTCAAGCTGTTCCGCAGCGGCTTCCTCGCCTTCACGCTGATCTTCATCGGCTGGTACGCGCAGGGACAGCTGTCCGTCGTGCAGATCACCGGCGCCATCAAGACGCTGTCCGCCGGCCAGAATCTGGCGAGCTTCCTGTACGACCCGGTGTCGCTGCTCATCATCGCCTTCACCGCCATCAGCTTCTTCATCTGGGGACGCGGCACGTTCTGCGGCTGGCTCTGCCCCTTTGGCGCATTGCAGGAGTTCGTGGCCATGCTGGCCAAAGCGCTGCACGTACCGCAGATCCGCCTGCCTGCGCGGCTCGCCGGCGTGCTGGACCGCGGCCGCTTCGTCATCCTGCTCGCACTGGTGATCGCCGCCGCACTGGCGCCCAAGGTGGCGGAAAGCCTGGTGGAGATCGAGCCATTCAAGACGGCGATCACCGTCGGCTTCGACCGCAGCTGGCCGTATGTTGCATGGGCGCTCGGCCTGCTGCTGGCCGGTGCGTTCAGCTACAAGTTCTTCTGCCGCTACCTGTGTCCGCTCGGCGCCGCCATGGCGCTCGGCGGCAAGCTGCGCCGGTTCGACTGGCTGGTGCGTCGCGCCGAGTGCGGCAAGCCCTGCCAGACCTGCCGCCACCGTTGCGAATATGACGCGATCGACCGCTCCGGCGACATCCGTTATGACGACTGCTTCCAGTGCCTCGACTGTGTCGGCATCCACGCCGA
Source organism: Gammaproteobacteria bacterium (assembly GCA_018824085.1). Taxonomy (GTDB): domain Bacteria; phylum Pseudomonadota; class Gammaproteobacteria; order Burkholderiales; family Rhodocyclaceae; genus Methyloversatilis. Next base: position 35,639 of record JAHJHI010000013.1, on the reverse strand, counting down.
CCCGCAGCGCTGCGCGCCGGTACTGCTCTACGCGCGCAAGGGCCGCACCGTCGTACCGGTGTCGATACCGGTGAGGGGTGCACCGGCAACGTCATGAAAAAGGCCGTTCCGGCAAACCGGGACGGCCTTTTTCATGCGCGATCAGCCGTGGCCGCAGTGCTCCAGGAAGTCGAGCAGTTCCTCGCGCAGGCGGTAGTAGTCCGGGTGCTCCAGCAGGGACTTGCGGCTGCGCGGGCGCGGCAGGTTGATTTCAAGCACCTTGCCGACGCGGGCGCGCGGGCCGTTCGTCATCATGACGACGCGGTCAGCCAGCAGGATGGCTTCGTCGACGTCGTGCGTCACCATCATCGCGGTGAGCTGCGTGCGGCGCCACACTTCCATCAGCACTTCCTGCAGGTCCCAGCGGGTGAGCGAATCCAGCATGCCGAACGGCTCGTCGAGCAGCAGCATCTTGGGTGACAACGCAAACGCACGCGCGATGCCGACCCGCTGCTTCATGCCGTTGGACAGTTCGTACGCCTTCTTGCCGGCCGAATCGGCCAGACCGACCCGGTTCAGGTAGTGCTCGACGATGTTGTGGCGCTCCGCGCGGCTGGCGTGCGGATAGACCTGCGCCACGCCGAGCGCGACGTTATCGAACGCACTCAGCCAGGGCACCAGGCTGGGCGCCTGGAACACGATGCCGCGGTCCGGTCCGGCGGTGGCGATTTCGCGCCCGTCGAGCACGATGACCCCTTCGCTGGTGTCGTTCAGGCCCGCCATCATCGACAGCACCGTCGACTTGCCGCAGCCGGAGTGGCCGATGACGGAAATGAATTCGCCCTTGCGGATGCGCAGGTCGAATTCCTCCACCACGGTGACCGGTCCCTTCTTCGTCGGATAGACCTTCGACACCCTTGAGAACTCGACGTAACGGTCGAGATGCGGCGCCGGCAGCTCGGCGGCCGGTCGTGCCGGCGCGAGTGAGGCCTGGTACTCGCTGCTGGTGTTCGGCAGCACGCCGGGCAGCGCGATCACGTTGTCCTGCGCGCCGCCCTGGGCGGCACCGACCTTCATCAGGTACTCGGTCACCTCCTTGCGCAAACGCTTGAATTCCGGCGAGTGGTTCATCTGCGTGCGGTCGCGCGGACGCTCGATGCCGACGCGGAACTCAGGCCCGAGTGTTGCACCGGGCCCCGGATTCAGCGGGATGATGCGGTCGGCCATGATGATGGCTTCATCCACGTCATTGGTGATCAGGATGACGGTCTTCTGTTCCTGGCTCCAGATGCGGATGATCTCGTCCTGCAGGTTGCCGCGCGTGAGCGCATCGAGCGCCGACAGCGGCTCGTCCAGCAACAGGATGTCCGGGCTGGCCGCCAGCGCGCGCGCGACCGACACGCGCTGACGCATGCCGCCGGACAGCTCGGACGGCTTCTTGTCCATCGCCGGCGTGAGATTCACCATTTCGATGTACTTCTCGACGCGCGCGTTGCGCGCCTCGGCCGACTCGTTGCCGAACACCTGGTCGACTGCGAGCGCCACGTTCTGGCGCACCGTCATCCACGGCATCAGTGAATAGCTCTGGAACACCACGCCGCGATCCGGTCCCGGACCGGTGACCGGATCGCCGTTGAGCAGGACGGCGCCCGAATCCGGCTGGATGAGGCCCGCGATCAGCGATATCAGCGTCGTCTTGCCGCTGCCGGAAAAGCCGACGATGGCCACGAACTCGTGCTCGCGGATGTCGAGGTTGATGTCCTTGAGCACCGATGTGGCCTGGCGGCCGCTGCCATAGGACTTGCCGAGATGCTGCAGCCGCAGGAAGGCCGGCGCTGGCGCCAGCGCGCCATTCGCGGCAGCCGGCGCGGCAGTGCCGGCAAGCGCGGCGTCGGGGGTGGCACGCAACAGGGTGTTGTACATGTGTGCCTCCGCTCAGTGAGTGTCGCCGAAGCTGGCGAGCTGCTGCAGCGTGTTCATGACGCGGTCGAGCAGGAAGCCGACGAAACCGATGGTGAATACCGCCACCATGATTCGGCCGAGCGACTGCGAACTTCCGTTCTGGAATTCGTCCCAGACGAACTTGCCCAGGCCCGGGTTCTGCGCCAGCATTTCCGCTGCGATGAGCACCATCCAGCCCACCCCGAGCGACAGGCGCAGGCCGGTGAAGATGAGCTTGAGCGACGACGGCAGCACGATCTTGGTCACCTTGGTCCACCAGGACAGGCGCAGCACCCTGGACACGTTGAGCAGGTCCTTGTCGATCGACGCCACCCCCACCGCCGTATTGATCAGCGTCGGCCACAGCGAGCACAGCGTGACGGTGATGGCCGACACGACGAAGGACTTCTGGAACATGGGATCCGCGCTCACATAGAGCGCGCTGACCATCAGCGTGACGATGGGCAGCCAGGCCAGCGGAGACACCGGCCGGAATATCTGTATCAGCGGATTGAGCGCGAGCTGGAAGGTGCGGCTCAGGCCGCACAGCACGCCCAGCGGCACCGCCACCAGCGTGCCGATCGCAAAGCCGGTAAACACCGTGTAGAGACTGGTGATGATCTGGTCCAGATAGGTCGGCTTGCCGGTCCATTGGCGGATCACCACGGTGGCCGCCGGATCCTGCGCCAGCATCTCGGCATTGCGCACCTTCTGGCGTTCGTAGAAGGCGTCTTCCTTCGCACGCTCGGCGTGGTATTCGTCGATCAGGCCGATCGCCTCCTCCGCCACCTGGACCGGCCCCGGAATCGCGCCGAGGCTGGTCTGCACACCGGCGGCGAGCACGTTCCACAGCCCGAGGAACAGCGCGAGCGCCAGCACCGGAACGCCGATCTGCAGCAGGATGTCGCGGAACTGCTCGCGCGGATCCTCACCCGCCGCAAGCCTGATGAAAGGGACGAACCATGTGAAGCCGGTCCGGTTGAGAAAGTTCGCCGTTGAATTGAGCATGGCTGTCCACCTCGGGTTGTATCGAATCGGCGCCTCCGGCAGGGCCTTCGCTGTCCCGGACCGGAGACGGGGCGCACTGGCGGGCGCCCGTCGCATGCCGCCGCTGCGGGCGGCCCTTACTTGACGACGTCCTTGCCCTTGAGGCCGATCTTCAGGCTGTCGATGTAGGCGTTCGGCTTGCTGCCGTCATACGTCACGCCATCGATGAACTCGTTGGTGGCGGGCTTGAAGCCGCTTTCCTTCGCGAAGTCCGGGAAGTCCGACGCCTTCATCTTCCCTTCCGCGATCAGCTCCTTCGCAGCCGCCGCGTAGATGTCCGAGCGATAGACCTGCTTCGCGATGTCCTTGTACCAGCTGTCCGGCTTGTACTCGGCGATCTGGCCCCAGCGGCGCATCTGCGTCAGGTACCAGATGGCATCCGAGTAGTACGGATAGGTCGCGTTGTAGCGGAAGAACACGTTGAAGTCGGGCACCGGACGCACGTCACCCTTCTCGTATTCGAAGGTGCCGGTCATGCTGTTGTCGATCACGTCGAAGTCGGCGCCGACATAGCCGGACTTCGAAATGATCCGCGCGGCTTCCTTGCGGTTCTTGTTGTTGTCGGCGTCCAGCCAGTAGGCGGCGCGGATCAGCGCCTTCACGACAGCCTTGTGGGTGTTCGGATACTTGTCGTTCCAGCCCGCGGTCACGCCGAACACCTTCTCCGGATTGTTCTTCCAGATTTCGTAATCGGTGATGACCGGCGCGCCGATGCCCTTGACCACGGCCTGCTGATTCCACGGCTCGCCCACGCAATAGCCGTCGATGGTGCCGGCTTCCATCGTCGCCGGCATCTGCGGCGGCGGCGTCACCGACAGCAGCACGTCGGCGCTGATGTTGCCGGAGGTGTCGCCCTTGAGCGGTGCGTAGTAGCCGGGATTCATGCCACCCGACGCGAGCCAGTAGCGCAGCTCGTAGTTGTGCGTGGACACCGGGAACACCATGCCCATCTTGAACGGCTTGCCCTCCTTCCTGTAGGCATCGACGACCGGCTTCAGGTACTCGGCCTTCACCGGATGCACCGGCTTGCCGTCCGCCTGTCTGGGCAGCTTTTCCTTGAGCTTCGCCATCACCGCATTCGACACGGTGATGCCGTTGCCATTCAGGTCCATGCTGAACGCCGTGATGACGTCGGCCTTGGTACCGTAGCCTATCGTCGCGCCGAGCGGCTGGCCGGCCAGCATGTGCGCGCCGTCAAGCTCTCCGGAGATGACGCGGTCCAGCAGCACCTTCCAGTTGGCCTGCGCTTCCAGCGTGACGTACAGGCCTTCATCCTCGAAGTAGCGCTTCTCGTAGGCGATCGCCAGCGGCACCATGTCGGTCAGCTTGATGAAGCCAAACTTCAGGTCGGGTTTCTCGATCTTGTCGGCGGCAAGTGCCGGCATGCCGAGCACGCCGGCAACGAGCACGGCGCTCATCAGCGTACGGCGCACGCTGTCAGCGTGCGCCTGAAGCGGATGGCGCGAAGACGGGTTGCGGTTCATATCGGTCTACTCCCAGGCAAACGGGCACATGGCCCGGCAAAAAAAAAAGCGCCCACGAACGCCGGTCTGATGACCAGAGGTTCGTGGACGCCGGTGTCCGGAGCAACCCGTCAGTGGGCCGCCTGTCGTGATGAGGCGCGCAATCGGCAAGAAACGGCGTCATGCGCGCTGCGACCTTCCGCCATTGGAAAGTCGGTGGCCCAGAGGGCTCGGTACTGTTTAGCAATCGATGTGCCAGATCATCCTGTTTGGCATGAACACGCCATTTGCGGCGAATCTGGCCAGATGAGGTGCCACCGGAAAGCGTGCGGAACGCCCCGATAGCGCGCACGAAAGCCGGTAGCCGCACACGCGTGGTGCGGTGCAACGTTCGACGCGGGCGGCATGCGCGGCGGGCTCAGCCCGTCCGGGTCCGCGTCATGGCGCGGACGAAAAAAAACCCGCCGCAGCGGGTTTGAAACATCCGGCCGGGAGCGTGCCCCGGCGACGGAATTCAGGACGTCTTCGAGCCGGCACGCCGACGCGCGAACAGTGCGCCCGCCACACCGAGACCGATCAGCGACAGCGTGGCCGGCTCCGGCACGGTCTGTTGCTGCGGCACTGAACCGGCCAGTGAGCGCAGGGCCACCGTGCCAGTGCCATAGCCGTACAGCGAGTCATCGAAATTGCCGGTGAAGGACGCCAGAGAGCGCGCGTCACCGAAGGACGTGAGCAGATTGTCCGACAGGAAGTCGCCGCTCAGTTGCAGATAGGTGCTTCCGGTCATGTTCGCGACATAGAAGAAGTCGTTGCCGGCCGAACCGTAGTTGTCGTAGAGGATCACGACGGGATTCAGGATGTCGCTGCCGTTTATCGAGAACGCCAGCGCCGCGTAGGCCGCGCCGCCCGCGGCGAACGGGCCGTTGCCTGTCGTCGGCGTGCTGTCCTCGTAGCTGAAATAGCCGGCGATGCCGTCAGCGGTGAAATCGTAGCGGATGGGTGCCGCCTGCGTCGTTCCGGCGGCCAGCAACAGTGCGCCCAGCGTCATGCCCAACAGTGTTTTTTGTATCGTCACAATGCGTCTCCCTTGAATGTCTGTGCGGCCGGTCCGCGCATCACGGGCATGGGAGCGTTTGTCTGCGCTGGCCCGATGCGCCATCCGGCACGTCGACGCCCGGCGGCCCGGATGGCCGCGCGGAGCGCCTTCGACGACAGCACCTGCGATGGTCCGCTGTCGTCGGGAAGACGCAAGGTATAGGGGGGCAAAGGATGCGTCCGTGCAAAAAGACCGGCGCGGGGGAAATGGTGCCGTCAGGGCGTCACTTGTTGCAGTAGTTATCAGTTCCGGCGCCGGTGCGGGGCGCTCACCGATGCAACAAGGGTAATGACACCCGGTTTCGTGCCGTCAGTGCCGCGCGGTGCGCCGGCGCTTGTACGCGGCCAGAAGGCGTGCTGCCGCCCTACTTCCAGCGCTGCGCGGCGCTGTCGTCGGATTCGCGGGCGTCGACCCAGCGGCTGCCGTCCGGCGTGTCCTCGCGCTTCCAGAACGGCGCGCGGGTCTTCAGGAAATCCATGATGAATTCGCAGGCGGCGAACGCCTCGCCACGATGCGCACCGGCAACGATGACCAGCACGATACGGTCGCGCGGACGCAGTTGGCCGACGCGATGCACGACGCGCGCGCCCATGATCTGCCAGCGCGCGCGCGCCTGATCGATGATGTCGGTCAGCGCCGCTTCGGTCATGCCGGGATAGTGCTCCAGCGTCATTGCGTGCACGCCGCTGCCGTCATTCATGTCGCGCACCAGGCCACTGAAGGTGGCCACGGCGCCGACGTCGCCGCGCTCGCCCAGCAGGGTGTCGATCTCGGCGCCGATATCGAAATCGGCTTCCTGCACGCACGCTGAAAAACTCATGTCAGCCTCCGGTCACCGGCGGAAAGAATGCCACCTCGTCGCCGTCGGCCAGCGTGCTCGACGGCTCGGCCATGCGCTGGTTGATCGCGGCACGCAGGTTCTTCATCTGCGCCAGCTTCTCCCAGTCGCCGCCACGCGCGGCAATCAGCGCGCGCACATCGGCCAGCGTGGTGCACCCCGGCGGCAGCGCGAGCGTCTCGCCCGGGGTTCCGAGCGCTTCACGCAGCGCGGCGAAATAGAGCACCTTGATGTTCATGAACGGCTCTCAGTAAAGCAGTGATTCGAAAGGCAGGAAGGACAGCACGTCGCCACGCGCGACGGTCTGCCCGGCCGCGAGGTCGACCAGACCGTCGCCCCAGACGGTGGAGGTCAGCACGCCGGAACTCTGGTTGGCGAACAGTTCGACGGCGCCGTCGGCATTCCTGCGCACGCGCAGGAATTCGCGCCGACGGTCGGGCCGCGGCCAGTCGAAGCCGGCGCGGACGGCGAACGGACGCGGTGCCACGTCCTTCACCCCGGTGCGGCGCAGGATGAAGGGCCGCACCAGCAGCAGGAAGGTGACGAAGCTGGACACCGGATTGCCCGGCAGACCGATGAAATCGGCCTGGCCACCGCCCTGGCCACGTCGCACGTGACCGAAAGCCAGCGGCTTGCCCGGCTTCATCGCGATCTTCCAGCTGTCGAGCGCGCCTTCCGCTGTCAGCGCCGGCTTGATGTGGTCTTCTTCGCCGACGCCGACGCCGCCGCTGGTCAGGATCAGGTCGCACTGCGCCGCCGCTTCGCGCAGCGCCGCGCGGGTGGCGTCGAGACGGTCCGGCACGATGCCCAGATCGAGCACGTCGCAGCCAAGCGCCTCGCACAGCGCACGCAGCGTGTAGCGGTTCGAGTTGTAGATGCCGCCGGGCGGCAGCGCCTCGCCCGGCATGACCAGTTCGTCGCCGGTGGAAAAGAGTGCGACACGCGGCCGGCGCACGACCGGCAGGTCGGCCAGCCCGACCGACGCGGCGAGCCCGACTTCCTGCGCACGCAGCCGCGTGCCGGCCGTCAGCACCGTATCGCCGGCGCGTATGTCCTCGCCGGCCCGCCGTATCCACGCGCCCGGCGTCGGCATGTCGTCGAAACAGACGCCGTCCGCCGTCGTGCGCGTGGACTCCTGCATCACGATGGCATCGGCGCCCGGCGGCACCGGCGCGCCGGTGAAGATGCGCGCGCAGGTCTTCGGCGCCAGCGCTTCGCCGACATGGCCGGCCGCAATGCGCTGGCTGACCGGCAGGCAGGCGCCGGCCGCGTCGATGTCGGCCGTGCGCACCGCGTAGCCGTCCATGCTGCTGTTGTCGAGCGGCGGCACCGTCAGCGACGAGCGCTGGTCGACGGCCAGTACGCGGCCACTGGCCTGGAAGGTCGAAACCGTTTCGGTGTCGGCGATCGGGCGCGCTGCGGCAAGCAGGCGCTCAAGGGCCGCATCAAGCGTGAGCATTTCGTTCATCGGAATCCCTGGTGGCTGAGGATGAAGGCAGCGATCGCCTCCACGTCATTGAGGTCGAGCCGGGGCAACGGAAGTTCCATCGCTTCGTCGGTCGCCACGGCGACGACGTGCGGGTTCTCCGGATACATCAGCGGTCTGCCGTAGGCGGGGCGGTGGATTTCCAGCTTGGGAATCGGCGACGCCTTGAAACCTTCGACCAGCACGAGGTCGCACGGGCTCAGCGCGGCGATCTGCTGGTCCAGCCCCGGTTCGGACTGGCCACGCAATTCGTGCATCAGGACCCAGCGGTTGTTCGACGTCAGCAGCACTTCGGAACAACCCGCTTCGCGCAGGCGGAAGGAGTCCTTGCCCGGGCGATCGATGTCGAAGCCCGCATGAGCATGCTTGATCAGCGAGACGGTCAGCCCTTCCAGCACGAAATGGGGAATGAGCTGTTCGATCAGCGTCGTCTTGCCGGAGCCGCTGTAACCGGCAAATCCGAAAACTTTCATGGGCGATGCGCAGGCCGGGAAAAGCCGGATTATCGCCCAGAGCGGCGGCGAGCGGCGCCCGGGCACGGGCAAAGCCCGCCAGACCGCCCCCGGGGCGCCGTCCGCACCGGACGTCGCCCGGGAGCAAGGCGCTTCAGGCCTGCACAGACAGGCCGGTCGTCGTGCTGCCGCCGTCCTGTTCGTACCGGGACAGCATGTCGAGCACGCGCGCCAGTACGCGCTCCTCGCGAGCCGCGTCGTCCGGCGGCGCCGGGCGTTCGCCGCCCTTTGCCGCGCCGGTGTCGCTGCTGGCCTCGCGGAATGCCATCGCTTCCTGGAAGGACACCTTGCCGTCGCCGTCGGTATCGGCTTCGTCGAAAGCGTTCACCAGTTCGCTCAGCCCGCTCGCATCGGCGCTGCCGGAAGCAGCCGCTTCTTCGGCCATGGCGCCGAGCTCGTCCACTGTCAGCCCCTCATCTTCGCCCGATGGCGGCGGCGGAGGCGGCGGCGGCCGGTTGCCCATGGCCTGGCCGACCCGTGCGGCGCCGAATCCCGCTTCGAACTGTTCAGCGACCTTCTGCAGCGTACTGGTCAGTTCCTGCACCGTCACCTTGCCGTCGCTGTCGCCGTCGATCGAACTGAACAGCGCGTCGGCCGACGCACTGTCACCGCCCGATGACGACAGCGCGCCGGCCAGGTCGCTGCTGTCGATATAGCCCTTGCCTGCGGCATCCATGGCGGCAAAGGCCTGCGCCGCCATGTCGGCGACGTCCGGCTTCTGCTGCCGCTGCGTTGTCTGCATCATCATGGCGACGCTGCGGTCACCGATTCCTGAAACGCTCATTTCGCACTCCCTTCGGGTTGATGGACGCCCGCAGCGGCGGAATCGCGCAGCGGGCACGGGCCCCGGATACATCGGCCCCGTATGCCTTCATGGCAAGTTATCGGCCAGAAGCGCGCGCACTGACGGGCTGCGCGGGTAAAGACGGGTAAGGAAGCGTAAAGGAACCGCCGGGCAGGACACGCCGGTCTTCACACAACGGCGCGCAGGCCGACCCGATTGTCATGGATCGGAAAATGCGGCAAGGGCGGCAGGAATGCCGGTCAGGGCGGCGCGGTGCATCGCGGGCGGCGGCAGGCACCGGCACGGCAGATGCTGCCGCCCGGCATCGCGTAAAGACGCCGCGTCAGTGCGCCGCGAGCGGCAGCACGATGTCGATGCGCAGTCCGCCGCCGGGCGCATTGCTCGCGCCTATGGTGCCGCCATGCGCTTCGACCGCGCGCCGCGCGATGGCGAGGCCGAGCCCGCAGCCGTTCTCGGCCTCGCCCCGGGCCGTGCGGAAGAACGGGTCGAAGATGCGTTCGAGCTCGGCTTCGGCAACGCCGCCGCCGCAGTCGGTCACCGCAATGCGCGCCGTGCCCGCACCGGCTGCGAGAACCACCTGTACGCAACGCCCGGCCGGCGCGTGCTTCACGGCATTGCGCAGCACGTTGTCGAGTGCGCGGCGCAGCAGTTCCGCATGGCCGCTGACCCGTGCCGCCACGGCGACGAGTTCCACGTCGCCGCCGCCCGCGCGCGCCTCGAAGCGCGCGTCGTCAGCCACCTGCTGCAGCAGCGCGCGCAGGTCCACGTTCTGCGGCGCGCTGCGCCCGGCGTCGTACTCCAGCCGCGACAGCCCCAGCAGCTCTCCCACCAGTACGTCCAGCCGGGCCGCCTCGCGCTCGACGCGCTCGAACATGGCGTCGCCGCGTGCCGGGTCCTGCCGCGCGAGTCCGATGGCCGCCGTCATGCGCGCCAGCGGCGAGCGCAGCTCGTGTGACACGTCGTGCAGCAGCGTGCGCTGCGCTTGCAACAGATGTTCGATCTGCGCCGCCATGCGGTCGAAGCCGCGGCCGAGGTCGGCGATCTCGTCGCGCCGGGAGCCGATGAGCGGCGCGACGCGCACATCCAGCCGCCCCTTGGCGAGCGCGTCGAACGCCCGGTGCAGATGGCGCACCGGGCGCGACAGATACCACGCGAGGGCCGCGCTGAAGGCGAGCGCGCCGAGCACGCCGGCAACGATTTCAATGAAGGGCGGCGGCGGCAGTCGCCATCCGCCGCGAGTCGGCGGCCCGCTCATGCGCCGGCCTTCGATGACGCGCCAGGTCGCGCCGGCGACATCGACGTCGATGATCCGGCCCCCTGCGCCACGTCCGTCACCCGCTTCGCGTCCGAGCAGCTCGCGGCCGTCCGGCCCGACCACACGCGGGCGCGCGTCTGCCGCGTCGCGCCAGCTCTCAAGCAGCGTGCGCACGGTATCCGCGTCGGTCGACTGCAGCATGCGCGCGGCGGTGTCGGCCATGAATGCCGCACGCGGCGCCGGGCCGCGCGCGCCCGGCATCAGCACGGACAGCGTGGCGGCGACGAGCAGGCCGGACAGCGCCAGCGCCATGACGAAGGCCGCGAAGAGCTTCCAGAAAAGGCGCCCCATCAGTCGCGCACGAGCTGGTAGCCGACGCCGCGCACGGTCTGGATCAGCGCACGGCCGCCGGAGAGCGGCGCGATCTTCTGGCGGATGGCGCTGACATGAACATCGACATTGCGGTCGTACGGCCCCATCGCCCGGCCCAGCGCCTTCAGCGACAGGTCGTTCTTCGACACGACGCTGCCGGCGTGGCGCATCAGCACTTCAAGCAGGCTGTATTCGGTGCTGGTGAGCGCGATCGGCGTGCTGCCGTATTCGGCCGCGCGGCGCTGCGGCCACACGGCCAGCGCCCCGACGACAATGCTGCCGGACGCCGCCGCGTGCGTGCGAAGCGCCGACATGCGGCGCAGGATGGCGCGCAGCCGCGCGACGAGCTCGCGCGGCGCGCAGGGCTTCTGCACGTAGTCGTCGGCGCCGAGTTCCAGTGCCAGCACGCAATCGATATCATCGCCGCGCGCCGTCAGCATGAGCACGGGCACGCCGGAGAACGCCCGCAGGCGCCGCAGCACTTCGATGCCCGACATCAGCGGCATCATGACGTCGAGCACGACGATGTCGACGCGGGCGTTGCGCAACCGCTCCAGTGCCTGTGCGCCATCGCTCAGGTGCTCCACCGCAAAACCTTCGTTCGCGATGTACTCGCCCAGCAGCGCGCTCAGTTCGTGGTCATCGTCGACCAGCAACAGCGAAAGGGGTGCGTCCGGCATGCCATGACCACGGAAACGTCGAGCCGTGATGATAGCGCCGGACGGCACGGCCGCCCGCACCGCGAACGGCCGTGCGCGACGCTCAGGCGGTCGCTGCGGCCTCCTTCATGACGCCCGAGATGGTGCCGTAGGCGCCGACCCAGACGTCCTTCACGTCAGGCGTGAAGCCGTCGCCCAGCCCCTGGCCCAGCGTCCAGATCAGCGCCGCGCCGACGGTGTCGTAGTGCGCGTCCGTCACGCCGTAGGCGACGTGGCGCTTGCCCATCTCCTGCAGCACCGGAATCATCGGCGCGAGATTGTCCACGCCGTTCACCACGGTGTTGATCGCGGCCATCAGCTTGCGGCCCTGCTCCTTCATGTCGCCGCTGAACAGCGGCTTGACGGCCGGGTCAAGCTCGAACAGCTTGCCGTAGAACAGTTCGGCCGCGGTGTCCTTGATCGGCACCACCTTGGCCCAGGACGACTTGAGCGTATCGATTTGTTGCGGAGTCATGATGTGTTCCTCGTTCGGGTTTCGCGCCTTGCCCGCTCAGGGCACGGCGACTTTCAACATGTAATCGACGGCCGATTTCACCTCGGCGTCGGTGAGTGACGCATTGCCGCCACGCGCCGGCATTTCGGTGCCGGACGGCCCCTCGAAGCCGTCGAGCGCGTGCCGGTACAGCGCCTCGCGCCCCTTCGCGGCGCGCGGGCGCCAGGCGTCACGGTCCTTAGCCTGCGGCGCGTCGGACAGCGAATTGGCATGGCACTCGCGACAGGTGCCGAGCCACACTTCGCGCCCGGCCTGCAGATGCGCGTCGTCGAATTCCGGCCAGCCGCCACCGGCCGCCGCCGCGTGCAACGGCCAGACCAGTGCGCCCAGCACGACGACAAGACGGATGTGCTGCGTGCTCATCACGGCCTCACTTCATCGGCAGGCGCAGCACCACGCCGCCCATCACTTCGCCCATCTTGAAGTCACGGCGCGGCGTGTCCTTGTGGTCGTTGTGACAGCTGATGCAGGCCTTGGCGACGGCCTTGTCCGGATAGACGGCGGTGAAGAATTTCTTGCCGCCCAGCGTTTCCTCCTTGTAGAAGGGCTTGCCGGTTTTCGCGATCTCGGACAGACCGGCCTTCTCGACGTCGGTCTTGGCCGCGTTCTGCTTGTTGATCGGCCACTCGGACAGCAACGAATAGGTGAAGCCGGCGTCCTTCTCGGCCACCATTTCCGCGCCGAAGCGGAACATCTGCGCCGGCAGCACCAGCGCCTTGTCGTCCTTCCAGTGCTCGCTTGCCTTGATGACCTTCTCCTCGTTCTGCAGGCGGTTGACGATGAGCCGGGTATAGACGGTGCGATCGGATTCCATGACGGCATGCAGCGCGTCGGCAATGTCCTTGTAGCTCCAGCCGGCGGTGTCGGCAGCCTGGGTGAGACCGGCGCTGAGCGCGAGGGTGGATGCTGCGGTGAAGAGGCGGATCACTTTCATGGCAATGCTCCTGAGGGCGGGTGGATGGCGGGGGTGTCCGGTGCGCAGTTCATGGCTGCCCATCGGGGTTTCCGGTTTTCGCGGCCTGGCGTTCCGCCTCGGCTCGCGCGGCATCCTTCAGCGCCCAGTCGATGCTTTCGACATGAAGCGAAGGCTTGCCCCTGAAGTTGCGCGCGACCAGCCCGGCATCGGCCAGCGCGTCGATCGAGAACTGCAGGCTGTGGCAGCGCATGCAGACCGGGCGCAGCATCTTGTCGGACGGGCGCAGCGTGTCGTTCTGGTTGTGCTGCACCAGCGTGCGGCGCACGTCGTCGGTGCGGTGCTCGATGCGCGGCATGTGGCAGGTGGCGCAGGTCACCGCGCTGCCGGCCGGCAGCGCCCCGCTCGCCTCCTTCGCTGCGAGCGCGGCGTGTGGCGATGCGCCGAACGCCTTGCTGTGCTCGTCGGCGTGGCAGGCGAGGCAGCCGTCGGTCGCCGCGTGCGCGGTATCGAACCGGTGCGCGCCGTGGCAGGTGGTGCAGCCGATGCCGTCATGCGGCGCGTCCGCCTTCATCGGAATCATGGCTTCCGCCGGTGTCATCGCCGGCATGCCGGCGGCCAGCCGCATGCCGTGCCTGCCGGCGAGGAAGGTGTTCACTTCCGGCTTGTGGCAGGTGGCGCACACGGTGTGATCGGGGCGGTCCGCCCACATCGCCGGCTGTCCGGCCGCCGGCGCGACCTCATGGCAGCCGCTGCAGTTGACGCCGGCCTTCGCGTGCGACGTTGCCAGCCAGTCCTTGTTCACCTCGTCATGCACCTGTGCGCTGCCCTTGCCGGCGGGGGCATCCGGCTCGGTCAGCGCCTGCAGCGGGAAGCGGTCTATCGGGTAGCTCTCGTACAACTCCTCCAGCACCGTCTTCCAGTCACGTGGCAGCACTTCGCGCGTGTCCAGCAGGTCGGGTTTGCCGGCGTGCTTGACGAGGAAGTCGCCATACAGCGCACGGTTGTCATGGAAGTTGTGGCAACCGCTGCTGGCGCAGGTGTCGAAACCCAGCCCGGCGTGGCTCGGGCGGTCATCGGCGACATCCTGGTGGCAGATGACGCAGAAATCCGTCGGCAGCGTCACCCCCATGGCATGCGTGATGTCGGGCTTGTGCTCGACGTGGCAGGTGACGCAGTGCGCGGCGTCCAGACGCGCCGCCCGCTCGGCGTTGCGCGGATCGGTGAACTTGCTGCGCGGGTGCGAGTCATCCACGTTCTTCAGTTCGGCGCCGTGGCACTGCGTACAGGCGTCCTGCATCACGTCCGCGGCCGTGAAGGCTTCGCTGCCGTGGCAGGTCGAACAGGCCAGCTCGATCTGGTGATGGCCGTGGCTGGTCTGCCCCGGCAGGAAGGCGGTGCGCACGACGTTCATCGGCCCCGGCGCCTCCGTGCCCGCCTGCAGCCCGAACCACAACAGCCCGGCGGACAGCGCGCTGAGCACGGTCCAGGTCAGCCACAGCAGGCGGTTCCTCGATGTCGTCGCGCTCATGCTCAGTACCAGTAGGTCTTCAGGATGTGGAAGCCGAGCAGCACCGGCAGCGGCCACAGCAGCAGCACGTGGACCCAGGTGGCGGCCGGACGCCAGCGCCGCGCCGGATGCGCCGGCACGTGGTTGCGCGCGATGCCCAGACTGGCGAACGCGCCGGCCAGCGCGGCACCGGCCATGCATGCCGACAGCCACAGATTCAGGTTGCTGCCCATGCGTCCGCCCGCATGCACGGCCAGGGCGACCAGCACGGCGACGCCCAGACCGATGTGCAGTGCGCGCCAGGTCGCATAGCGTCCGGTCTTCGCCAGCGCGGGCACGCGTTTGCGCAGCGACAGCGCCGCCAGCAGCACGGCGATGCCGAGCAGCGTGAAACCGCTCACCTGCTTCACGAATCCGTCGCGCCACAGCAGATCCCAATGCACGCGCAGCGACGCGGTATCGGGATAGGGAATGTCCAGCGGCAGCCAGACCAGCGCCGCCAGCAGCAGCGCCGCGAGGCCGCCGCCCCACAGCCAGCCGGCGTCGCGCTCCGGTTCGAGCGCCGCACTGCCGCCGAGCAGTTCAGCCAGTTGCGGCTTGCATGAACCGCACACCGTCGACGCACCGGTACAGGCCGACAGCTCGGCCACGCTGCGGCATCCGCTGGCGATGGCGCCGTCCAGCCGGGCGCGCGTGACGCCGGTGCAGTTGCATACGACGGCGTCTGCCGGCCACGCGGTGACCGAGTCGGCGCCGGAGTCGGGCCACAGCATGCCGGTGCGACGGAAGCGCAACAGCTGCCAGGGCCAGACGCGCCGGCCGTGGGTGACCGCCTCCTGTACGCGGCGTGCCTCGGGCCAGACACCGACCGAGGTCGCGCCGACGATGACGCCGCGGCGCACGACGACGCTGCGACAGGCTTCGCCGTCGGCCGACGCGTGACGCACCTCGCGTGCAAGATCGGCTCGCGCGCCGCTGACCGAACCGATGCTCATCACCGGCACGCCCAGCACCTTGAGCCGCGTGGCCGACACCGTGCCGGCATAGCTCGCGTCGCCGCCGCTGATCACGTGCGCGGCGACGGCCGCCTGTTCGTAGCCCGGCGCGACCAGGCCATAGACGATGCCTCGGTGCTCGGCGCATTCGCCGACGGCATAGACGTACGGGTCTGACGTGCGCATCCGGTCGTCGACGCGGATGCCGCGGCCGACCGCGATGCCCGCGCTGCGCGCCAGTTCGATGCGGGCCACGATGCCGGTCGCCAGCACCAGCGTGTCGCACTCGAGGCATTCGCCGCCGAGCAGGCGCACGCCGCTGACCCGCTCCTCGCCGAGCACTTCCATGACCGGATCATTGAGCCGCACCCGGATGCCTGCGCGCTCGACGTGATCGCGCAGCAGCGCTGCGCCCGGCGCGTCGAGCTGGCGCGACATCAGGTGTTCGGAATGGTCGATCAGCGTGACGTCGGTATTGAGCCGCCGCATGCCGCGCGCCGTTTCGATGCCGAGCAGGCCGCCGCCGAGCACGACGGTGTGGCGGCTGCGCACCTGGCGCGCGAACAGCGACTGCGCATCGGCGAAATCCCGGAAGGTATAGACACCCGGCAATTGCATGCCGGGCGTCTCGGGCACCCGCGGGCGCGAACCGGTCGCCAGCACCAGCGCGCCGTAGCGCTGGCGCTCGCCGGCCGCATCCGTGACGACCTGCGCCGTGGTGTCGATGGCGGCGATGCGCCGGCCCAGCCGCAGCTCGCACTGCGCTTGCGGTGGCAGCGCCACGTCGCCGGCCAGGCCGCCGTAGCCGATCTCGCCGGCCAGCCATGACGACAGCTTCACGCGGTTGTACGGCGCCTGCGGCTCGTCGCCATAGACGATGACGCGACCGCCCGGATTGCGCGCGCACAGCTCGTGGGCGAGGCGCAGGCCGACCGGCCCGCTGCCGATGACGACGGTCGGCAGCGGCGCGTCGTCCGCTGCGTGGCTCGCGCCGGGCATGGTCAGCGCATCGAGTGTCTGCGGGCTGTTCATGGCAAGGATCGGTTCCGTGTCGGAGGCGTGTCGTGTCGGGGCCGCTGCACCGCCCGTTCAGGCGAGGTTGTTCACGTTGAATGCGCTGGCGTAGCGCGCCGGGTCGTTGCCGTTCCACACCACGCCATCCATCAGCCGGTGGCTGCGCATGTCGCTGGCCGGCAGCGCAACGCCGGCAGCGGTGGCCGCCTGGGTGTAGATGTCGATGCGGTTGATCGCGCGCGCCACGGCCCGGTAGTCCGGGTCCTCGCCGAGCAGGCCCCAGCGCCGGTGCTGCGTCAGGAACCACATGCCGTCGGACAGGTAGGGAAAGTTCACCGCGCCGTCGTTGAAGAACTTCATCGCGTTCGGGTCTTCCCAGCTGCGGCCGAGCCCGTCCTCGTAGCGCCCGAGCATCCGTCCGAGAATGACGTCCATGTCGGTGTTGATGTAGGGCTTGGCCGCGACCGTCTCCGCCGTCCGGCGTCGATGCGACGCCGACGCGTCTATCCAGCGGCTGGCTTCGAGCACGGCGGCCGTCAGCGCGCGTGCGGTATTGGGATGGCGGTCGGCCCAGTCGGCGGTGGTGCCGAGCACCTTCTCGGGGTGATCGGCCCACACGTCCTGCGACGACGCGACGGAAAAGCTCACGCCGTCGGCGATGCCGCGCTGGTTCCACGGCTCGCCGACGCAGAAGCCATGCATGTTGCCGACGCGGCAGTTGTCTATCATCTGCGGCGGCGGCACGACGATGCTCTTCACGTCGCGGAACGGATTGATGCCGAACGCGGCCAGCCAGTAGTACAGCCACATGGCGTGCGTGCCGGTCGGAAAGGTCTGCGCGAACGTGTAGGTGCCGGACGGGTTCGCGGCAACGGCACGCGCCAGCGTCTGGCCGTCGCTGACGCCGACGTCGCGCATCTGCGAGGACAGAGAGATGCCCTGCCCGTTGTTGTTCAGCGTCATCAGCGCGGCCATGTCCTTCTTCGGCCCGCCTATGCCCATGTGCACGCCATAGACGAGGCCGTACAGCACGTGCGCCGCGTCCAGTTCGCCGTTGACGAGCTTGTCGCGCACCGCCGCCCAGGACGCCTCCTTGGACAGCAGTATCTTGATGCCGTACTTCTCGTCGAACTTCTGCTCGGCCGCCATCACCAGCGACGAACAATCGGTCAGCGGCATGAAGCCGATGCGCACTTCCTTCCGTTCGGGCGCGTCCGAGCCGGCCACCCATGCCGCGGTGCGTGTGCCTTGGGATGCCGTATTCATGATGGCAGCCTTCCGTGCGCGCGTCGCACCCCATCCGGGCAAGGGCCGGCGCGGCGCAGCGCGTGCGCGTCCGGGTGAATCAGCCATCGAGCGGTCCGTGTCGTCATGATCAGCATCCAGAAGTAAAAAGGGCGTGCATCTTCCGGCGTGATGGCCGGCAAGATGGACGCCCTTGTCCCTGCGAAGGAGCTCGCGCTCCACTGGTCGCAACATCGTTGTTGCGCCTCGAACCGATAAAAGCAGAGTCCGTGCCACAAATGCCCGATGTCGCCGGAACGCATGCCGGCGCGGCATTTCAGCGTCGCACGGGACGGCCCGGCGCCAGACGCGGCGCGTGCGCCAGCCGGTTGTACGCACTTGTGCGGTGCAAGAACCGGCGCGCGCGCACCACGGCGACGAACGCTGAACCGGAGGAAGGGAGGTGCCGCCTGCCCGGCGCTGCTCAGCCGAGCAGGCGGGCGGTGGCGAGGAGGTCTTCGGATACGGCGGCGATGGTCTTGCCGCGCTCCATCGCCAGCTTGCGCAGCGAATGGTAGGCGGCATCCTCGTCGATGCCGCGCAGCTTCATGAGCACGCCCTTGGCGCGGTCGACGGCGATGCGCTCGGACAGTTTCTGGCGGGCTTCGTCGCGCGAACGACGCAACTCCTGGTGCTCTTCGAAGCGCGCCAGCGCGACATCGATGACAGGCTTTATCCGCTTGGGTTCCAGCCCGTCGACGACGTAGGCGGAGACACCCGCCTTCATCGCGCGGCGTATCGTCTTGCTGTCCGAATCATTGGCAAACACGACGACCGGACGCGGCATGTCACGGTCCATCGCCGCCATGTGCTCGAGCGTGTCGCGCGACGGCGAATCGGTCTGGATCAGGATGACGTCCGGCTTCAGCTCCTGGACCTTGTTGTGCAGGTCGTAGGCACTCGTCAGCACGGCGGCAACCTGGTATCCGGCGCAGGCGAGGCCGGCGCAGATTTCCGCTGCACGCTTGCGCGATTCATCCACGATCAGGACATTGAGTACAGCCATCGGTACAGGACAAGTGGTTTCTATGCGTCAAGTGATGCAACCACCGTGCCATGTGCGCCGGCCGGGCACGCGAACAGGCGTGATCGACGGCGCCGGAGCGCGCGTCAGTCGAGATCGATGACCATGAGCGACACGTCGTCGTGCGCGAGCGCTCCGTTCAGATGCACGGACAGCGCCGAGCGCACCGCCTCGTGGCGCCCGGGCGCGTCACCCGAGCGCAGCGCATGTTCGAGCCGCGCGCTGCCGAATGGCGTGCCCGCCGCGTCGCGGGCTTCGAGCAAGCCGTCCGAACAGAACACGAGCTGATCGCCCGGCGACCAGCGCAAGGCCCGGGTCTCGCCCGCCAGCGTGCCGTCGCAATCGATGCCCAGCGGCAGACCGTCGGACACGAAGCGCTGCCTGACGGCGCCGGCCGCGTCGAGCCACAGCACATCCGGCGTACCGCCGACCCAGATCTCGCCGTGCCCGTCCTCGAGCCGCACCATGGCGGCCGCGACGAAGCGCCCGACCGGCAGCGTCGACAACAGATGCCGGTTGATCTCCCGGATCATCAGCGACAGCGCGAGGCCCTTCTGCGCCATGCCGAAGAACACCTGCAGCACCGGCAGCACGCTGATCGCCGCCGACAGGCCGTGTCCGGTGGCGTCGGCAAGCAGCGCGTAGCGCCCCTCGGAGTCGGCGCGCGACACCGCGACGATGTCGCCCGAGAACTGCGCGGTGGGCGTGACCGAATGGCGCACGCGCGGATCGGGGTCCATCTTGCCCTGTACCTGGCGCTCGATGACGTGCCGTGCGAATTCGATCTCCTCTTCCTGCTCCGCGCGAAAGCGCGCCATGCAGGCAACCATGTCCCGCTGGCGCGCGCAGGCCGCCAGCTTGGCGGCGAGGATGGAGAAATTGATCGGTTTGGTCAGATAGTCGTCGGCGCCGGCCTCCAGTCCCTCCAGCATGTCGGCGTCGTCCGAACGCGCCGACAGCAGCAGGATGGGCAGCCAGGTGCCGGTACTGAGGCGGCGCAGTTCCCGCGTGGCCGACAGGCCGTCGATGCCCGGCATCATCACGTCCATCAGCACGACGTCGGGACGTGTTTCGTGAAACAACCTGATCGCCGACGCGCCGTCCGATGCTTCCACACAGCGGTAGCCGAGCCGCCGCACCAGCGCGCCGACGGTGGCGCGTCCGACCAGCGCATCGTCGACGACCAGCACCGTCAGCACTGCGGCGTCAGCCGGCGATGCGTGCGCGCCGGTCACTGCAGATTCACCACGGCAACAACGACACGCCCGCCTTCGCGATACTCGAGGCGCTGGAACGAGAGCTGGCGCGCCATCGCGATGCCGCGCCCGTTGGGATCGAATGCGCGTGCCGGATCGAAATCCAGATAGCGCTCGAATTCGAATCCGCCGCCGTGATCACTGATGGTGTAACGCAGCTCGCCATCGGATCGCGCAATGGACAAACGGGCCCGTTTGCCGGCGTTCTCCGGCAGCAGAAGGCGCCGCTCGACCTCCTCTTCCCAGCACTCGTCCATGCGCAGACGGGACTTTTCGGCATAACTGATGCCGAGGTTGCCGTGCTCGACCGCATTGATCAGAAGCTCGCTCAAGCCCATGACGATGTTGCCGGGCTGCGGCGCCGCCAGTGACGCCAGTGACGCCAGCTGCGCCGCTTCGGCCAGCGTCGAGAACGCGAACTCGGCGCCGGCAAGCAGCGACATCGCCTGGCGCAGGCTGTCGTACTGCAGCTGGATCTCGCGGTGGCGCCGGGATTCGTCAAGCGCCGACTTCATGATGGCCAGCAAGGCATCCGGTTCGTACGGCTTGGTCAGGTAGTAGCGCGCACCGGCCGCAAGCCCCTCGCGCACCTGGTCGGGCGTGGCGGCAGCCGTCTGCATGATGACCGGCAGCCCGCTCAGGCGCGGCGTGCGGGCCACCCGCCGCAGCACTTCCATGCCGTCGACCCTGGGCATCATCCGGTCGAGCACGAGCAGGTCGAAATGCTGCTCGGCGTCATCGAGCAGCGCCCACGCCTCGGCACCGTCATGGGCAACGGTCAGCAAATAGGCCTGACCGTCCAGATACTCGCGGATGAGCTCCAGATTGCAGGGTTCGTCGTCGACAACCAGCACCCTGATCCGGGCTGAAACAAGCGGCATGCAGCACTCCACGGGACGGTGAACGGGGCACACCATGAATGTCAATGTGCCCCTTCGATTCGCTGGTAACGGCAGCCGCGGCGTGCCCTTGAACCTTTCTTCAGGGCAGCAGCGCGGCCCGCGCAACGTCGGCCATGATCGCCTGCACGCGCGTGTCCTCGCCCACCGCGACGGCGAGCTCGATGCGCAGCGCCGGATGGCGCGCTCGCGCGGCCTCGATGCGGGCCGGCACGTCACGCCTCACGTGGCCGCTCTGCGCGATGAACATCGGCACGACCGCAACATGGGTAGCCCCCTGCGCCACCAGCCGGTCACAGGCGACGTCGAGCGACGGTTCGAGAAATTCGAGGAACGCCAGCTCGACCCACGGCGCATCGGGCGCGTCGGCGATCCGGGCCGCGACTTCACGCAGCGGCCGCGCCCATTCGGGATCGCGCGAGCCGTGTCCAAACAGTATCAATCCCTTGCCCAAGCCTGCTTCTCCCCTCGTCAGATTCAGCCAGCGGTGGCGGTGGCCGGCCACTGGCATATAAAATCACGGCTTCACCTCGCCACGGGTCATCCCATGCAGGTACTGATCGTCGAAGACCAGCCCCTCGTCGTCGAGGGACTGCGCAGCGTACTGACCGAAATCGACAATGAGCCGGACATCCGTTGCGCACTGCTGGCGGCGCGTGCGCTGGCCATGCTGCGCGGCGGATTGCGCCCGGATCTCGTCATGCTGGACCTGAATCTGCCCGACGCCGAGGGCACATCGCTGCTGACACAGGTGCGCACCGACTACCCCGACGTGCCTGTCGTCGTCATTTCGGCGCAGGACGACCGCGACACGATAACCCGCGCCATCGACCAGGGTGCGATGGGCTTCATTTCGAAAAGTTCGACCACGTCCGTTCTCGTCAGTGCGTTGCAGCTGGTGATGAAAGGCGGCATCTACGTGCCGCAGCAGGTGCTGAACGAAGCGAGCAACGCGCGCCCGCCACGACCGAGCGTGCAGAACGTCGCCGACATCGGACTCACGCCGCGCCAGATCCAGGTGCTCGCGCTGATGATAGAGGGCATGCCGAACAAGCTCATCTGCCGCGAACTGGGCATTTCGGACGGCACCGCGAAGACGCACATTTCGACCATCCTGCGGCTGCTCGGCGTCAAGAACCGCACGCAGGCGCTGTTCGCACTTTCGGAAATGGGCATTCGCCTGCCCCGGCGCACGCCGCGAGCCTGATCACCCGTGCGACGGTTGATGAGTGCATCATCCGTCGCACGGGCCCGGCCGGTTTGAGCCACGGCGCGGTTTTCAGTCGTCGTCATCCGCGGCGTCCAGCATGCCGCCGATGACGGCATCGAGCACCACGGGGCGCACCGGCTTGGCAACGAGCGGGATGCCGTGTTCCTCGAGTTCGATCTCCAGTTCCCGCGTGGCGGCCAGCCCGGTCATCACGAGCGCCGGGATGTCTTCGCCGAGTTCACGCCGCAGCGCGAGCACCACCTGCAGGCCGTCCAGGCCGTCGCCCAGCTGATAGTCGCTGATGATGAAGGCGGGTGCGCCCGCCTGGCGCAGCTGGCGCAGCACGAACTCGTGCGAGGTGCCCGCGACCACGTCGATGCCGAACGAATGCAGCAGCAGTTGCAGCGATTGCAGCACGGTCGCGTCGTCGTCGATCAGCGCGACCCGCTGCCCGGCCAGCCGTTCGAGCCCGGCCATCGCCTCGACCGCCGGCGCCTGCACGAAAGCCTGGACGCGCGGCAGCACGACGCTGAAGGTGGATCCCTTCTGCGGACGCGAGCGCACCGACAGCTCATGGCCGAGCAGTGCGCACAGGCGCTTGACGATGGCCAGCCCCAGGCCCATGCCGCGTCCGCCGGAACCGGGGCCGGCATCGGGCAAGCGCACGAATTCGGTGAACACGTCGTCGATGCGCTCGGCCGGAATGCCCTGGCCGCTATCGCGGACCTCGATGCGCAGGCGCCCGCCGGCGAGCACGCGCGCGCCGATCAGCACCGTGCCTTGCGCCGTGTAGCGCAAGGCATTGGACAGCAGGTTCGCCAGTACGCGCTCCAGCAGCAGCGGGTCGGAACGACACCACAGCGAGGTGCGGAACAGCTCGAAGCGCAAACCCTTCTCGATCGCCTGCATCTCGAACGTGACGCGCAGGCTGTCGAACACCCGGTCCAGCGGGAAATCGGTCACCCGCGGCTGCGTGGCACCCGATTCGAGCCGCGCGACGTCGAGCAGCACGTCCCTCATGTTTTCGAGCTTCATCGACGAGCGTTCCAGCCGCGACAGCAGGCTGACGCTGTCCTCGTCGCGCAGGCGCAGTTTGAGCGTGCGGATGTCCAGACCTATGGCCATCAGGGGCTGGCTCAGGTCATGCAGCAACGCGTCGACGAACTGCGTCTTGGCGCGATTGGCCTGTTCGGCCACTTCCTTCTGCTGCTGCAGCTGCGCGGTCGCGTCGCGCACCCGCTGCTCCAGTCCGGCGCGGGCGCTGTCGAGCGCGGCCGCCATCCGGTTGATGCCGTGTTCGAGCGCGAGCAGGATGCCTTGCACACCGGTGTGGGCACGCACCGAAAGGTCTCCTTTCTCGATGCGCTCGACAGTTTCCGCCAGCACGCGCACCGGCGCCGTGACGCCATCCGACAGGATGCGCGCGAACGCGCCAGCCAGAATCAGCCCGCCCAGCGTGATCAGGATGGCACTGGTGATCAGTTCGCGTCGCGCCTGCGTGCTGCCAAAACGCGACACCGCGACGATGACGGTACCGATCCGCGTCGCAGCCGCCGGTCGGGCGGCATCGTCGAACAGCGCGTCCGGACGCACCTGGCCACTGAGTACCGGGGCTGCAAAAAGGTGGAATGCTGCGCTGCTCTCGAGCAGTGTCGGTACGCGCAGTGCGCGCAGCCGCTCGAGCAAGGGCTCCTGCACGACACCGGCACGTGCCAGCACGGCATTGTCCCGGTCGAGAATGAGAACACCCGAGACGCCGCGCTCGCGCAACGCCGCATCGGCAAGCGACTGGAGGACATCGAGATTGCCGGCGAACAGCCCGTATTCCGACGCCGGCGCCAGACTGCTCGCGAGCAGCATCGTACGGTCGATCAGGCCGCGCTCGATGTCGGCAATCCGGGTGCTGGTGAAATGGATGGCCAGCGCCAGCGCGATCGCCACCGACGGCAACAGTGCCGCCACCAGCACGCGACTGCGGAATCCGAGTCGATTGAGTCCGAACCGACTCCGCACCCTGTCGTCTCCCGCCGCGTGGACCGCCTGTTTATCCGGCGATCATGATACGGGAAGCCGGCGCGGGCCGTTCAGAACCAGCTGGTACGCAGGGTCAGCCGCGTCTGCCGGGGCACTTCATTGAACGGCGCCTTCGTACCCTGGTCGTCGTTGAAGGTTTCGTGCGCCGCACCGATGTCGGTCACCGCCAGCGCCACTTCCCACAGGGCGTTGCCGCTGCGGAATTTCTTCGCTATGCGGGCATCCAGCGTCTGGTACGCATCGATTTCCTTGCTTCCGCTGAGCCAGGTGGCCGAGTTCACGCTGAACAGCGTGGCCGACACCGACCAGTCCCGCGGCAGCTCCTCCATCCAGGTCAGCGACCACGTGGACGACGGTACCGTGTCCCTGTAACACGCGCCGGAGGCGCAGTCGACATCGGACGTGATGCGCGGCAGCGCGTGCGAGAACCACAGCTCCCGCCCGTCGCCCCGATAGCGCAGCTGGTACTCGACGCCCCGGACGAGCGCCGTGTCGCCCTGCGCGAACGTGATGCCGTTGGGACTCACGTAACTGTTGTCGGTGTAACGCGTCTCCCGCACCAGGCGCGAGAACCTCTCGCGGAACAGCCGCACATCGACGGTCATCGGGCCGAACTGGCCGACATAGCCAAATTCGAACGAATCCAGCCGTTCCGGATCGAGATCCGGGTTGCCGACGAAGGTGCGGTTCAGCGGCACGCCCCGCAACAACGGGCTGGAACCGATGAAGCGCGAGTCGCCCCGTTCCTCGACGAGGGACGGCTGCCGGTACGCGCGGCTCGCACCCGCCTTCAACGAGTGCTCGCTCGTCACATGCCAGGTGGCGAACAGACGCGGAGAGTGCTGCAGCGAGCCGTTCTGGAAACGCTCGATCATGTCGCCGAAATTGAATATCCAGTCAGGGCTGGCACGCCACTCGGCGTTTGCCGATGCCCGCACCAGCCCCTGCGACTCGCGCCCGGTCAGGTAGAACATGCGGTGCGACTCCAGCGCTTCGTGCCGGACTTCGCCACCCCACGCGATGCGCAGGTCACGCACCGGCGAGAACTGATGCTGCACCTCGACGACTTGCCTGACCGCGCGCCGGTTGTAGTCCAGCGGCTCGAGAACGATTCCCGGCCCGACGCTCAGCAGCAAGCCCCCGTCGCCCACATACTCTTCCGTGCCCTTGTCCTCGTTGCGGTAGTAGCTGACCGACAGTTCGTTGTCCGTCGCCAGAAAGCGGCGAAACCGCAGATGCACGAAATTGTTGTCGGTGACGATGTCACGGAAACCGTTCTGGTTCAGCTGATTGCCCGGCACGCCGAAAGGAAAGCCCAGCGCGCGCCGGCCGGTTGCCGCGCCGGCCATCACATTGATTTCATCGGCGCCGTTCAGTGCGACATCGGCCCGCACCGTGAAGGCGTTCAGGCGCGCGTCGTCGCTGCGCGATTCGAAGCCTTCGTCGCCCATGGTGCGGGCGTTGATCGCGAGCCCGAGTGCGCCGAAACTGCGGCGCAGGCGCACGGACGCATCGCGCACGTCGTCACTGCCAGTGCCCGCTTCGGCGATGACTGACGGCCCGTCATGGCTGGTGCGCGTCACGATATTGACGACACCGGCCACCGCGTTGGAACCATAGGTGGCTGCATTCGACCCGCGCACGACTTCGATCCGCTCGATCTCGTCCATCGTGACCGGCAGCGCGTCCCAATCCACGTAGCCGAAAAGATACGGCGAATAGACGGAACGCCCGTCGATCAGCACCTGCATGCGGTTCGGATTCAGCGTACCGAGTCCGTGATAGAACGGCGCCGGCGAATGTCCGGTGTCGCTCATCACGTTCATGCCCGGCACCGTGCGCAGCAATTGCGGCAGGCGACGGTAGCCGAGCCGTTCGATGTCCTCGCGCGTGATCAGCGTGACGGCGCCCGGCGCATCATCGATGCGTTGCGGCATGCGCGTCATCGACAGCACGACCGGCAGGTTGTCATCCAGGAACGGGTGCTCCGGCTCGTCGTCCGCGAGCGCTGCGCAGGGCATCGCCAGCACGCAGAAAAGCCAGCGTGGAAAACGGCCGCCGCCGAAAGCGGCCCGCAACACGGCAAGTGCGGTCGAACGGCGTGCATGCGACGGCTTGCTTGCCGTCCAAGTCAGGCTTTGAGAAATCAAATCAGAAGCTCCCCGATCCTGCGTGATCTTTTTTTGCCAATTATCCGTGTAAAGCGCGGAATCTGGATGACAAGGCTGCGCCAGGGCGAAACTATGTGCCGACGACGAGTACGTGGACGCGATAGGGTCCATGCGCGCCCAAGACGATCGTCTGCTCGATATCGGCCGTACGCGACGGGCCTGAAACAAAGTTGACCGCGCGCGGCCATGCCGTCAGTTCGGCACGCGCCGCCTGCCAGGCGGCTTCCATGTCCGCCACGATGTGCTCGCTGCGCACGATGGCGATATGTGTCTGCGGCAACAGGCTGTTGACGGCCGGCGTCGCCGGGCCGGAACACAGCATCAGCGTGCCGGTTTCTGCGATCGCGCGAAAACAGGGCGTGACGCCGACCGCATCGTCACGGCCCGCGGCACCGATGCGAACCGACAATGCAGCGCCCCGCCAGTCAAGATCCGCGAGAGCCGGCGCAACGACGACAGCGAGCGGCAACCGCATGGCGCGCAGCCAGGCGGCACAACGGGCGGGCACCTGTCCGGTATCGGGGCAGACGTCGGTGCTCGACGTCATCGCCCGTGCGCGCTCGACGAAGCGTGCAACCAGGTCTTCGGCATCGGCCGGGCGCGGCCCCCGCTCGGGATGCGCGATCGCGCGCCGGATCTCCTCGCCAGTCGCGTCCCGCATCGCGTCGTCACGCGGGCGGCGCTGGCGCAGCCGGCCAAGGATGTCGTCACGGGCACTGGTCATGATGCGCGCCCGCGGCGCTGTCGCGCATACATGTCACGAAAGGTCCGTGCCGCCGGTGCCGGGAAATCACGTTGCGACGTCCAGCCGGGCGCCAGCCCCATGACCGGAATGCTCGCCCGCCCGCCGGCCAGCCAGCACAGGTAGCGCACGGCCGCGCGCGCGCATGCCGAATACGCCCACGGTCGGGCGGCCGCCCAGGCCCATGCGCGCATCGCAAGCCGTTCCGTCCACGGCCGCATGCCGCGCTCGACCTGCTTTTCGCGCAGCTTGCGCATCAGGTCGGGCAGCGGAATCGATACCGGGCAGACGACGCCGCACTGATTGCACAGCGTGGCCGCCTGCGGCAGATCCCTGGCGTTCCCGATGCCCTGGAACAACGGCGTCAGTACCGAGCCCATCGGCCCCGTATAGACCCAGCCGTAGGCATGCCCGCCCACCGTCTGGTAGACCGGGCAGTGATTCATGCAGGCGCCACAGCGTATGCAGCGCAGCATGGGTTCGAAGTCGCTGCCGACGAGATCCGCGCGTCCGCCGTCGACCAGCACGAAGTACATGTGCGCCGGCCCGTCCGCGTCGCCGTCGTGCTTCGTGCCCGTAAGCAGCGACACGTAATTCGAAATGGCCTGTCCGGTCGCGGAACGCGGCAGGATGCGCAGCAGCGTGGCAAGGTCGTCCAGCGTCGGGATGACCTTCTCGATGCCGGTCAGCGCGACATGCACGCGCGGCATGGTCGTGCACAGACGGCCGTTGCCCTCGTTGGTGACGATGGCGACCGAGCCGGTTTCCGCGACCAGGAAATTGCCGCCGGACAGGCCCATGTCCGCGCCGAGAAACGCCGGCCGCAGCCGCTCCCGGGCTTCCCGCGTCAGCGCTTCGATATCGGTCTTCGGTTCGGTGCCGTGCACGCGCGCAAACAGTTCGGTCACCTGTTCGCGCGACTTGTGGATCACCGGCATGATGATGTGCGACGGCGGCTCGTTGTCGTTGATCTGCAGAATGTATTCGCCGAGGTCGGTTTCGACGGGACGGATTCCGGCCGCCTCCAGCGCGGCGTTCAGCCCCGCTTCTTCCGACACCATGGATTTGGACTTGACGACGCTGCGCACGTCGTGACGGCGCGCGATGTCGATGATGAGGCGGCACGCCTCGTCGCCGTCATGCGCCCACAGCACGGTGGCGCCGCGGGCCGTTGCCTCGCGTTCGAAGCGTTCGAGCCACAGGTCGAGATCGCGCAGCACCGACGCCCGGATTTCGGTGGCGCGGGCGCGGACCGCGTCGAAGTCGTCCAGGCCGCCCAGCGACGCCGCCCGGGCGGCGGCATTGCGTCCGCGCGTGCGCTTCAGGTTGCGCTGCAGTTCGGGGTCATCGAGGCGCTCCCGGACCCGGTCGACGAAGTGCATGGACCGGATTTCCATGGGCGCCCTACTCCCCCGCCAGCAGTTCGGCGACGTGGATCACCTGCGTGAGCCCGTCACCCGTGCGGCGCAAGCGCCCTTCGATGTTCATCATGCAGCCGAGGTCACCCAGTGCCACGGCGTACGCGCCAGAGGCATGGATGTGCTCGC
The DNA here is from genome assembly GCA_018824085.1 of Gammaproteobacteria bacterium. Taxonomy (GTDB): domain Bacteria; phylum Pseudomonadota; class Gammaproteobacteria; order Burkholderiales; family Rhodocyclaceae; genus Methyloversatilis. The sequence goes on along the minus strand of JAHJHI010000013.1, from coordinate 7,034 downwards.
ACTTGCGCTGCACGATGGCGCCCGAGATGTCCGGATACTTCACCGAGAACAACCCGCCGAATCCGCAGCACTCTTCGCATTCACGCAGTTCCACCCGGCGTACGTCCGGCATCGAATCGATGAGCAGCCTGGGCTGCCGCTTCACGCCCATTTCGCGCAGGCCCGCGCAGCTGTCGTGATAGGCGACCGACCCGGAAAAACCGCCCGGCGCCTGCGTCATGCCGGCGATGTCCACGAGGAATTGGGTCAGTTCGTACGTGCGCGCGGCAAGCGCCCCTGCGCGCGCGTGCCAGGCCGGATCGTCAACAAAAAGTTCGGGGAAATGCACGCGGACCATGCCGGCGCAGGAGCCGGACGGGACGACAACGTGATCGAATCGCTCGAATTCGCGGATCACCTTGCGCGCCAGCGTGCGCGCGCTGCGGGTGTCACCTGCGTTGTAGCCCGGCTGTCCGCAACAGGTCTGGGCCTCCGGCACGACGACCGTGTATCCGGCGGCTTCAAGCAGCCGGATCGATGAAAATGCGACCGAAGGCCGCATCAGATCCACCAGGCACGTGACGAACAGACCAACTTCGCCACGACCGCCCGGAGGAGCTGATGTCATGTCACTCAGCCTTCGCTGGCACCGTGCAGCGCCAGTTGTTCAACCCAGCGGCGAATGCGGTTGGCGTCGCCGATGCGCGTGAGCTTGCCCCACGAATCGAGCAGTACGATGACGACCGGCTTCTGGTTGAGCCAGGCCTGCATCACGAGACACTTTCCGGCCTCGTTGGTGAAACCGGTCTTCTGCAGGCCGATCTCCCAATCCGAACTCGACACCAGCGCGTTGGTGTTGTTGTAGCGCAGCGTCTTGCCATTGACGGCGAAGGAGCCGTCACGCGTGGTGGAAAATTCGCGGATGAGCGGGTAGTGCGACGACGCGGCCACCATCTTGGCCAGATCACGCGCGGACGACACGTTGTGGGGATCCAGGCCGGTGCTGTCGAAAAACTCGGTATCAACGAGCCCGAGTTCGCGCGCCTTGCGGTTCATGGCCGCAATGAAGGCCGGACGGCCGCCGGCATAGTGGCGCGACAGCGCGGACGCGGCACGGTTTTCCGACGACATGAGCGCGAGATGCAGCATCTCTTCGCGCTTCAGATGGGTGCCCACTGCAAGACGCGACCGCGTGCCCTTGAGCTGGTCGATGTCCTCCTCGCTCACCGCGATCACTTCGTCCAGCGACGGGCGGGCATCCAGCGCCACCATCGCCGTCATCAGCTTGGTGATGGACGCGATCGGCACCACGGCGTCCGAATTGCGCTCGAACAGCACTTCGCCCGAACTTTGATCCTGCACCAGCACGGACGCCGACTTGACGTTGGGAAGACCGAGCGAATCGAAGTCCGGTATGGCCGCCGCCTTGACTGCCTTTTTCTTCAGGCTTGCCTGTTTGATCCGCTTGGATTTCGAAACCTTGCTGGTCTTGGTTTTCTCGGATGCCTTGCCTCCGGCAGCCAATGCGGTCGGAGCAACACCGAAACACAGCGTGAGCGCCGTGCAGCTGACCATCAAGTACTTCAGAAACATGCGGATAACTCCAGCTGGCGGATCGAGTGAGAAGGAAGTCTACTCGCGCAACTCATTTTCTCAAACGAAAATAAGAGCCTGGAAAGCATTCTTGCAGCGAGTTCTTGATCGTGACGCAGTTATTCACGGCGCGTCTGGTGCAGGCTTGAGGCCAAGGAAGGCAACGACGTCGTCGGCCCGCGCCATGGTGTCGCGATAACCGAGATCGATGAGTGCCCGCGTGAACGGTTTTTCGAACAGCAGATAGCTGGCCAGCCCGCCACCGGCGCGCTTGGTGCCGCCGATACCGCCCAGCATCGTGCGTACACCGATGGGCAGCGCATCGACATGCTTTGCGGCAATGTCGTCCAGACGCTCGGACGGCGCGATCACCAGCGTTTCGATCGGACGCAGCGGCAGGCCCATCTCTTCGAGCATGCTGTCTGGCACCCGCCCGAGAATGTCATTGACCCGCTGCAATTGTTCGATGTCGATCATCAACTGATCGAGAAACATGCTGGCAAGCGCGTGTCCCGCGACCTGGGCCAGCGACGGATAGACGTCGCCGCGCCGCCGGACGTCGGGCTCATTCATGCGCGTGACCCCGATGATGAAGATGCGTGCCGCGCCGAGATGCACGGCCGGACTTATCGGCGCCAGCTGACGCATCGAACCGTCGCCGAAGAACTCGCGATTGAGCTTGGTGGCCGGGAAGATGAAGGGCAAGGCACTCGATGCCAGCAGATGCTCGACTTTCAGCGGCGTGCGGATCGCCGCGCGCTGCATGCGCTTCCACGGCTGGATGCCCGCGCCGCCTTCAAAGAATGCGACGCTGTCGCCCGAGGTGTAGCCCGACGCCGTGACCGACAGCGCATACAGCGCTCCACGCTGTATCGCCCGGTCAATGCGCGAAAAATCGAGCCGCTCGGTCAGCAGTTCGCGCAGCGGGCTGTTGTCCAGCAGCGACTTGGGATAGCGATCGACCGCCCAGCCCAGCATCAGCGCCAGCAGCCAGCGCGCGCCGGTCTTGCCGATGCCCCAGGGATCCGCGCGATAGACCTGGCCCGCGTGGAAATTCCGCCAGATGTAGAGAAGGTTGTCGACCGCGTCGCCGAAATCTTCGCTGTAGACCGCAAGCGACGCCGCGTTGATGGCGCCGGCGGAGGTGCCGCATACGATCGGGAACGGATTGGTGCGCTTGTCCGGAAGCAACTCGCGCACCGCCGACAGCACACCCACCTGATAGGCGGCGCGGGCGCCGCCTCCGGACAAAACCAGTGCTGTCCTGCCTTGCTGCACCATGCCTCCCCCTGGTGCACCACACGCGGAATCAGCGGTTCTGGCTCGCCTCCACCACGGTCAGTGCGGTCATATTCACGATACGCCGCACGGTGGCTGTCGGCGTAAGGATGTGCACCGGATGCTTCGCGCCCAGCAGGATGGGGCCGATGGTCATGCCCTCGCCCGACGCGGTTTTCAGCAGATTGTAAGAAATATTTGCAGCATCCAGTGTCGGGAAGATAAGCAGATTCGCTTCGTCACGCAATCGGGTGTTGGGGAATATCCGCTTGCGGATATCCGGATCCAGCGCCGCGTCGCCGTGCATTTCCCCCTCGACCTCGAGCTCCGGGCGCTGTGCATGGAGTATCGATAGCGCACGCCGCATCTTCTCGGCGGTGGCCGTGCTGTCCGATCCGAAGTTGGAATGAGAAAGCAGAGCGATTTTCGGCTCGATACCGAAACGGCGCGCCTCTTCCGCCGCCAGCACCGTCATTTCCACGACCTGCTCGGCACTCGGGTCGTAATTCACGTAGGTGTCGCACAACATCAACGTGCGGCCCGGCAGATTGAGCAGATTCATCGTGTAGAAATTGCTCGACCCCTCCTTCAGTCCGAGCACGGTCCGCACAAAATGCAGGTGGCGGGAGAAATGGCCGAAGGTGCCGCAGATCAATCCGTCCGCATATCCGAGCCGCGTCAACAGCGCCGCGATCAGCGTGGTGCGGCGGCGCGCTTCCAGCTTGGCGTATTCAATGGAAATGCCCTTGCGCTCGGTCAGGCTGTGATAGAGGGTCCACAGTTCCTTGTAGCGCGGGTCGGAATCCGGAGTCACCAGTTCGAAGTCGACTTCGGGCCGCAGACGCAGGCCGAGTTTCTGGATGCGCGCCAGCACCACGTCGCGACGCCCGACAAGGATGGGCCTTGCCAGACCTTCATCGACGACGTAGCGCACCGCACTCAGCACACGTTCGTCCTCGCCTTCGGCGTAGATGATGCGTTGCGGGTTGCTCTTGGCCTCGGCAAATACCGGCTTCATCACGAGGCCGGAAATCCACACGATATTGTTCAACTGCTGGCGATAGGCCTCGAAATCCTCGATCGGTCGCGTCGCGACACCGGAATCCATCGCCGCCTTCGCCACAGCCGGCGCGATCTTGACGATCAGGCGCGGATCGAACGGCTTCGGAATCAGGTACTCGGGCCCGAACGAAAGAGGCTGCTCACCGTAGGCGGCGCGCACGATTTCGCTCTGCTCGACCTGTGCCAGATCGGCAATCGCCAGCACGGCCGCAAGCTTCATCTCTTCAGTGATCGTGGTTGCGCCGACATCAAGCGCGCCACGGAAGATGAAGGGAAAGCAGAGAACGTTGTTGACCTGGTTCGGGTAGTCGGAACGACCGGTCGCGATGACCGCATCGGGACGCACGGCCTTGACCTCGTCCGGCATGATTTCCGGGTTGGGATTTGCAAGCGCGAGCACCAGCGGACGCGGCGCCATGCGCGCAACCATGTCGGCCTTCAGCACGCCGCCGGCCGACAGGCCGAGGAACACGTCGGCATCATCGATGACCTCGCCCAGCTTGCGCTTGTCGGTCACCTTGGCATAGCGCGCCTTGAGCGGCTCCATGTCCTCGATCCGGCCTTCATACACGACACCCTTGATGTCGGTCACCCAGATGTTCTCGACCGGCATGCCGAGCAGCACCAGCAGGTCAAGACAGGCCAGCGCCGCGGCGCCCGCGCCCGACGTCACGAGCTTGACCTCGCGAATGTCCTTGCCGACCGCCTTCAGGCCGTTGAGAACGGCCGCGCCAACAACGATTGCAGTGCCGTGCTGGTCGTCATGGAAGACCGGAATCTTCATCCTCTCGCGCAGCTTGCGCTCGATGTAGAAGCACTCCGGTGCCTTGATGTCTTCAAGATTGATGCCGCCGAAGGTCGGTTCCATCGCGGCAATGATGTCGACCAGCTTGTCGGGATCGCGCTCGTCCAGTTCGATATCGAAGACGTCGATATTCGCGAACTTCTTGAACAGTACGCCCTTGCCTTCCATCACCGGCTTTGCCGCGAGCGGGCCGATGGCCCCCAGGCCCAGTACCGCAGTACCGTTGGTGATGACGCCGATCAGATTGCCGCGCGCCGTCAGCGAGCTCACTTCCAACGGATTGGCGACGATTTCCTCGCACGCGGCCGCTACTCCGGGTGAATAAGCGAGCGAAAGGTCCTGCTGATTGGTCAGCGCCTTCGTGGGAACGACGGAAATCTTGCCCGGGCCGGGCTTGCGGTGGTACTCCAGTGCAGCTGCGCGAATATGCTCGTCCATGGTGAACAGCAACTCCTCCGATCGAGTGGTATCGCGCTGCGTCCGATGCTCCGCCTGATGGGCGGAACATGATGCAGTGCGAAAACCGGAGATTTTAGCTGTTCGGCGCGCTTCGCGTGCTGTGGTTTACCGCTATCCGCGAGGAATCATGTCGCAGGTCAGCACATTCAGATCGCGAGTTCCGCGGTCTGGGTGTGCGCCGACACGAGAGCCGAGAGACGGCGATGCTCGTTCAGCACCTTGTTCGAATAGATCTGGTCGGGATCTTCGATCGAACCGACGTAGCGCTGAAGACCACCTTCCACCGAGCCGGTCGCACGAATGTATTCGCGCAGGACCTGGGCGCCGACAAAGATGCTGACCTTCGGATCCAGCAGCGACGCAGACGGTCCGAACAACGCGAGCTTTTCCGGATGGAAGCGCGGAATCACCTGAGTCAGGCCCTGCGCCCCCCAGATGCTTTCCGCCGTCGGATTGAATGCCGACTCGACCGAAATCAGCGCAATGATGAGCAAGGGGTCAATACGGTATTGCTCGGCGGCGGCATAAGCGTAGGTCACGTACTGGCTGACCGCGGCATCCGCCACCCGGAACCGTCGAGACAGGTTTTCGACGACCTGCTTTTGCTGCGCAGTCAGGTGTACACCACCATCGTGCTCCGCAGGCGTTTCGAACGACGCCGGCAGCGCTTCCGGCCCGGACTCCGTATTCGCCAGCAGGGAAAGCTCGGGCAGCACCGGCAGCATGCGTGGCGTAAGACCCGCGTCGGCAACGCGAACACAGACGAACACGCTCACCATGACACCCACGGCAAGAAGACCGCCATGTGCAAAATGCAGTGCGATTGCGGCCGCACCCTTGAAGATATTCAGACACTTTTTCATGCAGCACTCCATTCGGGCGCTCGCGGGCCGACCTCGGACAGAGGTTGGTGCGGGAGCCGGAAGAACCCGTTGACACGGGTGGTTGCCATACCGCCCCTGAAGGATGGGTGTGTATGGAAACGCTTGAATCGCGTGGTTCGCGATGTCTGGGAGACACCGGAACGCTTGGAACATCCGGAACAGGCCGGTTCAACAGGCCTGACGGAACTGACTGAAACAACTGATGACCCGGTCCGGAGACCTCAAGTCGAGGAAGAGCGATCAAGCAACAGGGCGCGATCTTGCTGTTTTCAAAGGATTAGGTCAAGTAAAGCTTCGTAACACGGCGCGTTTTTTGTTGCAGCGCAGCAACAAACAGCGAAAAAAACGTGAGGCCCGAACAGGCGCCTCACGTCATGCCATTCCATCAGGACGGGCGGGAACCCGTCGGGAACGGCCATGCGGCAGCAGGATTCAGCGACGACTTGATGCCGGGCGTGGCAGCGGTTGACGGCGTCGCAACCTTCACCGGTGCCGACTCGGCAACCGGACTTGGTGCCGACGACGCAACTTCCGTCGCCTTCACGACGGGAGTTGACGCTTCGGGCGCGGCCACTTTCTTGGCGGCCGGCTTTGCGGCGGCTCTGGCCGGCGCAGCCTTCTTCGAGGCGGGCTTGGCGGCCGGCTTCGCGGCGGCCTTCACCGGTACAGCCTTCTTCGCGGCGGGCTTGGCGGCCGGCTTCGCAACGGCCTTCACCGGTGCAGCCTTCTTCGCAGCGGGCTTGGCGGCCGGCTTCGCAACGGCCTTCGCCGGTGCAGCCTTCTTCGCGGCGGGCTTGGCGGCCGGCTTCGCAACGGCCTTCGCCGGTGCAGCCTTCTTCGCGACGGGCTTGGCGGCCGGCTTCGCAACGGCCTTCACCGGTGCAGCCTTCTTCGCGACGGGCTTGGCGGCCGGCTTCGCAACGGCCTTCACCGGTGCAGCCTTCTTCGCGGCGGGCTTGGCGGCCGGCTTCGCG
>JAHJHI010000012.1 GCA_018824085.1 Gammaproteobacteria bacterium | reverse complement strand
GCCACCGGCGGAGGCCGCGCCCGCCGCGGGCGGGTCCGCCGGTGCCCGTCCGGCGGCGACGCGCGCCGCGCCGCCGCTGGCGGAAGAAACCGCGCGACCGGAGATGGCGCCGTTGCCGGAAGATGCCCGTCCGCCGGCGCGCCCGGAACCGCCGGCGCCCCGGCCCGCCGCCGCGGCCAGCGCCTATTCGCGCAGCGCGGCGCCGGAGTCCGGCTACGTCGTTCAGGTCGGCGTGTTCAGCAGCCTCGCCAATGCGCAGGACATGCAGGCCCGCCTGACGCGCGAGGGCATTCCGACCCGCATCGAAGCCCGCGTTCATGTCGGTCCGTTCAGGACCCGCGCCGAAGCCGACCGGGCGCGTCAGCGCCTGCGCGCGATCGGCCTGGACAGCGCGCCACCGGCAGTGCTGAAGGGCGGCTTGCCGGAACGCTGATGAAAGCCTAAAGCCCCCCGGTTGCCTGCCGATATCTGTGAGCGGTCCGACGACAGACAACAAACAGGGGTGATGCATATGGCGTTCATGGGATGGGTTCGGAAGTCCGGGTTCGACACGCTGGAAGCGGAGCGTTCCCGCCTTGGACTTGAGGTGCGCGCCCTGCGTGACGAACTTGCGAGACAGAGGGCGGAGTACGACCGGCAGGCGGCGGCGCAGGAGCAGGCGCGCGAGCGCGCCGCTTTCCATGCCGGGCTCTTGTCGAACATGACTGCCTATGCCGGTTCGTTCCAGCGCTTTCGGGAAACGCTGGCGGCGCTCGCCGACATCGTGACCGACGAGGCAACGCGCGCGAGTGATGCCGCCGAGAACTGCACGCAGACCGCCCAGGGCAGTCGCGACATCGCGTCGGGCCTGCGTCACTACGCCGCCCGCCTGCACGAAACCGCGCATGGCGTGGATGCGATGCGCGAACGCGCGACGCGCATCGGCGGCATCGTGCAGCTCATCCGCGAAATCTCCGACCAGACCAATCTGCTCGCGCTCAACGCGGCGATCGAGGCAGCACGCGCCGGAGAACAGGGGCGCGGCTTCGCCGTGGTGGCCGACGAGGTGCGCAAGCTGGCCGAACGCACCGGCTCGGCGACCGCCGAAATATCGGGCCTGATCGGCGGCATACAGGACGACACGCTGCAGGCGACCGGGCGCATGGAGGACAACGCGACCGAAGCGGAGAAGTACTCCGCCGACGGCCTCACCGCGAGCGCGCAGATGGATGCGCTGAGCGTGCAGGCACAGTCCAACGGGGAGCGCATGGCGAGCACGTCGCTGCGGGCGTTCGCGGAACTGGCGAAGGTGGATCATCTGGCCTACAAGATGGACATCTACCAGGCCGCGTCCGGCCACTCGTCCCGTACGCCGGACACCTTCGCCGGACATTGCGACTGCCGTCTCGGCAAGTGGTACTACCAGGGCGAGGGACGCCGCCGCTACAGCCATCTGACGGGCTTCCGCGAGCTGGAAGCCCCGCACGAAGCCTTCCACCGTGCCGGCACCGAGGCGTTGACGCACGCACTCGCGGGTGACCATGACGGCGCGCTCGAACGCATCGGGCGCATGGAGGCGCTCAGCATGGATGTCATCGAACAGCTCGACCGCATGAGCGAGGCGTCCGCCATGGCGCGGGCCTGAGCGCGATATTTACGGGATAATCCGGCGTTGTCCGATTTCAACAACTGCTGGAGATCCGAATGTCACGCACCATTGTTTCCACCCCGGATGCACCCGCTGCCATCGGCACCTATTCCCAGGCCGTGAAGGCCGGCAACACCGTCTACATGTCGGGCCAGATCGGTCTTGATCCGGCCACCATGGCCATGGCCGACGGCATCGACGCGCAGATCGCCCGGGTGTTCGACAACCTGAAGGCGGTTGCAGCCACCGCCGGCGCGTCGCTCGACCACGCCGTGAAGATCAACGTCTACCTGACCGATCTGGGCAATTTCTCGAAAGTGAACGAGGCGATGACCCGCTACTTCCACGAGCCCTTCCCGGCTCGCGCGGCCGTCGGCGTGGCTGCGCTGCCGCGCGGCGCGCTGGTTGAAGTCGACGCCGTGCTCGTCATCGACTGACACCGGCCGCATGGGATACGAGGCCCGCATCCGCGCGGCCATGCCTGACGCAGTCCTTTGAGTACCCGAAGCGAAGCGCTGGCCGCCGCGCTGGAAAAGCTCGGTCTGGGCTCCGACGGCGCGCTGGTGCTGCACTTTCCGCTGCGTTACGAGGACGAGACCCGCCTGACGCCGGTGGCGCAGGCGCGTGCCGGCGTGCCGGTGCAGGTCGAGGTCGAGGTGACGCAGGCGGAGGTGAAGCTGCGTCCGCGCCGCCAGCTCGTCGTGACCGCCGCGGACGACAGTGGCACCGTCAGCCTGCGTTTCTTCAATTTCTATCCGTCGCAGCAGAAGCAGCTCGCGCCCGGCCGGCGGGTGCGCCTGTTCGGCGACATCAATCCCGGTTTCTTCGGCGCCGAAATGCTGCATCCGCGCGTGCGCTCGGCGGGGGCGGACACCCCGCTGCCGGACCGGCTGACGCCGGTCTATCCGACCACGGCCGGTCTGTCGCAGGCGAGTCTGCGGCGCGCCATCGAAGAGGCGCTGCAGCGTGTGTCGCTGGATGACAGCCTGCCGGCCGCATTGCGCAGCCGCCATGCGCTGGTGCCCTTCGCCGACGCCGTGCACGCGCTGCATCACCCGCGACCGGGTGAATCGCTGCGCGACCTGGACGAGCGGCTGGCGCCGGCCTGGCGGCGAATCAAGTTCGATGAGCTGCTGGCGCAGCAGATCAGCCTGAAGCGTGCGCACGATGCACGGCGCAGCCGCGACGCGCCGGTGCTGGCGACCGAAGGGGAACTCCTCGCCCGGTTCGCGGGGGGGCTGCCGTTCGCGCTGACCGGCGCGCAGCGCCGCGCCTGGGCGGAAATTCGCGCCGACCTTGCGCAGCACTGGCCGATGCAGCGCCTGCTGCAGGGTGACGTCGGTTCCGGCAAGACGGTGGTCGCCGCGCTCGCCTGTCTGCAGGCGGTCGAAAGCGGTCATCAGGCCGCTTTCATGGCGCCGACCGAAATCCTCGCCGAACAGCATTACCGCAAGCTTGCCGCCTGGTTCGAGCCGCTGGGCATCCGCGTTGCCTGGCTGTCGGGCAGCCTGAAGGCGAGGGACAAGCGCGCGATGAAGGCGCTGATCGCCAGCGGAGAGGCGCCGGTCGTCGTCGGCACGCACGCACTGATCGAGGACGCCGTCAGCTTCGACCGCCTCGGTCTTGCCGTCGTCGACGAGCAGCACCGCTTCGGCGTGCGCCAGCGCCTCGCGCTGCGCGCCAAGGCCGGCGGCGCGAGTCCGCACCAGTTGATGATGAGCGCGACGCCCATCCCGCGCACGCTGGCGATGAGCTATTACGCCGACCTCGACGTGTCGGTCATCGACGAATTGCCGCCGGGGCGCACGCCGGTGCTCACCAAGCTCATTTCGGCGACGCGCCGCGACCAGGTGGTCGAGCGCGTGCGCGACGCCTGTGCCGGCGGCGCGCAGGCCTACTGGGTGTGTCCGCTGATCGAGGAGTCGGAGACACTGCAGCTGCAGACGGCGATCGACACCCACACACAGCTGGCCGCAGCCTGTGAAGGCCTGACGGTCGGGCTGGTGCATGGCCGCATGAAACCGGACGAGAAGGCCGCCGTGATGGCGGCCTTCGTGGCTGGCGACGTGCAGTTGCTGGTCGCCACGACGGTGATTGAGGTCGGGGTCGATGTGCCCAATGCGAGCCTCATGGTGATCGAGCATGCCGAGCGCTTCGGGCTGTCGCAGCTGCACCAGCTGCGCGGGCGGGTCGGGCGCGGAACGGCGGAATCGGCCTGTGTGCTGCTGTACGAAGGGCCGTTGTCGCAGACCGCGCGCGAGCGGCTGCGCGTCATTCATGCCTACACGGACGGCTTCATGATCGCGGCGGAAGATCTGAAGCTGCGCGGACCGGGCGAATTCATCGGCGCCCGCCAGTCGGGTCAGCCGCTGCTGCGCTTCGCCGACCTGGTGCTTGACGAAGCGCTGGTCGAGCTGGCGCGCGAGGCCGCCGACACCCTGCTGCGCGAGGACGCCGCCGCCGCCGACCGCCACCTCGCGCGCTGGCTGGCCGGGCGCGAGGAGTTGCTGAAGGCGTAGACGCAGAAAAGGGGCCGAAGCCCCTTTCCGTTCTGCGGTACCGCCTGCGGTCAGACGCGGTTGCGGCGGCGCGCCATCATGCCCAGCAGGCCGAGGCCGGCGAGGAACATGGCGTAGCTTTCCGGTTCCGGCACGGCCGTGATCTGGATCAAAGAGTCGTTGCCGCTGTTCGGGTGCTGCACGTGAACGTAGGCGACGTTGGGGTTGAACTTGTCGAAGTAAAGACCCGTCGGTTCCGCGCCTTCGGTCGACATCGACGCCCAGCGGCTGACCGATTCGGCGACGCCGTCGCGATCAGCATCCTGCGCGAACCAGATGTCAGCCTTGCCACCCGGCTGGTCTTCGACGATGTAGATGTTGCCGTTGGCATCGATGGCGATGTTGTCGGGGCTGGTGAATTCGCTGCCCACCGCTACGCCGGTGACGGAGTTGAAGGTGTCACGGCCGACGAACAGCTTCATTTCGTTGGTCGCCAGGTTCAGCGAGTACACCTCGTGCGTCGTCGTCGTGGCGATGTAGAGAACCTGGTCGCCGTTGGCCAGCGTCTGGATTTCCAGATCTTCCGGGCGCTGGTAGTTCGTGCCGCCGACCATGTCGGCTGCGGCGCGGCCGTCCATCGAGAACATCGCGCCACCCATGTTGCGCATGGCGTCGGCGGTGCCGGCCAGCGGCGTTCCGGTGGCGGAGGTGATCGCTTCCCACTGGACGGCACCGGTGGCGCTGGTATTGCCGCCGCCATTGACCTTGGCAACGAAGGTCTGGCCCGCGTTGAAGAATGCATCGCCCGAGGCGGCGCCCGGTGCGGCCGACACGTACTTGTAGATCGAGCCGCCGTTTACTTCGTCGATGAAGTAGAGGCTGTTGCTGGCGTCGAAGGCGAGGCCCTCGTGCGACACGCGCGGCAGCACGTTGCGATGCACGAAGTCGGCGCTGGACGTGTCGGCAAGCGGATTGGTCACTTCGAACAGGCGACCTTTCTGGCTGTTGCTGCCCCACGATTCCTCAGCCGTGAGGTAGCTGCCCCACGGGGTCCAGCGGGCGGCGTCGCCCGACACGAAATTCTGCGTGCCCGGCTGGACGATTGTGCGCGTGATGCCGGTCACCAGATCCGTGCGCTGGACGCCGGCGGAGCCGGTTTCGAACGGGTTGAACAGGTAGCGGCCGGCGTCCGCGCCGGTTTCATTGGCCGTCATCATGTCCCAGTTGCCGCTGTTGGCCTGGCCGGAAGCGAGCTGGTTGTTGCGGGTGGCGATGACCTTCTGCGAGAAGTTGCCGGACGACAGCTGGAACGGCGCGCTTTCCGGCAGCGAGCCGGCCGGCACGCTGGATGCGAGCGCGTTGAAGTTGTCGAAATAGGTATTGTCCGCGGCAAGCGCCTGCTGGGCGGAAACGCCCATCAGGCCAATGGCGGCGGCTATGGCGAGCTTGCGGGTTTGCATTGTGTAACTCCGTTCGGGATTGATTCCCTTGCGATGTGCAAGGGAATGCGATCCTGAACGAAGGGGGTTTCATGCGTATGCGTGCACAATTGCTCCGGTGTAGTCCGAACGGACTACCCGGAGGGCGCTCAGGTGGTGCGGCAGCGCACGCGTATCGGTTCGCTGATCGCCTGGGCGGCGAGCAGGCGGCGCAGCGCGGCGATGGCCGTTTCGGTCAGTTCGTGGCCCTTGGACAGCACCATGATGCCGTTGCCGCAGCGCACGTCCTCGTCCACCAGCCAGCCGGGTACGAGGTCGCGCACGCGCGCTGCGCGATGTTCGTCCGACACGTCGGCACGAAAATTCGTGAGCGCCTTGATGATGTAGGCCGGAATCGGCGGCTTGACCGCGCGCAGCACGTCGCCCGGCAGATCCATCGACTTGCTGCGCGACCAGTGCCGCTCCAGTTCCAGCGCGGCGCGCAGCAGTGGCGCGCCGCGTATGACTTCCAGCGGTGAGCCGGCCGGCGGGCTGGTGGACTGGTACAGGATGATCTGCGCGACAAGCTCGAGGCGGGGAATCGCGGCGACCAGGCGGCTGGCGACTTCCGCGTGTTCGTCGAGCAGCCTTTGTTCGTCCGGCGTCAGCGTGCGCTGGGCGGCGCTCGCCTGGACGATGTCGGCCGGAATGCCGACGCAGCCGAGCTGGCTCAGCGAGGCGGCAACGGTGTAGATCCAGTGGTCCGGCCAGTCCAGTGCCGGCAGCGCATGGCGCACGCAGGCCTGCGCGAAGCTCGCGCGCTGGAACGCCCAGGGCGCAACCATGGCGAGCACTTCGGTGAGCGTCTTGACGGCGGCCGTGAGCGTGGATTCCAGCAACTCCTTCTCGGCGCGCAGCAGGCGGTTCTGGTTGACCGCGTCGTTGAGCGCGGCGATCAGCTCGTCCTTGGCGCACGGCTTGCAGAGATAGCGGAAGATCGCGCCCTTGTTGATGGCGGCGATCGACGATTCGACGTCGGCCTGTCCGGTCAGCAGGATGCGCACGCTGTCGGGCGACAGGTCGCGCGCCTTGGCGAGGAAGGTGGCGCCATCCATGCCCGGCATGCGCATGTCGGACACGATGACGGTGAATGGTTCTCCCCACTGGATGGCGTCCAGCCCGGCATTGCCGTCATACGCGACGGTGACGTCGAAGTCTCCCGCCAGATTGCGCTCCATCGCGGACAACAGGTTGGGTTCGTCATCCACGCACAGGATGCGCGGCAGGGCGTCGTCAGTCATGGCTGTCCTCCAGCCGGGTGCCTTCGTGCATGGACTGCCAGTGCGGCCACTGGTCCAGCACGCCGGCGCCGGCGAGATATTCGGTGTCGGGTTCGGTTGCATTGGCCAGCGCCACGGCGACGTGGACGACGCCGGTGAGGCCGAAGCCGGGTTCGGTCGCGCGGGCCGGCTGAAGGTGGCGGGCGACCGCTTCGACGATGCCCATCGGCAAGCCCCACAGGCCCAGCAGATAGGCGCCGACAGCCGCCTGCAGAGGCGTGTCGCAGTCGGTTCTCGCGTCCAGCAGCGTGTCTTCGCGCAGATCGGGAATGAGCAGGCCGATGCGCGCCAGCAGTGCGGCGGTTTCCGCTTCGCCCCGCTTGCCGGTGGTGAGGCGCCCGGCCAGCGTGGAGGCCATCAGCGAGGTGCGCTGAAGCTGGTCGACGAAGGGGTCGACGGTCGCGTTGGCAAACACCTCGGACGCCAGCACCAGAACGCGCACCTGATCGATGCCTAGCCGGGTGATCGCGTCGGCGATGCTGCGGATCGTGCCGCCGCCGCCGAAGTAGGCGGAATTGGCCAGCTGCATGACTTTCGCACTGAGCGCGGGGTCGCTGCCGAGCAGCCGCGCAATGTCGCGGCCGTCGCTGGCGGGGTCCGCGATGAGACGAGTCAGTTCGGCGAACACGGCGGGTGCCGCCGGCAGGTGGTTGACCCGGCCCACGACGTCGACGACGGACGGGTCGATGAACATCGTGCGCAGCGACAGCGCGTTCTCGACGGTGGACAGCAGCCTGGCGTTGTCGCACGGCTTGGCGACGAACTGATGGGCGACTTCCAGCATGCGCAGCGTCGCATCCGGATCCGACTGTCCCGACAGGATGATGCGCAGCGTTGCCGGCCAGCGCCTTCGGACGCTGGCGAGCAGCTGCGCGCCGTCCATGAAGGGCATGCGCATGTCGGACACGACGACGTCGGCCGGGCAGTCGTTCAGCGCGGCAAGCGCGTCGCGCCCGCGCGTGAAGAAGCGGCAGGTCCAGCCGGCGTCGTTCATCGACAGCGCGCGTTCGATGCCGGCGAGCACGCGTTCTTCGTCATCGACGAAAACGACGTTCATGCCGCGGAGTCCGACAGCGGCAGGCGCATCGTGAAGCGCGTGCCTTCGCCAGGGGCCGACTCGCACAGGATTTCGCCCTGGTGCGTGTCGACGACGGTCGAGTAGACGATGGACAGGCCCTGGCCGGTGCCCTTGCCGACCGGCTTCGTGGTGAAGAACGGTTCGTACATGCGTTCGCGCACCGCGTCCGGCATGCCGGCGCCATCGTCGGTCACGCAGATGTCGATGTGCTGCGCACCGGCGCGCCGCGCCGACACCTCTATCCGCCCCTTTTCGCGTTCACCCTGCGTGAGCGTGTCGGACACGGCGTGTGCGGCGTTGACGACGAGATTCAGGATCGCCTGGGCGATCAGGTCGCGCTGGCACGGCAGCTGCGGCAGGTCGTCGTCGAAGAAGGTTTCGAGTTCGGCGACATACTTCCATTCGCTGCGCGCGACGGTGATCGTCGTGTCGATCAGTTCGTGCACATCCACCGCCTCCTTCTCGCCGCGCGACGGGTGAGAGAACGCCTTCATGGCGCTGACGATGCGGGCGATGTGGGCCAGCCCTTCCTTCGACTGGCTGAGCGCGTCGGGGATCTGGCGCCGCAGGTAGTCCAGGCGAGTGCGCTTGAGCAGCGCATCGGCGGATGCGATCAACCCGGCGTCGGGCGGGCCGTCGTGCGCCGCCGCGAGCACCTTCAGCGTCTCTTCCAGCAGCGACATCAACGAGCCGGTGGCCTTGTCGATGAAGTCCATGTTGTCGGCGACATATTGCGTCGGCGTATTGATCTCGTGGGCGATGCCGGCGGCGAGCTGACCGATGGATTCCATCTTCTGTGCCTGCAGCAGCTGTGACTGCGTGCTGCGCAGCTCCGTCAGCGCGCGTTGCAGTTCCTGCCGTTCGGCTTCGAGCTCGCGCGTCTTGCGCGTGATCACGTTGTTCAGGCTGATGTTCTGTTCGAGCAGCGCGAACGGCGAAGCCTCGTTCGTGGCACCTTGCTGGCGTATGCGGCGCTTGAGCACGTCTATCGTCTTGTCGCGCGCCTGCAGCTGGCGTTCCAGCTCCGACGTGACGGTGCTGGCGGACGGAGCGGCGGATTCGTGAGTCGATTGCATGGTCATCCTCCGATGGCGACGGCCGTGAGCGTCTGGTTTACATGGACGCCGTTGAACTGTTCACCGTAGGTGAAAAAACCGAAAACGTCGCTTTTCGCCATCAGGTCGCTCATTGCCGCCGAGATGTCCTGACGCTCGAACTGCAGGCGCCGCAGGATGCAGTCGCAGCCGAGTATGAGCGCGGGTTCGGGCACGCTGTCGCGCACGGCGGCAAGGGCGTCGCTCAGGGTCTGCACCGGATCGAGCGCCTGTCCTATCGATACGATCAGGCCTTCCTCGATCGCGCAGTAGCAGGGCATGGACAGATCGGCGTTCACCTTCTGGATCGAGCGCACATAGGTTCCGTCGCCCAGCGTCAGCACCAGCGGGTAGTGCGCGAACACGCTCGGCGTGAGTGCTTCGACCGGCAGGCCTATCGCCCGCGCGTACGCGAGCGCGGCCGGCTCGCCATTCATTTCGCGAATCAGCCGCTGTCCGGTGTCCGCCTCGGTGATCACCAGTTCGTTGTCGCTCGGCGCGAAGTGCTGCGTCTTGAAGGCGGCGACCGGCTGGCGGGTTTCGATCAGCGCGAACAGGGCTGCGTCGCTCAGGAAGGTGCCGTCGCCAGCGTAGACATGGGTGCGCTCGAAGCGCAGGTTGTCACCGGCGGAGCCGCCGATGATGGGCAGGTTGCCGACCAGCTGGTAGAGCGTGCCGACCAGCGATTCCTCCGCCATGGACAGACCGTCCACGAGCAGCAGGCCGAAGCGGTTCAGCGCCGGATCAGCGTCGCACAGCGCGCGCACTTCTTCCGCGATGCGCGCCACCTGTTCGGTGTGGCGCGCCAGCGGCGCGATCAGGAAGGGGGTGATGCGCAGCGCGCCGCCGAAGAAGGCGACGCCGACGATGCCGGTGAGCTGGAATCCGTGCGGCCCGAAGTGACCGGACGACGTGCAGCCTATCGTTGTTCCGGGGAAAACCTGCCCCAGCTCCCGGCCAAGGATGTCGAGGTCGTAGTCGTGGGTGCAGAAGAACACCAGGGCCTCTGCCGTGCGGTGGCCGATCTGCTCTGCGAGCTCGGCCACCGCGCGTACCGGGTCCGGTGATGTGCTGCTGACATGTGCAAGGTCGAGCGCCATCGATTGTCCTCCGCGTTTGACAGGTCAACGGCGGCGCGGGGTGCCACTTGAGGACAGCGTCAGCGGTTGGCGTGCGTGGCGGTGAAGACGGCGACGAAGACCTCGCGCAGGAACAGACTGAGCGCCACGATGAGCGACAGCATGGCGAGCACGAAGAAGCCGGCCAGCAGATCGGACAGCACGACGGTGAACAGCACGCCGAAGAAGGCGCACGACACGACGAAACAGACCATCAGTGCCGACGCGACGGCAAACAGGATGGCGAGATAGACGAGGCGGGCGCGCCGCGACAGCAGATCCAGTTCGGTTGCGTTGCTCATCGTTTCGTCGTCGCATTGCTGTCCGCCGCGCGCGAGCACCACGCGGCGGCGGTCGATGATGCGGCCGAGCCGGTTGTTCAGCGTGGCAATCATCGTGGCGATCGCCGTCAGCAGGAAGACCGGCGCCACGGCGAGGCCGATCGCGTGCGTGATGGTGTCTATCGGTGTCTGCAGCACCATGTCGTCAGCCTCAGGGGATCTTGAAATCGAGTTCGAACTTCGCACCGTCATCGACCGCGAGCGTGCGCGTGAGCCAGGGCAGGACGGCTTTCAGCGTCGCCGGCAGCGTCCACGGCGGGTTGACGACGAACAGGCCGCTGCCGTGCATGCCGTAGCCGTCCGGAGACGGCATGCCGGTGGTCAGCGACACGTGCATCCAGGCGCTGACCGGCAGGCGCTTGAGCTTGGCCGGCAGGTCGCGTGATTCCATGCGGTGCAGCTGCGGGTACCACAGGCAGTAGGTACCGATCGGGAAGCGGGTGTTGGCCTCGCGCAGCGTTTCGAACGCGAGGCGGTAGTCCTCGCGGATTTCGTAGGGCGGGTCTATCAGTACCAGCGCGCGTCGCGGCGGTGGCGGCAGCAGCTTGCGCAGTCCGGAAAAGCCGTCCGCCATCTCGATGTTCACGCGGCGCCCCGCGTCGGCGAAGGCGCTGTTGAGCAGGCGGTTGTCGGTACTGTGCAGTTCGAACAGGCGCATGCGGTCGTCGTCGCGCAGCAGCGCTTGCGCGATCATCGGCGAACCCGGGTAGGCGCGCAGCCGCTCGCCGCTGTTGAAGGCGCGCACGACGTCGACATAGGTGGCGAGAGGTGCCGGAAGGTCAGGCGCGGACCACAGCCTGGAAATGCCCTTGCTGTACTCGGCGTTCTTTGCTGCGTAGCCGCTGTCCAGTGCGTAACCACCGGCACCGGCGTGCGTGTCGATGTACCAGTAGGGCTTGTCCTTCTGGTTCAGGTGCTGGAGCAGTTCGACCAGCACGAAGTGCTTGAGGACGTCGGCCGGATTGCCGGCGTGGAAGGCGTGACGGTAGCTGAGCATGGCGGCGGGGAGGATTTGGCCGCCGAGTATACGCCGGCCGGCCGCCGGCCCCTATCACGGGACGGGCGGCCGGTACCGGTGTTGCCTCAGATGACGAAGCGGCTGACGTTTTCCTGCAATTGTCCGGCCAGGACTTCGAGGCCGTGCGTCTGGCTGTCGGCGCGTCGCGTCACGTCCGCATTCTGCTCGGCCATGCCGGCAATGCGTTCCACGCCCTGCGCCACGCTCTGGCTTGCGCTGCTCTGTTCGCGTGTGGCGGCGGCAATTTCCTTCATTGCGTCGGCGGTGCGCTCACTCTGGTCGCTGATGACGCGCAGCACGTCGCCGGCGGCACTCGCCAGTTCCACGCCGGTCGTCACCTGACCGCTCACGTCGCCGATGCGGCGAACCACCTGGTCGGCGTCCGCCTGCACGCTGCTGACCATGCTTGCGATTTCCTTGGTGGAAGCTGCCGTGCGTTCGGCCAGTTTGCGCACTTCGTCGGCCACCACCGCGAAGCCGCGGCCGGATTCACCGGCGCGCGCCGCTTCGATGGCTGCGTTCAGCGCCAGCAGATTGGTCTGTTCGGCGATTTCCTGAATGATGCGGCCGACGTTGGAAATTTCGCGGGTGCGACCGGCCAGGCCGGTCACCGCGGCGGACGCCTCGGTGATTTCCGTCGCAATGCGCTGCATGCCCTCGACCATGCTGTTGAGCTTGGTCTCGCCGTCCTGCGCCGCAGTGCGCGCTTCGCGGGTGATCGTGTCCGCCACGCCAGCGCTGTCCGCGACGTGGGTGATGCTCACCGACAGCTCTTCGATCGCGGCGGCAAGGCCGGCCGCGGCGCTGCTCTGTTCGGTCGAGCCGCTGACCACCTCGCTCGATCCGGCGCGCAGCGTGCGAGCGGCTTCGCCCACGGCGCGCGCCGCGTCCGCAGTGGCGGTGATCAGGCCGGCCGTCTTGCGCGTCGCTTCGTTCATCTGTGTTGAAATCATGTCGAGCTCGTTCTTGCTCTCGCCGGAGACGATCGGCAGGCGCTGGCTGAAGTCACCGTTGCCGAGACGGGTCATCGCGGCGGACACGTCCTGCAACCGGGCGAGCCGGCTGCGTGCCAGCCACCAGGTGGCGCCCGCCAGCAGGACGGCGGCGATCAGGCTGATGATGATCAGCTCATTGCGCAGGGCAACGCCGTCACGCGTGAATTCCTCGACGTAGCTGCCGGTCGACACGATCCACCCCCAGGTGTTTGCCGTACGGTAGGCAACGATCTTGTCGCCCGATCCGCCGTCTTCCCGTGTCCGGGTGTAGGTCACGATGCCGTTGCCGTTCTGTTCTTCGATGGCAATCAGCTTCTTCATTTCTTCGTCATTCGTCTCGGCGAGTGTCTTGCCACCGTGCGCCGGATGCAGCAGCACCTCGCTGCTGTCGACGTCCTCGCCATGCTTCACGATGAACACGTAGCCGGTTTCGCCCACCTTCTCCTTGGCCAGCGACGCGAACAGCTGCTGCACGCCGTCATGCACGTCCACGCGTGACGACAGCGCGCCGGCAACCTTGCCGGAAGCGTCGAAAATCGGTTCCAGGGACGAAATGTAGAAACGGCCGTTGCGCATCACGATGCCGTTGTAGGGCTTGCCTTCGAGCAGCGTGGCCGTCTCCTTGCCCGGCTTGATCGCCACGCCGACCTGCGACACGCCATCCTTGTTCTTCAGCAATGTGGAGACGCGCACGAAGTCGTCGCCGACGAGCACCATGATCGCGGGGTCGGAGCCGGTCAGGTCACGCATGGCGGCCATGCGGGAGTTGTCGCCATTGACCGGTGTGCCGTTGATGCGTGCCACGCGTACGGCCGGGTATTTGCCCATCGGCACCGTGTCGGTGTCGGAGCCGATGACGACGTCGCCACCGAGGCCGCTTTTCAGCGCCACCATGCCCTTGCGGGCGTTTTCCATGGCGTTCGCGTGACTCTGGTCCAGCTGCTTCACGATGGCGTCCGCCTGCAGGCCGAGCCGCTCCTCGGTCTGCTGCATGGTGGCCTTGTTGGACGAAACGGACACGAGGGCAATCAGTCCGGCGAAGACAACCGCGCAGAGTGCGGCCACCGAGAGGGACATCTGATTGACGAGCGAAAGGCGACTGAATGTGGGCATGAGCTTCTCCGTGAATGTTGGTCTGACAGGCCACGGCTGGATCCAGAGACACAACGTTTCCCGAGAAGTATTACGACGCCTGTTCACTGAACTTTAGAATGGGTCCTTGACATTCGGCGGATGTCTTGATCCGGGAGGCATAGGGCGGAGGCGTGATCCGGGGTCAGCCCATGGCCACGGCGGTGACCTGCATGCCCCGGGCTGCAAGCCGGGACAGCACGCCGCCCGGACCTTCCAGATGCGACGCGCCGAATGCGGCGACCACGCCGCCGCGCTGCAGTTGCGGCTGCAGGCGTTGCACGAAGCGCCGGTTGCGCCGCGTCAGCACGGCCCGGGTGAAGCGTCCCGCGTGCGCGCGCAGCGCCGGTGATTCGGCGATGAGGGCCTCGTTCATGCGCGACAGGCCGCCGATGTCGCCTGCCAGCCACAGTTCGGTCATCGCGCCGGTGCTGTCCTGGATGGCGGCATGGCGGCGCGCGGAATCGATCAGCAATGCGATCAGCGTCGCCTGCGGCAGCGTGGCGATCGCGTCGATCTGTTCCTGCACCTGTTCCAGCGGTTCGACCGGCTTGCCCAGGTCGCGCGCCATGCCGACCAGCCGCTCGTCCAGCGTCGTGCGTGCAGGCGCCACGGGCTGAAGCAGCGTCACCAGCGCCGCCCAGGGGCGCATGCGCACGGCCACCCGTTCGTCGACGCCGTGTACTGCCAGCTGTTGCGCCACCAGCGGCCAGTCCGCCTGACCGACCAGTGCCGGCAGGTTGTCCGTGTCCGACATGCTGGCGGCCATGAAGGCGCTTACCGCGTCGGCGTCGGTGACCAGCTCCGGCATGAATATGCGTGCGCCTGCCAGCGCCGGCCGCAGCCTGTCTGCCTGGGCGAGCACGCGGGCGTCGCCGCTGTGCAGCGTGCCGAACAGGTGGCTGACCGGCGCGCCACCCGCACGCACCTGCCACAGCAGCCCGTGCGAATACGTGTCGGTCGTGCGCGCGAACACCAGCGAAGGCAGCGCGAGCACGACCGGAATCTGCTGCAGGAACAGGCGACGGGTGGTCATGGTGTGGTCTCCTCAGTCTTGCCAGGCGCCGCGGATGGCGGCGATGCCGTGTGCGCCGCTCGCCAGTGCCTGCGCCATGTGCGTGGTGTCGAGGCCGCCGATGGCGAACACCGGCATCGCGCAGCCGGCGATGAGCCCGGTCAGCGCCGGCCAGCCCAGTGCCGCCGCGCCCGGGTGGGTCGCAGTGGGCAGCACCGGCCCGACGACCACGTAGTCGAGCCCGAGCCGCTGTGCCCGGGCGATGTCGTCCGCCGTGTGGCAGGACGCGCCCACCCAGTCCATCGGCGGGCGTGTCTGAAGGGTGGCCAGGCGGTCCGACTTCAGATGCACGCCGTCGGCGCCCAGCGACTGCGCGGCGGCAACGTCGCCGTTGACCAGCGCGATCGAGCCGGAGGCGCGCGCGCACGCGATCGCCCGTGCTGCGAACGCACGCGTCGCGTCGTCGAATCCGGGTTCGCGGATCTGCAGCAGCAGCGGCTCGCGTGCGCAGGCTCGTGCGATGGCGTCGAGCTGCGCTGCGGCGCCGATCCGCCAGGCGTGCGTGACGGCCATGCGTCCGGGCAGGCGCAGGGACTTCAGCACCGGGCCGTTGGCCGGCAGCATGGGGCTGACGGTGGGCGCGGCCACCGGTTGCCAGGACAGCGCGTCATGCACATGAGCCTGCGGCTCGCCCGACCACGCGCTGACGCGGAAGAAGTGCAGCCGCACGTGTGCGTGCTCGTACTCGTGCGACAGCGTGATCCACGGCGTGCATTCGAGCACGCGGATGCCCAGCTCCTCGTCGAGTTCGCGCGTCAGCGCGTCGGCCGGTCGTTCCCCCGCTTCCACCTTGCCGCCCGGGAACTCCCAATAGCCGGGGTAGAAGGTGCCCGCCGCCCGCCGCCCGAGCAGGCATTCGCGGCCGGCGGCGCCGTCGCGCAGGATGACGGCGGCCGCGACGGCAACCTGTTTGCGCCCGCTCATCGGGTGACGTCCGCCGTGTGCTCAGTCCTGCGCATGCTGACCTGCCCAGTCACGTGCGAACTGCCATGCGATGCGGCCGCTGCGCGAACCGCGTTCGAGCGACCAGCGCAGTGCGTCGGCGCGTGAGGCCTCGATCTGTTCGGCCGGTACGCCGAGGCGCTTGAGCCAGTGGCGCACGATGCTCAGGTACGCCTCCTGGTCGAACGGGTAGAAAGACAGCCACAGGCCGAAGCGCTCGGACAGCGATACCTTCTCCTCGATCGCCTCGCCCGGATGCACTTCGCCGTCGACGTGCTTTGCTTCGCGGTTCTCCGAGAAGTACTCCGGCATCAGGTGACGGCGGTTGGAGGTGGCGTAGATCAGCACGTTGTCGAGCACCGCCGAGACCGAACCGTCAAGTATGCTCTTGAGCGCCTTGTAGCCCGGTTCGCCGGATTCGAACGACAGGTCGTCGCAATAGATGATGAAGCGCTCGGGCCGGTTGGCGATCAGGTCGGTGATGTCGGGCAGGTCGGTCAGGTCGTCGCGATCGACTTCGATCAGGCGCAGCCCCTTTTTCGCGTGTTCGTTCAGCAGCGCCTTCACCAGCGAGCTCTTGCCGGTGCCGCGCGCGCCGGTCAGCAGAACGTTGTTGGCCGGCTTGCCGGCGACGAACTGCTTCGTGTTGGCGTTGATGCGCGCCTTCTGCACATCGACGTCGCGCAGGTCCGCGAGGCGCAGCTTGTGCGGGTGCGCCACTGCCTCCAGCCGGCCGCGACCGTTGCTGCGGCGCCAGCGATAGGCGGTGGCTTTCCAGTCGGGCGCCGCCGGCGCGGGCGGCAGGATGTGTTCGAGCCGGTCGAACAGCGCGTGGGCGCGTTCGATCAGGCTTTCGAAACCTTCACGGCTTGTCATGGTCGTCCTTGTTGTCGGTGATCGCCCGGGCGGACTCGGGCGGATTCGGCGGGTCGGCCGGCGGCTTTTCCTTGCGCGGCAGCGTCCACCAGAGGATGAACAGGAAAAGCGCCAGCGCGGCGCCGGATTCAAGCAAAAAGATCCACATGCGGAAGTGCTTCCATGTTCATGGCGCCAGCCGGTGGCTGGCGCTCGTTATCATTGCGCCCTCGTCGCCTGCGGGCGCGCCAATCTAAAGTACACCACGATGTTTCAGCAAATCAGCCGGCAGGTCCGGCTCGCCGCAATCTTTTCATCCGCACTGCTGCTCGCGGCCTGTGCCTCTGCACCGGCTCCGGCTCCGGCTCCGGCTCCGGCTCCGGCTCCGGCTCCGGCGCCAGTGTGTCCGGTGGTCAAGACGCCCGCGCCGCAAAGTTGCCCGGCGTGTCCTGCCTGTGCCGCCTGCCCGGTGTGTCCGGAGCCGGCGCCGGCCCCCGAACCCGAAGTGAAGGCGCCGCCCCGTCTGCTGCCGGCCGACTGGACGGCGCTCGAGGGGTGGGGCGAGGACGACCTGCGCGAGGTGCTGCCCGCACTGCGTGCGTCGTGCAGCGCGCTCGCGTCGAAGCCGGGCTGGTCCGGGCCGTGCGCGGCCACCGCGCGGCTCGATAGCGCAGACAGCGCTGCGGTGCGCGCGTTCTTCGAATCCGCGTTCCGTCCGTGGCAGATGCTCAACGGTGACGGCAGCGACCAGGGGCTGGTCACCGGCTACTACGAGCCCTTGCTGCGCGCGAGCCGCACGCGTGGTGGCGTGTATCAGCACCCGATCTACGCGGTGCCGGACGATCTGCTGGTGGTCGACCTGACGAGCGTGAATCCGGATCTGAAGAACATGCGCCTGCGCGGCCGGCTGGAGGGGCGCAAGGTGGTGCCGTACTGGTCGCGCGAAGAGCTGGAAGCGCGTGCGCCGGCGTTCGAACGCAAGGTGCTGTTCTGGGCGGCGGACGCGCTCGACGTGTTCTTCCTGCAGGTTCAGGGCTCGGGCCGGGTCGAACTGCCGGACGGCAGCCATGTGCGGGTCGGCTATGCCGACCAGAACGGCCACCCCTACCAGTCGATCGGGCGCTGGCTGGTCGATCAGGGCGAACTGCGGCTGGACCAGGCGTCCATGCAGGGCATACGCGGCTGGGCGCGCGCCAATCCGTCGCGCGTGGCAACGATGATGGCGGCCAATCCGAGCTATGTGTTCTTCCGCGAACTGCCGATAGGCAAGCAGGGCAGCGGTTTGCCCGAGGGCCCGCTCGGCGCGCTCGGCGTACCGCTTGCCGGCGAGCGCGCGATCGCGGTGGACCCGCGCAACGTGCCGCTGGGCGTACCGGTGTGGCTGGACACCACGCGCCCGAACAGCCCGCAACCCTTGCGCCGTCTGGTCATGGCGCAGGACACGGGCGGCGCCATCCGCGGCGGGGTGAGGGCTGACTTCTTCTGGGGCTTCGGACCGGATGCCGGCGCGCTGGCCGGGCGCATGCGCCAGCAGGGGCGCATGTGGGTGTTGCTGCCGAACGGCGTGTCGCCGCCGTGACCGGCGCGGGCGCGGCGTCACGCGCCGCGCCCGGATACAGGCTTACTTCATGTTTTCGAGGCGCTTTTCCAGCTGGGCGACCGGTACATAGCCGGGAATGCGCTCGCCGTTGCTGAGGAAGATGGTCGGCGTGCCGCGAACGCGGTACTTCTCGCCCAGCGCGGCGGATTTCTCCAGACCGGCCGTATCGCAGGACGCAGCGGCGGTGGCCGGCGCGACATTGGTCGTCATCCAGTCGGTCCAGCTCTTCGCGCGGTCGGCCGAACACCAGATCGCTTCCGCCTTCTTGTGCGAATCCGGCCCGAGCACCGGCGTCAGGAAGGTGTAGATCGTCACGTCCTTCATGCCGACCAGTTCCTTCGCGAGCTTCTTGCAGTAGCCACAGTTCGGGTCTTCAAACGTGGCGATCACGCGTTTGCCGTTGCCGCGCACCTGCTTGATCGCGAGATCCAGCGGCAGCTCCGCGAAGTTGATCGCCGACAGCTGGTTCACCCGCTGCTGCGTGATGTTCTGGCGCGTCTTGGCGTCGAGGATTTCGCCGAGCAGCAGGTAGTTCGCCTTTTCGTCCGTGTAGAGGATTTCACTGCCGATGCGGACTTCATACAGACCGAGATACGGGGTCTTCGTGACGCCCTCAACCTTTGCGCCGGCACCCAGCGTGGCTTCGACGGCCGCCTTGATCGATTCCTCGGGCCCCGCGTACGCGGCCGTTGCGGCAAATGCGCACAACAGTGCGGCGGTGTGCTTGATGGACATGAAAACTCCCTGTGTAGGCGCGCACTCATTGCGCGCCAGATTTATCCGAGCGCGTAGCGTACCAGCGCGTTTCTTACGACAGGCATGCGCTGTGTCAGGTTCAACCCGGAATTGCGCAGCCAGGACAGCGCCGGCCATTGCGGCCGGAACAGCTCGTGCAGCGCATGCGTCGTCAGCTGCATCGCGCGCACCTCCTCCGCCCGGCGGCGTTCGTAGCGGCGCAGTACACGCACGTCGCCGAGCACACCGCGATCCTGCGTAGCGAGGACGTCCGCCAGCACCCGCACATCGGCGAAGCCCAGATTGACACCATGGCCGGACAGCGGATGGATCGCGTGCGCCGCATCGCCCACCAGCACAATACCCGGCGCGATCACCTTCGGCACCTCCATCAGGCGCAGCGGAAAGCCGGCCGCCGGCGTGACGACCTCAAGCGCGCCCAGCACATGATCGCCCGCCGCCGCCACATGCTGCGCGAGCGTAGTGGCGTCATGTTGCAGAAGATCGCGCGCCGTCGCCTCGGGCGCCGACCACACCATGGACATGTGCTGATCCGGCAGCGGCAGGAAGGCGAGCACCCCGTCCGGCCTGAACCACTGCCAGGCGCAGCCAAGATGCGGCTTCTCGCAGCGGAAGTTGGCGACGACGCCGAGTTCGCCGTAGTCGGTGAAGCGCGCATCCAGCCCGGCCTGCCCGCGCACCCATGAATTGACGCCGTCGGCGCCGACCACCAGCGCGGCACCGAGCCGGCGGCCGTCCTCCAGTTCCAGCGTCGAGCGTTCATCGACGCGGCCCAGCGCGACCGGTCTGGCCGGACAGAACAGCGCCACGTTGGCCTGGCGCTTCACGCCCTCCCACAGTTCGCGTGCGATCAGGCCCGATTCGGCGATCCAGGCCAGTTCGCCGACGCCGACGTCGAACGCCGAAAAATCCAGCCGCGCGCCGCGATCACCGAACACCTCGATGCGCGCCAGCGGCTGCATGCGCGAATGATCCAGATGCGCCCAGCCGCCAATGCCCTCCAGAAAGCGCGCGCTTGACGGGCTCACCGCATAGACGCGCGCGTCCCAGCCGCCGACCGGCCATTCCGGCATGCGCCCCTCGACCAGCGCAATGGATAGCTGCGTCCGCCGCAATGCCGCGCACAGTGCCAGCCCCGGCAGTCCTGCGCCCACGACGACGACGTCAAAATCCAGATCCTGCTGCATGCCGTGCCCCGATCCTCTTTGACCCAACCCGCGATTGTCCGGCCACGGCGCCATCCTTGACAAGCGCAGCGCGCTCCCCGACAATCCACGGCCTTCCGATTGGTGATGTAGCTCAGCTGGTTAGAGCGACGGATTCATAATCCGTAGGTCGAGGGTTCAAGTCCCCCCATCACCACCAGCATTCAAGCGGCTCCCAGCGATGGGAGCCGTTTTCGTTTGCGGGTCGGGCTAGCACAGGGCTATCGTTAGCGAGGTGCTGGCGTCGTAATGAGGTTCTCAGGGATCCTCACGCGTCCTGATGAGTTTGCTACTTTTTCTCCTCGCGCAGGCGGCCGCATCCGTCACGTTCAGTGCGGGCCGACCCCTACCTGCAAACGTTTTGCCAGCTACCGTTCACCTGCATGTATTCGCATCGAGAGGTGCCGATCGGAGGCAGCTCCATCGAGGGCAGCGGCTTGAGGTTCATGGAGGGCAAGGGCCTAAGCGGTTCAAGCTCTATGGAGGGCAGATCAAGTCTGCTGTCGCAGATGTCTTGCACACGACAATTGTTTCCGTAATCGTCGCACACTTGGGATTTACTGCAGGCTGCACCTGCGATATTGGCAAGACCAACTACGAGCACCGTAGCAAAAAGCACCTTCTTAGCGATCGTCATAATGTTCCTCATTGACAGGCAGAAAGTCCGAGTTACTGGGCTTGAATCAGTCGTTCAAGCAATCTTGCGTGAGTAGCCGCTTCAGCAGGCAAAGCCAATTAATGCTTATAACATAAGAATTCGTACGATTTGCGAGACGGCATCATTACGAGAAATCGCCATATTGTTGCCCTTTCTATGTGTGCGAGATCCTCTTTGTATCGATCGCCCACGAACTTGATCAGGTCAGCCCACTCCTTTACTCTTTTACTCGCGCTCCCCTCGCGGGCAATCTTCACGGCTCCCGGGTAACCAGTCCCGATGCCGCCCGCAGTGAAGGAGCGCGCCTCATATTCGACTCGAGGCCGGGAGAGATCCACGTATTTCGCGGTTGTCTTTTCTGGGTCGAGAGCTGCGCGCAGCCGGGCATCCACATCCTTGAGCGGCCAGCTGCAGCTTGACTTGACCACTGCGTGTCGCACGCCTTCCGTCGTTACGTTGGGCTGCACGACACCGATCAGCGGACCCTTGGCGCCGTGCCTGTCGAAGACGTGCCCACCCGGCAGGGCTTCATTTATCTGGCGACTGTCATCGATGTGTAGAGCCGGCGCGTCGCAGGCCGGTCGATCGGCGAGCACATGCGCGTAGAACTCGTGCTCAGCGCGCTGGATATGGCGCTGGGCAGCCGCAAGCCCGAGAGCGTCATCCATCACAGCGATCAGGGCAGCCAGCACGCATCACTCGCCTTCGGCAAGCGGTGCCGCGAAATGGGCGTGCGCCCGTCGATGGGCACAGTCGGTGATGCCTACGACAACGCAATGGCCGAGAGCTTCTTTGCCAGCCTGGAGTGCGAACTGATCGACCGCAAGACCTTCCGGACCAAGACCGAAGCGCGTCTGGCCTTCTTCACCTGGATCGAGGGCTGGTACAACCCGCGCCGGCGTCATTCGGCGCTGGGCTATCTCTCACCGATGAACTACGAGGAGAAACACCGCGCGGCTCAGGCGAATCTCGACAAACCCGGGTTACCCACCGGGCCGCTCGCCCCCGGCCTGGACGGGGGCGAGCGGCCCGGTGGATAACCCTGCTATCGAGTACGATCACACGGCTTGATTCTCAAGCCACAAACCGTCCACCGGATGGGGGCAACTCCAACTTCAGTGGGGTACATGACCGGGCACTGGAGT
Organism: Gammaproteobacteria bacterium; assembly: GCA_018824085.1. Lineage (GTDB taxonomy): Bacteria > Pseudomonadota > Gammaproteobacteria > Burkholderiales > Rhodocyclaceae > Methyloversatilis. The sequence goes on along the minus strand of JAHJHI010000012.1, from coordinate 7,763 downwards.
ATCTCTCAGCGCCTTGTGCAGAGCGTCCCTAACTGTGCAGGCCCAAGATCGCCTCCGCGACGCGTCGGGTACCTGCGATGGGGTTGTTCAAGCTGATCGTCGCGGGAAGTTCCATGCGGAAGGTGAGCGACTGGGCGTCCACATGCTGGTGGGCGACCACGTCATCGCGCCGCAGCACCTCGACGGCCGGGTCTGCCATGTCGTAGCCCCGGAAGAAGGTCACGCTAAACGGGGTCGTGAACGGAGCCTCGTTGGCCATCGTGGCATGCTCGTATCCGATACCCGACTCCGAGCCGTACATGGATACGCGTTTAAGAAACTCGTCGACCAAACCGCTAGCTCCGCTCGCGGTGAGTCGCGCGACGATGCTGCTCACCAGGGATGGGACCGACGAGGCTGGCACGTTGGGATCTGCCTGTTGCAGACCGATGCTTACGAGGAGCAGGCGAGATTCCCCGGGGCCATCATCAGTGGCAGGGGCAGGCTCGATCTGGTGCACGCCATGGACGGCGTGACTTGAGGTAGTGCGAGTTGTGGTCTTTATCTCGACGCCCGTGCCCTCCCACGTGAGGTCTCTTGCTGAGCGGCGCCAGCCATCCCAAGCCTGGACGACCGGCCCGACGTGCATATCATCTGCGCGGCGGCAGAGAGCGTCGAGAAGGAGCAGTTCCCCGACGAGTCCGAGGATGGCGTTCTCGGATATCTCCAGACGCTTGATGGCGAGTTCGATCAGGGGCTCGGTGACGGCGAAAGCGCGCTCCAGATTGGCGTCAGCTTTCTCGCGCAATAGTTCGGCGGCAATGAATGCACCAACCTGATCGAAGTGCCCCAGAGCAGGTAATAGGATGCGGTTTGCGCTCAGCGGCGGCTGGGTGTCACGGTGCCACGAGTGGTAGTGAATCGCTGACTTCACCGTTCTGGTCCGGGGCTTGAGTTGCTCGCCTGCAAGGAACAGTTCCAGGTGTCCGCGACTGTTCCGGGCGACACCGACCACCTGTGAGTCGGTCAACCAATTGATGGTTCGGTCATTTCCGATGAGACCCGCCGGCACGGCGTTGATCTGCTCGAGAACTTCTTCGTAGCTGGTCATGGAAGGCTCCTTGTCACGGTGGCCGCCCCAGCACGGGTAGCTGCGAACTGCTCGGGACCTCCCGCAGGCAGGCAAACTCCGACGGCGACCGTGGGGTACAGGTCGCCCGGATGTTGATTGACGTAGAAGAGGATCTGACCGTCGGAGCCGCTGGGTCGCCATGTTGTGATGTCGCTCGACGGCGCGGCACCGTAGCGGTGGTAGTAGTCGAAGTAGACGTCGCCGCGATACTGGCCCGGGCCGGCGTTGGGGTCGCTCGCTCCCCAAGTCGTCTTGAGTTCGCCTCCGACCACCCTCTTGGTGGTGGCGCGAATGTTGAAAGGGAGCCGCGCCAGCGGACCATTGGCCACAGTGGCACCATCTCCGTAGCGAATGCCGACCCAGAACCGTGGCTGCTCAGCCGTCTTGCGGCCGAGGTCGGCGTAGGACCACAAATCGCCAGGGCGGCCGGTGACAAACAGTCCCGTGATCGAGCGAGCTAGGCTGGCCGACCAGAGTCGAAGGTAGGCGGCGATGGCATAAGCGCAGGCGCGCCGGGTCAAGTCCCCCTCGCCGTGCCTCGCAGGCGGTCGGTAGAACGGCGGGTCTGGGAGTGGGGTGACCGCGTTTGCTCGGGCTTCGATGCGACTCCAGAAGTCCGCGTGGAAACCCTCGCTCCCGGGCCGGTACTGGGCGAAAGTCAGGCGGTCCAAGAGTTCGGCGGCCTCTGTAAGTTTGAGTGGCACGTCTAGGATCCGGCCTCGGAGTACGTTGGCTACAGTGACATCGCTGGACGGTCGAGCGAAGAGTTCCGCCACGACATCTGCATTGGGATCTTCCTGCTGACCGTCATTGATGACTGTGACGAAGGGACGAGGTCCTGGAGACAGGGGAAGGTTGCCGACGCCCGCAATCTTGCCAGTGGCCTCGAAGTTTAAGCCTTGCAGGACAGTCGGTTCAGGGGCGCCGCTCATCATGCGCTCGGTGATTGCGGCGCGAACCGCTTCGTCGACATCGTGGTAGGCGCGGAAGAGGGCGAGTTGGTCGCTGGAGGCGAATACGCGGCACAGCTCAATGTAGGACCCGCGGTACCCGAACCAGCGCTGCATCTGCATTTGGGTGTCGGCCAGCGGGTTAGCCGACGAACGCTGAAACAACGCCGTGGTCATCCCTTCCAGCGTCAGTCCTCGGGCCATGACGTTCCCTGAGACAAAAATCGTGCTGAGGTCGCCTGCGGCGCTCCACCTTCCGGTTCCCGGGTCCTGGCTCGGTGCGTAGGCAGGGCGATCGTCAGCGTTGGGGTCGCTGTTGACCACGGCGACCCTAGTCCCCGGGATCATCTCGTCAATGAGCAGGGTTTCGACGGTCTGCCAGTCCGGGAAGGTCTTCGGCGGCAGGACGTCGAATTCGTCCTCGATTGCTCGGGCGGAGGCAACGTACTTGTCGAGCCATTTCGCCCACGGGGCGGGATCCGCCTGCAGGTCGTTCACCAAGGTGTCGGGGAGCCTGGCGTCGCGTGCGTCGAGAAGCTTCCGAGCCGTCTGCCGGTCCTGGATCCCCGCCCAGAGCAGGATGTCCTCAGCGCCCCGGAAGTGATCCGGGATCGCCGCTGAAGGGTGGTAGAGCATTGAGTGCGGCGAAGCCACGCTGGCAAGGGCTTCGTCCTCGGTGTCGAACTGGGCTGTAATGGCGGAGGCAGGGCCGAGCTTGCCGGAGCGGTGCAGGCGGATGGCGCCCGCCACCAGGAAAGCGCGGACGGCGTCGGCGAGGTCCTGTTGCGCGGAGTTGGTCGTCGGCAAGCACAGTTTGGCTGCCTCCGCACGGCGGTAGAACACCTCACCGCCGGTGTAGAAGGAGCGGATCCCGGCTGGCTCGGGGTAAGTCGATGAGCGAGGAGCGGTGAGGTTGCCGGGGTCGCTCGTATCCACTGGATGGCCGACGTCGAGCGGTGAACGAAGAGAAATCATGAAGTCGCGCGGCGCCAGGGGATTGTGGTCCTCCTGAAGGAGGTTGGCCTGGGGTGTCGCCGTGTACGCGATATAGGTTGCGAACAGGTTGTCAGGGGAGCCCTGAGGTGGGTCCCAGAGGTTGGCAATAGCACGTGGAATCTGTTTGAGGTTGCCATAGACCGGGTCCTGGGAGGCCTCGACAACCGCGTCGAGGATCGAGCCGTCGTCAGCTTCGTCATCGAGCACCAGCATATGCACAGGACGGTCAAGCTCCCTCACCACTCCAAAGAGGTTTTTGCGCAGATTCTCGCCGAGCGCCCGCAAGTGGTGCGTTTGCTTCATGGCGACCAGAATGATGGGGCGTCTCTGGGCCAGTCGCTGTTTTACGGTGGCCGGTATGAGGCCATAGATCCGAGCCAAGGGTACGTTCGCCTCGGAAAGCGCGAGTGCCGCGGCGGGACAGAGAATGCGCCGGGCCCGCTTCGCGGCGTCGTCCGGCCCCGAGTCGAGTTGCTCTAGCACCCGGCCGTAGGTCTGTCGCCACAGTGAAAGCCGGGTGCCCGCGAGCAGGACCACGATGTCGACACCGCGGTCCATCGCCAGCGCGGAGACGCCGAGCATCGAGGCCGTCTTGCCGGACTGGACCGAGCCCATGACCAGGCCTGTACGCGCCCGTTCGGCGGGCCAAGTCTGGGGACTGGGCTCGCCGGCACCAAAGATGCCACGCTCGAGAATGTAGCGGCTGTCGGCCTCCACCGCAGCCCGGGCAGTGCCGCTGAGGCCTTGCAACTGGTTGACGTAGCGAGACCACCACGAGTCTGCCGCGAACGGGGCGGGCGGGTAGAAGAAGACGCGCTCGGTCAACGGCGATGCAACCACTGGCCTAACGATCCTTCTTCGGGAGGATCATTTTCTCAAGAGACTTGTAGCCCGACGAGCCGAAGCGATCCCGAACAGCTTCTGATGCCTGGCTGGGGTCAAGATCCAGTAGTGTGAGCACGCCCTTGGCAATTCGAGCGATGTAGTCCCACTGGCTCTTGGTCTGTGCGTTGCCGATCCGCTCCCATTCTTCGCTGCCTGTTGCAGCCAAGATGTCGTTGGCCTTCTGCACGATCCGCTCTTCTACGTCGTCGGGAGACGCTGCAAGGGCGAACGCCACGCCAACCATGGAGCCGACGAGTTGGAGTTCTTGCCATTTGGCCCCCTTGCCGCCGTCCATAAACTTCTCCGACCAAACCTCGGGGTGTCGGGCGTGGAGGTCGAAAGCTCTGGTCAGCCAGCCGAACAGATCAGTCAGGACCTGCCTGTCGCGGAGCGGGTCCTGCTTGTCGTCCTGAACCCTGGTCATGAATTCGTCGATCTGCCGAGCGGTACTCTTGACCTTTTGGCCCTCCGTGTCGAGCAGTAGCAGCGACAAGATCCAGGAGAGGATCTTCGTGCGGCGGTATCGGGCGCGCCCTATACCGTAGCCCTCGAAGGAATCCCCGATCGTCTTGAGATCAGACACGTTGGCCAGCGATGGGGCAATGTTCGCCGCGGGAACGCGCGGGTCGGCATCGCCGGCTGCTGTCAGGATCGCCGCGGTGAGTTCGATCTCGTGGAAGGCGGCATTGCGGATCTCCTCCGCGTTCAGGTGGACACCCTGCTTGTTGTACAACTTGAAGACGTCGTGGATCTGGCGCGGGTCAGCCTGCGTGTAGCGAATCACCGGCACCTTATAAGCGGTGGTCTTGGTGAACAGCTTTTCCACGGTCATCTCGGACCCTGCCACCTTGATAACGTTCTTGAGAATCTGCGTGTAATACTTACCTTGTAGCGCCGCAAGGGCGGGCCCCTTCAACCCACCACTGTCGTTGTTTCTCAGCTTGAAGGGGAAGTAATAGTCGTTCTCCAGAGCGGCCGTCAGGTTCTCGCCCTCTAGCGATTTCCATGCCCTCTTGAACCTCGGGTAATCCTCTTTGAAGTTCTTCAGCAGGTCTTTAGCGGGGTGACGTGCATCTGCCGCCTTCACCTTTTCGAGAGCCGCAGGATGGCTCCCAACGAAGCGCAGTAGTCCCGTCAGGCGCTGCTTGCCATCGACGACCTCGTGGGGATCGGACGGCCCAACTTCGCGCAGAATGATTGACGGGAGTGGAATGCCTCTAAGCACCGACTCGATGAGGGCCTGCCGGTCGTTTGTGGTCCAGACGTCACCACGCTGGTAGGAGGGCGTCAGGTTTAGGTCCGACGTAGTGAGTTCGTTAATGGAGACCACGTCGGCAGTAGCGGTGACAGGCTCGGTACTGAGCTGGTCGGACCCCGGGTCGGACTCCTCCCACGCATTCGTCCAGTTGCTCGTGGCCGAGGCGCGCGTTACTCCGTCGGACTCCATATCCTCTGCGAATGCCTTCTGCAGGCGCACCGCGAACTCAATGCGCTGACTGAGGCGCTCCAGAGCGAGCGGCGTGATTTGGCTCGGGGACACCGAGGTATCAAGAGCCTCCGCGCTGTCCAACTCGAGGCCGGAAATAAGCCCGGCCAGGAAGGCATCGCGTCCCGCATCAGGGAGCCTTCGCGAGAGACCGAGATTAAGCCAGTCCTGGACTTGGGCTAATTTCGGCATCCACGCATCTGACGTCATGTCAACTTCGTCGCTGCGGATATAGGAAGACGCTACCCTGACTCCAGTTGGGGCGTCAGTTGCATCCGAAAGGGTAGCAATTGCGTTGGCAATACTCTCCCACAACGGGGCGCGCGGGTCCTCCTCTTCTAAGCCGTCGTCTTCGTGTTCGATGTGTTCGGTCATGCAGTAGCCCTTAACGGTTCGAAGTCAGAGGTGATGCTTGAGGTGGAACTGATGAGCCCGCACAACAATCTTTCTGCAATCGCCTTGACGACGCGGGCGTTAACTGCGTTGCCCAAGGCCTTATATGCGTCAAGGTCGGACTCGGGCAACTCGATGTCGCCAAGGCACTGAAGTTCAGCACACTCGGCTGGGGTCATGTAGCGACGTTCCCCCGTCAGGTTGGCGCCGAGAATGGGCACCTGAGTCTGCGTGAAGGCGACGAGGCTTGGGGAGGTCGTGGGACGCTTGACCCGCAGCCCAGACGCACGCACCTGCAGCACGAAGTTGTCGATGTCGCGCTCTTCACCCTGTGCGTTCCACTCCATCTTCTGGAAGCTGGAGGGGATGTCTTGAGGGCGCCACAGTGCTAGCCAGGGATCAATCCAGGTGCGGTTGGCTTGGTAGAACTCACGGTTCTGCCTGATGAAAGTCCGCTTCCATTGTGGGAAATGGAAGTCGCCTGCGCGGTTGGCATGGCTCGGTATCTTCGTGATTTGTTCGTCGATCGTGCACTCGAGGGATTGGCCGAAGCTGCCCTTCACGCCCATCTGGCGAAGACCCCACACAGGTCTGCGAGCCCAAACCCCTGACGGAGTTTCGTCTTCGTAGGGGTAGGTCGCCCCGAACTCCATCGCCCAGATCGGGAAGGAAGGCAGCTTCAGCGCATCCGGCGAGCGGCGCAGGAAGTCGCCCCACATGTCGATCGCTCGCAGCGTCTGTTCCGGGATGGCGCGCCTGGAATGCGTTTCGTGGCGCAATACCCAGTGGATTTCGGTGGGATCCTTGTGCTTCGCCGGCCACTCGAAATGATCGAGACCCTCGAGTGAACCTACGAAGTAGGCGCGGTCTCGCACCTGTGGAATGCCGAACTCGTGGGGCGAGAAGTGCTCTACGTCGACGGAATAGCCAAGCTCCTCCAGCAAGCGGATGATCGTGGTCCTGGTGCGGCCGCCGTCGTGCTTGAGGATGTTGGGCACGTTCTCCAAGATGAAGTGTAGCGGCCGCTTGACGCGCAGGATGTCGTGCACCTTGAAGAAGAGATTGCCCTGATTTGTGTCCTTAAAGCCCAGTTGGTCTCCTGCTTTCGAGAAGGGTTGACACGGGAAACCCGCGGTAAGGACGTGGTGATCGGGCACGCTTTGGGCGATGATTTCGTCGCTGCTCAAGTCGTTAAGGTCACCCCAAGCGTCGATACCGAAGTTGACCTGGTAGAGGGCCCTCAGCGTGGGCTCCCACTCAGCAGCGAACACGCCACGTCCCTCCAACTCGTCGAGGGCGACGTGGAAGCCACCCAGCCCAGCAAAGAGATCGACGAAGCGGAAGGCCTCACTACTAGTTCCCATCACTTCGGTCCCGTCCGTCCCCGCCTGATCGGGCGAGGTTTCTCATGATTTGTTCAAACGCTCGCATTGTGTCACTTCTTGCTCTGCGCGGAAACGAGGGTCATGACGGCCGCCTTAATGAAAAGCCGCTGTAGGACCGACAGCGGCTATTGAGCGGCTGCACGGAACTGGCTGCTCTCAGCCTGGAACGGGCTTTATCTTGGCGCGGGTGAACCCTCGTTTCAGGCCAACATCAATGTGTAACCGCCATCATCGCCTGACCTCATGATCAACAACCGCCCCCATTCGCGTCGGTTGTGTGCGGTCTGGCGGAATCCTGGACAGCCCGACCGGAACGAATGATCCCTGCAGGAACAATGCGATCGATCCGGCCAGCTTCACGTCTCTGGCATCCGGTGACTTGGCCAGGGCCTGGCCAATGCGCAACAGGCACGCAGTGAATCGCCCCGGATTTTCTAGACGTTCCCGAGCCTCTGAAAGTATTGCTTTTCAAACTCTACCGGCGAGAGCGCGTTGCTGGAACCATGCCGACGCTTCACGTTGTAGAACATCTCGATGTAGTCGAATACGTCGGCCCG
>JAHJHI010000011.1 GCA_018824085.1 Gammaproteobacteria bacterium | reverse complement strand
CGGGCCGACGTATTCGACTACATCGAGATGTTCTACAACGTGAAGCGTCGGCATGGTTCCAGCAACGCGCTCTCGCCGGTAGAGTTTGAAAAGCAATACTTTCAGAGGCTCGGGAACGTCTAGAAAATCCGGGGCGATTCATTCCCTTGGTATTCTCGAAACCATCGGCTCAAACAACAAAGCGGCATGTCGCGTGCGCGAGCGATGCCGCTTTGAACCGAATAGGATCAATACGTCTTGTACGGCAAAAACTTCCCGCTCATCGTGATGCTCACCCGATCCCCCGCCGGGTTCGCTTCGCGCGCCAGGTCCATCTTGAAATCGATCGCACTCATGATGCCGTCGCCGAATTCTTCGTGGATCAGTGCCTTGAAGGTGGTGCCGTAGACGTTGATCAGTTCGTAGAAGCGGTAGATCAGCGGGTCGGTCGGGACGGAGGTGGGCAGTGAGCCCTTGTACGGCACTTGCTGCAGCTGGGTGACGGCCTCGGCCGGCAGGTCGAGCATTTCGCCAATGGTTTTGGCCTGTTCGGCGGTGAAGGTCATCTGGCCGAGCAGGGCGGCGGTGACCCATTCCTTGCTGAGGCCGATGGCGGCAGCGAGGTCGGCCCATTTCAGGCCTTTGGCAACTTTGGCTTCGACGATGAGGTCGGTGACGTCTTCGCGCTTCATGTTCATCTCCTGTGCGGTGGTGTGGGCGGATCGGGGTTCAGGCGGCTGCGCGGTCGGGCGCGCCGGGGTAGACGAGTGGCGGGTTCTTCGGGTCCCAGTCGGCGCCGGGCGTGAAGGCGCGCGAGCGCTTCACGAGGAAGTCGACGAGGTGGTTGCGCAGCGGGTAGAACTCGGGTTGCTGGTGCAGGGTTTCGCGCACGCGCGGGCGGGCCATCGGATTGACGACGATTTCGGCGATCTTCGCGCGCGGTCCGTTGGTCATGAGCACGATGCGGTCGGCGAGCAGGATGGCTTCGTCGACGTCGTGGGTGATCATGAACACGGTCTGCCGCGTGGCTTCGACGATGCCGATCAGCTCGTCCTGGATGCTGCCGCGCGTGAGCGCGTCGAGTGCGCCGAAGGGCTCGTCGAGCAGCAGCATCTTCGGTTCGATCGAGAACGCCCGCGCGATGCCGACGCGCTGCTTCATGCCGCCCGACAGCTCGGCCGGCTTCTTGTCGAGCGCTTCGCCGAGGTGCACCAGTTCGAGGTATTTCACGGCGTGGTTGCGCACCTGTTCGCGCGACCAGTCGGCGTGGCGGCTGCGCACGGCGAATTCCACGTTCTTCAGCGCGCTGAGCCAGGGCATCAGCGCGTGGCCCTGGAACACCACGCCGCGGTCGAGCGAGGGGCCGCGCACTTCGCGCCCGTCCATGATGACGTGGCCGGCGCTGGCCTCGTCGAGCCCGGCGAGGATGTTGAGGATGGTGGTCTTGCCGCAGCCGGAGTGGCCGAGCACGCAGACGAACTGGCCGCGATCGATGCCGAAGTTCAGGTCTTCGAACACCGGTGTCGGCGCTGCGTCTCCGGGTTGCGGAAACTGCCGCTTCAAGCCTTCTATCTTGAGGAATGGCTGGCTCATGATGATGCGTTCTCCATGCTCACTCCCTCCACGAGATCGCGCGTGCAACCCAGGCCAGCAGGTGGTCGAGCAGCATGCCGACCAGACCGATCAGCAGGATGGCGGTGATGATGTTGGTGATTGAAAGGTTGTTCCATTCGTTCCACACGAAGTAGCCGATGCCGGTGCCACCCACCAGCATTTCGGCGGCGACGATGACCAGCCAGGCGATGCCGATGGAGATGCGCATGCCCACCAGGATGGTCGGCGCGGCGGCCGGCAGGATGACGAGAAAGGCGCGGCGCAGCGGCTTGACTTCAAGGGTGCGCGCGACGTTGAGCCATTCGCGGCGCACGGTGGCGACGCCGAACGCGGTATTGACCAGCATCGGCCACAGCGAGCAGATGAAGATGACGAACACGGCCGAGGTGTTGGAATCCTTGATCGTGTAGAGCGCGAGCGGCATCCACGCGAGCGGCGAGATCGGCTTCAGTATCTGTATGAAGGGGTCGAGCGCCTTGTAGACGAGCGGTGACATGCCGATCAGGAAGCCGAGCGGAATGGCCACCAGCGCGGCCAGCACATAGCCGCCGAGCACGCGCGCGATGGAGTAGCTGATCTGGATGCCGAGGCCCTTGTCATTGGTGCCACGGTCGTAGAACGGGTCTTTCACGTGTTCCCAGATCCTGGCGGCGACGTCACCCGGCCCGGGCATGGCCGACTGGCCGCCGGTGGCTGCCTGCGCGCCGAGCAGGGCCGCGTACTCCGGGTCCATGCCGGGCGGCAGCTCACCGTCGGACGAGCTGGACGTCGCGAGTTGCCAGGCGCCGACGAACAGGCCGAAGAAGAGCACCGACAGCAGCGGTGCCAGCCAGGCTTTGTTGCGTTTCATCAAGCCGTCCTCTTGATCTTGAAGCTGTCGATGTAGGCCTCGGGTTTGGCCGGATCGAATTCCTTCTTCATCACGGTGAACTTCTTGCTGGTGGCGGCGGGCGGCTTCAGGCCGACTTCCTTCATCAGCTCGGCGGCGTCGGTGGCGAGGAAGACTTCGCGCGCCACCTTCTGGTAGTCGATGTCGCCCTTGATCTGGCCCCAGCGCTTCATCTGGGTCAGGATCCAGACGGCGAAGGATTCCCACGGGAAGGGATCGAAGCCGATGCGCCCCGGCACCCGCTGGATGCCACCCAGACCGTCGGCATAGGTGCCGGTGAGCACCTGTTCGACCACGGTGACCGGCTGGTTCAGGTAGTTGGCCGGCGCGATCGCGGCGGCGATCTGCTTGCGGTTCTCCGGGTTGTTGGCGGTGGCGGTGGCGCTGATGATGGCTTTCAGCAGCGCCTTGTAGGTGTTCGGCATCGTCGTGACGAATTCCTTGCTGGCCGCGAAGGCGCAGCACGGATGGCCTTCCCAGATGTCCTTGGTGAGGATGTGGATGAAGCCCACGCCGTCATAGACCGCGCGCTGGTTCACCGGGTCCGGCGCGAGGAAGCCGTCGATGTTGCCGGCGCGCAGGTTGGCCACCATTTCCGGCGGCGGCACCGAGCGGATCTGCACGTCGGTGTCGGGGTCGATGCCGTACTCCGCGAGGTAGTAGCGCAGCAGGTAGTTGTGCATCGAGTAGTCGAACGGCACGGCGAACTTGAAGCCCTTCCAGGACTTGGGATCGCGCTTGTCCTTGTGCTTCATGGCGAGCGTGATGGCCTGGCCGTTGATGTTCTCGACCGCCGGCATGGTCCACGGAATGGGGTTGGAGCCGGCGCCGAGCGAGATCGCCAGCGGCATCGGCGACAGCATGTGCGCGGCGTCGTATTCCTTCGCCAGCGCCTTGTCCCGCACCACCGCCCAGCCGGCGGTCTTCACCACTTCCACGTCCAGACCCTGCTTGGCGTAGTAGCCGAGCGGGTGCGCCATGATGATGGGCGTGGCGCAGGTGATGGGAATGAAGCCGACCTTGAGCTTGGTCTTTTCCAGCGCGCCGGGCGAGGCGAAGGCGTCTTTCACCGTGCCCAGCGGCAGGAAGGTGGAAATGGCCGCCATCGCGGTGCCGGTGCCGACCGCGCGGATGAAGTTGCGGCGCGTCTCGTCATGCGGGAACAGCGCGCGCATGACGGCGCCTTCGACCACGCGGTCCAGCATGGCGTCTTCCGACAGCAGTTCGGCCTGCTCATGTTCGGCCTGGCTGTGATGGCGGCCGCAGGAGCATTTGCCGAGATTGATGTCTGCGTCGAACGGGTTCCTGAAGGTGCTCATGTCGATCTCCTCGGGGCTTGAAGCGAAAGGCAGGGGACGGGGTTTGGGGCGTATTCGATGTCGTGCATATAGGTTTCATAGGCGGCGCCGTACTCCATGCAGCGCGCCACGTCGTGGATGAAGGCGTCGTCGTAGCCGGCACGGCGCAGCAGGTGAAAACCGAGTTCCATGCCGGACGCGATGCCGCCGGCGGTGACGATGCGCCCGGCATCCACGACCCGTGCGCGCGAGATGCGGCAGGCCGGCGCGATCTCCGCCAGCCGGTCGATCGGCACCTTGCCCAGATGCGACGCTTCGAGCCGGTCCGGCTCCTTGCGGTTGGTGGCCGGAATGCCGTCGAGCAGGCCCATGTGGCCGTAGACCCAGGAGCCGGTGCACACGCTGGTCAGCAGGCAGCCCGCGGGCAGCGACTCGATGTATTCGTGCAGACGGGTGTTCCACGTTTCCTGCCGCGTGCCGGCGCCGCCGGGGATCAGGAAGGCGTCCATCGCCGGCTGGTCGGCGAAGCTGTAGTTGGGCAGCACGGTGAAGCCGGCCTGCGCCTGCACCGCGCGCATCGCGTCGGCGATGAGGAACACGTCAAGTTCGGGGTCGAAGCGGCGGGCCACGGAAAAGACGCCGTGCGGCGCCGTGAAGTCGACGATCTCGGCGTCCTTGAAGACGTAGATGCCCAGCCTGAAACCGCGCTTGCGCTGCGAACCCACCGTGCATCTCCTTTGTTCCGACGATGGACTGGATGCTAGGGTTTGCGCCCGCGCGCCCCAATCGCGACAAGCGTGAACTTCGTGTAGTGCGTGCACTACACGCACGCAGCGCCGGTTCGCGCGGCGCTTGATGTAGGCTTGCAGGCGACATTTCGCGGGTCACGACATGAGAACCCTTTACGAAGCAGCCAATGGCGTGGAAGCGCACCTGCTGCGCGACCTGCTGGCGCAGGAAGGCGTGGCGGTGCGCATTCACGGGGAATTCCTGCAGGGCGGCGTGGGCGAGCTGCCGGCGGCCGGGCTGGTGCGGCTGGTGGTGGATGACGCCGACTACGCCGCCGGGCGCGCGTTCATCGAACGCTGGGAGGCGGCGCCCGTTCCCGATTTCCCGGACGCCGACATGTCCCTGTCCGACGAGCCCGCCGACCGGCGCGTCGCGCACCGGCCGGCGCCACCCGCCGAAGGCGGCCGCGGCATCTGGATCGTCGTGTTCGTGCTGGCCGCGGCGTGCTGGTTCTATGCGCGCGCCGTCGAGGCGTCCGGCGGCGCGCCGTCCGCGCAGCACGTGGTTGCCGCCGCACCGTCGCCAGGCTGAGCGCAGCGGCGGCCAGTGCGGTGAGCCTGCTTTCTTTCCTTCGTGCGTCACGCGCCCGGCGGCTGTGTGCGCTGGCTGTGCTGGCGTTCGCCGCGCTGTGGCTGGCGGACCGCATGTTTCCGCTGCCGTTGCCTGCCGGTGACGACGGCTTCATCGTGCTGGCGCGTGATGGCAGCCCGCTGAGGGCGTGGCCCGGCGCGGATGGCGCCTGGCGCTATCCGGTCAGCGCGGCCGAGGTGTCGCCGCGCTATGTCGAGGCGCTGCTCGGCTACGAGGACCGCTGGTTTCGCTGGCACCCGGGCGTCAATCCGGCGTCGCTCGCGCGCGCCGCGTGGCAGTGGGCGACGCGCGGGCGCATCGTGTCCGGCGGTTCGACGCTGACGATGCAGGTCGCGCGCATTCTCGAACCCGTGCCGCGCACGCCGGCCGGCAAGCTGCGCCAGATCGTGCGTGCGCTGCAGCTCGAATGGCATCTGGGCAAGGACGACATCCTCGCGCTCTACCTGAACCACGCGCCGATGGGCGGCATCGTCGAAGGTGTGGAGATGGCGAGCCGCGCCTATCTGGGCAAGCCGTCGCTGGAACTGAGCCATGCCGAGGCCGCGCTGCTCGCCGCCTTGCCGCGCGCGCCGAGCCGGCTGCGCCCGGACCGCGCGCCGCG
>JAHJHI010000010.1 GCA_018824085.1 Gammaproteobacteria bacterium | reverse complement strand
CGCCACCGGCGCCTTGTCAGCTTCGCGAAGGATCTTGACCATCTGCTCTTCCGAAAAACGCCTCTTGCGCATGACTTCCTCTCTGCTGTTGGAAGCCATCCTCTCAAGTTTCAACTGGTCCGAAAAGTCAGGAGCAGGTCATTTTCACCTCGAAAAAATATGGACTCTTCCAAACTGGGTGGATCAGTGGGGTCCGGACAGCTAAAGCTTGACCCTTGCCAAGGACCTGGAAAATCACCACCTCCCCTTGAATACCGGATTGATTCGCCTAGTGTTTTATCATCGTTTCTGCGAATGATCTTGTAACGGCTCCTCGATAATGAGGGAGTGTCTTTTTTTAAAATCTCAATTCTCCACTCGAAGAAATACTCGTCCTCGTCTTTTGCTTTTTCTTTTTTTGGAATGTTAAAATTTATCGACCCCCGTTTATTGAATTTTTCGGGCGGCAGCATTACCGTTTCATATACCCTTATTCCGCCGTCTATTTTGCACAGGCGACTAACTTCTTCATCCAATATCGCCTTGGCAATCGGACCGCTTGTGCAAGCGCTGAGGATAGGTAGAAATAATGCAGTTAAGTGCAGTAACTTCATGCGGCTACCCCGTGTTTGAGTTTGGATTCGGCGTCGGTGATCACGTTCAATAGAGTTCCGGATGTATTGATTCCATTAAGTCTGAATGTATGGCTCTCTTCTGAGGTCCAGCAGATTGTCTGCGTGTTTTTCTATTCTTCACAATATGTTTCTCATTTTCTTGTTCAAAATACAGATCTGGTTCGCGATCTTCTCTGATTGATCGACATGCTTATCGAATAGAATCTTGTACATCGGGCCGGGGTGCGTCGCAGTTGATTTTTGAATTCAGTGGTTGATAAATGCTGTGCTTTTCCTGCGTGTATTGCTGGGTGTCAATAAGTTTTCGATATGCGCGCAGTGCGCTTTGTACGTTGTCAATCTGTTTTTGACTTTGACGGTCCGCGGGGCGAACACCTACGTTCTCCCTGCTTTCCCAAAGCATCTCGAGGGCCGCCGTCTTCAATTGTTCGACATCGAAGAAATCCACCAGCCTGCTGCGCGGCCCTTCCGATAGAAACTCTTTGACCGGCGCGGTATTCGATGCCACCACCGCGCACCCTGTCGTGATCGCTTCGAGCAGCGACCACGACAGCACGAAGGGATAGGTCAGATAGACGTGCGCGGCGGAGACCTGCAGCACTTTGATGTACTGGTCGTAGGGCAGCTTGCCGACGAAGTGGGTGCGCAACGGGTCGAGGCTGACTTCGCGCAGCATCTTTTCGCGTCAGTTCGGCGCGTCGCCCGGGCGGCGGCCGTAGCTCACGTCGTCACCGCCGACGATGAGTGCATGGCAGGTCTTGTGCTGCTTCTGGATGCGTTCGAGCGCGCGCATGAAGATGTGAAAGCCGCGGTAGGGCTCCAGATTGCGGGCGACGTAGGTGATGACCGGGTCGCTGGCGCGCAAGGTCAGGCCGCCCGGCGTGGTGAAGGCGGCCTGCGGGTCGGGGTGCAGCCCTTCGGTATTGCCGGCTTTCGCGATCAGGATCAGTTCGGGGCCGAACTGCTGCGCCGCTGCTTCTACCGTGATGGTTTCCGGCTTCTGGCTGCCGGCGCGGAAGTAGAGAAGCTTGCGGCCGTCGGTCTTGAGCACGAGTACCGGAATGCGCGGCTGAGGGCGCGGCGCGGGTTGTTCGGTAGATGCAGATTCAACCTCGGCGGGTTTGCCTTCCCCCTCGCCCCCGGCGGCGACCGGAACTGCGAGGAGAAAGGCGACGGCGGGCAAGGGGAGCTTCTGCCAGTCGACGCCCTTGATGTTTGCATGGCCGGTTTTCAGCCCGAGCGAGCGGGCAGCTTCGTGCAGGGTGGCGAGGTTGTGCGGCGGAGGAAACTGCTGCGCGACGAGCGAAGGGTCGAACGGCAGACGGTAGAGGGCACTGACGCTGCCAAGCAGCCAGAGGAGCGCTTCGTGTCCGATTTCGTCCAGTGCTGACATGTGCCGTCGATGAAGGTCGTGGCTTTGGGTGGCGTGGATTATTGACCGAATATTTCCATTTGCATATATACGACTTAAGTATCAGAGGGCGTATTGCGGCGCCAGCCGGGGGAGGTGGACCGGGCTGGAATCGAGGCTTTTAAAGGGTTTCCGGGAGGCAGCCGATCGAGGCATCATGGGGCGTCGGGAAGGCACGGCAGTCGCTTCGTCAGCGCGAATGCTGCGATAAGGCCGCAACTGAGAGCGCCTTCGGTACCCTGAAGCTGAGTATTTCCATCTTGCGGCACCCAATCGCCTTGATGCGCTCGACGCGCGCGTAAATGATGACGTCTGCCACCACAACCGCGAGCGCATGAAGTTCAGACTGAAAGGGCTTATCCCCGCGGGATACTCGCTGAGACCACCGCCGGGTTAGCGGGATGGCCGCCATCCAGCTTCCGGGGCAGTTCAAACCTGTGCGGTTCGATTGCCGGCTCTGGCAAGTGCGTCGTCCGTGAGAGTATTCAGGCCGCTGGTGCCCGACGACAGAAGCCTCTGCGGGACGCTGTGGATTCGTCGAGGCCTTGATCCTCTGCCGGGGGTTCTTGTCACGCCACATCCATTGACCGAAAGGACGCCGCATGCCACTCCTGAAGTTCGACCTCATTCAAGGGCGCAGTGAAGAGCAGCTCAAGACCTTGCTCGACACCGCGCATGAAGCCATGGTGCAGGCCTTCCAGGTGCCGCACTCGGACCGCTATCAATGCGTTGCGCAGCACCGGCCGGGAGAGATCGTGGTGGAAGACACCGGGCTTGGTTACAGTCGATCCCGTCAGGTTGTGCTGTTGACGGTGGTTTCGCGCCCGCGTCCGCAGGTGCAGAAGGCCGCGTTCTATCGCCTTCTGGCGGAGCGCCTGCAAGCGGTCTGCGGGCTGTCCCCGGATGACCTTATTGTTTCGCTGGTGGAAAACACCGACGCCGACTGGTCTTTCGGTCGCGGAAGGGCACAGTTCCTGACCGGCGAGCTTTGATGACGCGGGTTCCGTGTCTCCCGGGATGTGCCGGGTGAATTCACACCATTCGTTTCGAGGACGTCATGATCGATCTTTACACGGCGGCGACGCCGAACGGGCACAAGGTGTCCATTGCGCTGGAAGAACTCGCGCTGCCCTACACGCTGCACGCGCTGTCGCTGTCGGCGCGCGAACAGAAGGAGCCGTGGTTCCTGGCGATCAATCCGAACGGGCGCATTCCGGCCATCATCGATCGCGATGCGGATGACTTTGCGGTGTTCGAGTCCGGCGCGGTGCTGGTGTATCTGGCGGAGAAGACCGGCCGCCTGATGCCGGCCGACGTGAAGGGCCGCTCGCGCGTGATGCAGTGGCTCATGTTCCAGATGGGCGGCGTCGGCCCGATGATGGGGCAGGCCAATGTGTTCTTCCGCTACTTCCCGGAGAAGATCCAGCCGGCGATCGACCGTTATCAGGGCGAGTCGATGCGCCTGTTCGGCGTGCTGGATGCACACCTGAAGGAGCACGAATTCCTGGCTGGCGACTATTCGATCGCCGACATCGCGAACTGGGCCTGGGTGCGCACGCATCGCTGGTCCGGGCTGGAGGTGGACGCGCTGCCCAACCTCGCCCGCTGGCTGGACCAGATCGCCGCACGTCCGGCCGCGCAGCGTGGTGTGCTGGTGCCGCCGTCGGACATCGACCTGACGCGGGCGAGCGGCGACAAGGCGGACGCCTTCGTGCAGGGCGCGCGCAACATGGTGGAGACCGGCGCGCCGGGCAAGCCGGGCGTCTAGTGCTGCGTCAGGACGGGTAGTTGGCGCCGACGCGGAAGAACTCCTGGATCAGGAAGTCCTCCAGCGCGGCGCCGTCGCCCGGGCGCGCCGACAGCACGATGGTGCGGCCGAGGCGGCGCGATTCCCAGTTGAAGTCACCGTCGTAGTAGCGGCGTATCAGTTCGATCATGCGGCGCACGACGGCGCGCTCGATGTCGCCGTTCAGGCCGGCGTCGACCTCGATGAATTCGCGGCGTGCGTTGCCGGCGTCGGTGGTCCAGCCGCGGAACACGAAGGCGGCGGTGCGGATGCCCTTGCGGGTGATCTGGAACACGCCGTTGGTGCCTGGCTGCTGCAGGTTGCGCTTGATGTTGGCGGCGGCCACGTCTTCCGCCGACGGACCCTGCTGGCTGGCGATGGCGGCGGCGTTCTCGCTGGCGGCGGCGGCTTCCGCCTCGCGGCGGCGCTCGCGCTGCCGGGCCACGAAGGTGGCCATGTCGGTCGGTTCGTCGACGGCCGGCTTCGGTGGCCGTGCGGCTGGCGCCGGTTCGGGCGTGGGGGCGCGCACCACGGGCGGCGGCTGGACCGGCTTGGGCGCCTGGTCGCGCTTTTGCTTCGCGGGTTTGGGTGCTTGCCGCTTCGGCTTCGGCGGCACCGGCCGGGCCTGCGCGACCGGTGGCGGCGTGGACGCGGCGGGCTTGCGCGGTGCGTCCGGCGTGATCATGCGCACGCTGATCGGCTCGTTGCTGCCCAGCGGTTGCTCGACCGGCACCTGTTTCGGGCCCATCACCAGCCAGAGCGTCACCGCATGCAGCAGGATGGCCAGCGCCAGCGCGACGAGCGCGCTCGGGCGAACGCTGAAGTGCAGGCGGGCTTCGCCTTGCGGTGAGCGCTCCAGTGACAGTTCGATCGGCGGTGGACCGTCGAACGGTTGCCTGCGGCGGAAGGAGTCTTGCATCGGCTGTTCAGGGAGGTGCGGACGGACGGGTGGTTCGGGTGGTGGCGTGGCGCGTGCTCGGGTTGCCCGTCGCAGTGAGTCCGTCATTCCTGTTCAGCGTTCAACTTCCGTCGCGCTTCAACGCGGAGCCGGCTTGATCTTGCCGCAGTCGGCAGCCACCCAGCGGGCGTCGGTGTCGGCTTTCATGTTGCCTTCGGCCGAGCGCATGTTCATGCGGGACGTGAAGTGTGTCGGGCTGTCTATCGTCGCTTCGAAGTCGCCGTCGGCTTTCGGGCTGGTGCAGCTGATGTGCCCCTTCACGCGGGTCGGGGTGTTCGACACATTGCTGTAGGTGCAGTCGGCGTCGGTCTTGCCGGAATACACGTTGGAGCGCTTGGCGTCCTCCGGCGTGATGCACATGCGCACCGCGCCGCCGCTGCCCATGCCGACGCCGTGCGCGGCCATCTGCTGTTCCATCATCTTGCGCGCCTCGGGCGGCATGTTCTTCATCTGTTCCTGCATCTGCGCCATCTGCGCAGCCATGTCCGGCATGCCCGGCATGTCCATCTTCGTCTTGAATTCCCACAGGCCGGGTTTGATGTCGGCTGCGTGCGCGGCGCTGACTGCGCCAAGCGCGAGCAGCAGGGATGCGAGGATTCGTGTGTTCAAGCGTTCTCTCCTTCTGGATGGGTGTCCGGCGGCACCGGCGCAACATAGCTGGCGACCAGTATCAGCGCGCCGATGCCGATCAGCGAAGCGGTCCATTCGACCGTGCCCGCACCGGACAGGTCGACCATCAACAGCTTGCCGCCGACCGCGGCGAGCAGCGCGAAACCGGTGAACCACAGCGTGCGTCCGCCGCGTCGCGTGGCATGGATCATCAGGGCCAGCGCGGTGATCGTCCAGGTCAGCGACAGCACGGCCTGCAGCAGCGTGGATTGGAACATGGCTGCCACCGACCACGCTACTGCGGCGAGATGATGCACGCCGCGCGCGGCCAGCGCCGACACCCACAGCAGGCCGGCGGCACCGGTCAGCGGCAGCGGCAGCAGGCGGCTGCGCGCCAGCCAGGCCAGCGCGGCGATGCTGGCGATGTCGAGCGCAGATGCGAGCGGCAGGTAGCGGAGGGCGGAGCCACCGTCGTGCGCGAGCTGCAGCGCGCAGACGCAGGCGAACAGCAGCGCGACGAAGGGCCACATGACGAGGCGCGCGTAGATCGCCGAGTGCTGCGCCCAGGGCCAGTCGGGCGGCGCATCACCGGTGCCGTCGCTGACACGCGCGTGAAGTGCGCGCGCGGCGAGCAGCAACAGCAGCAGCCAGACGAGCCAGGGCCACAGCGTCTGGCCGGGCAGCCAGAACGCGAGCCAGCCGTCCGCTTCGACGCCGACCGACAGCAGCAGCGTCCACGCCGACGCGACATGGCGCGCGCCATCGGACAGCGGCGCGTCGTCCGCGTCCTGGCGGCGCAGTATCCAGTAGTGGGTGGCCCAGGCCAGCGGCAGCGCGAGCGCCATCGCGCCCTTGAGCAGGTGCTGCTGCATGTCCCACGCGAGCAGCGAGCCGGCCCACAGCACCGGCAGCGACAGCGCCGCGAGTGCGCGCGCGGTGAGGAAGCCGCGCGCCCGGCCGAGGTGTTCGGCGAACGCCGCGCTGGCGACGGCGAACAGCAGCGCGGCGACCGCGCGCAGCGAATGGGGCATGAAGTCGTCGATGTCGGCCAGCCCGCCGAACAGCCACCAGCCGGCCAGCCACAGCGTGAGGGCGTCCGGCAGCCAGCGCGTGCCGGCGCCGGACCGGCGCAGTGCGCGCACGGACGCGAGCGCGGCACCGGCCAGCATCAGGCAGCCCAGCGTGCGGGCGTTGGCCAGCGGCCAGTCGGCGGCGACATCGGGCAGCGCGGCGACGAGCCAGCCGCCGGCCGCGATCTGCAGCGCCACGCCGCCCCACAGCGTGAGCCGGGAGCCGCGTGCACAGCCGTACCACAGCGCAGCCGCACCTTCGACGGCGTAGATCGCGGCCGTCATCTGCAGGCCGCAGGCGAGCGGTACCGCCAGCGTCAGCAGCGCGACGCCGATGCCGGCGTGCGCCCGGAAGGCGAGCGTGGCGTCGGCCGCGCGTGCGCGCAGCAGCCCGGCCAGCGCGAGGTAATACAGGCCGGCCAGCGCGGCGCTGATCGCGGCGCCGTATTCGAACGGTTGCACCAGCGCCGCCTGCAGCACACCGGCGGCCAGTGGCGGCCCGAACAGCAGGCTGCCGGAGGCCCAGCCGGCGAGGCCCGGCGCGCGCGCCACCGTCAATGCGACATGGGTGGCGCTGAACAGCACGAAGAAGGCGACGAGGAAAACCTGCACCGCGACGTAATCGTCGGGCGTGTAGTTGCGCAGGCCCCAGCCGGTGCCGATGGCGAAGGTGAACAGGAAGCCGGCGACGACGAGCGCGCGCCAGGCGTGGCGCCAGGACAGCGCGACGATGAAGGCGTCGAGCAGCAGGTAGTAGGTGAACAGCACGACGTGGTCGCCCTGTCCGGTGGATGCGAGTACCGGCGCGACGAAGGCGCCGGACAGGCCGAGCAGCGCGAGCATCTGCGCCGACTGGCGTGCCGCCAGGACGGCGCAGGCCACGCCGAGCGCGGCGAACAGCGCGAAGGCGGGTGCGGCGTCGATGAAGCCGTAGCGGTCCAGCGCGAAGTAGACCGCGAGGTAGAGCAGTGCGAAACCGCCTCCCTGTACCGCCTGCGCGAACACGCGGCGGGCGCCGTCGCCGTGCAGGCGCGCGCCGGCGACGATCATCGCGAAACCGGTGAATGCGGTGGCCGCCAGCCGCAGGCCGGGCGGCAGCCAGCCCGCCTGCGCGGCCAGACGCAGCGCCGAGGCGACGCCGAAGAACAGCACGACGACGCCGATGCGCGCCAGCGGATTGCCGCCCATGAGGCGTGCCCACAGCGCCTGCAGTGGCGGTGCGGCGGTGTCGTCGGCCGGCGGCTGTCCGGACGCGCCTGCCTGCGGCGTCGGGGTGACGCGCGGGGCCGTGTGCAGGGCGGAGGCGCGCACGCCCGGTGCGTGCAGCGTGTCGAGCGGAGCCGCCTGCGCGCTTGCCCGGCCCGCGTCGGGGCGGGGCATG
>JAHJHI010000009.1 GCA_018824085.1 Gammaproteobacteria bacterium | reverse complement strand
CGTGGGACGAGCACGACCACCACAGCGTCGTGCTGTGCGCGGCGGATTCACCGGGCATGGAGTACATGGGATTCCGGGTTGCGGATGAAGCGACGCTGGATCGTCTGGCGGTGGCGGTGCAAGACAGCGGTCTGGCGAGCGACGTGCGGTGGATGGAGGCGGGGGAGCACCTGCACACGGGGCGGCGGTTGCGCTTCACGGTGCCGACGGGGCACGCGATGGAGTTGTTCGCGCACAAGGACAAGGTTGGCAACGGGATGCCGGACGTGAATCCGGACCCGTGGCCGGACGACCTGAAGGGGATGCAGCCGACGCGCTTCGACCACTGTTTGCTGTACGGGGATGATCTTGACGGCACGGTGAAGCTGTTCACCGAAGTGCTGGGTTTTCAGGTTGCGGAACAGGTGATGGCGGGCGACACGATGGTGAGCGCGTTCCTGACGTGTTCGACGAAGCCGCACGACATCGCGTTCATCCGTCATCCGGAGAAGAACAGGTTCCATCACTGCTCGTTCATGCTGGGCAGCTGGGGTGATGTGTTGCGAGCGGCGGACATCATTTCGAAGAAGGACGTTTCGCTGGACATCGGGCCGACGCGGCACGGGATCACGCGGGGGGAGACGATCTATTTCTTCGACCCGTCGGGCAACCGCAACGAGGTGTTCTCGGGCGGCTACATCTACTACCCGGACAAGCCGGTGATCACGTGGACGGTCGAGGATCTCGGGCGCGCGATCTTCTATCACGACCGCAAGCTCAACGACGCATTCCTCAACGTGCACACCTGACGCGCGCATCGGGCCGGGGCGGCCGCGCCGGCGCCGTGCGCTACATCAGTGCCGCAACGTACTGGTCGAGCTTGCGTGCGTCGGCGTCGAAGCGGCGGATGCCGTCCGACAGTTTCTCGACGGCCATTGCGTCGTCGTTGTGCATCCAGCGGTACGCCTTTTCGTCCAGCGTGACGCGGGTGTGGCCGGCTGCTGCCGCGCGGGCCGGGTCGAGGTGGCGTTCGATGCTGCCTTCGGTTGCGGCGAGCTTGTCCATCAGTTCAGGGCTGATCGTCAGCAGGTCGCAGCCGGCGAGCCGCTCGATCTGTTCGACCTTGCGGAAGCTCGCACCCATGACTTCGGTGTGATAGCCGAACTGCTTGTAGTAGGTGTAGATCCGGGTCACCGACGCGACGCCAGGGTCTTCGTCCGCGGGAATGTCGCTGACCTTGCGCGCGGCGCAATGCCAGTCGTAGATGCGGCCGACGAATGGCGAGATCAGCGTGACGCCGGCGTCGGCGCAGGCGACGGCCTGCGCCATGCCGAACAGCAGCGTGAGGTTGCAGTGCACGCCGTTGCGCTCAAGCCGTTCGGCCGCCCGGATGCCCTCCCAGGTGGTCGCGACCTTGATGAGGACGCGCTCGCGCGCCACGCCGGCCTGTTCGTACAGTTCGATCAGGCGCTGGCCTTTCGCGACGGTGGCGTCGGTACTGAAACTCAGGCGCGGGTCGACCTCGGTCGATATGCGGCCCGGAATGGATTTGAGTATTTCGCAGCCGAAGGCGACGAACAGGCGGTCGATGACGCCGGATACGTCGTCGCCGGCTGCCCGCCCGCGGGCGATCGCGTCGTCGACCAGCGGGCGATGGCGGGCGTCCTGGGCGGACTTGAGCAGCAGCGAGGGGTTGGTCGTCGCATCCTGTGGTTTGAGGCGCGCGATCGATTCGATGTCGCCGGTGTCTGCGACGACGACGGAGTGCTGCTTCAGTGATTCAAGGTGGTTCATTTGAGTCCGTGGTCCAGGATATTGCGGAGCCAGCGCCGGAATCTGCCTGGCCCCGATGATCGACACTGCATCTTATATCGGCGCGATGTCGCGTATTGCGCCATGCAGGCCGTTATGGCGCGGCCCGTTACATGCCGCACATTCTTCGCTCTTGAAATTGCACAGGGTCGTCACTATTATTAGCACTCGTTGGCAGTGAGTGCTAACACAGCGGTGCACCACGGTGCGCCGCCCGAATATCGTCAAACGTCGCGACAAGGTTCGCGCCTTTAATTCTCAAGGAGTCATTGCATGAAAATCCGTCCGTTGCACGACCGCGTGCTGGTCAAGCGTCTGGAAGAAGAGCGCAAGACAGCCTCCGGTATCGTGATTCCCGACGCTGCTGCCGAAAAGCCGGACCAGGGTGAAGTGATCGCCGTGGGCGCGGGCAAGATTCTCGACGACGGCAAGGTTCGCCCGATGGCTGTCAAGGCCGGCGACCGCGTGCTGTTCGGCAAGTATTCCGGCCAGGCCGTCAAGGTCGATGGTGAGGAACTGCTCGTCATGCGCGAAGAAGACATCATGGGTGTGGTTGAGGTCTGAAGACTTCCCGCAGCCTGATTTTCAAATAATTTCAAGGAGTTCCGTATGCCCGCAAAAGAAGTACGTTTTGGTGATTCCGCCCGTGAGCGCATGGTTGCCGGCGTCAATATCCTGGCCAACGCCGTCAAGGTGACCCTGGGCCCGAAGGGTCGCAACGTCGTGCTCGAGCGCTCGTTCGGCGCCCCGACCGTGACGAAGGACGGTGTGTCCGTCGCCAAGGAAATCGAACTGAAGGACAAGTTCGAGAACATGGGCGCCCAGATGGTCAAGGAAGTCGCTTCCAAGACGTCGGACGTCGCCGGTGACGGCACCACGACCGCTACCGTGCTGGCCCAGGCCATCGTGCGCGAAGGCATGAAGTACGTGGCTGCCGGCATGAATCCGATGGACCTGAAGCGCGGCATCGACAAGGCCGTCACGGGCATCATCGAAGAGCTGAAGAAGGTGTCGAAGCCCTGCTCGACGAGCAAGGAAATCGCCCAGGTCGGTTCCATTTCCGCCAATTCCGATACGTCGGTCGGCGAGCGCATCGCTGAAGCGATGGACAAGGTCGGCAAGGAAGGCGTCATCACCGTCGAAGACGGCAAGAGCCTGAACGACGAACTGGAAGTGGTTGAAGGCATGCAGTTCGACCGTGGCTACCTGTCGCCCTACTTCATCAACAATCCGGACCGCCAGATCGCCGTCCTGGAAAGCCCGTTCGTGCTGCTGCACGACAAGAAGATCAGCAACATCCGTGATCTGCTGCCGGTGCTGGAACAGGTTGCCAAGGCAGGCCGTCCGCTGCTGATCATCGCCGAAGACATCGAAGGCGAAGCGCTGGCAACCCTCGTGGTGAACAACATCCGCGGCATCCTGAAGACGGTTGCCGTCAAGGCTCCGGGCTTCGGCGACCGTCGCAAGGCCATGCTGGAAGACATCGCCATCCTGACGGGCGGCACGGTGATCGCCGAAGAAGTCGGCCTGACGCTGGAAAAAGCCACGCTGCAGGATCTCGGCCAGGCCAAGCGCATCGAAGTGGGCAAGGAAGATACGACCATCATCGACGGCAACGGCACGGAAGACGCAATCAAGGCTCGCGTCGCGAACATCAACACGCAGATCGACGTTGCCACGTCAGACTACGACCGCGAAAAGCTGCAGGAACGCAAGGCCAAGCTGGCCGGCGGTGTTGCGCTGATCAAGGTGGGTGCGGCGACCGAAGTCGAAATGAAGGAAAAGAAGGCTCGCGTTGAAGACGCGCTGCACGCCACCCGTGCTGCGGTGGAAGAGGGCATCGTTGCCGGCGGCGGTGTCGCGCTGGTGCGCGCCCTGCAGAACCTCGGCAACCTGAAGGGCGACAACGCCGATCAGGATGCGGGCATCAAGCTGATCATGCGCGCCGTCGAAGAGCCGCTGCGCCAGATCTGCGCCAATGCCGGTGACGAGCCGAGCGTCGTGGTGAACAACGTCAAGGAAGGCAAGGGCAACTACGGCTACAACGCTGCGACCGGTGAGTACGGCGACATGGTCGAAATGGGTGTGCTCGATCCGACCAAGGTGACCCGCACCGCGCTGCAGAATGCCGCATCCGTCGCGTCGCTGATGCTGACGACCGACTGCATGGTTGCCGAACTGGCCGAAGACAAGCCGGCCGGCGGCGGCATGCCGGCAGGCATGGGCGGCATGGGCGGCATGGGCATGGACATGTAATGTCCGATCCGGCCATCGAAAGGTGGCCGGGCCCGGCTGTCGCTGAAAAAGAAAACCCCGCGCAAGCGGGGTTTTTTTTCGACTCGCCAATGGCGAAGGTGGCCGCTTCGTACGATTGACGATGACAGGCGGCCGGCGTGCGCGGGGCAGGAGAAAAGATGGCGGGGAGCGCCCCGTGCAGGGAAAGGGCACCCCCCGGGGCGGGTGCAGGACGATGCCTGCGTGACCCCCGAAGACCAAAAGAAGAACAGCGGAGCGAAGACTATTCGTGAGCGCTTACATCTCCCTTACACTGGATGCCGGGTGACGTCTCGTCATTCGCACAGGAGCGCGTCAGACGTTCATGGAGGAGCGGCCGCAAGGCCGGACACACTATGCATATTCTGCTTGCAGAGGATGATCCTGTCATTTCCGATGCGGTGGTGCGGGCGCTGCGGCGTGCCGGCTACGCGGTGGACAGCGTCGCCTCCGGCGGCGAGGCGGACGCCGCGCTGCACGGCCAGGGCTTCGACCTTGCCATCATCGATATCGGCCTGCCCCGGCTTTCCGGCATCGAGGTCATCAAGCGCATGCGGGCACGCAAGTGCACGGTGCCGGTATTGATACTGACGGCGCAGGACGGCATCGACGATCGTGTGCGCGGACTCGATGCCGGTGCCGACGATTACATGTGCAAACCCTTTGCGCTGCCCGAACTGGAGGCGCGCGTGCGCGCGCTGACGCGGCGCGGCACCGGCATGCCGACGCGCATCGAAGTCGGACAGCTTGCCTACGACCAGACGGACCACGTCGCCAGCGTCAATGGGCAGCCGATCGAGTTGTCCGCACGCGAAACCGCGTTGCTCGAGGTGCTTCTGCTGCGCGCCGGACGCCTCGTCAACAAGGAGCAGCTGGTCGATCACCTGTGCGGCTGGGGTGAGGAAGTGAGCAACAACGCCATCGAGGTCTATGTGCACCGCCTGCGCAAGAAGATCGAACACAGCGGCTTGCGCATCGTGACATTGCGCGGTCTGGGGTACTGCCTGGAACGGCCGGATGCCATCGCGTGAGAAGCTGAGGCAACGTCGCAACAAGGCCGAGAACAATCGCGGCGAATACAACTCGCTGTTCGGCGAAATCCTGGACTGGATGCTGGCGCCGCTGATGTTCGTCTGGCCGATCAGCATCGCCATCATCCACAACGTTGCAGACGACATTGCACATGCGCCGTACGACAAGGTGCTTGGCGACAGCGTCTATGAACTGAGTCGGCAGATCCGCTATACGCCGGTCGGTGCGATCTTCGTCAAGCCGCCGCAGATGCGCGATCTCTTTCACATCGACGGCGAAGACATCATTTACTACCAGGTGCTCGGCGGCGCCGGCGAGCTGCTGGCCGGTGACGGCGAAATCCCGGGCGTGCCGGACGACAAGCCGTGGAAGCCCGGCGAGATGTACTACCGTGGCGGACGCATCAACAACGAGGACGTGCGCGTCGCCTACATGTTCCAGCCGGTCACGACGATTCCGGGCTCCTACGTGACGGTGCAGGTGGCGGAAACCCTGAACAAGCGCGAGGCACTCACATCGCGCATCCTGTCGGGCGTGCTGCTGCCCCAGTTCGTCATCATTCCGATCGCCGTGGTGCTGGTCTACTTCGGTCTCGCGCGCGGTCTGTGGCCGCTCAAGCGCCTGCAGGAGATGATAGAGAAACGCCGACCGACCGACCTTGCGCCGATCGATGTGCGGCGCGTGCCGGAGGAGCTGAGGCCGCTGATCAACGCGCTCAACGACATGATGCTGCGGCTGGAGCTGAATCTCGTCGCGCAACAGCGCTTCATCGCCGACGCCGCGCATCAGATGCGAACGCCGCTGACCGGTCTGCGGAGCCAGGCCGAGCTGGCGCTGCTCGAGGACGATCCCGCACAGATCCGCGCATGCATGGAACAGATACTGGTCAGTTCAACCGGCGCGGCCCACCTCATCAACCAGCTGCTGGCGCTGGCCCGCGCCGAAGCGAGTACCGAGACGGTGCATGCAGTGGAGCGCATCGAACTGAATTCGCTGCTGGAGAACCTGATCGCCGACTGGGTGCCGGCTGCCCGGTTGCGCCGCATAGATTTCGGATTCGAGCGGGCGCATGTGCCGCTGCATGTGGACGCCAACCCGGTGCTGCTGAACGAGATGTTCAAGAACCTGATCGACAACGCGATCAAGTACACGCCGCGGGGCGGTGTCGTCACCGTGCGGCTGCGCGCCGACATCCGGGCGATATTCGAAGTGGAGGATTCGGGGCCCGGCATACCGCCGGAGGATCGCCAGCGGGTGTTCGAGCGCTTCTATCGGGTGCTGGGGACGCAGGTCGAGGGTTCGGGGCTCGGTTTGCCCATCGTCAGCGAGATCGCCGAACTGCATCGTGCCGTCGTAGAGCTGCTGGACCCGCGTGAAGGAAGCGGCTTGATCGTCAGAGTGTCGTTTCCGCGGGTGATCGAGCGTGCCGACGATGACCGCCAGATGACGGTCCGCTGGGACACGGCGTGAGGAGTACGCCATGCCCGTGATGAAGAGCGGATTCCGGAAGCGGTGATGGGCCCATCGCATATCGCGCTCGTGGTGGTGGTCGTCCTCAAGGGGATCATCGAGATCGTTCTGCTGACCCTGGCGGGTCAGGCAGCCCTGTGGCTCCTTGCCGGCAGGCATCGCCACACCAACCTCGTCTATGGAGCCTTCAGGATCGTCGGTGACCGCGTGTTCGCACTGTGCCGCCGGATCACGCCCGCAAGCGTGCCGGACCGCCACATTCCGCTGATTGCCGTGTTCTGGCTGATTTTGATCGAACTGCTTCTGATTGTTGCGAAGGTCTACCTCGTGCTCGGGTCCGCCACTCGAATCGCCGACTGAAAAACGCAAATGCTTTGACAGTGCGCGCACCACACATTATCATCGCGGCCTCGCGTGGCTAGGTAGCTCAGTTGGTAGAGCAGCGGATTGAAAATCCGCGTGTCGGCAGTTCGATTCTGCCCCTGGCCACCACGCTTTCAGACGGCTCGCCTTCACGGCGGGCCGTTTTCGTTTGCGGCCCGGTGATTCGATGCAGATGCTCAGGCTGGAGTTTGAGCGTACTGCCGAGCCATGTCGTTCCGTATCTGGTCGAACAGCGGCAGCATGAAGGGTGGCAGGTGTGTCATGACTTCTTCGCGATAGATCACGGACGGAACACGCTTTCCCCGGTGCTCGACCGGCGAACCGATCAGATGGATGCGGAAGCCGAGCGCCGACAGGTGGCGTGCCAGTCGCGCCTCCGTCAGTGTGAACATGTGCTCGACGCCATGCAGTTCTGCCGACGCCAGCAGGCCAAGGTAGAGGCCGACGGGAATGTACGGAAAACGTGGTTGATCGCGTGTTCCCATGTCCTCCTCGGAAATGGCGATCGGCCCCGCGCTGTCGCCCTTGCGCTTGCGGTAGTCGGACAGCACCGCAAGACGGGATATTTCGACGATGTGCCGCCGGTCAACCTTGGCCGGGTCGATGAGGCTGCGATTGATCGCGTCTGCGCACAACGTCTCGAAAGGGAGCGGGGTGTCCGGGGCGGCCGGGTCGACGTGCACCAGCCGGGCGCAGCCCACGATGCGTCCCGACGACTGGGCGCGCAATGCGATGTGCAATGCGCGCGCGTCAAACGCGTCGGTTTCTTCGTGCGTCGTGTTGGTGGGTTCGTAGCCGAGTTCCTGGCAGTAGACCGCATGGCGGACACGAAAGACCTCGTGCTTGAGTGTCTCGCTGACGGCGGCTTCAACCGAGAAATATCTCGCGAAGTTCTCTTTCAGGTTACCGACTTCTAGCAGAAACATGGGGTCCTGACCGGTAGGTGCTTTCCGTTGCGTGGCGGCGGCTGCGTGACGGAAACGAGCCTTATTCGACCTTCTTCAGATATTCCTTGGTGAAGATCTTGTCGGGCAGCTCACGCAATCTCATAGCGTCGTATTCAAGCACGGACTGTTCGCCCTGCTTGAGGGCATCCTGCATGATCAGTCGCGTCGGGCGCAAACGACCACCGAGCGTCTTGTACTGGTCGTAGACGCACGTTTTCAGCAGCTTGTCGGACAGCGAGTAGAACTCTGCCTTGTGCGGGGCGCCGTTCGACGCCTGCACCCAGTAGATCACGCGTGAATAGGTGACGCCACGGTCAACGGCCGTCAGTTCGAGAACGTGATAGCTTGCGCCGTCAATCTGCTCGGTCCTGAGCAGCTTCGGCGTGTAGTCACCGCTGAAATTGGCGCGCGCCAGATCGCCGTTGGCGACCTGGCCGGTCAGGCGCTGGGCCAGCGACAGCCGCACCGGCTGCGATACGGTGGGCAGGAATACCCAGAGGTCACGCGATCTCATCAACAGTATCTGGCCACGCTCGGACGCGGGTTCAACGGTCTGGATGATGGTGTTCTCGTTGCCCTTGGAGAGGATGCGGAACTTGCGGTATTCGTCGCCGTTCGAGGTGGTCGATGTCACGCTGACTTCGACCTGGAAGGCCTCGCGAGGGAAGCGAATCGCGTCAGCCTTTTCAAGTATACTTGCGGCATCTTGTGCGATTGCCGGTGACACGATCAGGATGGCCGTGGCGAGCGGGATGAGGGTTTTGAAAACGCTTTTCAGGCAGCGGTATACAAAGGCAGGCGAGCGATCGGGCCCTTGTGAAGGATCTGCTTCCGAAATCGGAACTGCGGTTTTCGGAAATTTCATTTGTCATTTCTCCAGTGCCGGGCGGTACGCCCGCGCAACAAGCCGGGCGTCCTGATGAACAACGTTGTCCAGATCCGGAAAGTCTGCCGCAGCTACATGCTGGGCGGGCAGCAGATAAACGCGTTGAAGAATATCACGCTCGATATTGAAGACGGCGTGTTCATCGCCATTGCAGGCCCGTCAGGCAGCGGCAAGTCGACGCTGCTTAATCTCATCGGATGCATTGATACTCCGACGTCCGGACAGATCCTCATCAACGGCCAGGATGTGTCCGGACAGACCCCGAACGAGCTCGCAAGCCTGCGGGCGCGCACCATCGGTTTCATCTTCCAGACATTCAATCTGCTGCCGGTCCTGTCGGCGTACGAGAACGTCGAATACCCCCTGCTCCAGCTCCCCGAGATCGGCAAGGACGAGCGCGCGCGCAGGGTGAAGTACTTTCTCGATGTTGTCGGCTTGGGCCAGAAGATGGATCATCGGCCGAACCAGTTGTCAGGCGGGCAGCGGCAGCGCGTTGCCATCGCGCGCGCGCTTGCGCATCAGCCGGCGATTGTCCTCGCCGACGAGCCGACTGCCAATCTGGACAGGAAGACCGGGGATGCGATCCTTGAACTGATGCGGGAGATCAACCGCACGCTGAAGACGACATTCATATTCTCGACGCACGACAAGCGAGTGATGTCCATGGCGGACCGACTCGTACGCATTGAGGACGGCGAGCTCACGGCGCTCGGAGTCCAGAAGGCGCCGGGCGAGTGGTCGTACGTCAAACCCGCCAAATCGGCCAATCACCAGGCAGCATGATGATTTCGTTTCCAGTTTCCCGCTTGCGGCTCTCCAGTTCATGCATTTTTGCGCTGATCGTCTGTGTCGTGTCGGCATTTCACGGCGCGCAGGCTGCCGAGCAGCTTGACGATCTGTTCATCGACACGCCGGCAGCCGAGACGGCTGGCGCTCGACCGGCGTCGGGCGACGCCGGTCTGCCGGATCTGGCGGGAGGCGGTTCGGTTTCCTCGACGTCCGACTGGCGTGGTTTCAGCCAGTTCGAACTCGCGCGGACCGTGGCGGGTGACAGCCACTGGTCCAAGGCGCGCTGGCGCAACGAACTTGGCCGCAGCGGCCGTTTCGGCCAAGGCATCAAGTGGAAGGCGGTCGGTCGGTTCGACTACGATTTCGCATATGCATGGGAAGACGATTTCTATCCGGCAGCGGTGCGCGACGACAAACGCAGGGATTTTTCGTGGCGCGAAGTCTATCTGGACGTGCCACTCGGCAATCTGGAGTTGAGGCTCGGCCGCCAGCATATCGTCTGGGGCGAGATGGTCGGCTTGTTCTTCGCGGATGTCGTGTCCGCGCGGGATATGCGGGAGTTCTTCAATCCCGAGTTTGATCAGTTGCGCATTCCACAATGGGCGGCTCGCGCGGAATATTTCGCGGGGAACACCCATGCCGAATTGATATGGATTCCGTACGTCAGCGTGGACGACATCGGCCGGTTCGGTGGTGACTATTACCCGGTCCAGCCCGACATTGCCGGACTGACCAGTATCTACAATGACCAGATTCGGCCTGACCGCAAGTTGAGCAATTCAAATTACGGCCTGCGTCTGAGCACGCTCGTCGACGGGTGGGATTTGTCCGGCTTCTACTATCGGAGTCTCGATGTCAACCCTACGTTTGCCAGGCAGATCGTGGGCTCGACTGCGGTCTACACGCCGGTGCACGACTGGATCCATCAGTATGGCGGGACCTTGAGCAAGGACTTCGGGCGCGTGCTGTTGCGCGCGGAGGCCGTGCTGACGCTGGATCGCCGGCTTGGGGTTTCGTCAGCCGCAGCGGACGGTCTGGTCAAGCAGGACATGGTTGATTACGCGGTCGGGCTGGATTTTCCGTTTCGGAATGAATCCCGCTTCAATGTCCAGTATTTTGAGCGCTATCACATTGATCGTGCTCAGGATTTACTGGCGTCCAAACGCGAAAACGGCCTCGCGCTACTGTACAACCACAAGTTCGATGAGCGTTTCGAGGGCGAGTTGCTGTGGGTGCAATCGCTTGTGCGCAACGATTACATGTTCCGGCCCAAGGTCGTGTGGCGGGTCCAGTCGAACTGGCGTGCGCAGTTTGGCGCTGATCTGTTCGGCGGCAACGGCAGCGGATTCTTTGGCCGCTTTGGCAATTCTGATCGCTATTACGGCGAGCTTCGTTACAGTTTCTGAGCCACTTTCCGGGGTGCGGCGATGAAAAGGCTTCTTGTCGTCGCCGAAGGTGCAACGCTCGCACACGTCGGCCGCCCCCTCGCGTTGGCACGTGCGGCGATGGCCGGTTTCGAGGTGGTGCTGGCGCTGCCGGCAGCTTACCGCTGGGCAATCGGCACCTTGCCGGTTGCCACGCTGGACCTTGATGCTCAATCTCCTGCGGAATTTGCTCGGCGCCTTGCGCATGGCAATCCGCTCTACGATCTTCCGACACTCGAACGGTACGTCACCGACGACCTTGCCTTGATGGAAAGTGTCCAGCCGGATTGCGTTATCGGCGATTTCCGGCTGTCACTGGGCGTCAGTGCCCGGTTGGCGGGTGTGCGCTACTGCGCGCTGGGCAATGCCTACTGGAGTCCGTTCTACAGCGCTGGCGGGTCGTGGCCGGTGCCTGACCTTCCATTGACGCGGTTCATGCCGGTTCCGGTGGCGCGCTGGCTATTCAATCGCGTTCGTCCGATGGCCTTCCGTTCGCACGCCCGTGCGATGGATGATCTCCGGCGCAAGCATGGATTGTCCGATCTGGGCCGAAATCTGATGCGCGCATATACCGACGCGGATACGACCTTCTACACCGACATTCCGTCCGTTTTCCCGCTTCGTGGCGCACCGGCGTCGCAACGTGTCGTGGGCCCGTTGCCCTGGGCGCCGCCCGTAGCGCACCCTGCATGGTGGAATGATCTGCCGTCTGATCGTCCGCTTGCCTACGTCAGCATGGGCAGTTCGGGACGCCAGGCGTTGGCGAAACCGATTGCGCTGGCGCTCGTGGGGGCCGGGTTTCGCGTGCTAGTGACTGCAGATCCGAAAGACTTTGCCGGCCACCCGCTGATTCATGCCGCACGATTCATGCCCGGCGATCTGGCCTGTGAGCGCGCATCGGTGGTGATATGCAATGGAGGAAGCCCGACCAGTCAGCAGGCGCTGGCAGCGGGTAAGCCCGTCATCGGCATTGCGTCAAACCTGGACCAGTTTCTCAATATGGATGCGCTGCGGCGTGCCGGGCTCGGTGAATTGCTGAGGGCTGACCGCTTTTCGGCCGTGAGCGTGGCGTCTGGCGCTTTGCGTGCGCTCGGTGACCGGGTGTGGCAAGACAGGGTGCTTGCGGCGAAGGGAGAGATCGAAGCTCTGGATGCCTCGCGCGACATACTGAGGGACGTCGCACTATACGGGCCTGGATGAGGGCGATGCGTTTCGGGCGGGCAACAAAAAAGGGGCTTGCGCCCCTTTTTCGTTATTCAACCGTGCTGCTTAGTTGAACTTGCGGCGACGGATCAGGCTCATCAGTGCCAGACCAGCGCCGGCAATTGCCAGCGAACCGGGTTCCGGAACCGTCGTTGCGAACGACGTGGCCGAATCGCTCTGGAACTGGAAGTCGCACGTCGTGACGCCAACGGCGCAAGCTGCGCCATTCACGTTGCCAGCACCGTAGACCGGAACCTGACCGACAACCTGGTCGGACGGGTTGGCTTGGCCGAACGGGGCCGCCAGATTCGTCGTGTCGTTCAGATCAACGGTCAGCTGCGACACGTCGGACTTGAAGAAATCGGTGTCGATGTAGGTGACATCAACCGTCAGGTTGCTCGAACCGATACCTTGATGCGACGTGACACCCGGAGCGTCGTTCGCGCCGAAGTTGTCCAGGTTCTGCGCCGGGAACAGCAGATCGTTCAGCAGCGTGAAGTTCGTGAAGGTGCCCGTGCCGCCGATATTGATCGTGCCTTCCAGAATCAGCAGGCCGTCGTCGTAGCCGAGACCGGTTACGTCGTTCGAATCCTTGCTGGTGTCGTAGAAGATCTTGTAGGTGCCGCCGAGGCTGACGAAATTCGACGTCACGCCGCCAACGAGGCCTTGTTCAAAGATCGTTGCCTGAACGGTGAACTCCGTGCCGGCCATCGGCGAGATGGTCGTCGTGCTGCCACCGCTGTTGAACACGAAGCTGTTCAGGGTTGCCTGAAAATACGTCGTGAAGGTACCCGCGCTGCCGACTGCATCCTTGGCCAGCGCATTGCCGGGCAGCCAGTCGAACGAAGTCACCGAAGTGACGCCGCCGGGGGCGCTGCCGTTGATGTCAAACGAAATGGCGCTCGATACGAACGCGGCGTTGGCTTGTGCAGACACGCCGAGCGCCGCGACAGCAGCAGCCAGCAGAGTAATTTTTTTCATCACATTCTCCTGTAAGTCGAGGGACGCACCGTGTGTCGTCTCGCTTTGATTAAGCATGTGGTGTGCCAGTATTTCAATTCATTGAATCAAAAGGAATATATTTTGATTTTTTGCCGTCTTATCGTTGCCCTGTAAATTAATCCGACAGGTATTCAATGTCCGATTGGCGCGTGGCGGCTGGCGTACCATCTGCGTGCGGCAACTGGACTGGCAACGGATTGGGGTGGAGGTGGCATGCGCAAGGTTTCAGGTCTGCAGGTTCTGGTTTTTCTCATATTGCTGTCCGTGGCGCTCGCAGTTGCGCTCACGATCAACTACCTGCTGTTCGGCTCGCTTCCTCTGGGCGACTTCCGGGGCGTGTTCCTGACGCTGTCCGGCGGGGTGGCGGGCTTTTTTTGCGTGTTGCTGGTCCATCGGCTGTTCTGCCGCCTGCAGCCTCTGCCGGAAGGAGACATCGCAGTCGGGTCTGCGGACGAATTCCGTTACCACGTCTATCTGCTGTTTTTTCTCATCGTTTTCTATCCGGTCATGTTCAGCATGGTCCTGCCCGTTCCGCTGATGCGCCTTTTCTATCAGTTGCTGGGTGCCCGGCTGGGGCCGAATACCTATCCCGGCGGAGTCGTGATGGACCCTTCGTTCGTCACGATCGGCGGGAACACCATCATCGGGCAGGGGGCGCTCATCGTTCCCCACGTGATCGAAGGTCAGCGGCTCGCGCATTTCCCGGTGCGTATCGGTGATGGCGTGACGATAGGTGCTCGTTCGGTGGTGCTTTCGGGGTGTTCCATTGGTGACGGCGCCGTGGTGGCGATCGGGGCCGTCGTGCGCAAGGGCACCGTCATTGGCGCGGGTGAGCTGTGGGGGGGAGTCCCGGCACGCTGTCTCGGGCGTGTCGATGTACGGGATGCCGGCTACTGAATGCCGCGTGTCCGGAGTGGCGCTCAGGGCGCCGCAGTCTGGTCAGCGGGCCAGCAGCTTGTCGAGCGGCAGCCTGAGAGAGCGTGCGCGTGCGGTCGGGCCGTAGCCGAGGCGGCACATGAAGACGGCCGATCTTGCGTCGGTGCTGCCGAACAGGGTGTCGAGGTCGTCGGACACGCGATGCGCCCATGCCGTTGGTTCCGCCATGCGTGTAAATGAGCGGCCCTTGCGCGCATAGCGCGAAAAGATCAGTGGCGTGAGTTCGGGCTGCAGCCTGAGACCGCACCGTTCGGCTTCCAGCCAGAAACGCTGGACGGCCATGCCAGCATCAACAAAATCGAGCGGCGATTCCGGCTGGGCCGGCGCTACCAGCAGCGCGTGTGCGCCGCACGCGACACCCGGCAGCAAGTCAAGCTGGAGGCGGGGGGCGACGGTGCCGGCGAGGTATGTGTTAAAAAACTCGACACGGCTCCACTTCTGCATCAGCCAGCCCATCAGCCTGCCGGTGAGCGCGTCCACGCCTACGGCTTCTTCAGGTATGCGGTCCTCGCTGAAACGCGCGCCCCATTCAATGACGCGTCGATGGACTTCAAATGCTTCCGGAATCGTCAGACGGATCCTGGCGCTGCGGTAATTCAGGCGCGCGATGGACAGGCGCTGCGAAAAACCGCTCATCCAGACCACGCGATACGGTGATGCGGCTGCGGTCAACGCGGTGATGTGTTCGGTCGTCAGCGCTTGCGTGCGCATCGGACGGCGCTGGACCGCGCGTGTCCGGATGAAGGGCTGACGTGGGTCGGTGACCATGTCCGGTTGCGGCGTCAGCCGGACGGAGTAGACCGGGGTGGGCGAGTCGCCTTCGGGCAGGCACGACCATTCGATGCCGAAGCCGTGTGCCGAGGCCGCGATGCGCAGCGTTTCGAGCAGGCAGCCGTGCGCGATGCGGCTGGCGTCGCCGTCCAGGTCGTAGACGCAATCGGCGCGCGTGTCGTGACCCAGGATGTCGACCTCGCTGTCCGACACGATGCGCAGGCGCCAAGGCTGGGTATTGTCGCCGCTGGGGGCCCAGCGTGCGTCGTCGAGTATCAGTTCGATCGGCCGTGTCATGTCATTTCACCGGCGCCGGGTTCGTGGTGCGCACGCTGCGCCGCCCTATGGCCAGTGCGAGGCGCTGCAGCGGATGCCGGTTGCCGCCCGGCCGCCAGGTGCGTCGCAGGCGGCCGGTGTAGGCATCGAACTGGTAGCCCCAGGGCGCGGCACGCAGTTCGCCGCGGCCCAGCAGTATTTTCAGTGTTTCGGTTGCCGCAACGCCGGCGCACAGGTAACAGCCCATCGCAGTCGATGGCCCGCGGTGCTCGGCCAGATTGATGCGCTGCGGCTCGACAAGATAGCCGCGATGCAGGCCCGCGGGCGCAAGCCCAAGCAGGAAGCGCAGCGCCATTTCCGTTTCGTCGCAGCCGTCCCATCCGAAGTAGTCGTCGAACGTCATGCCACCCGGCATGAAGACAAGTACCGCCGTACCCATGCCGAGCGGTGCGGCCGTGACGGCGGGTATCCCCTTGCGCGCGCACGCGGCGAAGGTCTTGCGGCGGGCGTCAAAGGCGAAAAAATCCAGCCCGTCGACGTAGACATCCACACCGTCGAGAAATGCATCGAGGTTGTCCGCGTTGACGCCTTCGGGAAACAGTCTCAAGTCGGATTCGGGATTGATGTCCCGAGCCTGTTCGGCGAGCACCTCTATCTTGCTGCGGCCCAGCGTGCTGACCGTGGCGCCGGCCTGGCGATTGAAATTGGGGACGTCGAAGCGGTCGAAATCTGCAATGCTGAATGCGCCGATGCCCAGTCGCGACAGGGTCAGCACATGAAATCCGCCGACACCACCCAGTCCGGCGACCGCCACCCGTGCACCGCGCAAGCGAGCCTGCTCGGCTTCTGTCGTCCAGCCGAGATTGCGCGAAAAGGCCTCGTTGTAGGAGAAGGCGTTCATGGTGTGCCTTTGCAGGCGGCAAACGACATGCCGCGCAAATTACCAATCAGGATTAACAGATTGTTGCATGCTATTCTAATTCGTAGTCTTTTGTGACATTTAGGCGATGCCGGAATCCTATCGATCACTGTGGCTGGACATGCAGCTCGCGCTGCGCAGCGTGCTGCGACAGGGGCGGCGGACGCTGATCGCCATCGTAGGCGTGAGCTTTGGCGTCATGGTGCTCATCGAAGCGTCCGGTTTCATCGAGTACCTGATGCGCGGTCTGCGGGAGTCGACCATCCGCGGCCAGCTCGGCCACGTCCAGGTGGTCAAGCCCGATTACATCAAGAAGGGCAGTTCAGACCCGTTCGCCTTCCTCATTGCCGGCAAGGATGACGTGCTCGCGAAGATCGAGGCGATGCCCGGCGTGGAGGCGGTGGCGCCGAGGCTGCAGTTCACCGGCCTCGTCAGCAAGGGAGACGTGACGATATCCTTCCTTGGTCAGGGCGTGTCACCGGAGCGCGAGGCGGTGATCGCGCGCTCCGAGTACACGACCATCAACATGTCGCAAGGCTCTGATCTGAGTGAGGTGGCGCCCGGCGAAGTCATCATGGGGCGCGGGCTGGCGGCGAATCTGGGCGCCACTGTCGGCGACAGTGTCGTGTTGCTGGTCAATACGCCCACTGGCGGAATCAATGCCGTCGAAGTGCGCATACGCGGCCTGTTTTTCTCGGTAGCCAAGGCCTTTGACGACAGTGCGGTGCGCGTTCCGCTGTCCCTTGCGCACTCGCTGCTCAAGGCTGACGGTGCCCACCAGTGGATCGTCGTGCTGAAGGAGACGGGGCAGACCGACCGCTTTCTTGCTGACCTGAAAACAAGATATTCGGGGCAGGGGCTTGAATTCGTGCCCTGGTATGACCTGGCGGAGTTCTACAACAAGACGCGGGAGCTCTTTTCCACGCAGGTCGGTGTCGTCAAGCTCATCATCGCCGTGATCATCGTGCTGTCTATCTCCAATACGCTCTCGATGAGCGTGCTGGAGCGTACCAGCGAGATCGGGACATGCATGGCGCTGGGGCTGCAGCGCCACCGCATTCTTCGCCTGTACATATTTGAAGGGCTCATGCTGGGGGTGGTCGGTGGCGTCGTGGGCGTGGTCGCAGGCGTGCTGCTGGCGGCCCTGTTGTCCTATGTGGGCATTCCGATGCCTGCGCCGCCGGGCTCGGACAAGGGCTTCAGCGCCGAAATCCTCGTGACGGCGCCCATCGTGCTGAGCGCGTTCGGGCTGGCTGTCGTGACGACCCTGCTGTCCAGCGTGTTGCCGGCGCTCAAGGCGTCGCGCCTCGAAATTGTCGAAGCGCTTCGGCACAATCGATAGGGCCGCCGTCATCATGTTCCAGCTGGCATTGCGCAATATTTCCAGACACAAGCTGCGGGTGGCGATGACGCTCGCTGCCATCGTGTTCGGCGTGGCCGGCCTGATGCTGTCCGGGGGCTTCGTCAAGGACGTGCTGCACCAGCTCGGCGAGGCGACGATCCACTCGCAGCTCGCCCACGTGCAGGTGTTCAA
This sequence comes from Gammaproteobacteria bacterium, assembly GCA_018824085.1. GTDB lineage: Bacteria > Pseudomonadota > Gammaproteobacteria > Burkholderiales > Rhodocyclaceae > Methyloversatilis. The sequence continues at coordinate 184,927 of JAHJHI010000009.1, read as the reverse complement.
GAAGGGCTTCTACGAGCAGGGGTCGCGTTCGCCGGAGAAATACATCATGGACGATGCGCGCTCGATCGCGGATTTCATCGCCCGCATGCCCGAAGCCAAGGCGGTCATGCGGCGGCTGCAGTTCTCCGGCCTGCTGAACAACGGCAAGGCTGACTGGGCCGTCATCGGCGAGGGGGTGGAAGCGAGCAAGGAAAACGAGCTGGGCACCTTCATGAAGGTGCTCGATGGCCGTGCGCTGCAGGACGACGACGAGGACGGCATCTTCGTCGGCGCCGGCGTGGCGCAGGCGCTCGACCTCAAGCCGGGCAGCAATGTCACGATATTGCTGAACACCTCCGAAGGGGCGCTCAACACGCTGGAATTTCGCGTGGTCGGCATCTTCGAGAGTTTTTCTAAAGAATTCGACGAACGGTCCGTTCGTATCTCACTGGCAGCGGCCGAGCGGCTGCTGGGCCGGGAGGGCGCGAATTCGGTCGTGGTCGAACTCAAGCGCACGGAAGACACCGTGCAGGCCGCGAACCTGATACGCGGCAAGATCGAAGGGCTGGGTTATGAGGTGCACACGTGGACGGAGTTGTCCGATTTCTACGCCAAGTCGGTCGAGCTCTACCGCACCCAGTTCGGCGTACTGCAGTGGATCGTGCTCATCATGGTGCTGCTCAGCGTGTTCAATACCGTGAACATGAGTGTCTTCGAACGTGTCGGCGAATTCGGCACACTGATGGCGCTCGGCAATACGCGCACCTATGTGTTCTGGCTGGTGATTGCGGAAAATGCCGTGCTGGGATTGCTCGGAGCGATCGTCGGCGTGCTGTTCGGCGGCATCCTTGCCTTCGCGATTTCGGGCGTGGGCATACCGATGCCGCCACCGCCCAACTCCAATCTGGGCTATACCGCATCGATCCGGCTGTTGCCGGACACGGTGCTGATGGCCTTCATCGTCGGTCTGCTGGCGACGCTTGGCGCGGCGCTGCTTCCGGCGCGCAGGGTGTCGCGCACCCCCATCATTGATGCGCTTCGTTACAACATCTGATGAGCCGTGACGGATTAGAGCGCGCCGTCGGGCGCTTTGGCTATGATTCGCGGCTTGTCTCGCCGCTGTCCTTCTGGAGGATGCAATGTCTCGTTCGACCCACCTGATGTCCGCACTGCGCAAGTTTGCGTTGCTGCTCATGCCGCTCGCGCTCGCCGCGTGCACGTCGTCTCCCTATCCGCCAGCCCCCACGCAGGCATACAGCGACGACTACAACTACATCCTCGGCCCCGGCGATTCGGTCAGCATCGTCGTCTGGCGCAATCCGGAAATCTCGTCGACGGTCACCATCCGTCCGGACGGCAAGATCACCGGTACATTGTTCGAAGACCTGCCGGCGGCGGGGCGGGACCCGTCCACGCTGGCACGCGAGATCGAGCAGGTGCTGTCGAAGTACATCCGTGACCCGATCGTCAGCGTCATCGTGGCTGGCGGAATCGGCCCCTACAGCGAGCAGATCCGCGTGATCGGCGAGGCGGCCAAGCCGCAGGCGCTGGCCTACAAGCAGAAGATGACGCTGCTCGACGTGCTGATCGCGGTCGGTGGCATCACCGAATTCGCCGATGGCAACGCGGCGACCATCCTGCGCACGTCCGAAGGTGACAAGCAGTACAACGTCCGCCTGAAAGACCTTGTCCGCCGTGGCGACGTCACGGCGAATGTCGACGTGAAGCCGGGCGACATCCTCATCATCCCGCAGAGCTGGTTCTGAATCGTGATGCAGCGCCAGCCAGAAGGAATTTGCACAGGTGGATGACTTTCTCCGACAGCTGTCAGGCTATCTCAGGTCGACCTGGGGCTATCGCTGGATAGGCCTCGTCGTTGCGTGGGTGGTCGGTATTGCCGGCATGGGCGTGGTTCTGGTGCTGCCCGACCAGTACCAGGCATCGGCCAAGATCTACGTTGACACGCAGTCCATCCTGCGGCCGCTGATGTCCGGTCTCGCCGTCCAGCCGAATCTGGACCAGCAGATCAACATGCTGAGCCGTACGCTCATCAGCCGCCCGAACATCGAAAAGCTGATCCGCATGGCCGACCTCGATATCGAGGCGAAGACGAAGAAAGAGCGCGACAACCTGATCGATGAACTGATAGGCAGCGTCAAGCTCAGCAGCTCCGGGCGCGACAACCTGTACTTCGTGTCATATCGCGACGAAAAACCGGTGCGCGCGCAGAAGGTCGTGCAGGCGATGGTGACGCTGTTCGTCGAATCCGGGCTTGGCAGCAAGCGTCAGGATACGGACCAGGCGCGCAAGTTCATTGAAGAGCAGATCAAGGCCTATGAGGCGAAGTTGCTGGAAGCCGAGAACCGGCTGAAGGAGTTCCGGCTCAAGAACCTGGAGCGGCCGGGCGGCGGACAGAAGGATTATTTCGGCAGCCTGGGCGAAGTCCAGGCCCAGTTGAACCAGGCGCAGCTCGAGTTGCGCGAGGCGTCAAATTCGCGCGATGCGCTCAAGCGCCAGTTGCTCGGCGAGGAGCCGACGCTGTCCGCCGACACGTCGTTGCCGGGCGTCGCGATGCCGGGCGGACCGTCCACGGCGGACATCGACATGCGCATCTCGACGATGAAGAACGATATCGAGAACCTGCTGCAGCGCTTTACCGAAAAGCATCCTGACATCGTGCAGTTGCGCGCGCGCATCAAGAGTCTCGAAAAGGAGCGCGCCGACCTGATTGCCAAGTACGAGGCGGATTCGGCCAAGGCCGCGGAAACCAATACGCCGATGCCGGCCAGTGCGGCGCAGGGTTCGCCGCAGATGCCCAATCCGGTCTATCAGCAGATCAAGGTTGCGCTGGCGTCGGCCGAGGCGTCGGTCGCATCGCTGACCGCGCGTGTCGCCGAGTACCAGGGGCGGATGGACAAGCTCAAGCAGTCCTCGCGCATGGTGCCCGAACTCGAAGCCGAATTCAGCCAGCTGAACCGTGACTACGAAGTCCACAAGTCCAACTACAACAACCTCGTGTCGCGGCGCGAATCGGCGTCGATTTCCGAGGAAATGGACGCGACGGGTGTGGCGGAATTCCGCCTCATCGAGCCGCCGCGCGTGGCACCCGAACCCGTGGCGCCGAATCGCCTGATCCTGTTGACGGTGGTGCTGGTGGTGGCCGTCGTCGTCGGGGCCGGTGCGTCGTTCGCGGTGTCGCAACTGCGGCCGGTGTTTCACGACGGACGTGCGCTCGCCGAAGTGGCGGGTGTACCGGTTCTGGGGTCGGTCTCGATGCTGCTCGCCGCCGATCGCAAGCGCTACGAGCGCCGCCGCAGCGTGGTCTTCTTCGGCGGAATCGGCGGCCTGGTGGCGGCCTATGTCGCCATGCTGGCTTTCGTGTCGCTCGTGATGCGCAGTGCTTGAGGAATAGACATGAGCATCATTGAACAAGCCATAGAACGCATGGGCCAGCTCAAACGGGCGGGTGTGGACATCGGTGAGGACGAGGCGCCGGCCGCAACGCCGGAAGCCACGCCTCCTGCCGCCGCGGCGCCCGTCCCGACGCCGCCCCGGGCGGCCCCTGTCCCGGCGGGGCCGGTGACGGCGCCGCACGGTCAGCCGGCACCGCCGCCGGTCGAACGCGCGATTGTCGATACGTCTTCGCGCTACGTCGAACTCGATCTCGAGCGGCTCGACGCGATGGGCCTCGTCGTGCCGTCGTCACCGCGCTCGCAGATCGCCGAGGAATTCCGCGTCATCAAGCGTCCCATCCTTGCCAATGCGCACGGCAAGGGGGCAGCGCCGGTGGATAACGGCAACCTCATCATGGTGACCAGCTCGGTGCCGGGCGAGGGCAAGAGCTTCAATTCGATCAACCTCGCGATGAGCATCGCGATGGAACTGGACAACCGTGTGCTGCTGGTCGATGCAGACGTGGCACGTCCGTCCGTGCTCAACCTGCTCGGCCTGCCGCCGGCCAAGGGCCTCATGGACGTGCTGCTCGACGACAACGTCGGGCTGCCCGACGTGCTGCTGCGCACGAACGTGGAAAAGCTGACCATCCTGCCGGCCGGCATGCCGCACAAGAATGCGACCGAACTGCTCGCCAGCGGCGCGATGCGTGCGCTGCTCGTCGAACTGGCGCACCGCTATCCGGACCGGATCATCATTTTCGATTCCCCGCCGCTGATGGTGACGACCGAGGCACCGGTGCTTGCGCAATCGATGGGCCAGCTGCTCATGGTCGTCGAAGCCGGCCGCACGACGCACACGATGGTCAAGCAGGCGCTGTCCAAGGTGCAGGGATGTCCCGTGCGCATGCTCGTGCTCAACAAGGCACGCTATGCGCGCACCGATGGCTATTACGGCTACTACGGCTATGGCTACGGCTATGGCACCGATTCCGAAACCGGCGAACCGGGCAGGGCGAACTGAATGCGAAAGACGGTCCTGGCTTTGCGCCCCTCGATCACCGGCCTGGTGCTGGTCGCGGCCGGATATGCTGGCCACGTGCATGCGGAGGGGTGGCGCATCAGTGCGGACGCACAGGTCAGGGTGATCCAGTCGGACAACATCAATTTCTCGCCGACCGCACCGTCCAGTGACACGCTGACCGAAGTGACGCCCACGGTGTCCATCCGGCGAAACAGCCCGCGCCTCAAGCTGAAGGCCAATTATTCGCCGCGCCTGCTGTACTACGCGGACGACACGTTCGATTCGCGCATGGCGAACAACCTGAGTGCGGACGGCACGCTTGAGGTCGTCGACGACCTGTTCTTCCTGAATGGCCGGGCGAGCATCACCGAGCGCGCCCGTTCCGCCTTCAATGCCGAGCCCAATCTGGCCAACAACACCGTTGGCCAGACCACGCAGTCACGCGTGTTCGCACTGTCGCCGTCGATGCGCGGCACCGTGCGGCTGGGCGACGTGGCGACCTGGACATCCAACTACACGATTGCGCGCAGCGATTCGTCGACCCGCGATGACGCGCTGACCACGCGCACGCTGACCGCCACGCTCAAGGGCGCGCCGGCCAAGCTGGGCTGGAAGGCTGATTACAGTTCGCGCACGGCCGATTCGAGTACCTCGAACAACAGCGAGCGCGACAGCGTTGTCGGATCGCTGATCTACCGGCCGGACGTCGAACTCGAGCTGACCGGCCGCTATGGCTATGAGAAGACCACGCTGTCGAGGCGCCGCGACGGTGCCACCTATGGTCTGGGCGTCGTCTGGACGCCGACGCCGCGCACCAGTGTCACGTTCGACCGGGACGAGCGCCCCTATGGCAGCACGGCCAAGTTCAACCTGTCGCACCGCCTGCCGCGCACCGCATTCACCGCGGGCTATTCGCGCAGCATCGTCAGCAGCATCGACACCCAGCTCGAGAACAATTTCCAGGATCTGTATGACCAGATCGCGCTGACCGAGCCCTACGCCAGCATCGCCGATCCGGTGGACCGTCAGCTGGCGATCGAGGCGGACGCGCGGGCCGGGCGCATACCGGGCGTCGGCGCACTCGGGACCGACGTGCTCACCGACAGCGAATTCCTGCGCACACGCTGGCAGCTGTCCGCCGTGCACAACGGTGCGCGCAACACGCTGTCCCTGACGATGTACCGGTCCACCAACGACAGCGGTACCGGATCGGGTGGCACGCTGACCGGCGACTTCCTGCTGTCGCCCGTCATCGTGCAGAAGGGCTGGACGGTCGGCCTGTCGCATCGGCTCGGCAGCATCAGTTCGCTGAACTTCTCGCTGTCGTCATATGACACCAGCGGCGGCCGCGTCACCAGCCAGCAGACCACCCGCAACATCTTCAATGCGACATATTCCACGGCGCTCGGCACCCGCACGAGCGGCTCAATTGGCCTGCGCATGATGCGTGGCACAGTCACCGCCGGCGATGTCGACGAAAATGCACTGATCGCGACGGTGAATACGCGCTTCAACTAGCGCACCACCGTTTCAGGCGGGTCCGGCCACCGTGCCGTCCCCTCGCCTCCTGTGTTCCGAGCAACGAACCGAACAGTCGCCATTCATGTACGAGTCCTTCTACGGCCTTTCCGGCAAGCCCTTCCAGCTCAACCCCGATCCGTCGTTCTTTTTCGGCAGCAAAGGTCACAGACGTGCGCTTGCCTATCTCGAATACGGTCTGCACCAGAGCGAAGGCTTCATTGTCATCACCGGCGAAATCGGTGCCGGCAAGACCACGCTGGTGCGCAGTCTGCTGCAGAAGCTCGACGCGAAGAAGGTCGTTGCGGCACAGCTGGTCAGCACCCATCTTGACGCCGAGGACACGCTGCGCCTGGTCGCGGCGGCTTTCGGCCTGCCCAACAAGCAGCTGAAGAAGGCCGACCTGCTGCTGTCGATCGAAATGTTCCTGCTGTCGCTGACTGCGGCCGGCAAGCGTGCGCTGCTCATCGTTGACGAAGCGCAGAACCTGACGCCGCGCGCGGTCGAGGAGTTGCGCATGCTGTCCAACTTTCAGCTCGGCGAGCACGCGCTGCTGCAGAGCTTTCTGGTCGGTCAGCCCGAATTCCGCGAAACGATGCAGAGCCCGCACATGGAGCAACTGCGCCAGCGCGTGATCGCGTCCTATCACCTCGGCCCGATGGACGCGCAGGAAACCGAAGCGTATATCGAGCATCGTCTCAAGCACGTCGGATGGCGCGGTTCGCCGGCCTTTCGCAATGGCGCGCATGAAGCCATTTTCGCCGCCACCGAAGGCGTGCCGCGGCGTATCAACACATTGTGCGACCGTCTCATGCTGGGTGGTTTCCTCAGCGGTGCGACGTCGTTCTCGGACGAGGACGTGGCCGGGGTCGTCAGCGAAATCCGCGACGAGGCCGGCGATGCCGCCGCGGCTGCGGCGATGGCGAAGTCCGGTGACCGAGGCCGGACCGACGACGGCGATCATCGCGCGTCCTTCGGCGGTTCGCGACTGATCGCAGCGCCCGACCTGTTCGACATGGACCTGTCGCAATTCAAGCTCGACGCCGATTCCGCGCAGCGCGTGCGCGATTTCGTCAATGCGCACCAGGCCGGCTGTCTTGAAGACCGCCTGTCACGCATCGAGCGCACACTCGAACAAACGATAGCCATGCTCGGCGAACTTGCCGAACGATCGCTGACACCGGATGCGGACGCTACGCTGCCGGCCGGCAAGGAGTCCGAATGACATCGCCCACCGCTGTGGCGCCCGTACTGTGCGTGGTAGGCGCCCGTCCCAATTACATGAAGATGGCGCCCATCCTGCGGGCCTTCGACGAGCACGTACCGGCGATTCCGTGGGTGCTGGTGCATACCGGCCAGCACTACGACCATGCGATGAACGAACGCCTGTTCAGCGGCCTGCGCCTGCCGACGCCGCACCATAACCTCGAGGTCGGTTCGGGGTCGCACGCGGTGCAGACGGCCGAGATCATGAAGCGCTTCGAGCCGCTGGTCGATGATCTGAAGCCGTCCTGCGTGCTGGTCGTCGGCGACGTCAATTCCACGCTGGCCTGCGCGCTGGTGGCGGTGAAGAAGCACGTTGCCGTCGTGCATGTCGAAGCCGGACTGCGCAGCGGTGACCGGGCCATGCCGGAAGAGATCAACCGCCTGCTGACCGACCGCATGTCGGACCGCCTCTACACCACAGAGCGCAGCGCGCTGGACAATCTGGTGGCCGAAGGCGTGGACGCCGGCTGGGTGAAATTCGCCGGCAACGTGATGATCGATTCGCTGCTGTCGAGCCGTCCGCTGGCGGTGCCGCCGGCGGACACGCTGCAGGAGCACGGCATCGATCCGGCGCTGATCGCCGACGGCCGCTACGGTGTGGTCACGCTGCATCGCCCGAGCAATGTCGACGACGCGGCGCAGCTCAAGCGCCTCGCCGCGATGCTGCTGCAGGCGGCCGATCGCCTGCCGCTGCTGTTCGCCATTCACCCGCGCACGCGCACCAACCTCGAACGCTTCGGTCTTGGCGCGCTGCTGGACAATCCGCGCATCGCGCTGCTGCCGCCGCTCGGCTATCTCGAAATGCTCGGCCTGATGGCCGGCGCGACGGTGATGATCACCGACTCGGGTGGCCTTCAGGAAGAAACCACCGCGCTGTCGGTGCCCTGCCTGACGCTGCGCGAGAACACCGAGCGCCCGATCACCGTCGAGCAGGGCACGAATACCGTCATCGGCAGTGACGAAGCGCTGTTCGTGCGCAGCCTGGACGACATCCTCGCGACCGGCGGCAAGCGCGGGCGCGTGCCCGAATACTGGGACGGCGCCGCCGCACCCCGTATCGCGGCCGATCTTCATGACTGGCTGAACGGGCGCCGCAAGGCCGCCGGAGGCTGACATGGCTGCCGCGACATCGATCCGCAATGCATTCACCGTGGACGTGGAAGACTACTTCCAGGTGTCGGCGCTTGCCCCCTACATTGCGCGCAGCGACTGGGACGGCATCGAATGCCGCGTCGAGCGCAACGTTGACCGCATCCTCGCGCTGCTTGACGACAGCGGAAACCGCGCAACCTTCTTCACGCTGGGCTGGATCGCGCAGCGCCACCCGGAGATGGTGCGCCGCATCGCCGCCGCCGGCCACGAGGTGGCCAGCCACGGCAGTGCGCATCTGCGCGCCACCGACCAGTCGCCAGACGAATTCCTCGACGACATCACGCGCGCCAAGACGGTACTCGAAGACATCGTCGGCACCGAAGTGCGCGGCTACCGCGCGCCGAGCTTTTCCATCGGCCACACCAACCCGTGGGCGCTCGACTGCGTGGCGCAGGCCGGCTATCGCTACAGCTCCAGCATCTATCCGGTCAAGCACGACCACTACGGCATGCCGGATGCGCCGCGCTTTCCGTTCGCGTCGCGCGACGGCCTCATGGAAGTGCCGGTCACCACGGTGCGCATGGGCAGCCGCAACCTGCCGGCCGGCGGAGGCGGCTACTTCCGCCTGCTGCCCTATGCGGCGTCGCGCTGGCTGTTGCGCCAGGTAAACGAGCGCGACGGGCGCCCCGCGATGTTCTACTGCCACCCTTGGGAAATCGACGCGGCGCAGCCGCGCGTGCCGGGGGTCGACGCGAAGTCGCGCTTTCGCCACTACGTCAATCTCGACCGTACCGAAGGCCGGCTTGCGCGCCTGATGCGCGACTTCCGCTGGGGTCGCATGGACGAGGTTTTTCCGGAGATTTCACGTGCGTCCCGAGGCTGAATTCATGACGGCAGTGAGCGTTCGCGCGGTGGCCGACGGAGATCGCGCAGACTGGAACACTTTTGTCGAACAGTGCCCGACGGCCAGCTTCTTCCATCTGTTCGAGTGGCGCGACATCATGCGCGACGTGTTCCGCCACCGCGCCCACTATCTGCTCGCCGAGCGGGCCGGTCGCATCTGCGGCGTGCTGCCGCTGGCGCAGGTGAAGAGCCGCCTGTTCGGCCACTCGCTGGTGTCGCTGCCGTTTGGCGTCTATGGCGGCGTGGCGGCCGACGACGACACCGCCGCGCAGGCGCTGGAGGCGGAGGCGCAGCGCATCGCACAGTCGCTCGGCGTCGATCATCTGGAATTGCGCAATGTGCATGCGCGCCATCCGGAATGGCCGACCGAAGACCTCTATGTCACCTTCCGCAAGGAGATCCTGCCGGACCTCGAAGCCAACATGAACGCCATTCCGCGCAAGCAGCGCGCAATGGTGCGCAAGGGCATCAAGAACGGGCTGGTGGCGCGTTTCGATGATGACAACGAACGCTTCTTCGAACTGTATTCGGACAACGTGCATCGCCACGGCACGCCGGCCATGTCGCGTCGCTACTTCGACACGCTGCGCGCCACCTTCGGCGAGCGCTGCTCCGTGATGACGGTGGAAAGCGCCGACGGCGAACTGCTCAGCAGCGTCATGAGTTTCTACTTCCGCGACGAAATCCTGCCCTACTACGCGGGCGATGCGCTGGCCGCGCGCGACCTTGCGGCCAATGACTTCAAATACTGGGCGCTGATGAGCCACGCCTGCGAACGCGGCATCAGGGTGTTCGACTACGGGCGCAGCAAGCAGGGCACCGGTTCCTACTCATTCAAGAAGAACTGGGGCTTCGAGCCGACGCCGCTGCATTACGAATACTGCCTGTACAAACGCGACAGCCTGCCGCGCAACAATCCGTCCAACCCCAAGTACCGGCTGATGATTGAAACGTGGCGGCGCATGCCGCGCAGTTTCGCCAACGCACTGGGCCCTTTCATCGTTCGCAATCTTGGCTGAACGCGGCGTCGCCATGGAAGCGCTGCTCTTTCTCGCCCATCGTCTGCCGTTCCCGCCGAACAAGGGCGACAAGATCCGCTCCCATCACCTGCTGCGCCACCTCGCGCAGCGCCACGCGCTGCACGTCGGCACCTTTGTCGACGACGCAGCCGACCTGCCGCACGTGCCGTCACTGGCCGGTCTGTGCGCGCAGCTTCATGCCGAACGCATCCATCCGCGCAGCCGCAGGATCGCGTCGTTGCGGGCACTCGCCAGCGGCGAATCGATGAGCGTCGTCTACTACCGGTCGGCCGCGATGCAGCGCTGGGTGGACGACACCATCGCGCGCCACCGCATCGAGAAGGTCGTCGTGTTCTGTTCGACGATGGCGCAATACCTCGACGGCCATCCGCAGGTGCGCCGCATCGTCGACCTGGTCGATGTCGATTCGGCCAAATGGGCCGAGTACGCACCGCGTCACCGCTGGCCGCTGTCCTGGCTCTACCGGCGCGAGGCGCGCACGCTGCTCGACTTCGAGTCCCGCGTTGTCGCGGCGTCCGACATGAGCTTGCTGGTGACACCGGCCGAGGTGGCGCTGTTCGAGTCGCTGGCGCCGGAACAATCGGGGCGTGTCACGGCGGTGCCCAACGGCGTGGATGTCGATTTCTTCAGTCCGGCGCACGGCGGCGAATCGCCGTATCGCGCCGGAGAGCGGGCCGTGGTGTTTACCGGCGCGATGGATTACTGGCCCAACATCGATGCCGCAAGCTGGTTTGCGACCGAGGTGATGCCGCGTGTGCTGGCGGTCGAACCGGCGGCCCGCTTCTACGTGGTCGGCATGAATCCGGCGCCGGCCGTGCGCGAGCTGGAGCGCCTCGGCCACGTGACCGTCACCGGCCGTGTCGACGACGTGCGGCCGTGGGTGGCGCATGCGGCTTGCGCCGTCGCGCCACTGCGCGTGGCACGCGGCATCCAGAACAAGGTGCTCGAAGCGATGGCGCTGGCGCAGCCCGTCGTCGTGTCCGACACCTGCGCCGGCAGCCTCGACGCCCAGGCCGGCCGTGACTTCATCACCGCAGGTGACGCGCAGTCCTTCGCCGCCGCGGTGCTTGCACTGTTCGACCCGGCGCGCGCGCGCGCGGTCGGCATTGCGGCACGTACCCGCATCGAACAGGTCTATCGCTGGGACAGCGCGCTGGCCGCGCTGGACGACTGCCTCGACGCGCCCCGGCGCGGCGCGGTTCCGGCTTCGCTCAACAACGGAAATCCACCCGATGTTCAATCCGGCATCCTCCATTCCCGCAGCTGACCTTCGCCCCGGCATGACGTCGTGGCGCAGTCTGGGGCCGCTGTTCCTGCTGCTGCTGGGCATGCTGTTCGCGCTCTACTGGGACACCGCGCTGTCGATGGTGCAGATCTGGTGGCGCTCCGAAACCTTCGCCCACGGGCTGCTCGTCGCACCGCTGTTCATCTGGCTGGTGTGGCGCAAGCGCGCCACGCTGTCGCGCGTTGCGCCGCAGCCCTGCCTGTGGGGATTGCTTGCGCTGGCCGGCAGCCTGGCCGGCTGGCTGGTGGCCGACATGGCCGGCGTGCAGGTGGTGCGCCAGCTCTGTTTCGTCGCGATGATCCCGTCGCTCGCCATCGCCGTGCTCGGCTGGCGCGTCGCCTGGATCGTCGCCTACCCGCTGGCCTTCCTTTTCCTCTGCGTGCCGATGGGCGAGGGGCTCATGCTGCCGCTGATGAACTACACCGCCGACTTCACCGTCGGTGCGCTGCAGCTGCTGGGCTTTCCGGTGTTCCGCGAAGGGACCTTCTTCGAACTGCCGTCCGGCAGCTGGTCCGTCGTCGAGGCCTGCAGCGGCCTGCGCTACCTCATCGCGTCGGTCACCGTGGGCACGCTGTTCGCCTACCTGAGCTACCGCTCGCTGTGGCGCCGTGCCGCCTTCATCGCCGCCTCGCTCGTGGTGCCGGTGATCGCCAACGGCTTCCGCGCGCTGATGATCGTGCTGCTCGCGCACTACTCGGACATGAAGATCGCCACCGGCGTGGACCACATCATCTACGGCTGGGTGTTCTTCGGCGCCATCATGCTGTTGCTGTTCTGGATCGGTTCCTTCTGGCAGGAGCGCGAGGCCGAAGACATCGTGCCGGCCGACGGCGCGTTCGCGCGGCGCCCGGTGTCGGGGCTGCGGGTTCTCGCTTCCGGTCTGGCCAGCGCGCTGTTGCTGGTGCTGCCGCTGCTGTCGGCCGCCGGTCTTGCCGCGCGCGCCGCGCCGCCCGTTCCGGCGCTCGCGCTGCCGGTTTCGCCGGGTGACGGCTGGGTCATCGACGACGCGACACCGCTGACCGACTGGCGGCCCCACTTCCAGAATCCGGACGGCGAACGCACAGTGCAGTACCGGCGCGGGGATGATGTCGTCGTCGTGCATCTGGCCTGGTACGGGCGCCAGCGCCAGGATGCCGAGCTGATCAATTCGCGCAACTACATGATCGAGCAGGAGCACGACGTGTGGTCCAACATCGGCGAGCGCGTGCTGGAGCAGGGCCCGCATCCGGTGCGCGAGACGCAGCTGCGCTCGGCGAAGCTGCGCCTGCTGATCAACGACTGGTACGTGGTTGGCGACACACCGGTGCTGAGCAGCGTACGCGCCAAGCTGCTGTTCGCGCGCGACCTGCTGCTGAGCGGGCGCGACGCCGGCTACGGCGTCGTGTTCTACACGGCGCAGACCGGTGATGGCCGTGAGGCGCAGGCGCGCCTGCGCGACTTCGTCACGCTGGTCGAGCCCTACCTTGCGCAGGCGGTCAGGCCGTGACGCGCATCGTCCATGTCGTGCATCACTTCGGCACCGGCGGCATGGAGAACGGGATGGTCAACCTGTTCAACAATTTTCCGCCTGGCGACTTCGAGCACCACGTCGTGTGCCTGCAGGGGCATTCGCATTTCGTCGAACGCATCGCGCCCGGGCGCGCGGTGTTCCACGACGTAAAGAAGGCGCCGGGCAAGGACCCGGCTCACTATGTGCGGCTCTGGCGCATGCTGCGTGCGCTGCGGCCCGACATCCTGCATACGCGCAACCTGTCCGCCATCGAGGCGGTGCTGATCGGCTGGCTGGCCGGTGTGCCGGTGCGCATACACGGCGAGCACGGCCGCGACGTGTTCGACCTGGACGGCAGCAATGCGCGCTACAACCGCCTGCGCCGTCTGGCGCGCCCCTTCGTCCATCGCTACCTGACGGTGAGCCGCGACCTGCAGAACTGGCTGATCGAGGCGATAGGCGTTGACGCGCAGCGCGTGACGCAGATCTACAACGGCGTCGACAAACAGCGTTTCCGGCCGCCCGGGCCGGATGCGCGAGCCGTGCTGCCGGCGTCGCTGCGCGACGGCTTCGTGGTCGGCAGCGTCGGGCGCATGGTCGGCGTGAAGGACTATCCGACGCTGGTGTCCGCCTTCATCGACGCGAGTCGTCGCCCGGGCGGCGAGCGCCTGCGCCTGGTCATCGTCGGCGACGGCGGCACGCGCGCCGCCTGCCAGCGGCAGATCGACGACGCCGGCCTGTCGGCACAGGCCTGGCTGCCCGGCGAGCGCAGTGACATCGCCGCACTGATGCAGGCGTTCGACGTGTTCGTGCTGCCGTCGCTGGGCGAGGGCATCTCCAACACCATCCTCGAGGCGATGGCCTGCGGGCTGCCGGTGCTGGCGACCGGTGTCGGCGGCACGCCGGAGCTGGTCGAGCAGGGCGTGAATGGCCGGCTGTTCGCGCCCGGTGACGTCGCCGCGCTGGCCGCCGCCATCGGTGAATACGCCGCAGATCCCGTGCTGCTGGGCGCGCACGGAAGTGCATCACGGCAGAAAATCGAGTCGTCCTTTAGCATTGAAGCCATGGTCGCGGCGTATCGTGACGCCTACCTCGCCCTGTCCGGCATGCGCAGCCGCCCGGACGGCTCCACCTTCTGACAGGACATTCCCGCATGTGCGGTTTCGTTGGCATTTTTGACACGCGCAACCGGCGCGATGTAGGGCGCGACATCCTTCACCGCATGAACGAAGCGCAGCACCATCGCGGTCCCGACGAAGGCGATCTGCATATCGAAGCCGGGGTTGGCCTCGGTCACCGCCGGCTGTCCATCATCGACGTCGCGAGCGGCCAGCAGCCGCTGGCCAACGAGGACGGTTCGGTCATCGTCGTGTTCAACGGCGAGATCTACAACTTCCAGGCGCTGATCCCCGAACTGACCGCGCTCGGCCACACCTTCCGCACGCGCAGCGACACCGAAGTCATCGTGCACGCCTGGGAGCAGTGGGGCGAAGCCTGCGTCGAGCGCTTCCGCGGCATGTTCGCGTTCGCGCTGTTCGACCGCAATCAGGACACGCTTTTCCTCGCGCGCGACCGGCTCGGCGTGAAGCCGCTGTTCTATGCGCTGCTGCCCGACGGCCAGCTCATCTTCGGCTCCGAACTGAAGGCGCTGATGGCGCACGGTGGCCTCGGTCTGGAGCTCGACCCGATGGCGGTCGAAGAATATTTCGCGCTCGGCTACGTTGCCGACCCGCGCACCATCTACCGCCAGGCCTTCAAGCTGGAACCGGCGCACAGCCTGTGCATCCGTCGCGGCGTCGCCGCGCCGGCGCCGCGACGCTACTGGGACGTGGATTTCGGCCGAGTCGAGGCAATCGACGAAGTGCAGGCCGAAGAGGAACTGATCCGCCGGCTGCGTGAATCGGTCAGCCTGCGCATGATTTCCGAAGTGCCGCTGGGCGCCTTCCTGTCCGGTGGCGTCGATTCGTCGGCCGTGGTCGCGATGATGGCGCAGTCCTCCGATACGCCGGTCAACACCTGTGCCATCGCCTTCGACGATCCGGCGTTCGACGAATCGAAGTTCGCGCAGCAGGTGGCCGACCGCTACCGCACCAATCACCGCGTCGAGATGGTTGCCTCCGACGACTTCGACCTCATCGACACGCTGGCCTGGCTGTATGACGAACCCTATGCCGACAGCTCCGCACTGCCGACCTACCGCGTGTGCCAGCTCGCGCGCAAGCACGTCACCGTGGCGCTTTCCGGTGACGGCGGCGACGAGAGCTTCGGCGGCTATCGCCGCTACCGCATGCACGTGATGGAAGAGCGGCTGCGTTCGCGCCTGCCGCTGGGCGTGCGCCGGCCGCTGTTCGGCGCGCTGGGCCAGATCTATCCGAAGGCCGACTGGGCGCCGCGCGTGTTCCGCGCCAAGAGCACCTTCGAATCGCTGGCGCGCACCTCGGTCGAGGCCTATTTCCACTCGGTATCCATCCTGCGCGACCCGATGCGCGCGCAGCTGTTCAGCCCGAAGATGAAATCCGCGCTCGGCGGCTACAACGCGGTCGAGGTGTTCCGCCGCCACGCGGCACGCCACACGTCGGACGAGCCGCTGTCGCTGGTGCAGTACCTTGACCTGAACACCTATCTGGTCGGCGACATCAACACCAAGGTCGACCGCGCCAGCATGGCGCACTCGCTCGAAGTGCGCGAGCCGCTGATGGACCACGAACTGGTCGAGTGGCTGGCCACGCTGCCGGCGTCGCTGAAGATCCGCGGCCAGGAAGGCAAGTACCTGCTGAAGAAGTCGCTCGAACCGCATCTGCCGAACGACATCATGTACCGGCCGAAGATGGGCTTTTCCGTGCCGCTGTCACGCTGGTTCCGCGGCCCGCTCAGGCAGCGCGTGCGCGACGCCGTGCTCGGCAGCCGTCTGGCCGACACCGGCTGGTTCAACCGCACCTACCTCGAACATCTGGTCGACGCGCACCAATCCGGCATGCGCGACTACAGCGCCTCGCTGTGGACGCTGCTGATGTTCGACGCCTTCCTGCGCAATCAGGAAGGCCAGCTTGTTCGTGCTGCCGCCTGAAGGGGCCCGATGACGATGCGCATCCTCCACGTACTGGATCACTCGATTCCGCTGCACAGCGGCTACACCTTCCGCACCGCCGCCATCCTGCGCGAACAGCGCAAGCTGGGCTGGGACACGCACCACGTGACGAGCGTGAAGCACACCGAACCCGGCCCTGCGGTGGAAGAGGTCGACGGCCTGGTGTTCCACCGCACGCCCTGGTCGCCGGGCGCCTTCGACAACGTGCCGGTCCTGCGCGAGCGGGCGCAGATGCGCGCACTGTCGCAGCGACTGCTGGAGGTTGCGCGCAAGGTGAAGCCGGACGTGCTGCACGCGCACTCGCCGGTGCTCAACGCCTTTCCGGCGCTGAAGGTCGGGCGCGAACTCGGCATTCCCGTGGTGTACGAAATCCGCGCCTTCTGGGAAGACGCCGCTGTCGACCACGGCACGACGACCGAAGGCAGCCTGCGCTATCGCGCGACGCGCGCGATGGAAACCCGCGCCGTGCATCAGGTCGACGCCGTGACGACCATCTGCGAAGGCCTGCGCGCCGACCTGCTGGGGCGCGGTGTCGCGCCCGGCAAGATCACCGTCATCCCGAACGCGGTCGATATCGACAACTTCGCGTTCGGCGTTGCCGGCGACGAGGCGCTGCGCGCCGAACTCGGCTTCGCCGGCAAGCGCGTGCTCGGCTTCATCGGCTCCTTCTATGCCTACGAAGGGCTGGACCTGCTGCTGCGCGCGCTGCCGTCCATCCTGCAGAAGGCGCCGGACGTCGCGCTGCTGCTGACCGGCGGCGGCCCGCAGGACGCCAACCTCAGGCAGCTCGTGCAGGAGCTCGGCCTGCAGGCCAGCGTGAAGTTCACCGGCCGGGTGCCGCATGCCGACGTGCAGCGCTACTACAACCTGGTCGATGTGCTCGCCTATCCGCGCCACTCGATGCGCCTGACCGATCTGGTGACGCCGCTCAAGCCGCTGGAGGCGATGGCACAGGGGCGCCTGCTGGTCGCCTCCGACGTCGGCGGCCACCGCGAACTGATACGCGACGGCGAGACCGGCATGCTGTTCCGTGCCGGCGATGTCGATGACCTCGCACGCAGCGTGCTGCAATTGCTCGACATGCAGGAGCGCTGGCCCGCACTGCGCGCTGCCGGCCGCCGCTTCGTCGAACGCGAGCGCAACTGGACCGCGTCTGTCGCGCGCTACCGTGACGTCTACGGCGCGCTGACCGGCAAGGTCGCTGCATGACGCAGGCCGCGCCGCAGGTCGTCGTTTTTTCGACGCTGTTTCCGAACGGCGCACAGCCACAGGCCGGCCTGTTCATTCGCGAGCGCATGTTCCGCGTCGCGCGCGAGCTGCCGCTCACCGTGGTTGCGCCCGTGCCCTGGTTTCCGCTGCAGTCGCTGCTGCGGCTGATCCGTCCGCATTTCCGGCCGGACGTGCCGGCGGTGGAAACGCAGCACGGCATCACGGTGCTGCATCCGCGCTTCCTGTCGGTCCCCGGCCTGTTCAAGCGGTTCGACGGCGTGCTGCTCGCGCTCGGCGCCTACCCGGCGCTGGCGCGCCTGAAGCGCGCCGGCCAGCTCGACGTGCTGGACGCGCATTTCGGCTACCCGGACGGCTACGCAGCCAGCCTGCTCGCGCGCTGGCTGAAGTGTCCCTTCACCGTCACGCTGCGCGGCACCGAAACGCGGCACGCCCGCACGCCGGGCCTGATGCCGCGCCTGCGCGCCGCGCTGCAGCGCGCCGACCGCGTGTTTTCGGTGTCCGCCTCGCTGCTGGAAATCGCGGCCGGCCTCGGCGTCGATCGCGCCAGGCTGCAGGTCGTCGGCAATGGCGTCGATACCGGCAAGTTCCACCCGGTCGATCGCGCCGATGCACGCCGTGCGCTGTCGCTTGCCGACGATGCGAAGGTGCTGGTGAGTGTCGGCGGCCTGACCGAGCGCAAGGGCTTTCACCGCGTCATCGAATTGTTGCCGGCGCTGCGCGCGCAGTTTCCCGGACTGGTATTGCTCGTCGTCGGCGGCGCCAGCGCCGAAGGCGACTGGCGCGCGCGCCTAGAGCAGCAGGTGGCGGCGCTCGGCCTGCAGGATTGCGTGCGCTTTCTCGGCACCATGCCGCCGGAAGCGCTCAAGCAACCGCTGTCCGCGGCCGATGTGTTCGTGCTGGCGACGCGCAACGAAGGCTGGGCCAATGTGTTTCTTGAAGCGATGGCCTGCCGCCTGCCGGTGGTGACCACGGACGTCGGCGGCAACCGCGAGGTCGTGTGTCGTGATGAACTGGGCGCCGTCGTGCCGTTCGGCGACGCGCCCGCGCTGCAGGCGGCGCTTGCCGATGCACTGGCGCGCGACTGGGACGGCGACGCCATTCTCGCTTATGCGCGCGACAACGAATGGGACGGACGGGTGGCGACGCTGGTCGCCGCCTTCCGCCGACTGTGCCGGGGCGAAGCCACCGGCATGACAGAAGGAGTGAGTCGAGTTGGCTGAAGTGTCACCGCTGAAGCATGCGGGCGAACAGATCGCCTACCGCGCACTGCTGGCCCGGAAATGGCTGGCCCACCGCCTGCCGCGCGCGGCGCAGCCGCGCCGGCACGTGTTCGTTGCCGGCATGCAGCGCTCCGGCACCAACATGCTGATGGACCTGATCGAGCGCAGCACGCTGACCGACGTCTATCACGAGCGCGATCCGCGCGCCTTTGACAACTACCTGATGCGCGAACCGGCGGTCATCCGCGGGCTGGTCGAGCGTTCGCGTGCGCCGCATTTCGTCATCAAGTGCCTGTGCGAACTCGAACGCCTGCCGGCGCTGATGGATGAATTCCAGCCGTCGAAAGGGCTGTGGATCGTGCGCGAATATCGCGACGCGGTGAATTCCGCGCTGGTGTCCTTCGGACGCTTCTCGCAGCAGGTCGAGCGCGTGGCGAAGGGCAAGGCGGGCAGCGAGTGGTTCGCCGGCGGCATGTCGGACGACACGAAGCGCATCGTGCGCGAACTGTGGCACCCCGACATGAACGAAGCGAGCGCCGCGGCGCTGATCTGGTACTTCCGCAACCGGCTGTTCTTCGAGATGGCGCTGGAGCGCGACGCGCGCATCCGGCTGCTGTCCTACGAGGCGCTGGTGACGGATCCGGCCAACGAGTGCGAACGCGTGTTCGACTTTCTCGGCCTGCCGTTCTCGCCCTTCATCACACGCAAGGTGTTCGCCAGCTCGATCAGCAAGAAGACGCCGCCGCCGGTATCGGACGACGTTGCGCAGCTGTGCGCCGGCCTGATGCAGCGCTTTGCCGGAGTGCGTGACGCGCATGGCTGACCTTCGCACCCTCCTCGTTTCACGATTCATCTTCCCGCTGCAGGAGAAGCTGAAGAAGCACACCACGGTCGCCGATCGGCGTGCGCTGGAAGCGTCGCAGTGGTGGCCGCGCGAGCGGCTGGAGCAGTTGCGGGTGGCGCGCCTGCGCGCGTTGCTCATGCACGCCGGCGCGCACGTGCCCTACTACCGGGAACTGTTCGCGCGCACCGGATTCGATCCGGCCGCAGTCACCGCGATCGACGACCTGCAGCAACTGCCCTTCCTCGACAAGCCGGCCATACGCGCGCACAGCGACGCGCTGCGCGCGGACGACGCACGCGGCCTGGCGCGCTTCAATACCGGCGGCTCCAGCGGCGTGCCGCTCATCTTCTACATCGGCCTGGAGCGGGTGAGCCGTGACGTCGCGGCCAAGTGGCGCGCCACGCGCTGGTGGGGCGTCGATATCGGCGACCCGGAGGTGGTGCTGTGGGGCAGCCCGATCGAACTGGGCACGCAGGACCGGGTGCGCCAGCTGCGCGACGCGCTGATGCGCACCAGCCTGCTGCCGGCGTTCGAAATGTCGGACGCGAAGGTGGCCGCCTTCATCGAGCACATGCGCCGCGCTTCGCCGCGCATGCTGTTCGGCTATCCGTCCGCGTTCGCCCACATCGCGGCATTCGCGCGCCGCACCGGACGCCGGCTGGACGACATCGGCGTCAAGGTCGTATTCGTCACGTCGGAGCGCCTGTACGACCACCAGCGCGCGCTGATCGAGGAGGTGTTCGGTGCGCCGGTGGCCAACGGCTACGGCGGCCGCGACGCCGGTTTCATCGCGCACCAGTGCCCGTCCGGCTCGCTGCACATCACGGCCGAGGACATCGTGATCGAGATCGTCGACCGCGACGGTCGCGTGCTGCCGCCCGGCGAATCGGGCGAGATCGTCGTCACGCATCTGGCCACGCGCGACTATCCCTTCGTGCGCTACCGCACCGGCGACATCGGCGTGCTGGCCGCGCCGGACGACACGCCGTGCGCCTGCGGCCGCACGCTGCCGGTGCTGCGCGAGGTGCAGGGACGCAGCACCGACTTCATCGTCGCCGCCGACGGCACCGTGATGCACGGCCTCGCGCTGGTCTACATCGTGCGCGACATGCCCGGCGTGGCGGCCTTCCGCATCGAGCAGGAGAGCATCGGCCTGACCCGCGTGCGCGTCGTCTGCGAGGCCGCCTATCCGGCCGACGGCGACGCGCACATCCGCGAAGGCATGCGTGCGCGCCTGGGGCGTGACGTCGACATCGTCGTCGAGCACGTCGCCGTGATCCCGGCCGAGGGCTCGGGCAAGTTCCGCTACGTCGTCAGCCGGGTCACGCCATGAACGGAGCGAAGCCCCATGCGTGACATCGCCGTCACCATCGCCGTATTCAGCTGCCTGCCCTTCATCCTGCGCTGGCCGTGGGTCGGCATCCTCGTCTACACGTGGCTGGGCCTGATGAATCCGCACCGGCTGGCCTACGGCTTTTCGCTGAGCTTCCCGTTCGCGATGATCGTGGCGCTCACGACGCTGGTGGCGCTGCTGTTCTCGAAGGAGATCAAGAAGGTCATCTGGACGCGCGAGTCCGTGCTGCTGCTGATGTTCGTCATCCTGATGTGCATCACGACGATATTCGCGATGTATCCGCCGCTGGCGCAGGTGCAGCTGGACAAGGTGCTGAAGATCCAGCTGATGATCTTCGTTGCACTCATGGTCATGCGCAGTTTCGACCGCATCGAGGCGCTGGTCTGGGTGGCCGGCGCATCGATCGGGTTCTATGGCTTCAAGGGCGGCATTTTCACCATCCTGCGCGGCGGCGTGTTCCGCGTGCAGGGGCCGCCCGGCACCTTCATCGGCGGCAACAACGAGATCGGGCTGGCGCTCGCGATGACGGTGCCGCTGCTCTACTTCATGCGCTCGCGCGTGGCCAACCCGCTGCTCAAGGGCTTCATGACGCTGTGGGTCGTGCTGACCGCGTTCGCCGCCATCGGCACGCAGTCGCGCGGCGCGTTGCTCGGCATGGGAGCGATGGCGGTCTTCGTGTGGATCAACAGCCGCAACAAGATCATGACGGCCATCATGTTCGGCGTGACCGGCTTCGCCATCGCCAATTTCATGCCGCAATCCTGGTATGACCGCATGGGCACGATCGAGACGCACGAGGAGGACAAGTCCGCCCAGGGGCGCGTGAACGCCTGGTGGACCAGCTGGAACCTCGCCAACGACCGCCTGCTGGGCGGCGGTTTCGAGTGCTGGCACAAGGCAACGTTCGCGATGTATGCGCCGGACCCGACCAATGTGCGCGACGTGCACAGCGTCATCTTCGAGGTGCTCGGCGAGCATGGCTTCATCGGCCTGACGCTCTTCGTGCTGCTCGGCGTGTCGACCTGGCTGAGTGCGGGGTGGACCGCGCGTCGCGCGCGCCACATGGCGGACATTGCGTGGGTGGCCGACATGATGCGCATGCTGCAGGTGAGCCTCATCGCGTACGCCACGGCCGGCCTGTTTCTGGGTCTGGCGTATTTCGACTACTACTACACCATCATCGTCGCGGTCGTGGCCTCGACATGGCTGGTCAAGCGGCGTCTCGCCGGGCAGCCGGACGAGGAGTGGGCGAAGGCCCGGCCGGCCGGATTCTTTGCGGGCGGACGCGTGCCGCTGAAGGACTTGCTGAGCAAGGTGGGTATCCGCAAATGAAGGGCGGGACCTGACCGCCCCCGGGGACGGTCAGGTAAACCGCAGTACGGCGCCGAGCGAATGCCTGGCCGCATGGCGCAGGAAGGCCTGAAGGTCGCGGAAGTTGTGGAGGAGGTAGTCGCGGCAGTCGTCGTCGCTGCGTGCCCACAGATCTCCGAGATAGGTGCCGGTGAAATCCGTCGTCCGCAAGGCGTCGAGCAGCTGCGCCTCGCTGACGGCGAGGAGTGATCCGGCAATGCGGGCAAGGTGGTCGCTGCGGATGTAGAGACCGGGGCCGTAACCGATGTCCACGGTTCCGACCGGGCCTTCTCCTTCGAAGAAATCCGGTGCCTGCGGGGCGCAGGCCTTCAGGCAGGCGCGCAACCCGTCCCACGACTTGTCGAGATCCAGCACCCGCAGTTCATGTTCGCTGAACGCAAGCGTGCGCACGGGCGGCACGGGTCGCGGCTTGCCGAAGAGTTTCGACAGCAGCGACTGTGGCCGGCCGATACCGGCTTCATGCAGGTACGCGGTGTCGTCATCCGGCTCGACGACGCGCCAGACCAGCGCGGGATCTGCCAGGATTTCCGACAGATTCCCGTCGCTGACGGTGTATGACAGGAAGCAGATTCCCATTGCAGGTCCGCCCGGAGAGGATCGGTGACGGGGGAGCGCTGCGCCGTCAGCGGCGCAGCGTGTCGCACACTTCCAGCGTGCGCCGGGCGACGGCCGACCAGGCGAAGTCCCGGTGTGCGCGGGCTTCGGCGCGGCGCGCGCAGTCGCCGGCGACACCGGATACCGGGTCGAGCAGCCGGAACAGCGCATCGGTGACTGCCTGCGCGGAATTGCCGTCGCAACGCAGCCCGGTGTCACCGTCGAGCACGGCGGAACCGGTGCCGCCGGCCTGCCCGGCAAGCGATGCGCGGCCGCAGGCGGCCGCCTCGATATAGACCATGCCGAAGCCTTCGGTGTCGGCACCGATGTCGCGGTTGGGCATCGCGAACAGGTCGCTTGCCGCATACCACAGCGGCAGGTCGTCGGCGCTGACGCCGCCCAGCAGATGGATGCGCTCCGGCATCGGCGATGCGGCGCGTATCTGCGTCAGATAGTCCAGATCTTCGCCCTTGCCGATGACGGCGTGATGCACGTCCAGTCCGCGCCGCACCAGTTCGGGCAGCGCCTGCATCACGTAGTCGAAGCCCTTGCGCCGCGACAGCCGGCCGACCGACAGCACCAGCTTCGCCTGCGGTGACAGGCCGAGGGAGGCGCGCAGCGCCGAACCGTCCAGGCCGGGGCGGAAGCGTTCGGTGTCGACACCCGGATTGATGATGACGACGCGCTCCGGGCGCACGCCCATGTCGAGCAGCAGGCCGCGCGTGAAGTCGCTGTTGGCGATGACCAGCTGCGCCGCGCAGTAGGCTTCGGTCATGGCTTTCACGCGGCGTGGATGGCGCCAGGTCGTGATTTCCTCGCCGTGCGCGTAGATGACGACAGGCAGGCGCAGCAGCTTGCCGGCGCGCACCGCGACCAGGCCTTCCGGCAACACGCGTCCGGCGTGGATCTGCGTCACCGGATTGCGCCAGCCCACGGACAGCGTCTTGAAGAAGAACTCCGCGTACACCGGCAGCGATTCCGGTCGCATCCATGAATAGCGCTTCAGACCGAGCCGGTGGATGGTGTTCGGGCTGTCGCGGTCGTGTTCGGCGGCTCCCGCGACGTCGGCCGTCAGGATGTGCGTGCCGGCGCCGCCCATGCGGCGATACACCTCGTCGAACCAGACGGCGGTACCGCCCTTGGTCGGCTGGAACAGTTCGGTGATGACCAGGTAGCGGCCATCGGGCTTGCTGTTTGCGTTCATGGCGTCAGGTGTCCAGTCGGGCGTGCGGGTGCGCCTGGAGCCACTGCTCCAGCATCATCAGCACCCAGATCATCACGCCGTAGTAAGACGCGTGCTCGCTGCGGTGGCGCGCCAGCAGATGCTGCACGAAAGCCGGCTGCACGACGCCGCGCTGCGCCAGTGCGTCCAGCGACTGTTCGGCGACGCGGCCAAGCTGCGGGTCCTGCTGCATCCACAGGCCGAAGGGCAGGCCGAAGCCGTGCTTGGACTTGGTGATCGTGGCCTGCGGCAGGAAGTCCTTCAGCGCGTCCTTGAAGAACCAGCGCAACTGGCCGTTGCGCACCTTGTAGTCGGCCGGCAGGCGGGCCGAAAACTCCATGAGCCGGGTGTCGAGCAGCGGGTAATGCACGTCGATGTCGGCCAGTTCGCACATGCGGGACACCTTGCGCAGGTCGCTGTCGGCCAGTGTCTGCTTGAGGTCGAGATGCATCATGCGATTGACCATCGCCTGCGAATCCGTGCGGCCATACACCTCGCGCGCGAATGCGCACGGGCGGTCCGGGTTGATGGTGCGCAGCAGGCCTGCGGGCAGGATGCGGTCCGCACCTTCGCGCTCGACGTGGTTGAACACTTCCATGCGGTCGGGCAGCGGGATGCGCGCGCGCTGCACGTAGTTGCGCGCGCGCCGCAGCACGCCGACGGCCAGCGCGTCAGGCAGGTGCCCGAACACGCCGCCGAGCACGCCGCGCAACGGAGAGGGCAACGCGCCGTAGCGTTCGAATACCGCCTGATCCGCATAGCGCACGTTGCCGCCAAAGATTTCGTCGCCGCCGTCGCCGGCGAGTATCAGCGTGCGTCCGTCTGCGCGCGCCATGCGCGCGCAGAAGTAGGTCGGCACCGCCGACGCATTGCCGAAAGGCTCGTCATAGGCGGCGGCGATCTTCGGTATGGCCTGTGCGACGTCGGCCGGAGTGACGTAGTACTCGTGCGGGCGGCAGCCGAAGTGGCTGGCCGCGATGCGCGCGAATTCCATCTCGTCGAAGCCGTCGGCGTCGAAGCCGATCGAATAGGTGTCCGGACCGTGGCCCGACAGCTTCGCCATCACGCCGGCCACGGTGGAACTGTCGGTGCCGCCGCTCAGGAAGGCGCCGACCTGCTGCGAGGTGGTGGCGTTGCGCACCGAATCGTCCAGCAGTTCCCGGAACTCGGCGGCGTAGCGCGCGTAGTCGTCCGGGCCGTTGTCGACGTAGGGCATGGCCCAGTAGAAACCGCTGCGCGCGGTGCCGTCGCGCACATGCACGTACTGCGCGGGCAGCAGCTTGAACACGTCGCGGTAGATGGTGGCCGGCGCCGGCACCATGTGGCTGTACAGGTAGTCGTAGATGGCCTGCGGATCAACGTCCGGGCGCACGGCCGGGTGCGCCGTGACGGCGTCGGCGTTGGCGGCGAACACCAGCGTCGTGCCGCGCAGCGCGTAGCACAGCTCCTGCGTGCCGGCGCGGTCGATCGCGAGCAGTGCCTCGCCCTTGTCGCCGTCGAGCAGGGCGAGCGAGAACAATCCCTGCAGCGCGCCCAGCATGGCGGGGCCGCGTTCGCGCCAGGCGTGCAGCACCGACTGCGCCATGCCGGTGTGCGCGGCGCGCGTGCGCAGTGCGTCGTCGGACCACTCGGGCTCGCCGGCCAGCGCCAGCAGCAAGGCGCCGTCCTTGCAGACTTCGGTGGCGCCGGGCGTGGCACGCACCGCCACCGCGGCGCCCGCGCCGAGGCGGGTCTGCACGGTCGAACCGGACAGGCCGCCTAGGCGCTGCGCCATCAGCGCCAGCCCGGACGCCACGTCCTCCACCCGCGGTGCCGCGGGTCGTGCGCCATCAAGCCAGCCGCATATCTTGTTCATCGTTGTGCCTTTCCTTAGCGGACACCCGCTGCGCGTCGCGCGCGACGGTGCGTCGTCATTGTTGTGTTTCCAGCAGGCTGCCGTAGAGCGCGCTGTACTCCCGGGCAATTGCTTCCAGTGAAAACGTCTGTTCCGCCATCCGCCGGCCGTTGTCGCCGAGCGCGCGCGCGTCCGGCGCCAGCGCGCGCGTCACCGCGCCGGCCAGCGACTCCGCGTCGTCCGGCACATAGGTGTAGCCGGTATGGCCGTTGCGTACCAGATCGCGCGTGCCGCTGACATCGGCCGCGACGCAGGGCAGGCCGCTCGCCATCGCCTCGAGCACGACGTTCGGCAGTCCTTCGCGATGCGACGGCAGCACCAGCAGGTCGGCGGCGCGCAGGTAGTTTTCGATCTCCGCGCTGTGTGCATGCAGCGCGAACCGGCGGGGAGCTTCATGCTGCAACGCCCGCAGGCGTCCGATCAGCTCGCCGTCCGGATCCTCCCGGCTTTGCGGACCGATGGCCAGCAGCTGCGCGTCCATGCCGAATCCATCGCGGGCGACCCACTGGCGCGCCAGCCATTCGATGTTCTTGCGCCCGTCCATGACGCCAACGTAGAGCGCCACCGGGCGGTCGGCGGGCAGGCCGAGCCGCGCGCGCAGTGCGCTTCGGCTCGCGGCGTCGACCGGATGGAACAGGTCGGTGTCGACGCCGTTGGGCAGGTAGTGGATGCGTTCTGCGGCGACGCCGCAGTCGCCGAATTCGCGCACCAGATCGTGGCTGATGGCGACGCAGGCGTCGACCTGGCGCAGCAGCGACAGATGCAGCCGGCCCGACAGCGTGCGTCCGACGTTGTGCAGGTCGTCGCTTGCCAGGCTGGCCTTGACGATGGACTTGAGTCCGGCGACGCGGGCCAGCGGGCCGACGATGGCGTTCGTGTAATAGGCGCCGTGGCTGTGCAGCACGTCGAAGTCGCGCCGGCGCCGCCACACATAGGCGCACAGGTTGGCCCACAGCCGCAGTTCTCGGTGCTTGCGGCGACGCCCGGCATACAGCCGCGTCACCGGAAAGCCTTCCACGACGTCGTGCTGCGGCAGGTCGCGCCAGCGCACGGTGACGAATTCGACGTGGTGGCCGAGGCGGCGCAGCCGGCGCGCCAGCATCAGCGCCTGCTGCGCGGCGCCGCTGAACTCGGGCGGGAAATAGGTCGAATACATCAGGATGCGCAGCGCACGCGGCGTCGACGCCGGCACGGCTGCGGGGGACTGTATCTGGCGGATGCTCGATGCGCTGTGCTGGCTCATGCGGGCCGGTCGGCGTGCGGAAGCTGGAATGGCGGCTACTGTAGCCGAGGCCGGGGCTGCGCGGCGAGGACAGATGCCGCATTGCCACGGCTTTCCAGCCAGGCGGACAGATTGAGCAACGCCCACACGCGATGCGTTGCGCCGTCGTCGCCGGCCATGAAGCGGTCGCGCCAGCGCACCACCTCGTCCGGGTCGAGCGGCAGGCGGGCGAGTGCCACCGCGTCACACAGGTAGCGCCGCAGCAAACGGTGGTCGTGGCCGCGCAGCAGGCCCGGCAGGTCGATGTTGAAACCGCGCTTCGGCGATGCCCAGACGGCTTCCGGCACATGCCGGGCGAGCAGGTCGCGCAGCACACGTTTGGGACGGTCGGGGCGATGACACCAGGGTTCGGGCAGCGCCTGCATCAGCGCGCTCACGTCCGGTGCGGCGAACGGATGCTCGACGCGCAGGCCGGTGGCGAGCGCCGCCTGCTGCAGCCTGTCGTCGGGCAGCGCAAGCCCTTGCAGCACGGCCTGGCGGCGCAGCGGCGAGGCGCCGCGCAGCGCGTCGAAGCAGCGATAGAAGTGCGTGCCGGAGAAGTCGGGCACGTGGCCGGTCAGCCGTTGGATGTCTTCGGCGCTGAAACCCTGCCAGCGGATGAACAGATCCTGCGCCGTGGCGAAGGCGGTCATGCGGGCATAGCCGTCGAGCCCGGGCAGGGCACGCAAGGTCTGCGTCGCGGCGCGGCGCAGGCCGGCCGGCAGCGGCGCGATCCAGTCATGCGCGATGCGGCGCCAGCGCGCCGGCATCTCGCCCGGAAGGGCTTCGGCTCCCGTGCCGTCGAGCACGCGGTCGGCGTGCGCCGCGCACGCTTCGAACGCGAGCCGGGTCGGTGCGCCGGCAGGGTCGCAGTACGGCTGTTCGGCCTGGGCGTGGGCGCGCCCGAATGCGGTTTCCAGTGCGTCGGCATCGACACGCAGCACGTGGTGCGGAACGCCGAGATGCTGCGCAATCCGGGCGGCGGTCGGTGATTCGTCGAGTTCGGCGGCGTCAAAGCCGACCGTCCATGCGTCGATGCGGTGTCCGTCGGCGCGGGCCAGTGCGCACAGCAATGCCGAGTCGACGCCGCCGCTGAGGAAGCAGGCGCTGGCGCGGCTGCCGGCGAGCCGGCGCGCGATGGCGTCGCGCAGGCGTGCTTCCAGTTCGGTACACGCGGCGGCGTAGTCGGCGGGCACCGCCGGTGCGGCAAGGACGGATGCCGGCGCGTGTGAGCCACGGGCGCCGAACGCCATCGCCTGGCCGGCTTGCAGCGCGTACACGCCGTCGAACACTGTGTTGGGCGCGGCGATGTCGAGAAAGCGCAGGTATTCATGCAGGCCGTCACGCGACAGTGCGGGCGCCGCCGGCAGGCGGGCGAGCAGCGCGTGCAGCGTGGTCGCGAAGTGCACGCGGCCGGCGCTGTCGCGATGCCAGTACAGCGCGACCGAACCGGCCGGGTCGCGCGCCAGCCGCAATTCCCGCCCGGCGTCGTCGCAGGCGGCGAGCGCATAGCGCCCGTCCGCATCGATGGCGCGGCCTTGCAGCAGTGCGTCGCCCGACAGGCTGTCTTGTCCGTAGAAGATGCCGGCGATGGCGGTGGTGCCGCGTGCACTGGAAAGCGGCGTCCAGCCGTCGGTCAGCGTGAGTGCGCCGGGCGCGCCGCGGTGCGGGTCGAAACAGCCGTAGTGCGCGGCCCGCGCGGAGACGGTCATGGCGTGCATCCGCGCCAGCCGTGCGCGAGTGCCTGCAGCGGCCGCCCGGCGGCGAGTGCGGTGCGTGCCAGCGCGCGATGCTCGCGCCGCTGCAGCCGGCGGATGCGCGCGCGCAGCGGCTGCGCCTCGGGCAGCGCGGCGAGCCGCGCCAGCACGTCGATGTAGGCGCGCTGCATGGCGGCGGCGTCGCGCGACAGATTGCTGCCGTGGCGCCGCCGCAGCAGTGCCGTCGCGCCGTGCCACAGCACCGGGTAGCGCGCGGCGGTGCGCAGCCACAGGTCGAGGTCTTCCACCAGCGGCAAGGTCGGGTCGAAACCGCCGAGCGCGTCGAAGGCGCTGCGCCGCATGATGACGGCACCGGTGGTGACGAAGTCGGCGTCGAGCAGCCGCTCGAGCGGGTCGATGACGCGCACCGGGTCGCCGAAGAACGCGGCGTCGAGTCCGCCGGCGGCGAACAGGCTGCGCGCGTGCATGCGCCGGCCGCCGCCGTCATCGTCATCGTCGAACTGCAGGCAGTCGCCGAACACCATGGCCGCGTCGGGCGTGGCGTCCAGCAGCGCGAGCCGCGCGGCGCAACTGGCGGGTGGCCACAGGTCGTCGGCGTCGAGGAAGGCGACATGCGGCGTGGTCGTTGCGGCGACGCCGGCGTTGCGGGCGGCGGCCGGGCCGGGGGCCGGGCTGTCGATGACGCGTGCGCCGGCGGCGGCGGCGATCGTGGCCGTGTCGTCGCTGCAGTGGTTGGCGACGACGACGACATCCGGCGCGGGTTGCAGCGCCTGTGCCTGCACGCTGGCGACCGCTTCGGCAATCCAGCGCGCGGCGTTGTGCGCCGGGATGACGACTGACAGCGCGGCGGGCATGCCGGCGTTCAGACCGCGCGGCCGGTCAGCATGGCGAGCGCCAGCGACGCGAGCAGGCGGCCGCGCGCCAGCGGCGCGAGCGCGAAGGCCTGCGCCAGATCGCGCAGCGCGGCGGCGCGATCACCGTCGCGGTAGCGCCATTTCGCGTAGTCGGCCAGCACGCTGGCCCGGCAGGCGCGCCAGTAAGCGCCGCGCCGGTCGGCCGGCAGCAGCGCGCGGTTCTTGTCCAGACAGTCGAGCGCGCCGCGGCGCATCGCCTCACGGTTGCGGCTCACGCTGCCCGGGTTGCGGGTGACGACAACCTGCGCGTCGGGCAGGCAGGCGTAGCGCGCGGCGGCCGCGAGGCGCACCCACTGGTCGGTGTCCTCGGCGCCGCGCAGGCGGGCGTCGAACACGCCGGCACGCGCGAGCAGTTCGCGCCGCACCATGACGGACGAGGCGCCGCCGGCCACTGCGGAATGACCGCCGAGCATGCGGGCGACCAGATCGTCGGCCTGCGCCGGGCAGCCCCACGTGCCGACGACGTCGCCGTCGGGTGACTGCAGCTCGGTGGCCGACGAGCAGAAGCCGATGTCCGGTTCGGCGTCCAGCAGCGCCACTTGCTGCGCGAGCTTTGCCGGGCGCCACCAGTCGTCGCTGTCGAGAAAGGCGATGCAGTCGCCGCGTGCTGCCGCGATGCCGGTGTTGCGCGCCGCCGACATGCCGGCATTGGCCTGGCGGATGACGCGGATGGCGTCGCCGCGCGCGGCCAGCAGCGCCGGCGTGTCGTCGCTGCTGCCGTCGTCGACGACGATCAGTTCGAAATCGGTGAAGGTTTGCGCCATGACCGAATCGATGGCGCGGTCGATGCACCAGGCGCAGTTGTACGCCGGCATGACGATGCTGACGCGCGGCGTGCTCATGCGCCGGTGTCGTAGCCGAGTCGCGCCTGCATCGGCGCGATGCGATCGAGGATGCGTTCGATCAGTTCCGGGTTCTGCTGCTTCCACTTCGCCTTGGCCGGCCGGCCCTTGACGATGCTGGTCGGGCGCTGGTCCAGCGTGCGGCAGCGCTGTTCGATGTCCGGCGTGAAGTCGAGGTCGAGCCGTGCATAGACGTCGCGGAACATGTCGACCGGCCGCTCGAACAGGTCTTCGTAGCGCAGGTGTATCCAGCGCCCGGGCGGCAGTGCGGCGGCGGCGTCGAGCGCCAGCTCGTTGGCGCTGATCCACTGGAAGGCGCACACCTCCTCGATCGGCGCGCGGTTGTAGTTCTGCCAGCCGGGCGCGAGGAAGAACGCCCAGTCGGTGTATTCGCCGCCGTTGATCGCCACCGGCTCGGGGAAGTCGCCGAGGAACTGCGACAGGTGGAAATCGCCGTCGGTGCGGCCGAGCCGCCAGCCGTCGATCATCGAACTGATGTTGTCGCGGCCGTCGCGCTGGATGAATACGAACTTCGCGTCCGGGAACAGCGCGTGCAGATAGGCCACGCGCATCACGTTGATGCAGGTCTTGTCGAGCACGCGCCCGCGCCCGAGGCGCTGGTAGAAGAAGCGCAGCGCGGCGTCGCGGTGCGCCGGTTTGGCGTCCTGCGCGCCGGCGGCTTCCGAGTGCCAGCCGTTGTTCAGCGGACCGTGCAGGCTGTTCCAGAACTGCGGGATTTCGAAGCCCAGATTGAGCAGTTGCGGCGATGCGCCGATGGTTTCGAAGGTGACCGTCGTGCCCGAGCGCGAGCAGCCGATGAGGAATACGGGCGGCGCGACGTGCGGACGGGTGAGGTTCCACCAGGCACCGCGCGCCTGGCGCTTCAGCTCGACCAGGTTCTTGGCGACGATGTCGGGATCGCCCAGCTTGTGCAGTTTGTTCAGCATAGACATGGCGGTACGGCGGATGTCCTCGTCAGCGGTTCTTCAGCGCGCCGTGCAGCTCGCCGAGCGATGCGGCCAGCCGCACCAGATAGTGCCGGCGCCGTGCCGCCGACCAGGACGCCAGCACCGAGCCGAAGTAGCCCAGCGTCTTGCGCAGCATGTAGGGCGCCGGGCGCGTGCCTTCGACGCGCGCGGTCGACGACGAGCGCGCGAACGCCTTGCGCACGACGTAGCCGGTCTTCAGGCGGGCGCCGTCCACGTAATGGAATTGCACCATGTCCGGCGCGTAATGAAGCTGCGCGCCGAGTGCCAGCGCGCGCAGCACCCAGTCGATGTCCTCCGCGCCACCGAGATTGTGGCCTTGCGGGCCGAGTTCGACCGAAAACCCGCCGACGCGCGCGAGCCACGGGCCGCGCACCGCCAGGTTGCCGCCCCCCGGCACGGCGCGCCCCGGCGTGACAGGGCCACCGTCGTCGCCGAGTTCGAAACGCGGTACCGGCAGCGGATAGACGCGGTAGCGGCCCGCGTCATGTACCCAGGCCGGTTCGCTGCCATCCCAGTCGGGCAGGATGCGCCCGCACAGCAGGTCGGCCGCGCGGTCTCGGTCGAACGCGGCGCACACCGCCTGCAGATAGCCGGGGTCGACCCGGTGGTCGTCGTCGACGAAGGCCACCGCGTCCGCGTGCAGACCGTCCAGCGCACGGTTGAGCGCGTGCGATTTGCCGGGACGCGGTTCGTGGTCGAAGCTCAACGGCAGGCCGTTGTCGCGGCCGGCGAGCCAGTCCAGCGTGTCGTCGGTGCAGGCGTTCGCCATGACGCGCACGCACACGCGCCAGGCGGTCGGGCGGTGCGCGGCGTCGAGCGAGGCGAGCGCCTTCTCCAGCAGTGCACGCCGGTTGTGCGTGCAGATGAGCACGACCAGCGTCTGCGTTGCGGTGCGTTCGGTCGGCGCTCTCACGTCAGCACGGTGTCCGGCCGGCTCAGGCCGACGTGCCGGCGATGGCCGCCGGACGGCCGCGCCGCCGGTAGCCGCGCAGCGCGCCGAAGGTGTGGGCCGCGTTCATGCCCTGGCGCAGCGCGCCCGGCTTGCCGCTTGCCCACATGGCCAGCCATTGCGCGCCCTGCGACAGCAGCTGGCGGATCAGGAAGGGCGGCATGCCCAGCACTTCGCGCGGCGAGCGCGCCATGCGGTGTTCGCCGAAGCGCAGGCCGCCGCGATAGTGCAGGCGCAGGAAGTAGCTGCGCTTGAGGCGCCAGGTTTCGACGAAGTGGTCCACCGCCATGTCCGGCCGGTAGCGGATGCGCAGTTTCCGCTCCAGCAGCGCGCGGAACATGATGGCGTCGGAGCCGCCGCCGATCACGTTGCCGATGCGGTCGAAGCGCTTGTCGAAGCGCAGCGCCGGATCGTCCCGGAAAATGCGCATGTCGTAGGCGACGTTGGCGGTCCAGATCGGCTTCGTGTCGTCGGTGATCCAGAACGCGTCCGGGCCGTGATTCACCTCGGCCAGGAAGCCCAGCAGGTTGTCCTCCAGCCAGCGCGGCCGCTGGCCCGGCGCGAAGCTCACCTCGACCCGCCCGCCGGCGCACTGCGCGCCCTCGATTGCGATGGCGTGGTGCGCGGCGGCGACCAGACCGGGGTGCGGCAGCTCGTCGTCGTCCATGAAGATGAGGATGTCGCTCGACATCGCCTCGGCCAGCGCCCGGTTGCGCGCCGGCACGATGCCCTGGGTCGATTCGGTCACGTAGCGCAGCGGCACGCCGGGCAGTGCGGCGAGGCGCTCCAGCACGGCGAGCGTGTCGTCGCTGCTGTTGTTGTTGATGACCAGGATTTCGAATGCGGCGTCGGCCTGCTGGGCGCGCATCGCCGCGACCAGCGCTTCCAGGCGGTCGGCCCGGTTGTAGGTGCAGAAGGCAAAACTGATCATGTGCGGCCTATCTCGGTGAATCGGGCGCGGAACGCGTCCGTAGCATGCGCAGCAGCAGGCGGTGCAGCGGCAGCGGCAGCAGCGCGGGCAGCATGTAGAGCCAGTCCTTCGCACTGCCGTAGCGGCTTGCCATGACGGCGCGGAACAACGGCCGTGCGGTCGCCAGATCGCCCTTCCAGTAGCTCGTGTAGGCGCGATGCAGCAGTTCGCCGTCGGTCAGCGCGCGTACCTTTTCCGTGCCCAGCTGTTCTTCGACGCCGGGGTTGGCGGCCAGGAACTTGCGCTGGGCGCGCAGGTGGTTGAAGGCGATGCGCGAGCGGTTCTTGGTGATCTGCTCGCCGTCATGGAAATGGTAGAAGGCGAGCACTTCGGGCACGCGCACCAGCGTCAGCCGGCAACCCAGACGCAGCCACAGGTCGTAGTCCATGCAGGAACTGAGCGCGGTGTCGAAGTCGCCGTGCAGGCGGATCGCCGCGGCGCCGAGCATGGCGCCGTGGATGGGCCAGCGGCAGCCGCCGAGCAGCGCTTCCGTCTTGCCGGGGCCTTCGTATTCCGGCGGCACGAAGGGCTTGCTGCCTTCGCGTCCGAGGCCGACGTTCTGCCAGCCGCAGTAGGCCAGCGCCGTGTCTTCGCGTCCGGCCAGCGCGTTCGACATGAGCGCGAGGAAATCCGTGTGCCAGGTGTCGTCCGCGTCGAGGAAGGCGATCAGCCGCCCGCTGGCGACCTTGAGGCCGTGGTTGCGTGCGGCGGCGGCACCGGCGTTGTCCTGGCGTACCGGAACGATGCGCGGCTCGGCTTCGGCGAGCGACTGCATCACGGCCCAGGAGTCGTCGCTCGAGCCGTCGTCGACGATGACGAGCTGCCAGTCGGTGCGCGTCTGCGCCTGCACGCTGGCGACGCCCTGCGCCAGGTGCCGCGCGCCGTTGTAGCACGGCATGATGATGGAAATCACCGGCGTCACGCCTGCACACTCCGCAGCCGGCGGGGGGCGCAATGCGCAACGGCATCGGGACGGTTCGGGAAGGGCGGTCGGCTCACTGGTCAGGCGCTGCGGCGCGGGGCAACTGGGAGTCGCGGAATGCTAGCAGCGCTTGCCGGTAACGGCTCAGGTATACGTCACGGCTCAGCCCCGTCATGTCGACGCCCCAGGCCGGCGGGGCCGGGTCGAGCAGCTGGCGCGCGATGTCGCGGTTGATGTCCAGCGAGTAGTGCGAGCCGTCATAGGTATTGTCGGTGCGTGCGGTGCGGGCGTCCGGCACCGAAAAATCGATCATGCGCGCAAAGTGCTGCGCGGTGGCGTACAGCGCGTCGGTGTAACCGTCGAGCACGCCGCGGCGCGCCATGTCGTCGATCCGCCAGGCGCTGATCGGCGGCACGTAGGCGATGACGCGAGCGTGCGGAAAGCGGGCCGCCAGCTCGCCGTACAGGCGCGCGTTGTCCGCAACAAAGGGAATCTGCCGGCGGCGCTCGGCGTCGCGCCGCTGCAGGCCTTCGGCACGGCGGAAGTTCGCGGGGTCGAAGTGCGGCGCGTCGGCGCGGATGACGCAGTTGAAATCACGGTCGTAGTGGCGCGGCGTGCCCGGCTCGAACAGGCTTTGCATGGACATTTCCAGACTGCCGATCGACAGGTAGTCGCGCAGCGCGCCGGGCGGATCCCGTCCTTCGCGAACGAAGTCCGGGATGACCGGGGTGTCGCGCCCTTCGCGCATGAAGTTGAAACCGTCCACGCCGACGACCACGAGGCTGGGATGCACGCCGATGTGTTTCAGATAGTCGGCGTAGGCGTTGAATTCCTCGATCTGGCCGCTGGCGAACGCGAGGTTGAAGCAGCGGTGCGGCGCGAAGGCTTCGCCCGGCATCAGCGTGCCGCGCGAACTGCCGAAGATCACGCAGTCGTAGTCGCCGGCATGGCGGCGCAGCAGGTTGATCTTGGACTGGCGCTCGTTGAAGTGCGGGTTCACGCCGGTGACCAGATTACCCGCGAGGTGCCACAGCGGATCGACGACCGCGTTGATGGCGAAGGCGACCGCGCACACCAGCAACGCGCTCAGCGCGCACCAGCGCAGGTAGCTGCGGAATGGATCGACGGGGGGCTGTGCGCTCATGACGTCGGCTCAGAACTGGAAGTACAGGAACTCGCTGACCCGGTTCAGGTGCAGCAGTGCGAACGCGAGCGCGCAACCGGCGCAGATCGCGTGCGCGCGCGATGGCCGCCACGCGAGCGCGCCGGCGCGTGCGGTTTCCAGCGCGGGCCTGAAGGCCGCCATGACCTGTTGTGTATTGGGCAGGCACCACACGGCCGCCAGCAGGCCGGCGATCCAGAACGGCGCATGGCCGGCCGGGTCGAAGGCGCTCGGCGGCGGGCCTTGCACGGCGGCGACGCCCAGCTTCTGCAGCAGCGCCGTCAGCTGCCAGGCACCGGGCCAGCTGGTCGGCACCAGCACGGCGCCGTGGCCGCGCATGGCGTCCAGCATGCGCCAGGCGGCGTCGAAATCGGCTGCGCGGAAGAACACCCAGGCGACGACGACGGCGAGGAAGGTGACGGCCGTACCGGCGAGGCGCTCCGCGTGGCCTGCCGGGCGGGCCGTCACGTGCGCGCGCAGCGCGCGCCAGCCGTTGTTCACGCACAGGTAGAGCCCGTGCAGCGTGCCCCACGCGACGAAGGTCCAGCCGGCGCCGTGCCACAGGCCGCCCAGCACCATGGTGGCCAGCAGGTTCATGTAGCGGCGCAGCGGGCCGCGCCGGTTGCCGCCGAGCGCGATGTACAGGTAGTCGCGCAGGAAGCGCGACAGCGTCATGTGCCAGCGGCGCCAGAAGTCGATGATGCTGGCGGCCTTGTACGGCGAGTCGAAGTTCAGCGGCAGGCGCACGCCGAACATGCGCGACAGGCCGATCGCCATGTCGGAATAGCCGGAGAAGTCGAAGTAGAGCTGCAGCGTGTAGGCCAGCGCGCCGCACCAGGCCTCGATGACGCCCGGGGGCACGCCGCTGTCCGCGCCGGCGAACACCGGCGCGACGAATACCGCCACGCCGTCGGCCAGCACCACTTTCTTGAACAGACCCATGATGAACATCGTGCCGCCGACCGCGACGTTCTCGCGGCTGAAGCGGTAGGTCGCCGGCGCGGCGAACTGCGGCATCATTTCCTTGTGATGCAGCACCGGCCCGGCGATCAGGTGCGGAAACCAGGTGACGAACAGGCCGTAGTGGATCGGATTGCGCTCCTTCACCTCGCCGCGGAAGGCGTCGACGAGGAAGGCGATCTGCGTGAAAGTGAAGAAGGAAATGCCCAGCGGCAGCGCGATCTGCGCGATGTGCCAGCCGCCGTCGAGCGCCATGGCGGCGCTGTCGACGAGGAAGTTGGCGTACTTGAAGTAGCCGAGCAGCGCGAGGTCCGCGACGACGCCGAACCACAGCAGGCGGCGCGCATGGAGCGCCTGGCCGGTGTTGTGCGCGGTGGATATCGCGGAGCCGACGAGGAAGTTGAACGTGATCGAACCGAGCAGCAGCAGCACGTGCACCGGGTGCCACCAGCTGTAGAACACGAGCGATGCGAGGCACAGCCAGGCGGCGGCCACCGCGTGGCTGAGGCGCGCCAGCGCGAAGAAACCGAAGAAGGTGAGCGGCAGGAATGCCAGCAGGAATTCGTAGGAATTGAACAGCATGTCGTTGCGTCGCGAATCCGCTACAGGCCGACGCGTGCGCGCGCCATCGACATCAGCCGGCGGGCGGTGGCCGGCCACGCGACGTCATTGCTGCCGCTGGCCAGCTTGCGGGCGAAGCTGGCCGTGCTGTCGCTGTTGTAGATGGTGAGGCGGCGCAGCGCGAAGGGGTCACCGTCGCGCAACGTCCAGCCGGTGCGCGTGGTGCATGCGCCACGGTAGCCGGCGGCGCGCACCGCGGCCGCGCAGCGCGCGTCCCACGCGCCGTAGGGGTAGGCGAAGCTGGTGACCGGACGGCCCAGCACGTCTTCCAGCCGGGCCCGGGAATCACGGGTTTCGCTGGCCAGCGTGGCGTCGTCCAGCGCCGGCATGCGCAGGTGGCTGACCGTGTGGGAGCCGATGTCCATGCCGGCGTCGGCCATGCGCCGCAGCGCGGCGGCGTCCATCAGGCGCACGTCCGGACGCCCTTGTGACGACCAGTCGGGCGCCTGGCCCAGCGTGCCGGTCACGATGAACCAGCTCGCGCGCATGCCGCGCGCCTGCAGCAGCTCGCAGGCGGCGAGGTTGTCGGTGTAGCCGTCGTCGAAGGTGATGACCGCGCTGCGGCCGGGCCACTCGTGCGGTGCCGCCAGCAGTTCGGCCATCGTCGGCGTGGACCAGCCGTGCCGGTGCAGGAAGTCCATCTGCGCGCGGAAGGCGTTCGTGGACACCGCCCAGGGCCAGTCCGGGCGCGCCGCGCCGGGTGTGACGGAGTGATACATCAGCATGACCGGGCCGTGGGCGCCGGCCTGGCGGTGCAGCAGCAGGGACAGCGGATCGGTCACGCCGGCCCCGCCAGGCAGCCGGTCGCGACGACGTTCGCCAGACCGCTCATTTCGGGTTCCCGTAGCGATTGAATGTCAGTTTCGCGATCCATTTGTTGCGTTCGCCCGCGAGCGCCGGAATCGGCAGCAGCAGGAACATCAGTGCGTAGGCCAGGCCGCCCGTGCCGCCGACGACCAGCAGGTGCAGCAGGTCGGACTGCGTGTAGTGCCGGCCCAGCGTCGCGTCCAGCGCGAACACCAGCAGGCAGAGCAGGGTGTTGAGCAGGGCGGCGGGCGCGAGCGCGCGCACCAGGTCGCCCCAGCCGGTGCCGAGGCAGCGCGATGCGAGCCAGTACATGTGCAGCGCATTGTAGAAGGCGACCGCGATCAGCGCGATGGCGATGCCGGACAGGCCGTACTGCAGGCCGGCGAAGGTCGCGCCGGCGGTCAGCGCGAGCAGGATGATCTGCACGCGCAGTTCGCGGCCGAGCCAGTTGCGCGCGGCCAGCACCGCACCGGACAGGTTGGCGATCATCAGCATCGGGCAGGCGACGGCGAGCAGCGACAGCGGCGCGGCGGCCTCGATCCAGCGCTCGCCGTACAGCAGGTGGATCATCGGCGTGGCCAGCCAGTACAGCATCACGTAGCAGGGAGTGGCATAGACCGCGACCAGCCGGATGCCCTGCAGGAACATCTGGCGCGAACGTGCGTCGTCATGCTGTTCGCGCGCCAGCGCCCGGAACAGCACCTGATAGACCGAGCCGGTGATGAAGGTGGCCGGCATGCGCACCAGACTGTCCGACTTGTTGAACAGGCCGACCGCGCTCATGCCCAGCGTGCGTCCGAGTATCAGGTTGGCGACCTGATTGCGCGCGTAGACGACGATGTCGTTGATCGACACGAGGAAACCGTAGCGGGCCAGTTCGCGTCCGCGCTTGAATTCGAAGCTCAGGCCCGGGCGCCAGCGCGCGAGCAGTGACAGCATGGTCGCGTTCGTGATGGAGCCGGCCAGCCCGCCCAGTATCAGGCTCCATACGCTCCAGCCGGCCCAGGCCAGCGCGATGCTCACGCCGCTGGACACCATGAGCGTCGCCACGCGCGCGACCGTCTGTGCCTTGAAGCGCATGTCGCGATGCAGGATGCTGTTGGGCACGTTGACCAGCGGACGCGTGACGAAGGTCAGCGCCGACACGCGCAGCAGCGATTCGTACAGCGGTGTGTCGTACCAGTGCGCGAACCACGGCGCGGCGAGGAAGAACACGCCGTAGATGAGCAGTCCGATCATGATCTGCAGCGTGAACACCACATCGTAGTCGTGCCGGGTCGCGTCCTTCGCGCGCACGAGCGCCTGGCCCATGCCGCCGCCGGACACGAAGCCGGCCAGTCCGGTGAACACCTGTATGGTGACCAGCATGCCGAATTCGGCGGGCGCCAGCAGCCGCGCCAGCACGATGCCGAAGGCAAAGGTCAGTATCTGAGTGCTGGTGTTGCCGAGGAATAGCCAGCTGACGCTGCGCCTGAAACTGTTTTCAGCACTCATGGACGGGGCGGAATGTGGGGGCTGGTCGGGCTTGCGCGGCGCCCGCCAAGCAGGTGCCGGGCGTCTGCACGGGGCCGCAGTCTCTCATTCCCGGGCCGCGGCGTCATGCCGAGCCTGTCACGACAAGTGTGCCGTCAAGCGTTAGCTGCTTGGCTGTACCGCCCCGGCGGTCCATGGTGTACTCGGGCACTGTCGTGTCGCACACGCATTAAAGGAAGGTTGTACATGCTGTCATTCACACGCATTTCGCGCCATGCGCTCGCGGTTTCGGCTGCGGCACTGACGGTGCTGGCGGTGGCGCCGGCCCCGGTCGAGGCGCGTTCGAACGAGGTGACGAACTGGTCCGACGAGGACTTCGCGCTGTATCCGACCTACTGCCGCGCCCGCATCCTGCGCGAGCCGCCGGAGCTCGAGGCGTACTGGGAGAAGCAGTTCGGACCCAAGAACTTCCTGCACATGCACCACTTCTGCTTCGGCCTGAAGGCGCTCAACCTTGCCTACGCCAACCTGCAGGACGCCGGTCGCCGGACCAGCCTGGCGCAGGCGGTCATCGGCAACTTCAACTACATCATCGAGCACACCGAGCGTGATTTCTACATGCGCCCGGAGGCGCTGACCAACCTGGGCCGCGGCTACGTGCTCACGCGCCAGTACGAGCAGGCGCGCAAGAGCTTCCAGGCGGCGCTGAAGCTGAATCCGAAGTCGGTCGACGCCTGGGTCGCCCTGAGTGACATGTATCACCAGAAAGGCCAGTACGGCGACGCGATGAAGGTGCTGGAAAAGGCGCTGGCCGAAGCCGGTGACAGCAAGAAGATCACGCTGCGCATCGCCGACATGAAGGCCAAGGGCCAGAAGTAGGGGCGCCCCGCGCGTCAGGCGGTGTCGCCGTGATGGCCGGTGCCGGCCATGCGCGCCAGCAGCCGGATGTGCCGGAAACCCGGACGGATCAGCGCCGAGGCGAGGACGTCGCGCCAGTCCGCCCGCAGGCCCTGCATCACACGGCCGTGGCAGCGGTCGAACAGCGCCTCGCCATAGGCATGCTGCAGTGCCCGCCGGCGCGGGCCGGGCAGCAGCGGACCAAGCGTCGTCAGCAGGTCGTGCTTCATCGCGACGTTGTCGTCCATCGCGCGTTGCGCCATGCTGGCCAGCGAGAAGTAGCTCTGGCCGTCCCTGCGCCAGCGGTACAGCGGCGCAGGAATCAGCACGCAGCGCAGCGCGCGCGCGGCCGCCTCGATGGCCCAGGCGGATTCCGGCCAGTGGTCGCTGCGCATCGGAGTCATCCGCTGCAGCAGTTCGCGCCGGAAGGCCGCGTGCTGGAACGCCGCGGGCACGCCGTGCAGCAGCGCGCCGAACAGATCCTCCCCGAAGTGCAGACAGTCCTCGCGGTCGCGCCCGCCGGCACGCGTCAGCGTTCGTGCGAGCGTGTCCTGCTGGCGCGCGTTCACGTCCGCGGCCTCGCTGCCGAAGGCGTGCACGCCGATGAACACCACGTCAGGCGGCGTTTCGGTGCCCGCGAGGTGCGCGATCCGCGCGAGCGCATCGGGCGCCAGCAGGTCGTCGTCGTCCAGCTGCGCCACATACTGGCCGCGCGCCCGTGCGTAGCCGCTGTTGCGCGCCGCAGCGACGCCGCGCGAGGTCGCGTGGCGCAGCAGCGTGACGCGTGCCCCCAGCAGGTTGCGCAGCGCGGCTTCCGCCACCGGCGGGGTCGAACCGTCGTCGACGACGATGAGCTCCCAGTCGGCAAGCGTCTGGTCGCGGACGGAGGCGAGCGCTTCGGACAGCAGTCCGGGCCGGTTTCGCGTCGGCACGATGACCGAGAACAGCGGTGCGCGGGCAGCCGTCATGCCTGGAGGCGGTAGCGCAGCGCGCGCCGGTATTCGCCGCGCTTGCGGCAGTGCCAGGCGGCGGCGATGTAGGCGCGCCGGCGCGCCTGCCGGGCAGCGGGCAGCAAGGTGCTGTCGCCGTTCGCCCGCAGATGGCGTACCAGCACGTCGAAGGCGTGCGCGTCGCCGCGCGACTGTTCGTACTTGCTGCCCGAGGTATTGGCGCCGTGCTGGCGGTAGCTCACCAGCGTTTCCGCCTGGTAGAGGATGGCGCCGCAGGTGGACAGGCGCAGCGACAGGCTGAAGTCGTCGCCCCAGAACACGCGGTCGTCGGTGAAGCCGCCGGCCCGTACGTAGGCGTCGCGACGCATCAGCATGACGGATGCGGTCAGGATGAAGTTGCCGCGCAGCAGCGCGTCGAAGATGCGGCCGCTGCCGCGCAGCCCGTAGCAGGCACCGCTGGCGGCGATGACCCGGCCGTCGGCGTCGATGCGGCGGTGGTCGCAGTAGGTGGCGACCGCTTCGGGGATGCGCTGCATCAGGTCGATCTGGCGCGCGATCTTGTGCGTGTCCCACACGTCGTCGGCATCCAGCAGCGCCAGATATTCGCCGCGAGCCGCTTCGGCGCCGCGCCGGCGCGCGATCGACGGGCCGCCGTTGGGCTGGCGCAGGCAACGGATGCGCTCGCCGTAGCCCGCCAGTACGTCGGCACAGCCGTCGATCGATCCGTCATCGACCGCGATGACCTCGATGGCCGGATGGGTCTGCGCCAGCGCACTGTCTATTGCCGCACCCAGAAAGCGGGCGTTGCTGTAGACCGGGATGATGACGCTGACGAGCGGCTGATCCATGGTGGCGTTCAGTCGAGGCGGGCAACGAAGGCGAATTGCTGCGGCTTGAATTCGTCCAGCCAGCGCGCGAACAGCCGGAATGCCGCGCGGCGCGCGAGCGACGGCGACCACCAGGATTCGTTGATGCCGCAGCACTCGCTCACCGTGTAGCCGCAGGACTCGATCATGCGCAGGGCGCTCTTGCGGGTGAAGAAGCGCAGATGCGTGCGGTCGCGCACGCCGCGCCCCTCGTAACGGAAATCACGCTCGAACAGCATGTGTTCGAGGTTGTCGACGTGCAGCAGGTTGGGCAGTGAAATGACGACGACGCCGTGCGGCGCGAGCCAGCGCTGCGCCAGTTCGAGCATGTCCCACGGGGAGGTCATGTGTTCGAGCACGTCGTTGAACACGATGGCATCGAAGTGCCGTTCGGGCAGCGGGCTGTCCGCGCCGAGTTCTTCGGCCAGCACGTGGTCGAGCCGCGTTGCCGCGACGGCCGCCGGTTCCCGGGCGGGCTCCACGCCCCACACCTCGATCCGGCGCGCCTGCTTGAGCGCATGGCCGAACGCGCCGGTGTGGCAGCCGACGTCGAGCACGCGTTGCGCGTCCGCGGGGATGAAGCGCTGCATCTCCGCGCGCGGCGAATCCGGATAGTGCGTGACGTCGTTCACGGCGCTAGAAATCAAAGTAGATGAAGCGTTGCGTGCTGCCGCCGAACATGACGAGCAGGAGGATGGCCGTAGCATATACGGCGCCGCGCGCGAGCGGATTGACGCCGGCCCAGAATTGCAGGCGGCCTGCGGCAAAGTCGACGATCCGCGCTTCGAGGAGCACCAGTGCGCAGGTCAGTCCGGTCAGCAGCCAGACATAGCTGCGCACTTCAGGCGGGTGGGCAGCGCTGCCCGACAGGCCGGCCATGCGCAGGCAGATGTCGATCGCGCCCTGGGCCGTCGCGGCGCGGAAGAACACCCAGGTGACCCAGACGATGGTCATGCTGCAGGCCCAGGCGAGCAGCGCGTAGGCCGCTTGCGCCAGCTTCGCCTGCGGACGCGGCAGCCAGGGCCGCAGCGCGCGATGCGCCACCAGCCAGCTGCCGTGCAGGAAGCCCCATATGACGAAGGTCCATGCCGCGCCGTGCCACAGCCCGCCGAGCACCATGGTGATCATGAGGTTGGCAAGCGTGCGCCCGCGTCCGCCCCGGTTGCCGCCGAGCGACACGTAGAGGTAGTCGCGCAGCCAGCGCGACAGCGTGATGTGCCAGCGCTGCCAGAATTCCTGCGGGCTGCGGCTCAGGTAGGGATAGCGGAAATTGCGCGGCAGCGTCACGCCGAACACGCGCGCCAGCCCGATCGCCATTTCGCTGTAGCCGGAGAAATCGAAGTAGATCTGCAGAGAGAAGGCGGTGACGGCCAGCCAGGCCGTCGCACCGTCCAGCCGCGTCGGGTCCGCGAACAGCGTGTCGGCCAGCCCGGAGAAGTTGTCGGCGAACAGCACCTTCTTGATCAGGCCGCCCATGAAGATGAGCGCGCCCAGCTTGATGTCGCGCGCCTGCAGCGGGCCCAGCTGCTGCAACTGCTCGACCAGTTCGGAGGCACGCAGGATGGGGCCGGCGACCATGTGCGGAAAGAAGCTGATGTACAGCCACCAGGCGCGGAAGGAGATGCGCGTCGTCCATTCTCCGCGATAGACGTCGATCATCACCGACAGCATGTGGAAGGTGTAGAAGCTGATGCCCAGCGGCAGCGCCCAGTGCGTCCAGCCGCTGTCCAGTCCGGTGTCGCTCCGGCCGGCGAATGTGGCGATTGCGATGGCGGTGTCGATCAGCATGCCGAGGTATTTGAT
The DNA here is from genome assembly GCA_018824085.1 of Gammaproteobacteria bacterium. Taxonomy (GTDB): domain Bacteria; phylum Pseudomonadota; class Gammaproteobacteria; order Burkholderiales; family Rhodocyclaceae; genus Methyloversatilis. The sequence goes on along the minus strand of JAHJHI010000009.1, from coordinate 141,018 downwards.
CGATCCGAGCAGCACCAGGTTGAGCACCAGTGCCACGACCAGCACCGGCTTGCTGCGCGAGCGTGCGAGCGCGCTGTAGAACAGATAGTTCAGGCTGACCGACAGCACGAGCAGGATGAGGTAGGCGGGTTTCCACGAGGCGTAGAACACGAGGCTGCCGACGAGCAGCGTGACCGCGCGCTCGTTCTGGTTGCGGCACAGTCCATAGACGGCGAGCAGCGCCGCGAGGAAGACGAAGAAGACGGGCTGGCTGAATATCATTGCGTGCGCTCCTGCGCCCATGCCCGGCCGAGTGCCGCGCTGTACAGGCGGGCGCCGGTGTCGTTCAGGTGTCCGGGGTCGGCGAACTTGTCCGCGTCGAGCTCCGGCAGCGGTACCGCCAGCCAGCGGCCGCCGCGGGCGGCCAGTGCCGGCATCATGTCGGCGTAGGGACCCGGTTGCGCGTCCGGCCCGAAGGCGGACGCACGTCCGTACAGCGGCGTGGCGACCAGATGCACGCGCGCGCCGGCGCGGTGCAGGCGCTCGACCAGTGCGAGCATGGCCTCCGCCATGCGCGGGTCGGGCGGCGCGCGCGTGCCGGCTTCCTGCGCCATCAGTTGTTCGCGCGTCTGGAAGCGGCCCTTGAAGCCGGCGCGGTAGCCCAGCGTCTGCGCCGCACCGCCGCCGAGCGGCTCCACGTCGCCGACGCTGGCCTGAGCGAAGCGCAGCAGCTTGTCCGGTTCGCGCAGCTGGCGCAGGTTGCCGCTGTAGTACCAGGTGCGCAGCAGCGAGCCGAACAGTTCGGCGTGAAAGCCGCTGCGCCACAGCTCGCCACGGTCGGCGAAGAAGCCGTAGTAGCCGAGCGAATCCTCGTGCTGGAACAGCGTTTCGTCCAGCGTGACGAATACATCCGAAGGTACCGCCGCGCCGTCGGCCAGCAGCCGTTCGGTGACGCCGTGCAGCACCAGTGCGTTGGCGCCCGGCATGCCGAGATTGAAGGCGGCGACGCCGTCGGGGCGGCCCGCGGCCGCGAGCACGGCATCCGGCACGATGCCGTTGTCGGCGCGGCTGTTGCCGAGCAGCAGCAGTGCCGGGCGCGTGCGCTCGACATGGGCGATCTTGTCGGCGGCGCGGCCGACGGCGAACACCGCGCGGTAGCGCTCGATCACCGCATCGCTGTGCAGCGCGAATTCAAAACTGGCCAGAAGTGCCAGCGCAATCCATGCAGCCGGCCCGAAGGCGGCGCTCCATCCATGCTTCATCGGGACATCCATGCGCGAAGTTGATCGATCCATCCGGCGGCCGGCGCCTGCGAGCCCTCGCCCTCGATCGTGAGCACGCGCGGCGGGGCGCCGGGCACGGTCAGCGTGGCGACGACGCCGAGGCGGTCGTGCGGATAGCGCAGGCTGAGCGCGCGGCCCGGCAGCGAAATGTCGGCGCCGATCGCGTCGCCGTCGTCCACCGGCGTCACGGTCATGGCGGGCAGCGCGCCGAGACCGGGGCGCAGCACGACGAGGAAGCGGTCTTCCTTCGCAGGGACGGCGGGCGTGACTTCGAGCCGCCAGGCGCCGGGGTCGAGATCCGCCGGGCCGCGAGCGATGTTGGCGGCGATGTCGCCGTCCTCGTCGTAGTTGCGCCCGTCTACGAAGAACTCGAAGCCGGGGCCGCCTATCGGCAGCACGCGTGCATCGCGCGGAAACAGCACCTCGCCTTCCAGGCGGGGCTGCCCGGTGACGGCTGCGGTGGCCGCGCGCTCCAGTACGAAGCGCCGGCCGCTGACCTGCGGCTGCAGCGCGCTGTGCAGCAGCCAGCGTTTGACGAAACCGGCGCGCGTCGCCTCGACGGTGTCCTGTACGACGAGCACGTCCGCCACGCGGTCATAGACGAAGATGCGCCAGGCCTTTTCCACGCGCCGCGTGCGGTGGTGGAAGCTGCGGGCGCCGGTCTGCGCACTGGTATAGGCGGCGGTGATGTCGGTCAGCGCGATCAGCAGGCCGTCCTGTTCGGCCACGCGCACCAGGCGTCCGGTATGGAAGTCGTCGTATTTGCGCCGCCAGTCGTCGATGTCCAGCGGCGCCGCGTGCAGATCCCAGCCGGAGCCGACGCGGCGCTGGCCGCCATCGTTGGCGACGACGCGAGGATGCTTGCCCTGGCGGGCCGGCATCGGCAGCGTGTCGGCCGGGTCGGTGACGGTCAGCGTGTTGTGGGCGATGGTCTGGTAGTCGTAGTTCAGATGGTGGTCGGTGCCATAGCCGCAGTAGCAGCCGCTGTCGATCGCCAGCGGCGCGCCCTTGAACAGCGTGAACGCGCCCTGGTCCAGGTGGCTGTGCGACCAGTAGTTGTCGCCGGCCTTGAAGCTCAGATGCGTGGCGTCGGCGTCCCAGCTGCTGCGCGCGAACACCTGACCGATGCCGTCCGTGACGAAGGTCAGCGGCAGCGCGCGCACGGCCTGCGGGTCGTACAGCGTGGCGTCGCCCAGCGGGCCCCAGGGCCACGACGTCGGCGCCGGTTTCGCGTCGCGCCGGCTGGCCAGCGTGTAGGCCGCGCTGTGGCGGTATTCCAGCGCCAGCGCGGCCGCGTCGTCGACCTTGCGCTGCGCGAAGCGGCCGTCGCCCCAGTGCACCGCCGTGTCGTCCGGCAGGTTGCGGTAGACGAGGAAGTCGAGAAAGCCGCGCAGCGCCGGCTCGGTCCGGAACAGGTCTTCGCCGGTGGCCGAGCGCCACATCGCGGGCAGCTGGTAGATGGCCTGGCCGATGCCGATGCCGACGTATTCCTTGCCCTCGTGCCAGCCGCCGTTGCGTCCGCCGATCTGCCGCCACACCGGCAGTACGCGGTTGATCCAGTAGTCGTAGGTGAAGGCCATGACCGGACGCGCGCGCGGATCGTCGTCATGGATCGCGAGCGCGCACGCCATCAACGCCTGGAAGGGCGCGTTGTACAGATAGACGTTGTAGGGCGACAGCGCCTCCTTGCGGATGACGCCGATCTGGTGGTTGCAGGCTTCGATCACCTTGTCCTTGAGGCGGGGCATCAGGTCGGGCGGGACGCGCGAGTGGAGCCAGTCGTAGGTCTGCGCGATCGGCTTCGTCTGCGCGTGGCCGCGCCAGGTCGGCTTGAGCCGGATCACCCGCTCGACGATGACGCGCACGTCCTGCGACTCCGGCGCCAGCACGGCCGCGACGATGGCGGCGCCCAGATCGCCCTTGCCGCCCTGGGCGCGCTGCACCAGTTGCCGGATGTAGTCGGGGTTTTCCGTCTGCAGGCGGAAGATGTCCGACGCGGACGGATAGGGCAGGCGCGGATGCGCGTGCCGGAAACCCGGCATGGCGGGCAGCAGCAGCTCGTCCGGCTCCGGCAACGCGGGCTTGCCGCGCGACGACGCGACCACCGTTGGCGCCGGATTGCGCGCCAGCGACCAGACGGCGGTGGCGCTGCACAGCAGGACGGCCGTCACCAGCACGCCGGCCAGACCGGGGCCGTGGCGCATGCGCACCGGCTCTCCGGCCGGACGCGCGTGGGCGGCGTGGCGTACCACCAGCAGCGCCGTGGCGAAGGCGACCAGCGCGGTCGTGATGTCGGCGGTGCGTCCCGGTATGTACTGCTGCAGCCATTCCAGGGTGAACGACAGGCCGCCGCAGACGAGCACGATGACGACCGCCGCGAGGCGCCCGGACCGGGCCAGGCCGAGCATGGCCGTCGCGAGTATCAGGTAGGGCCATACGCTGTCGATCAACACGCCGACGCCCAGCATCGGATTGTTCATGTGGGCGACGAAGGGGGTCCAGTTCAGTGCGCGCAACGCACCCGGCTGCGGTGCCATTTCGCTGATGACGAGCGCCAGCGTGATGGCCAGCGTGGCGAGCGCCGGACGCCAGGGCTTGAGCCGCCGCGGCAGGCCCAGACCGAGCGACAGGCCCGTGGCGACGCCGAGCAGCGCCTCGGCCGACAGCTGGCGGCTGATGACGGGCACCTTGAGCAGCAGCACGGCGAAGGCGAACAGCCACATGCCGCGCGTGATCGACACGTTGCGCTGGCGTGCGTCGCGCGCCAGCAGCGTCAGCGCGAGCATTTCCAGCGCGCTGCCGGCCATGCGTGCCGGATCGAATGCGGAGAAGTCGCGCAGGACGGTGGCCAGCGGCGCGAGGCCGCTGCGCAGCGTGCCCGGGTCGAGCGACGGAATGAAGGGGGTGAGCTGGGCCAGCGCCCAGGCGCCCAGCGCCGCCAGTGCCAGATCGGCCTCGACGGTGGGCTGGAAGGTGCGGCGGCGCCACGCGATCAGCCGCGCGACCAGCCGACGGCGCGGCGTCAGCAGGCCGGCGAAGCTCGCTCCGACCAGACCGCCCGCGGTGTTCAGCACGAAATCGGCGAGCGAGGACACGCGTTGCGGCAGATGGGCCTGCGTGGCTTCGATGCTGAAGCTCAGTGCGCCGGCGAATGCGGTGGCCAGCACCACTGACAGGGCGACCGGCCAGCGACGCGTGACGAGACGGATGCCGACGCCGAGCGGTATGTAGATCAGCGCGTTGACGACGAGGTCGGGCGCGGACAGCGCGCGCACGTTCCACGTCGTCAGGAAGTGCAGCGTATCGACGTGCTGGCGCCAGTCCGTGAAGGGGTAGAGGCTGCCCCAGACGATGAGTGCGGTGTACAGCAGGCATGCCGCGATGACGGTCCGGGTCCGGCGCGAATCGTTGGGCATGGAGGTGTCGGTGGAGGCTGGCTCGGAGACGGGTGGCGGGCGGCCCGCAGGCGGGGCCGGGCAGGCCGGTGCGCGGCGAGCCGGAAGCGGCGATTATCCCGGCGCGGCGCGCTCCCGGGTAGGGGGGCGGGCGCAGTTGTCGGCCCCGGAAGTGCCATCAGTCACGGAAGGTGTCCGGCTGCCGCGGCGCTGCCGGCGGCGACTGTGCCAAAGTGCGCACCCTGAGGAGGTGACGATGTACGGTGTGCTGGCAGTCCTGTTGTTGTGGGCCCTTGCGCTGTGGTCGCTGCGGCGCGAGCTTGCGGCGGCCTGGGCGGAGCCCTGCCTGCGTCATCCGGTAATGGTGTTCGAGGGCGACGACTGGGGCTATGGCGCGCCCGGGCAGGCAGCCGCGCTGCACGACATCGCGGCCGTGCTGCGCCGGCATCGCGACACGGCGGGACGCCATCCGGTGATGACGCTGGGTGTCATCCTGGCCGGGCCGGGGGCCGGCGCGACGCCGCACGAGGCACTGCATGCGGCCCGTGTGACGGTGGCCGATGCGCGCATGGCGCCGGTCGTCGAGGCGATGCGCGCGGGCGTGGCCGACGGCGTGTTCGACCTGCAGCTGCACGGCATGGAGCACTACCATCCGGACGCGCTGCTGCGTGCTTCGGCGAATGATCCTGCGCTGCGCGACTGGCTGGCCACTGCGCCGTTTGCCGAAACCGAGGCGCTGCCGTCGCCGTTGCAGAGTCGCTGGACCGATGCGTCGGTGTTGCCTTCGGTCGCGTTGAGCGAGGCGGACATCCGCGATCGCGTCGCGCAGGAGGTGGCGTTGTTCCGCCAGTGTTTCGGTGCGACCCCCGAGGTTGTCGTGCCGCCGACCTTCGTCTGGAACGAAACCGTGGAGCGCGCCTGGGCGGCCGAAGGCGTGCGTTTTCTCGTCACGCCGGGCGAGCGCTACGAAATGCGCGGTGCCGACGGCCTGCCGGTGGATACCGGCATCGATTACCGCAACGGGCAGCGCAGTGCGTCCGGGCTGGTCGCGATGGTGCGGGACGACTATTTCGAACCGGTGCGCGGTCACCGCGCACCGCGTGGACTGGCGGCGCTGGACGCCAAGTGGTCGCAGCGTCGACCGGCACTGCTGGAGACGCATCGAGCCAATTTCGTCGGCGCGTCGGCGCAGCATGCGGCCAGCCTGCAGGCGATGGACGAGTTGCTGGCGGCAGCGCTGGCGGCCCGGCCCGCGCTGCGTTTCGTCACGGTGGCGGAGCTGGCGCGGCAGTATTGCGCGGGCGGCGAGCTGCTGGACCGGCGCCCGGCCAGCCGGCTGCGCGCACTGCTGCACCGGATGGACCGGCCGGGCCGGCGGCGCAAGCTGGCCGCGCTGCTGCTGGCTCTGACGGGTGCGGCGCTGTTCGCGGCCGCCTGGTAGACGGGGGGCTGCGTCAGGTTGCGAGGTGTTCGCGGATGAAACCGTGCAGCGAGCCGAAGGTGGCAAAGGTGCTGCCGTCGATGTCGGCGTCGTCGAGCGTCACGCCGAAACGCTCTTCCATCGCCGTGATGACGGCGACGACTGCCATGGAATCGAGTTCCGGCACCGCCCCGAGCAGGGGTGTGTCGTCCGCGAATCCGTCGGCGCGCGCGCCGAGGTTCAGTTCCTCGCGCAGCAGTTCGCGCAAGATGTGCCGCGTGTCCACTCTGCTCTCCCTCCAAATAGGCCGTCTGCGGCGAACGGATCGAAAAAATTTTCGCGTCCCGGGGGCGGGATAGTATAGGTTTTGCGCTTTTCGCTATAGATTTTGCGTGTCCCGCGCCCCGCTTCCCCGCCTGCCATGACGGTTTCCTCGTCGCCGACCCTGCTGCACCACCTGATTGAACATGCCGCCGGAATCCGGCCGGACGCGGTTGCCCTGCGTGCCGGCGGGGCCGACCTGCGCTATGGCGAACTGGCGGACAACGTGCGCGCGTTCGCCAACGGATTGCTCGCGCTGGGCGTCGGCCGTGGCGATCGTGTCGCCATCTACCTCGAACAGCGCTTCGAAACGGTTGTTGCGAGCTTTGGCTGCGCGGCGGCGGGCGCCGTGTTCGTGCCGGTCAATCCGCTGCTCAAGGCGATCCAGGTCCGCCACATCCTGCGGGACGCCGGCGCGCGGCTGTTGCTGACGTCGCGGCAGCGCTTGCCGGTGCTGGGTGATGTGCGGGCCGATTGCGCGGCGCTGCGGCACATCGTTCTCGTCGATGATGTCGAAGAGGGCGACGGCACCATCGCGTGGCCGCAGCTGCTGGCCGCGCCGGCCACCGCGCCGCACCGACTCATCGACGCCGACATCGCGGCCATTCTCTACACGTCGGGCAGCACCGGCCTGCCCAAGGGCGTGGTGCTGTCGCACGCCAACATGGTCGCCGGCGCGCGCAGCGTCGTGTCCTATCTGGGCAATCACGCGGACGACACGCTGCTCGCGGCCTTGCCGCTGTCCTTCGATGCCGGCTTTTCGCAACTGACCACGGCTTTCTGCGTGGGCGCCCGCGTGGTGCTGCTCAACTATCTGCTCGCGCGCGACGTCGTGAAGGCCATGGCGGCCGAACGGGTGACCGGACTGACCGCGGTGCCGCCGCTCTACATGCAGATTGCCCGCCTGGACTGGCCCGGTGACATCGATCGCCATCTGCGCTACTTCGCCAGTACCGGCGGACGCATGCCGCGCGTCACGCTGGATGCGTTGCGCCGGCGCGTGCCGTCAGCGCAGCCCTTCCTGATGTACGGACTGACCGAGGCCTTCCGCGCAACGGTGCTGCCGCCGGACGAGGTGGCGCGCCGGCCCGACTCGATCGGCCGTGCCATTCCCGGCACCGAGGTGCTGGTGCTGCGCGCCGACGGCAGCCGCTGCCCACCGGGCGAGCCGGGCGAACTGGTGCAGCGCGGGCCGCTGGTGGCGCAGGGCTACTGGAACGACGCCGCGCGCACCGCCGAGCGCTTCCGCCCGTTGCCGGCTGCGGCAGGCGTGCGTCCGGAGGGACTCGTGCGGGAGGAGATCGTCGTGTTTTCCGGCGATACCGTGCGGGCCGACGACGACGGCTTCCTGTATTTCGTCGGCCGGCGTGACGACATGATCAAGACGTCCGGCTACCGGGTGAGCCCGGTCGAGGTCGAGGACGCGATTCTGGGCTCGGGCGCCCTGGCCGAATGTGTCGCCGTCGGCGTCGATCACGCGGAGCTGGGCCAGGTGATTGCGCTCGCCTGCTGCGTGCCATCCGGCTGCGCGTTCGATGCCGACACGCTGCGGACCGGCTGCAGGCAGGTCCTGCCGGCCTATCAGGTGCCCGCGCATTTCGTGGATTTCGGCGGCGCGCTGCCGCGCAATCCGAACGGCAAGCTTGATCGGCCGGCCATCGCCGCCGCGCTGCGCGAACGCCTTGGCGGGACGACCGGAGAGTACTCATGACGACGACGCAAACACCGCGGCATGCGCCGATGGATCAATTCACGAGTGCCGGTGGCGAATTGCTGGTCAATGGCATCCCGGTGTCGCGGCTGGCTGCAATGGCCGGCAGCACGCCGTTCTATGCCTACGATCGCAGCGTCGTCGAGCGCCGCCTGGGCGAGCTGCGCGGGCTGTTGCCGCCCGGCGTGCAGCTGCATTACGCGATGAAGGCGAACCCGATGCCGGCGCTGGCCTGCTTCATGGCGTCGCGGGTGGATGGCATGGACGTCGCGTCGGCGGGCGAATTGCGGATCGCGCTCGATGCCGGCGTGGCGCCGTCGCGCATCAGCTTCGCCGGGCCGGGAAAGAGCGAAGATGCGCTGCGCCAGGCGCTGGCGGCCGGCGTGCTGCTCAATGCCGAATCCGGGCGCGAGATCGACACGCTGGCGCGTCTGTCGGATGAAACCGGCTGGCCGGCGCGCGTGGCGGTGCGGGTCAATCCCGATTTCGAATTGCGTGCGGCCGGCATGCGCATGGGCGGCGGCGCCAAGCCGTTCGGTGTCGATGCCGAACAGGTGCCGGCGCTGTTGCGGCGCATCTCGGCGCTGGGACTCGGATTCGAAGGTTTCCATGTGTATGCCGGATCGCAGAATCTGAACGCCGATTCGCTGATCGACATGCAGCGACGCAGCCTGTCGCTGCTGCTGCGCCTGGCGTCTGATGCGCCGTGCGCACCGCGTCTGCTCAATCTCGGCGGCGGCTTCGGCATTCCCTACTTTCCCGGCGAGCGACGGCTGGACGTGGCGCCGGTGTGCGCCGCGCTGGGCGGTCTGGTCGACGAGGCGCGGCGCGGGCTGCCCGGCGTCGAGCTGGCGCTCGAGCTGGGCCGCTATCTGGTGGGCGAGGCGGGCGTCTACGTATGCAGGATCATTGAGCGCAAGCCGTCGCGCGGCCACGTTTTCCTGGTGGCGGATGGCGGCATGCACCATCATCTCGCCGCATCGGGCAATTTCGGGCAGGTCATCCGCCGCAACTACCCGGTGGCGATCGCCAACCGGATGGACGTGCCTCCGGGCGAGGCGGTCAGCGTCGTCGGACCGCTGTGTACGCCGCTCGACCTGCTGGCCGACAAGGTCGGGCTGCCGGCTGCCGGCGCGGGTGACTTCGTCGTCATTTTCCAGTCCGGCGCCTACGGACATTCAGCCAGTCCGCTCGGGTTTCTCGGGCATCCGGAACCGGTGCAGATGCTTGTATAACGGCGCCGACCGTCTCCAGACGCCGTTTTCAGGGCGTTTTCATTGTGGATTTTTGTGTCCCGCAGCACGCCCGATCGGCCTGAAACGGCGTCGCAACGTGTTCCAGTTATCACATGCCTCGGGAGCCACCGAATCCCGTGATGGTATTCACGCGTAAAAGAGGCTGCTGCCCATATCGTTCGCGCTCAACACAGCCGGTGTCCGTGCGCCGGAACAACATTCGTGGCAGGCCGGGTGGTTCCATCGGGCTGCAGAAAAGGGGGCCATTGTGGTCAGGTTGTTCAGTCACTACGTTCCTTCAGTCACCCTCATGAGATTAATTGCAGAGGCGATCGTGCTGCTCATCGCCGGCTTCGGTGCAGCCTGGATCAGCGCTCCGGGCAGTGCAGAGACACTGCTTCCGGCCCTGTTGCCGGCGGCGGTATTCGCCTCCGTGATGACGGTTCTCATGAGTGCGCTGGGTTTGTACCAGCGCGAGCAGCCGCGCAATCTTTCCGAACTCGTGGGGCGCGTGCTGTTTGCCTTCCTGCTCGGGCTGCCGGTGGCCTACATGGTGTTCCGGCTGATGCCCCAGGGCAACCTGGCGATGCCGGCGCTCGACATTTCGCTCTGCCTCGGCTTCGGCGGCATCCTGCTGCTGCGCGCCGCATCCTTCGTCCAGGCCGACGGTGCCGGCATGTTCACCCGTCGCATCCTCGTGGTCGGTACCGGCCCGGAAGCGGCGTCGGTGTGGACCAGCGTATCGACGTCGGCCAGTGCCACGCACACCATCGTCGGCTTCGTGCCGGTCGGCTCCGAGGGCGCTGTCGAGGTGCCCGCGTCCATGGTCATGGCCGAAGGCAGCTGCGTCATGCAGCTGGCCCGCGAGCACCGTGCCAACGAAATCGTCGTGGCGGTCCGCGAACGTCGCGGCGGCGTGCTGCCGCTGCGCGAACTGCTGGACTGCAAGCTGGCGGGTGTCACCGTCAATGACCTGTCGAGCTTCTTCGAGCGCATGCGGGGCCAGGTCCGCCTTGATTCGCTGCGCGCCAGCTGGCTGATCTATGGGGACGGTTTCCGTCAGGGCGTTGCCCGCACCGTCGTCAAGCGCCTGTTCGACGTGGTTGCCGCCAGCGTGCTGCTGGCGCTGACCGCGCCGGTCATGCTGCTGGCCGCGATGGCCATCGCGATCGAATCCGGTTTTCCGGTGATCTATCGCCAGGAGCGCGTGGGGCAGGGTGGACGGACCTTCAAGGTGCTGAAATTCCGCAGCATGCGGCTGGATGCCGAAGCCGACGGCAAGCCGCGCTGGGCCGGCAGCAACGACGACCGCATCACCCGCGTCGGCAACTTCATCCGCAAGACGCGCATCGACGAACTGCCGCAGATCTTCAACGTGCTGCATGGCGACATGAGCTTCGTCGGTCCGCGCCCGGAACGTCCGTATTTCGTCGATCAGCTGACCGACCAGATTCCGTTCTACGCCGCCCGTCACAGCGTCAAGCCCGGCATCACCGGCTGGGCGCAGGTACGCTACAGCTATGGTGCCTCCGTGGATGACGCGGTGCAGAAGCTGCAGTACGACCTGTACTACGTCAAGAACCACACGCTGTTCCTCGACATGCTGGTGCTGCTGCAGACCGTGCGTGTCGTGCTGACGGGCGACGGCGCACGCTGATCGCCTGTGCCGGCCCTTCGGGGCCGGTGACGCACCGCCAGCCGGCGGGCACAATCCCGTCGTTGTGACCTGGACCCGGCCCGCAGATGGATTCCTTCCCCGCAGCATTCGCGCTTTACGCCTACGGCGTGGCTTCCGCCGGCTTTGCCGTGTTCGCCCTGCAACTCGTCATGGGGGCGAAACAGTCGCCACGGGCTCGCTTGCTGGCGTGGTGCATGGGCGCCGGCGCGCTCTGGTGCGCCTTTGCCGCTGCCTTCGTGGCGCGGGTGCATCCGCTGCTGTGGTCGCTCACGCACGCGGCGGACGCGTTGCACTACCTTCTTTTCCTGTTGTTCCTCGCCGCCTGCGTCATTGATCCGGAAGGGCGCAAGCCGTTGCGCGAACTGCTCGTGCGTCCGTCCTGGCTGGCGCGTTTCGTCATGATTTCCGTGCCGCCCGTGGCGCTCGCCTATGTGGCGCTGTCCTGGCTGGTGCCGCACGGCATCGGTTCGTTCATGTGGCTCATGGGCTGCGGTCTCGGGCTGAGCCTGCTCGGAGCGGTGATGACCGAGCAGTTCTACCGCAACACGCCGCGGGAGTGGCGCTGGGGCGTCAAGCCGATGAGCCTCGGCCTGGCCTTCACGCTGATGTTCGACCTGTATTTCTTTTCCGAGTCCCTGATGTTCAAGGTGCAGGACGAGACGCTGTGGGCTGCGCGCGGGCTGGTGCATGCGCTCGCCATTCCGCTGTTCGCAGCGTCGTCGGCCCGGGTTCGCGAGTGGTCGATCCGGCTCAATGTGTCGCGCGAGGCGGTGTTCCATACGTCGGCGCTGGTGATGACCGGGGGCGCGCTGCTCATCATCGCGCTGGCCGGCTACTACGTGCGCTATTTCGGCGGCGAATGGGGGCGCGCGCTGCAGACGGTCGTGCTGGCGGCGGGCGCGCTCGGCCTGCTGGCGTCGATCGCATCAGGCAGCGTGCGCGCCTGGCTGCGCGTGTTCATCAACAAGCACTTCTTCAGCCTGCGCTACGACTACCGTGCCGAGTGGCTGAAGCTGGCCGACACGCTGTACCGCGCATCCAGCGTGGATGCGCTGCGCGAGGCGTCGATCCGCGTCATGGCGGATCTGGTCGAAAGTCCGGGCGGCATGCTGTGGCTGCGCACGGAACAGGGCAACTACGCGCCCGCGTCGCGCCTGAACGTGCCGGCGCTCGACGCCCGCGAGCCGGCGGACAGCGCGCTGATCAAGCTGCTGCTGGGCCGCATGTGGGTCATCAACATCGAGGAGCACCGTTCGCGCCCGGGCATGTACGGCAACCTGCGCCTGCCCGAGTGGGTGGCGCAGATTCCCGAAGCCTGGCTGATCTGTCCGCTCGGCAGCGAGGACATGCCGCTGGGCTTTGTCGTGCTGGGCCGCCCGCGCGCGCTGCTCGACCTGAACTGGGAGGTGCGCGACCTGCTGAAGACCGCCGGCCGCCAGGTGGCCGGCGTGCTGAGCCAGACGCAGGCGATGGAAGAACTGATCGAGGCGAAGAAGTTCGAGGCGTTCTCCAAGATGAGCGCCTTCGTCGTGCACGATCTGAAGAACCTGATCGCCCAGTTGTCGCTGCTGCTGCGCAATGCGAAGAAGCACCACGACAATCCGGAGTTCCAGCAGGACATGCAGGACACCATCGAACACGCCGTCGGGCGCATGAACGGCATGCTGCTGCAGCTGCGCTCCGGCACCCAGCCGATCGAGCAGGCGGCGCCGGTTGCGCTGACGCCGCTGCTCGAGCGTCTGCATCGTGCGCGTGCCCGGCCGGGTTGTCCGCTGACGCTGGATGCCGAGGCGGGGCTGGTCGTGCGGGCGCATGAGGACAGGATAGAGAGGGTTGTGGGGCATCTTGTGCAGAATGCACTGGATGCCACGCCGCAAACCGGTAAAGTCAGCATCCGGGCGCGCAGGGATGGTGACCGGGTCGTTGTCGAGGTCGAGGACACCGGCTGCGGCATGACTGAAGAATTCATGCGCGAGCGCCTGTTCAAGCCGTTCCAGTCCACCAAGGCCAACGGCATGGGCATCGGCGCCTACGAAAGTTTCCGCTACATCCAGGATCTGGGTGGTCGCATTGAAGTGATTAGCGAGCCGGGCCGGGGCAGTACGTTCCGGCTCGTGTTTCCTCAGCACACGGCCAGTCAGGCCGTTGCGTGACCGGGAGTGACATGGCAGACAAGGGACGTACGCTGTTGATCGTCGAAGATGACCCCGCGCTGCAGAAGCAGATGCGCTGGAGCTTCGACGAATACGAGGTTGTACTGGCGAACGACCGGGAGTCCGCACTGGCGCAGATCAGGCGTCACGAGCCTGCGGTCATCACCATGGACCTCGGCCTGCCGCCGGCACCGGACGACGTGACCGAGGGCATGGCGCTGCTGGGCGAAATCATGGCATTGGCGCCGCAGTCCAAGGTGATCGTGCTGACCGGTCAGAACGACCGTTCGAATGCGCTGCGTGCCATCAGCATCGGTGCATACGATTTCTATGCCAAGCCGTTCGAGCCGGAAATGCTCACGCTGCTGATCGAGCGGGCATTCCGCCTGCACGGGCTGCAGGCCGAGAACGTGCGTCTGGCCAACCAGCATCTCGGTGCCGAAGGCCGCTTCATCACGCGTGACGCCGACATGCTGCGCGTGTTGCGCACCATCGAGAAAGTGTCGGCGACGCGTGCGACGGTGCTGCTGCTGGGCGAGAGCGGTACCGGCAAGGAGGTTCTGGCAAAGACACTGCATGACCGCTCCGAACGGGCCGGCGAACGCTTCGTCGCGATCAACTGTGCGGCCATTCCGGAAAACCTGCTCGAAAGCGAACTGTTCGGCTACGAAAAGGGTGCTTTCACCGGCGCAACCAAGCAGACGCCGGGCAAGATCGAAGTGGCCAACAAGGGCACGCTCTTCCTCGATGAAATCGGTGATCTGCCGGGGCCCTTGCAGGCCAAGCTGCTGCGTTTCCTGCAGGAGCGCGTCATCGAGCGCCTTGGTGGTCGCGACGAGATTCCGATCGACGTGCGCGTCGTGTGCGCGACGCACCAGGACCTGCAGACGCTGATCAGCGAGGCGCGTTTCCGCGAGGACCTCTACTATCGCCTCGCCGAAATCGTCGTCACCATTCCGCCGCTGCGCGCGCGCGAGGGCGACGCCGCGCTGCTGGCGCACTCCTTCGTCAAGCGCTTTTCGGGCGAACAGGGGCGCAGTGCGCTGACGCTGTCACGCGAGGCGGTGGCCGCGATCGAGGCGCACAAGTGGCCCGGCAACGTGCGCGAGCTGGAGAACTGCATCAAGCGGGCGACCATCATGGCCGACGGCAATCAGATCACGGTGCCGGATCTCGGGCTGAAGGCCGCCGAGGTGGGCGAGGTCTTTTTCAATCTGCGCCAGGTGCGCGAAGACGCCGAGCGGCGGGCAGTCGTCAGCGTGCTCGCGCGTGTTGATGGAAACATGGTCAAGGCCGCCGAATTGCTCGGCGTCAGCCGGCCGACGCTGTACGACCTGATGAACAGGTTCGGTCTGCGTTAATTTTCACTGGAGATTTCATGGTGCGCGTTTCTGGTTCTTCCCGCGGTTTCAAGGCCAAGCGCCTGTGTCTGGCGCTGGTCGTCGCGCTGGGTGTCACGGCTTGCGACCGCTTCTCGTCCGCCGAAGAGCTGCTCGAGTCGGCGCGTGAGGCGCTGTCCCGCAACGACAGGACCGCAGCGGTGATCCAGCTCAAGAATGCACTGCAGAAGAACCCGGATTTTGCCGAGGCGCGCTTCGAACTCGGGCGCATCTACGTCGAAACAGGTGACATGCTGTCCGCCGTCAAGGAGTTGAAGAAGGCGATCGAACTGGGCATGGCCGAAGAGCGGGCCGTGCCGCTGCTGGCGCAGGCGATGATCGAGTCGGGCGACGCCGAGGGACTGCAGTCGCGCTACGGCACGACCCGGCTGAACGATCCCGCCGCGCAGGCATCGTTGCAGGCGTCGCTGGGTTATGCGGCGATGCAGGCGCGTGCGCCCGAAGCGGCGGCCTCACATTTCGAGGCAGCGCTCGCGGCTCAGCCCGATGACCTCTACGCCAAGCTCGGCAAGGCCCGCCTGATCGGTTCGCAAGGTGACATCGACGGCGCGGCCGCGTTGCTCGGGCAGATCATGGACGCCGGCGGTGACGCCGACCACGAAGCCTGGTTCCTCGACGCCGACATCAAGGCCGCGCAAGGCAAGTTCGATGACGCCATCCTGTCCTACCGCAAGGTCTACGAGATCAAGCCGGATCACCTGCGCTCGCGCTACACCGTCATCGTAGGTCTTGCCAACGAGGGCAAGCTGGACGAGGCGCGCAAGGAAGTCGCTGCCTTCCGCAAGCTCGCGCCGAAGGCGCCTGAGGGCAACTACCTGGACGCCTTGCTGTTCGTGAAGGAGAAGAAATTCAGCGAGGCGCGCGAGCGTCTGAACAAGCTGCTGTCGACGTCGCCGGACTATGTGCCGGGACTGGCGCTCGCGGCGTTGACGGAATACGAACTGCAGTCTTTCGCGCAGGCTGAACAGCATGCCGAGAAGGCGATCGCCGGCGGTGGCGACCTGATGTCCACGCGCAAGGTGCTCATTGCGTCTTACATGCGCACCGGCCGCTCGGCCAAGGCGATGCAGGTACTTGCGCCGCTGCTCAAGTCGCGACCGGATGATCCCGTCGTGCAGTCGATGGCGGGCCAGATCCATCTCGCCGACGGCGATGCCGCCGCGGCATCCAAGGCCTTTGCCCAGGCTGCGGCGAAGGCGCCGGATGATCCGGCGATGCGCTCGCGCCTCGGTCTGAGCCGCCTCGCCCAGGGCGATACCCAGGGCGGACTGGACGAGCTGCAGGCGGCAGCACGGCTGGATACGGAAGAAGCCCGCTCCGACATCGTGCTGATCGTCACTCACCTGCGCAATCGCAATGTGCCCGCGGCACTGGTGGCGATCGACCAGATGGAGAAAAAGCGTCCGGAAGATCCGATGGCGCAGAACCTGCGCGGCACCGCGCTGCTGTTGAAGAACGATGTGGCGGGTGCGCGGAGCAGCTTCGAGAGGGCGCTGAAACTGCAGGAAGACTTCTTCCCGGCGGCCGCCAATCTCGCGAAGATCGACATGCTGGACAAGCGCATCGATGACGCCGAAGGGCGCTACCTGAAGATTCTCGCCAGGCATCCGGGGCACGCCGACGCCCTGATGGCGCTGGCCGGCCTGAAGGCGCTCGGACGCAACGATCTGCAGGGGGCGGTCAAGCTGTTCGAAAAGGCCATCGACACGAATCCGCGCCTCGCCTCGCCGCGCGTGCTGCTGGCCCAGCTCTATCTGGCGGCCGGTGATTCAGCCAAGTCGGTCAAGGTCGTCAGCGATGCCGCGGTCGCCTTCCCCGACGACATGTCGGTACTCGACACGCTGGCGATCGCGCAGTCCGCCGCGGGTGACCACGACGCTGCGGTGGCGACGCGCTCGCGCATGGTCGCGCGCAATCCGCAGGCCGTTCCCCAGGTCATGCTGCTGGCGAACACGCAGTTCGCCGCCGGCCGTGATACTGAAGCCATCCAGACCGCCCGCAAGGCGCTGTCGCTGCAGCCCGACCTGCTCGATGCCTACTCGCTGTTGGTGCGCATCCACATGAAGCAGAAGAATCTCGATCAGGCGTTGCAGGTGGCGCGCGACATGCAGAAGCGCCACCCAAAGCAGGCTGAAGGCTATCTGAAGGAGGGCGAAATCCTGCTCGCCGCAAACAAGCCGGCGGACGCACTGAAGCCGCTGCGCGAGGCGCACTCGCTGGAGCGCAAGAGCGATACGGTCATCATGCTCTACCTCGCGCTCGATCGCAGCGGCGGTGCGGCCGAGGCCACGGCGCTCACCAACGAATGGCTCAAGTCCACGCCGCGTGACCCGAAAGTCAGAATGTTCCTTGGCGATACGGCGCTCGGCCAGGGTCGCGATGAAGACGCCCGCGCCCAGTACGAGCAGGTGATCAAGGTGCTGCCGGACAATGCGGTGGTGCTCAACAACCTTGCGTGGCTTGCGCGCAAGCGTGGCGACCCGAAGGCGATGGAGTATGCGGAACGCGCGTACGGGCTGTCGCCGAAGGCGCCGGCGATCATGGACACCTATGGTGAAATACTGGTCGGCGCCGGGCAGGCCGACCGCGGCCTCGCACTGCTGCGCGAAGCGGTCGCTTCTGCCCCGCAGTCGCCCGAGTACCGCTTCACGCTGGCGCGTGCGCTGATCAAGGCCGGCAAGGTGGCCGACGCACGCAAGGAGTTGGAAGCGCTGGCTGCACTGGGTGAGCGCTACCCGCGTTCGGGCGACGCGGCGGCGCTGCTCAAGACGCTGTGACACCCGTGCGCGCCTGATTCCGTTCATACAGATTCCAACGTTTTCACGAAGAGAACAGACATCATGACCAAAGTTGCTGTGATAGGCCTCGGCTATGTCGGCCTGCCCCTGGCCGTCGAATTCGGAAAGAAGATGCCGACGGTCGGCATCGACATGTCGGCCGAGAAGGTGGCGGCCTATCGCGAGTTTCGCGACCCCACCGGTGAAGTCAGCCCGGAAGACCTGCGTGCGGCCACGCAGCTCACCGTCAGTACCGACGGCGCTGCGCTGAAGGACGCCGACTACATCATCGTTGCCGTGCCGACGCCGGTCGATGACGCGCACCAGCCCGATTTCTCGCCGCTGATCGGTGCGTCGGAAACCTGCGGCCGCCACATGAAGCGCGGTGCGACCGTGGTGTTCGAGTCCACCGTGTATCCGGGTGCGACCGAAGAGGTGTGCGTGCCGGTGATCGAAAAGTTCTCCGGCATGAAATGGCTGCAGGACTTCAACGTGGGTTACTCGCCGGAGCGCATCAATCCGGGTGACAAGGAACGCACCGTCACGAAGATACTGAAAGTGGTGTCGGGCGACACCGCCGACACGCTGAAGAAGGTGGCTGACCTGTACAAGGAAGTCATCACCGCCGGCGTCTATGAAGCGTCCTGCATCAAGGTGGCGGAAGCTGCCAAGGTGATCGAGAACACGCAGCGCGACCTCAACATCGCCTTCGTGAACGAGCTGGCCATCATTTTCGGCAAGCTCGGCATCGACACCGAGGAGGTGCTGCGCGCCGCCGGCACCAAGTGGAACTTCCTGCCGTTCCGTCCCGGACTGGTCGGCGGCCACTGCATCGGCGTCGACCCCTACTACCTGACGCACAAGGCCGACATGCTGGGCTATCACCCGCAGGTCATCCTGGCGGGCCGCCGCATCAACGACGGCATGGGCAAGTACGTCGCCGAACAGACGGTGAAGGAACTGATCCGCAGCGGTGCGTCGGTCAAGGGTGCGAAAGCGCTGGTGCTGGGCCTCACCTTCAAGGAGAACTGTCCGGACCTGCGCAATTCGCGCGTCATCGACGTGATCCGCGAACTCGAAAGCTATGGCGTCGAGGTCATCGTGCACGACCCGGTCGTCGAGTCGAAGGAGGCCGAACACGAATACGGCGTGTCGCTGACCGACTGGGACGACATCCCCAGGGTCGAAGCCATCGTGGCCGCCGTGTCGCACAAGGAGTTCGCCGAGCGTCCGCTGTCCGACTTTGTCGGCAAGCTGAAGGACGGCGGCGTGCTCGCCGACATCAAATACCAGTTCGATGCCGCGGCGCTGAAGGCGCAGGGCATCAGCGTCTGGCGACTGTGAGCCGCACGTGACACTGCCTTCAACCCTTCCGGCGGCCCTTGCCACCACGCTGGCCGGGCGTCCGCGCCGCTGGCTGGTGACCGGTGCAGCCGGCTTCATCGGCTCGCATCTGGTCGAGGTGCTGCTGCACGCCGGCCAGCACGTGGTCGGTCTGGACAACTACTCGACCGGGCACCGGCGCAATACCGACGAGGTGCTTGCAGCCCTGCCGGCGCAGGCGCATGCCCGGCTTGTCTTCATCGAAGGCGACATCCGCGATCCGGACACCTGTGCGCGTGCCTGCGAAGGCGTCGATGCCGTGCTGCACCAGGCCGCTCTCGGCTCGGTGCCGCGCTCGCTGGCCGATCCGGTCACGACGCACGACTCCAACGTCAACGGCTTCCTGAACATGCTGGTGGCCGCGCGCGACGCGAAGGTCGGGCGCTTCGTCTATGCAGCGTCGAGTTCGACCTATGGTGACTCGCCCAGCCTGCCCAAGGTCGAGGACGTGATCGGCAGGCCGCTGTCGCCGTATGCGGTGACCAAGTACGTCAACGAGCTGTACGCGGACGTGTTCGGCCGCTGCTACGGCCTGCCCTGTGTCGGCCTGCGCTACTTCAACGTGTTCGGCGCGCGTCAGGACCCTGAAGGCGCCTATGCCGCGGTGATTCCGCGCTGGGCGCGCGCATTGCTGCTCGGCGATGTGCTGCAGATCAACGGGGACGGTGAAACGAGCCGCGACTTCTGCTACGTCGACAATGCGGTGCAGGCGAACCTGCTGGCCGCACTGACGACCCGCGCCGACGCGGTGAACACCGTCTACAACGTGGCGGCGCATCGCCAGACCACGCTCAACCAGCTGTTCGGGGCGATGCGCGACGAACTCGCCAGGCGCTTTCCGGGCATCGCCGGCGCGCAGGCGCAGTACCAGGACTTCCGGGCCGGGGACGTGCGGCATTCGCTGGCGGACATCACGCGCGCGCAGACGCTGCTGGACTATGCGCCGAGCCATGACGTGACGCGCGGACTGGCGGAGGCGATGGACTGGTATGTCGCGCGCTTCGCTCCGGAAAAAGTGGCCTGACGGGATGCAGACACCGGTCCGTTTCCTGTTCGCAGTGATCGCGCTGATCGCCGTCGGGTGCGTCGTTGCGGCCGAGGCGCCGCCGGATGACGGCGCGCAGCGGGAAGCCGCTCGCGTCGCGAATTCGCTGCTCGCGGAGGCGCAGTCGTTCGAGCACGGCGAAGGCGTCAGCCAGGACAGCAACCGGGCGGCTGCGCTGTATTGCCAGGCGGCCAAGCTGGGCAATGCCGATGCGCAGTTCAATCTCGCATGGATGTACGCGAACGGGCGCGGCGTTGAACGCGACGATGCGCTGGCGGCCACCTTCTTCGATCTCGCCGCGCGTCAGGGCAACGAACACGCGCAGCGCATGCTGCGCTTCACCGGCGAGCCGACGCGCGATTTGCCGGACTGCATGCTGGACCCGCCGGAGCCCGAGCCGCCGCTGTACGCCGACATCGACCCGGATCTGGTGGCGGCCTTCGGTACCACCGAGGACCGGCGCAAGGTGATCGAGATCGTGCGCGAACTCGCCCCCGATTTCGATATCGATCCGCAGCTGGTGCTGGCCGTCATCGGCACCGAATCGAATTTCAACCCGAAGGCGCGCTCGCCGAAGAACGCGCAGGGCCTGATGCAGCTGATACCGGAGACGGCCGAGCGCTTCAAGGTGCGTGACGCCTACGATCCGGTGCAGAACATCCGCGGCGGGCTGGCCTATCTGCGCTGGCTGCTGGCCTACTTCCAGGGCGACGTCGAACTGGCCGCGGCCGGCTACAACGCGGGCGAGGGTGCCGTCGACAAGTACAAGGGCGTGCCGCCCTATCGCGAAACGCGCGAATACGTGAAACGCATACGGACGCTGTTCAACAAGACCGAGCACAGGTTCGACGAGAGCGTGACCACGCCGTCGCCGGTATTGCGCCAGCTGAATTCGCGCCGTGGTTGACCGGAGCCGCCGCCTTGCCTGCGCGGCGATGCTCTGTTCGCCACTGCTGGCCCGCGCCGGACTGAGCGACACGATAGACCGCATCAAACCGTCCATCGTCGTGGTCGGTACCAACATGCTGTCACGCGCGCCGAACTTCGAACTGCGCGGCACCGGATTCGTCGTCGGCGACGGGACGCTGGTTGCCACCAACGCCCATGTGGCGGGTGTGCCGCTGGACGCCGAGCGCTTCGAGACGCTTGCCATCCTGTGCAACGTCGGCGGGCGCCAGCAGGTGCGCGAGGCACGGGTGCTCGCGTCGGTCCCTGAGCATGACCTCGCGCTGCTGAAGATTCAGGGTGATGCGCTGCCGGCCTTGCCGCTGGGCGATTCGTCCGGCGTGCGGGAAGGGCAGGCGATCGCCTTCACCGGTTTTCCGATCGGCAGCGTGCTCGGGTTCACGCCGGTCACGCACCGCGGCATCGTGTCCGCGATCACGCCCATCGTCATTCCGGTGGATCACATCAGCCAGCTCAATACGGCCAACCGAAACCGCCTCGCACGTGGCGGCTTTCCGGTGTTCCAGCTTGACGCGACCGCCTATCCGGGCAACAGCGGCAGCCCGGTCTATGACCTGGAAAGCGGCGAAGTGCTCGGCATCATCAACATGGTGCTGGTCAAGGCGGGCAAGGAAAGCGTGCTGGCGCAGCCGAGCGGAATCTCGTATGCGATTCCGGTCAGCCATCTGGTCGACATGATCGCCGCCCGGCGCTGATCCGCTCCGGTCGGCCGTCCCCGGCCCGGCTGCTATAATCTGCGGCGATTGCAGCCGGGGTTTCCGGCCCCACCTGTCCGTTTTCAGCACCCCGCCTTCCACATGTCCTTGTTCGCGCTCGGTCTCAACCACCATACGGCCCCGCTGGCCGTACGCGAACGCATGACCTTCCTGCCCGAAGCCCTGCCCGACGCGCTGGGCGAACTGACCCGCATGGGGCCGGTGCGCGAAGCGGCCATCCTGTCCACCTGTAACCGGACCGAGCTCTACTGCGCGACCAATGAACCGGACAGCGCGCTGGAATGGATGGCGCGTTACCACAGCATCGCGCCGGCCGACATCGCGCCCTACGTCTATCGGCTTGAGCAGCTGCAGGCGGTGCGCCACGTGTTCCGCGTGGCGAGCGGACTGGATTCCATGGTGCTCGGAGAGCCGCAGATTCTCGGCCAGATGAAGCAGGCGGTGCGCGTGGCCGAAGGTGCGGGCACGCTGGGCGCGCTGCTGCACAAGCTGTTCCAGCGCAGTTTCGCGGTTGCCAAGGAAGTCCGGTCGACCACCGCCATCGGTGCCAACATTGTGTCGATGGCGGCTGCCGCGGTACATCTGTCGGAGCGCATCTTCGGCGGCATTTCGTCGCAGCGCGTGCTGTGCATCGGCGCCGGGGAGATGATGGAACTGTGCGCCGCGCATTTCGCCGGCTGCATGCCGCGCGAAATGGTGATCGCCAACCGTACGCTGGAACGCGCGCAGGCGCTGGCCGCCCGCTTTGCGGCGCCGGGCCGCAAGGTCGGCGCGATTCGCCTGGACGAGCTGGGCGAGCGCATGGCCGACTTCGACATCGTCCTGTCCTGTACGGCCAGTCCGCTGCCCATCATCGGCCTCGGCATGGTCGAGCGGGCGCTGCGCACGCGCCGCCACCGGCCGATGGTCATGGTGGATCTGGCGGTGCCGCGCGATATCGAGAACGAAGTGGCGGACATCGGCGATGTGTTCCTCTACACCGTCGATGACCTCGCCCAGATCGTCGACTCCGGACTCGAGTCGCGCCAGGCCGCCGTGGTCGAGGCGCAGTCCATCATCGATGCGCGGGTCGCGAATTTCCAGCAGTGGGTTCAGGCGCGTGAAGCCGTGCCGGCGATCCGCGCGCTGCGCGGCCACGCGGAAGACATGCGGGCGGCCGAACTGGCGCGCGCGCTGCGCGCGCTGGCGCGCGGCGAAGCGCCGGACCGCGTGCTCGACACGCTGTCACGCAACCTCACGAACAAGCTGCTGCACGGCCCGACCCGTCTGCTCAACGATGCGCCCGAACAGGCGCGCGACGAAATAGAGGCGTTGGTGCAGCGCCTCTATCCACTGCACGACCACGACGCCTAGCCCGCGTCCGTCGCCTCCCTGTTTGCCGGCCAGGCCGGCAGCTCCGTCCACTCCGAATCGCCACCGAATGAAACCGCGCATCGCCGACAAGCTCGAACATCTGTCGCAACGGCTCGCCGACCTCGACGCCGCGCTGGCCGACCCCGACGTGACCCGCGACATCGACCGCTATCGCGCGCTGTCGCGCGAACAGGCGGAGCTGTCGCCGGTGATCGAGCTCTACCGCATGTGGTGCAAGGCGCGCGACGACGGTGAAGCCGCGCGCGGCCTGCTCGCCGACGCGGACATGAAAGAGCTGGCGCAGCAGGAGATCGAACAGGCGGGCGCCGACATGGCGCGGCTCGAACTGGATCTGCAGCGCGCGCTGCTCCCTCGCGATCCGGACGACGGGCGCAACGTGTTCCTGGAAATCCGCGCCGGTACCGGCGGCGACGAGTCGGCGCTGTTCGCGGCCGACCTGTTCCGCATGTACGCGCGCCACGCCGAGCGTTGCCGCTGGAAGGTGGAGGTGGTGTCGGCGAGCGAATCGGATCTCGGCGGCTACCGGGAAATCATTGCGCGCATCAGCGGAGAGGGCGTGTACTCGCGCCTGAAATTCGAGTCGGGCGGCCATCGCGTGCAGCGCGTACCGGTGACCGAGACGCAGGGCCGCATCCACACGTCGGCGTGCACGGTTGCCGTCATGGCCGAAGTCGATGAGGTGGCCGAGGTCGACATCAATCCGGCCGATCTGCGCATCGACACCTTCCGCGCCTCGGGCGCCGGCGGCCAGCACATCAACAAGACCGACTCCGCGGTGCGCATCACGCATGTGCCGACCGGCATCGTCGTCGAGTGCCAGGACGACCGCAGTCAGCACCGCAACAAGGCGCAGGCCATGGCGGTGCTCGCAGCCCGCATCCGCGATGCACAGGTGCGCGCGCGCGACAGCCAGATCGCGTCCACCCGCAAGAGCCTGGTTGGCAGCGGTGACCGTTCGGAGCGCATCCGCACTTACAACTTCCCGCAGGGCCGGGTGACCGACCACCGCATCAACCTCACGCTGTACAAGATCGACAGCATCATGGACGGCGAACTTGCCGAACTGCTGGACGGGCTTGCCAACGAACACCAGGCGGAACTGCTGGCGCAGCTCGCGGAGGAGGGCGCTTGAACATGTCGCTCGACGACTGGCTGCGCGGCGCGCGCGCGCGCATCGACGTGCGCGATGCGCAGGTGCTGGCCGCGCATGCGCTGGGCTGCGACCGGGCGGGCCTGATCGCACGCGGGCGCGACATGCTCGATGCCACGCAGCGCGTGGTGCTGGACGCCCTGCTGGTACGGCGCGTGGCAGGCGAGCCGGTGGCCTATCTGGTCGGGCGGCGGGAGTTTTACGGGCTGGAGCTGGCGGTCGGCCCGGGCGTGCTGATTCCGCGCCCCGAAACCGAGCTGCTCGTCGATCAGGCGCTGGCGCGCATCGGCGGACTTGCCGAGCCGCGGGTACTGGATCTGGGCACCGGCTCCGGCGCCGTTGCGCTGGCGATCAAGGCGCGCTGCCCCGCGGCACGCGTGAGCGCGGTGGACGTGTCGGCCCCGGCGCTGGCGATCGCCCGTGAAAATGCCTGCCGGCTGGGGCTTGAAGTCACCTTCATCGCCTCCAACTGGCTGAAGGCGCTTGGTCCCCGCGAATTTGATTGCATCGTGTCCAATCCGCCCTATATTCGCTCGGACGACACGCACCTGCAGCAGGGTGACCTTCGTTTTGAGCCCCGGTCGGCGCTGGCCAGCGGGGAGGACGGGCTGGATGCGCTGCGCGAACTGTGCGGCACCGCGCCGGCCTGTCTGGCCGACGGCGGCTGGCTGCTGTGCGAACATGGCTACGATCAGGCTGCCAGCGTGCGCGCGCTGATGCGCTGCGCAGGACTTGCGGATGTCGGCTCGTGGCGCGATATTGCCGGCATCGAACGAGCAAGCGGCGGCGTCATGGACGCCGGAAACCGCGACTGAACATCAACCGAACACCCACTTCTGGAAGGAACCGCCATCATGAGCGCACAGGAACGAATCAAGGAAACCGTCACCAGCAACCCCGTCGTGCTTTTCATGAAAGGCACGCCGCAGTTTCCGCAGTGCGGCTTTTCGGCCACGGCCATCCAGATTCTCAAGCATCTCGGCGTGCAGAACCTGCACACCGTCAATGTGCTGGAAGATGCGGAAATCCGTCAGGGCATCAAGGAATACGCGAACTGGCCGACCATTCCGCAGCTTTACGTCCGCGGCGAGTTCGTCGGCGGCTGTGACATCATGAAAGAGATGTTCCAGTCGGGCGAACTGAAGAAGGAACTGGAAGGCTGAAACGGCGCCGGTAGCCGGCTTCAGTCGGTCACCGGCAGCGCGGACGCGTTGCCGTTCCACACCCATTCGAGCAGCGCTTCAAGCGCCGGCTGCGCGCGAGCAGCGTTGGGGTGGTTGAGCCACGCCACCAGCAGCACGCGCTTGCCGTTGCGGTCCAGCATGTAGCCGGCGATGGCGCGCGTGTCGGCCAGCGAGCCGGTCTTCATGTGTGCCTGCCCGCCGGCAGGTGAATCGCGCAGGCGCCTGCGCAAGGTGCCGTCTACGGCCAGTACCGGCATTGACGACACGAACTCCGGCATCACCGGGCCGCTCCAGGCCTGGCGCAGCAGCCCTGCCATGTCTGCCGCCGAAATGCGGGCGATGCGCGACAGACCCGAACCGTTCTCCATGACCAGACTGTCCAGCGACAGCCCGCGCAGCGCCGCCCAAGCGCGGATGGCGGCTTCGCCGCTGGCGGGGGCCGCAGGAGAGCCCGTGCCGGCGCCCAGCGTCAGCAACAGCTGGCGTGCCATCACGTTGTTGCTGTACTTGTTGATGTCGCGCACGACCAGCGCGAGTGGCGGGGAGTCGATGCCGGTCAGCAGTCGCGCGTTGTCCGGTACGCGGCCGTCACGCACGCGGCCGGCGATGCGCCCGCCCAGTTCCGTCCACATGGCGCGCAAGGCACGCGCGAAGAACTCGTCATGCGGAAATGGCGCCACGTTCCAGATGCGCTCGCCGCATTCACGCGGATAGCGCCCGACAACCTGCAACGTCAGCGTGCCCGCCGGGCTGTCCGCCGCCACCGCGCGCAGGCCGAGCGCCGCCTTCCAGTCGCCGCAATTGCCATTGACGAGCTGCACGCGGTTTTCCAGCTGCA
Organism: Gammaproteobacteria bacterium; assembly: GCA_018824085.1. Classification (GTDB taxonomy): domain Bacteria; phylum Pseudomonadota; class Gammaproteobacteria; order Burkholderiales; family Rhodocyclaceae; genus Methyloversatilis. The sequence continues at coordinate 115,010 of JAHJHI010000009.1, read as the reverse complement.
CGCCGTCCAGCGGTGGTTCCGCCCACAGCGCCGGGGCGGCGTCGGTGCCTGGCTGCAGCCGGATGCGCAGTGTGTTGTGCGCGAGCAGCAGCGCGTCGGGGCCGACGTTGTAGGGTGCCAGCGGTTCGTTGTCGAACGCGCCCGGATCATGGGCCATCGGCGCGAACAGGCTGCGGTCCGTGATCACGTCACCGAGGATGTCGCGCACGCCGCGCCCACGCAGGTCGCGCAGCAGCAGCCAGAACTGTTCCAGTGTCAGCGCCGGATCGCCGCTGCCGCGCACGATCAGGTCGCCGTCCAGCACACCGTCGGAAAGCCGGCCCGTCGCATGGACCTCGGTGCGCCAGACGTAGGCCGGGCCGAGGCTGTCGAGTGCGGCGTAGGTGGTGACCAGCTTCATCACCGACGCCGGATTCATCGGCACGCGCACACGGTGGCTGATGCGCGGCAGCCCGCCGTCGACGGATTGCACCATGACCGATACGGCGGATGGGGGAATGTCGGCAGCTTTCAGTGCCTGCAGCACTGGCGCGGGCAGCACGGCCCCGGCGCACGGCGCCAGCAGGAATGAGACGAGGAAGAAGAGGGCGCGTGCGGCTGCGCGCATGTCAGGCGATGCGGGACAGGTGTCGTCGCACGGAGGCACTGGCGCCGAGCAAGCCCAGCGTTGCGCACAGGCCGAGCAGTACGGCCCAGGCCAGCGGATCCAGCGGATGCAGCACGAATTCGAGACTGTACAGGCCGGCCAGACCGGCAACCGGCACGGCGAGCGCGTGTGTCGCGGCGAGCGTGAGCGCGCCCGCGAGCAGGCCGCCAAGCAGACCCTGCAGTGCGCCGAACCAGTGGAACGGACGTCGTATCCAGGCGTCGGTGGCGCCAAGCAGGCGGCTGACCTCGATCTCGTCGCGCTGGGTCAGCAACTGCAGTCGTATCGTGTTGAAGGTGACGGCGACGAGGCCGAGCCCGAGCACGCCTCCGAGCATGAGCAGCGCTTGGCGGCCGAGCGCGATCATCGCGTCCAGACGTTTCGCCCAGGCGGAATCCAGCTGCACGTGTTCGACGTCGGGCAAGGCGGTGAGCTTTTCGCGCAGCGCTTCGAGCTGCGCGGCGTCTGCGTCGTCCAGACGGACGATGAAGGCGTCGGCGAACGGGTTTTCGGGCAGTGCGTCGAGAATTTCGGCGAGTGCGTCATTGTCGCGAAAGCGCTTGAGTGCGGCTTCGCGCGGAATGAGTTCGATGCGGGCACCGGCCGCCAGCGACGCGATGCGCGGCTGCGTCGCCTTGACGACGTCGGGCGCGGCCTCCGGTCGCATGAAGACGGAGATCTCGGGCGCCGCGCTGACGTTGCCGGCCAGCCGCTGCAGATTGCCGAGCAGCATGTAGCCGGTGGCCGGCAGTGCCGCGGCGATGCCGACGACCAGCGCGGCAAGCAGCGTGTTGAAGGGCTGGCGCGCCATTTGCCGGGCAGCGCGCAGGCCTGCGCGCATCTGGAGCCGGAGCCACCTCATTGCAGCTTCCCCTGTGACAGCACGAGGCGGCGCGGCGCATGGCCCGCAAACAGCGCGTCGTCGTGGGTGGTCAGCAATACGGTGACGCCTGCGTCATTGAAGGAGCGGAACAGGTCGGCGATGTCGCGCGCGTAGGCGTCGTCGAGATGGGCCGTGGGTTCGTCGGCCAGCAGGATCTGCGGGCGATTGACGATGGCGCGCGCGATGGACAGGCGCTGCTGTTCGCCGCCCGACAGTTCCACCGGCATCGATGTGTCGCGGCCGGCCAGGCCGACACGCTCCAGCGCGGCCTGCACACGCGCCGTGGCTTCGCGCGGTGGATGGCCGCTGATGGACAGCGGCAGCATGACGTTTTCGAAGGCACTGCGGTCGAACAGCAGGCGTTGGTCCTGCATGACGAGGCCGATGGAGCGCCGCCACCAGGGCAGCGCGGCGCGGCGCAGTGCCGAAACGTCCTCGCCACCGACCAGCACGCGCCCCTGCGACGGACGTTCGAGCACGGCGAGCAGCCGCAGCACGGTGCTCTTGCCGGCGCCGGAGTGACCGCTCAGCACGACCATTTCGCCGCGCTCGATGTCGCAGTCGAACGCGTCAAGCGCCGTGTGGCCGCCCGGATAGCGTTTGGTGACCTGTTCGAAACGGATCATGCGGATTGCGGCGGTTCGAACAGGGCGTCGACGAATTCCGCGGCGTGAAAGGGTTGCAGGTCGTCGACGCCTTCGCCGACACCGATGTAGCGCAGCGCGATCGGCCGCGAAGGCGCGTGCTGTTTGGCGATGGCGGCGATGACGCCGCCGCGCGCGGTGCCGTCGAGCTTGGTCATGACGAGCCCGGTGACGCCGATCGCGGCGTCGAAGGCCTTCACCTGCGCCAGTGCGTTCTGGCCGATATTGCCGTCAAGCACCAGCAGCACCTCGTGCGGGCCGCTCGGGTCGGCCTTGGCGATGACGCGCTTGATCTTGGCGATCTCTTCCATCAGGTGCAGCTGCGTCGGCAGCCGTCCTGCGGTATCGGCCAGCACGATGTCGATCTTGCGGGCCCGGGCGGCGTTCACCGCGTCGAACACGACCGCGGCGGGATCGCCGGAATCCTGTGCGATCACCGCCACGTTGTTGCGCGCCCCCCAGGTTTCAAGCTGTTCGCGCGCCGCCGCGCGGAAGGTGTCGCCGGCGGCCAGCAGCACACTCTTGCCCTGCGACTGGAAGTGCTTGGCGAGCTTGCCGATGGATGTTGTCTTGCCCGCGCCATTGACGCCGGCAATCATGATGATGAACGGCTTGTGGGCGTCGGTATCGAGCGCCTGCTCCAGCGGCAGGATGAGCGCCGTCATCTCGGCCCGCAGCACCTCGCGCAGCCGTTGCGGGTCTTCGATGCGTTCGCGCCGCACGCGCTCGCGCAGCCGGTCCAGCAGATGGGTTGTCGCGTCCATGCCGACGTCGGACGTGATGAGCAGGGTTTCCAGCTCTTCGAGCAGTTCGTCGTCAACCCTGGTGCGCGAAAACAGCGCGTTGAGCTGGCCGCCGATCTGAGTGCGCGTCTTGGACAGCCCGGCGCGCAGGCGCTGCGCCCAGGACTGTTTCGGCGCGGCAGCCTCGGGCGCGCTATCCTGCGCCACCGCCGGTACCGCGGCAGGCGGCGTCTCCGGGAGTGCCGGATCGACTGCGGCGGGCGCGGCAGGCTTGTCTTTCTTGAAGAAACCAAACATGTGGGAGACGGTCACTGGAACACCGTGCGAAGCGTCGCACGGCTGTAAAACACCGGCGTGACCACGAATTGCGCCGTGCTCACATTCACTGCGGGAGAGTGTAACAGATGGATTTGCGCCGTTTTTCCAATGGCATCGCGCTGTGCGGCGTGTTTGCAACGTCGTGGCTGTGCGCCCCCCTGGCGTGGGGCAATACCTTTGAAACCAGGCTCGACAACGGGCTGCGCGTCATCGTCAAGGAAGATCACCGGGCGCCGGTTGCGGCCCATATGGTGTGGTACCGCGTCGGCGCGATGGATGAACACGACGGCACCACGGGCGTCGCGCACCTGCTCGAACACCTGATGTTCAAGGGCACGAAGAAGCTCAAGGCCGGTGAATTCAACGAAATCGTCGCGCAGGCTGGCGGCAACGACAACGCGTTCACCAGTCACGACTACACCGCCTACTATCAGCGCGTGCCGGTCGCGGCGTTGCCGCGCATGATCGAACTCGAGGCCGACCGGATGCGCAATCTGCGCATCGACGACGACGAGTTCGCGCGCGAACTGAAGGTGGTCATGGAAGAGCGGCGGCTGCGTACCGACGACCAGCCGCAGGCGCAGGTGTATGAACAACTGATGGCCAGCACCTTCATCGCGCACCCCTACCGCCGCCCCGTGATCGGCTGGATGAACGATCTGGAGCACCTGCAGCCGCAGGACGCGCGCGACTGGTACCACCGCTGGTATGCGCCGAACAACGCGTACGTGGTGGTGGTCGGTGACGTCGAGCACCAGAAGGTGTTCGATCTGGTCAAGAAGCAGTATGGCGGCATGAAGGCTGATCCGCTGCCGGTGCGCAAGATCACCGACGAGCCGCCGCAACTGGGCATGCGGCGCATCATCGTGAAGGCGCCGGCCGAGCTGCCGCAGCTGGCAATGGCGTGGAAGGTGCCGCGCATCAAGGATGTGGAGAACGACCGCGAGCCGTATGCGCTGGAGGTGCTGGCCGGCATTCTCGACGGGCACGCCGCGTCGCGCCTGCCGCGCAGTCTGGTGCGCGGCAGCCAGGTCGCGGTGGAGGTCGGCGCCTACTATGACTCGACGGCGCGCGGCGAAGTCACCTTCATGCTCGGCGGCACGCCGGCCAGGGGGAAGACGGTGGCCGAACTCGAAACGGCGCTGCGCGCCGAGGTCAGCCGCATCGCGGACGAAGGCGTGTCGGACGCGGAGCTTGAGCGCATCAAGACGCTGACGGTGGCGTCCGAGGTCTACAAGCGCGATTCCACCTATGTCCAGGCGATGGAAATCGGCCGTCTCGAAGCGTCGGGCTATCGCTGGCAGGATGCCGACCGCATGCTGGAAAAGCTGCGCTCGGTCACCGCCGCGGAAGTGCAGGCGGTCGCGCGCAAGTATTTCGGCGACGACACGCTGACCGTCGCGGTGCTCGATCCGCAGCCGGTCGACCCGGACGCCAAGCCGCGACCCAGGCCCGAAGGCCTGCTCCACTGAACGCCGCCGAAAACGATCACAAGCAGGGGATACGGATGATCAAGCTTTGTCGCCGCGCGCTGATGCGCGCAGCAGTTTCGTTTGCGGCCGTCGCGGCCGCATTGCCGGCGGTGGCCGGTGTCGATATCCAGCACTGGGTGGCGTCGAACGGCGCCCGCGTCTATTTCGTGGAAACCCGCGTGTTGCCCATCCTCGACGTGCAGGTCGCCTTCGACGCGGGGTCTTCGCGAGACCCCGCCGGCAAGAGCGGGCTGGCCCGGATGACGCAGGGCATGCTGGATGCCGGTGCCGGCGCGCTTGACGAGGAAGCGCTGGCCGAGCGCCTGACCGACCTCGGTGCGCGCCTGTCCGGTGCGCTCGACGACGACCGTGCGGGGTTGTCCCTGCGCACGCTGTCGAGCGCCCGCGAGCGCGAAGGGTCGCTGGCGCTGATGCATACGGTGCTGACGCAGCCGACCTTTCCGGCCGCCGTGCTGGAGCGGGAAAAGGCACGCGCCATCGCCGGACTGCGCGAGGCCGACACCAAGCCGGAAGCCATCGGTGCCAAGCGGTTCGCGCAGGTGCTCTATGGCGACCATCCGTACGGGCAGGTGGAAACCGTCGAATCGGTCGGCGCGATCAGCCGCGATGACGTGCTGGCGCACTACCGCAGGCACTACGTCGCCTCGCGCGCGGTCGTGTCCATCGTGGGGGATGTGTCGCGCGCCCAGGCGGAAGCCATCGTGCTGCAGCTGACCGGCGACCTTCCCGCGGGCGAGCCGCTGCCGGCCATTCCGGCGGTGAAGATGCCGCAGGCCGTGACCGAGCGGATCGCGCATCCGGCGAACCAGAGCCACATATTCATCGGCGAGCCGGTGATGCGCCGCGGTGATCCCGACTTCTTTCCGCTGCAGGTGGGCAACTACATACTGGGCGGTGGAGGTTTCGTGTCGCGGCTGACCAAGGAGGTGCGCGAAAAGCGCGGCTACGCCTACAGCGTCTACAGCTATTTCCAGTCGCAGCGCGAGCCCGGGCCGTTCCAGATCGGGCTGCAGACGCGTCGCGACCAGGCGGCAGATGCGTTGAAGGTGGTGGATGAAACGCTGGCCACCTTCATGGAGCAGGGGCCGACGGACGAGGAAATGCGGGCGGCCAAACGCAATCTGGTGGATGGCTATTCGTTGCGCCTGGACAGCAACCGCAAGCTGCTCGAAGCGGTGTCGCTCATCGGATTCTTCGAACTGCCGCTGGACTGGCTCGACCGGTTCCCGCAGCGGGTCGAGGCCGTGACGGCGGAGCAGGTGAAGGCGGCGTTCCAGCGCCGCCTGCCGGCCGCGCACATGGTGCGGGTGATCGTCGCCGGCGATTGAGGCGGCGGCGCCGGTGACCGGACATGGCGGCCGCGCCGCCACTTCATCGGCTGCAGCCCCTAGAATCGCGCCATGTCCAGAATACGCATCATTGGCGGCCAGTGGCGCAGCCGTCTCCTGCCGGTGGCGTCTGTCACCGGCCTTCGTCCCACGCCCGACGCCGTGCGCGAGCGTCTGTTCAACTGGCTCGGCCAGGATCTGCGCGGCATGCATTGCCTCGACCTGTTCGCAGGGACCGGCGTGCTGGGATTCGAGGCCGCGTCGCGCGGCGCCGAATCCGTCACGCTGGTTGAACGCGATGCGCGCGCGTTTTCCCGCCTGCGCGAGGCGGTCGGTCAGTTGCCGGCGCCCCAGGTCCGGCTGCATCGGGGTGATGCGCTAGAATTCGCGGCGCACCCGCCGCGGCGTTTCGATGTACTGTTTCTCGATCCGCCGTATGGCCTCGGCCTGCTGGGGAAGCTCGTGACGCATCTGCCGGGCCTCGTCGCAGACGATGCAGTGATCTACTGCGAGGCCGAGCACGCGGTGCCGGAGCTCGGCGACTTCAGGGCAACGCGCGAAGGCCGCGCGGGGCAGGTCCACTACCAGTTGCTGGAACAACCATGAATGGAACGATAGCGGTCTATCCGGGCACGTTCGACCCGATCACCCGCGGCCACGAAGACCTCGTGAGGCGTGCGGCCGACATGTTCGACCGCATCATCGTCGGCGTCGCCGAAAGCCGTTCCAAACGGCCGTTCTTCAGCACGCAGGAGCGGGTGGACATGGCGCGCGAAATACTCGCGCCGTATTCCAACGTGGAAGTCCGGGATTTTTCCTGTCTGTTGATGGATTTCATCAGCGAATGCAACGCCCGCATCATCGTGCGCGGCCTGCGTGCGGTATCGGATTTCGAGTACGAATTCCAGATGGCCGGCATGAACCGCGCCCTGCGAGCCGATGTCGAAACAGTGTTTCTGACGCCGGCCGATCAGTACATGTTCATTTCGGCCACAATGGTGCGCGAGATTGCGTCACTCGGCGGAGATGTGAGCAAGTTCGTCCAGCCGCCCGTGCTGGCGCGGATCAGTGAGAAGGTTGAAGCAATGCGCGGAGGCAAGTGAAGTGGCTCTGATAATTACCGATGAATGCATCAATTGCGATGTGTGCGAACCCGAATGTCCCAATGGCGCGATTTCGCAGGGCGCCGAAATCTATGTGATCGATCCGTCGAAGTGCACCGAATGCGTCGGTCATTTTGACGAACCGCAGTGTCAGCAGGTGTGTCCGGTCGACTGCATTCCGCTCGATCCGGAACGCAAGGAGACGCAGGAAGAACTGCTGGAGAAGTACAACCACCTGATGTCGCTGCAATCCTGATGGCGCGCGTGGCGCCGGCGCCTCAAGCCGCCGCGTCCACGCGCTGCAGGACAGGTGCCTCAAGCGCCGCGTCCAGAGCGGATTTCAGGCGTTCCAGCTCTTCGACCTGCTGATCGATCAGGGCCCCGTTCTGACGTAAGTCCTCGATGCGCTCTTCCAGTGTGTCGGTCGCCTCGTGAATGCGTTTCACGCTTTCCAGCCGGCTTTTCAGCTGCTTCTGGTGCTCGCGCACCTGGTTCTCCAGCGGCGCCATGATCGCGCGCAGCCAGTGCTCGACGTCGCGGTTCACCACTTCCATGTGCTTGCGCACCTGTACCGCGACGGTTTCGAAGAAGCGCTGCGTGAGCTGGCGCTTTTCCGTCGTCAACAGGTTGAGCCAGGTATTGAATTGCTGATGGAAGGCCTTCTCGAGGCGAGTGATGTCCTTCTCGTAGCGGTGCACCGAAAACGGTACCGGAACGCCGAGGCGCAGGTCGTGTTCGGTCGAGAAGCGGCGGTACATCGCCTCCATCATGCTGAATATCTCGTCGACGCTGGTGGATGATTTCTGAAGGCTGTCGCGCACGTCATTGAAATAGGCGTTCATCGCGTCGCGCAGCTGCAGCGAGAAATTCGCGCTTTCCATCAGGTCGCGTGTGTGCAGCGTGCGGGTACGCAGCGCGTCCATGCCCAGGTGGGCAAACAGGGTGTTGGTCTGCGAGGCGAACACGTTGCGGGTGGCATAGAAACGCTCGAGCCCCCGTTCGAAGTCTTCCTTCTCGGTGCGAACCCGCCGCAGCATGTACTGGATGACGCCGCGGTTCTTGCCGCGCAGGTCGGAGAATTCGGACAGCTGGTCAATGACGGCGCGCTTGCGGGCCGTCAGCATTTCACGGGTGCGGGCGAGCATGCCCAGAGCGTCCTGTTCGACCGCAGCGCCGACGATGTCGCGCTTGGCCGGCAGAAGGTCTTCGACCAGCGCGCGTTCGAGCTGAGGCAGGCGGCTGCGTGCCAGCAGTTGCGAGTCGTGCTGGATGCGCGCGAGCAGTCCTTTTTGCGCCGACACGGGAAAAACGCGCTCGGCCGGCAAATCCAGCGTTGCCGCACACGAGCCGATCTGGCTGGCGATTTCGGTTTCGATCTGCGCGTCGGTGCGCAGGCCGTCCCACAGGCTGTCCATCTTGTTGAGCACGGCGATGCGGCCCTGGCGTGACCCGCCAGCCGCCGTCACGTGGGTGCGCCACACGGCAAGGTCGCTCTGCGTGACGCCGGTGTCCATGCCCAGTACGAACAGCACGGCGTGTGCGGACGGGAGCAGTGACAGCGTCAGTTCGGGTTCTGCGCCGATGGCATTGAGCCCCGGCGTGTCGAGAATGACGAGCCCCTGGCGCAACAGCGGATGCGGCATGTTGATGACCGCATGACGCCATGCCGGTACGTTGACCATGCCCTGCGCATCGGGTTGCAGGCCGCTCTCGCCGGTCATGTCGATGCGGAACCCCAGCAGTTCGGCCTCTCCCATGGCGACCCGGCGCTGTTCGCCGACCCGCGCGAGCGACTGCTGCATCGATGCGGTTGACGACATGTCAAGGGCGATCCGACGCCATGCGGCGGGCTGTCCTTTCAATTCCGTGACGGTGGTGGGGGTGCGCCGCGTCTCGATCGGCAGCAGGTCGACGCAGGCCGGACGATCCTCGTCGTACATCAGTTCGGTCGGGCACATCGTCGTGCGCCCTGAGCTTGACGGCAGCACCCGGGCGCCCTGGTCGCCAAAGAAGATCGCGTTGATCAGTTCGGACTTGCCGCGGGAGAATTCGGCCACGAACGCGACCACGAGCCGGTCGTCGCGCAGCTTGAGCAACAGCTGCTCGATGCACGCGTCGTTATGGGTATCCGTCAGATTGCTTTCAAAAAACCAGCCGCGAATGCGCACGATGGTCTGCTCGACGCGCGTGCGCCACGCTCCGTACGCCGACAATTCTTCCTGCATGCCCATCGCTGCCTCCCTTCAAGCACTTGTCAATCTAGCACAGGCCGACGGGCTACCGCTGGCAGGCCGGACAGAAGAACGTCGACCGGTTGCCGATGCGCCTGCCATGCACCGGAGCCGTACAGATGCGGCACGGCTGGCCGGCGCGGCCGTAGACGAAATAGCTCTGCTGGAAGTAGCCGGGCGCGCCGTCGGCGTGCATGAAGTCGCGCAGCGTGCTGCCGCCGGCCGCGAGCGCGTCGAGCAGTGTCTGCCGGATCTCGGCCGCCAGGCGTGCGGTTTGTGGCGCACTCAGCCGGCGAGCCGCGGTACCGGGACGGATGCCGGCGCGGAACAGGCTTTCCGATGCGTAGATATTGCCGACGCCCACGACGACCGAACTGTCCATGATCGCGAGCTTGACCGCGCACTGGCGACGCAGCAGCGCGGCGCGCAGCGTTGCCGCGTTGAAGTCGTCGCCAAGGGGTTCCGGACCGAGATTGGCGAGCAGCGGATGCGCGTCGTCCGGGCCGTCGTGCCACAGGACCGCTCCGAACCGGCGCGGGTCGCGGAGCCGGAGAACGACTTCGCCGAACACGATGTCGATATGGTCGTGCTTCTCGGGCGCCGCGCTGTGCGCGAGGATGCGCAGGCTGCCGGACATGCCGAGGTGGATGATCAGCGTGCCGCGGTCGAAGCGCAGCAACAGGTATTTGGCGCGCCGGTCGATGTCACGCAGGCGCTGGCCTGACAGTGACGTGACGAGATGGCCGGGAATCGGCCAGCGCAGCGCTGCATTGCGGATCACCACGCCGGTGGCCCGTGCGCTGACGAGCGGCGCGGCGATGCCGCGTCGCGTGATTTCCACTTCAGGAAGTTCTGGCATTCAAGGTGTGCGTCGTGTGCGCGACGATGAAGCGTGATTTGGAATAACATCAAGAGCGCGCGTTGATCTCCCGATGGCTGTGCAACGAATTTTAGTAGACGCACTCCAATGCCGTATTACCGGAAGCGTACCCTGAACCCAACAGGCGACCCTGCGAATGACAACACGCCCCCTGCTGCTTGCAGTATTCCTTCCGCTTTTTCTGGGCGCCTGCGCCCAGACAGGCAAGCGACCGCCGAGCGCGGCCGATGAGCAGAACCCGCCTGCGGTCCGCGCGGAAACCCCGCCGCGTACGCTGCCGTTGCCCGAAGTCGAACTGACGCGCCAGATCACCTATCAGCTGCTGCTGGCCGAACTCGCTGCGCAACGCGGTGAGCTGGGCCTTTCCGCGTCGGCCTACATCGATCTCGCCAAATCGACGCGTGATCCTCGCATTGCCAAGCGGGCGGCCGAAGTGGCTGCTTTCAGCCGGCAGAACGAAATCGCGCTGGAGTCTGCAGAGCTCTGGCTGGAACTTGATCCGGCGTCGGTGCAGGCAAGGCAGATGTTGTCGGGCCTGCTGGTCAATGCGAACCGGACCGAGGAGCTGGAGCCCCAGCTCGCCAGCCTGCTTGCGCAGGAAGGCAGCCAGATTCAGGCAAGCCTGCTGCGCCTGAACAGGGTGCTCGGGCGGCTGTCGGACAAGACGGAAGTGCTGGGCATGGTCGATCGCCTCACGGAGCCGTACCTGCAGTATGCAGAAGCGCACTTTGCGCGCGCCCAGGCCGCCCTTCAGGCGAGGGATTCCCAGCGTGCGCTGGCCTATGCGTCGAAGGCGCACGAGATACGGCCTGATTGGGAGCCGGGGCTGTTGATCAAGGCGCAGGCGGTCGCCGAAACGGACCCGCATGCGGCGCGCAAGCTGATGGGCGACTATGTGGATGACTACCCGCAGGCGCGGGACGTACGCATGCAGTATGCGCGTGCGCTGGTCGCCGAGCGCAACTACCCTGAGGCCCGGCGGCAGTTCGAAGCCTTGCTCGGCGGTGCACCGGACAACCCCGACGTCGTGTTCGCGGTCGGCGTGCTCGCGATGCAGATGCAGGACTATCCGGGGGCGCAGGACTATTTCAAGAAGCTGCTGAACATGCGCTACCAGGACATGAATCTGGTCAAGCTCTACCTCGGTCAGCTGGCGGAAGAACTCAAGCAGAACGACGAAGCGCTCGACTGGTACCGGCAGGTCGGACCGGGGGATCACTATCTCGGTGCGCAGGGCCGCTATGTCGTGCTGCTCAGCCGCGTGGGCCGGATCGACGAGGCGCGGACATACCTGAAGGAACTCGCAGCGAAACCGGGGGCGGATGCGGCGCGCATTGCGCTGATGGAATTCCAGTTGTTGCGCGACGCGGGCCGTGCCGACGAGGCGAACCAGGTGCTTGAATCGGCGCTGCTTGACCAGCCGGAACAACCGGATCTGCTTTACGAAACCGCAATGGTGGCCGAACGCGACAACCGGCTCGACGTTGCCGAGCAGCGCCTGCGCAAGCTGATCGAGATAAAGCCGGACCACGCGCATGCCTACAACGCGCTGGGTTACTCGCTCGCCGAGCGCAACATGCGCCTTGACGAAGCCCAGGCGCTGATCGCAAAGGGGCTCGAACTGGCCCCGGACGATCCTTTCATCCTCGACAGCATGGGCTGGGTGATGTTCAGGCGCGGCGATGCGAAAAGCGCGCTCGACTATCTCGAGCGTGCGTTCGCGATCCGTCCGGACCCGGAGATCGCCGCCCATCTGGGTGAAGTGCAATGGGCACTCGGACGGCAGGACGACGCCAGGAAGCTCTGGCGCTCGGTCGCCGCACAGCATCCCGACAACGCGGCGCTGGAATCGACGATCAAGCGCTTCATTCCGTGAAGCGTGTTGTGCTGGTGATGGGCGCGAGCGCCTTGCTCGGCGCTTGTTCCACGTTGCCTCCTCCGGTGTCGGGCGAGCACGCCGCAATACGCGAGCGGGCACGGGCGGACAAGCACGCGGCGTTTTCGCTGAGCGGGCGTTTCGTCGTGAAAGGGCCGCAGCAGAGCGTTTCCGCTGGCTTGGACTGGGCGCATTCGGATGCGCTTGATGAACTGCAGGTCAATGGACCGCTGGGCAAGACGCTGGCCCGACTGACGCGCGACGTCAATGGCGTGAGACTGGTGGATGACCGGCAACGGATTTCCGAAGCGGCCACGCTGGACGAACTCGCGAGCGAGCTCTTCGGCGCCCGCGTTCCGCTGACGCGCGCGGCGGGTTGGGTGACGGCCCGTCCGGGCACGGCCGACGTGCTGTCGCGCGATGCGCTCGGGCGAGTGAGCGTGCTGGCGGAGCAGGGCTGGCGCGTCGAATACACCGCTTACGAAGACGACACACCGGATGCGCTGCCGCGCCAGATTGAGGCGAGCGACGGCGAGTACTCCCTGCGCCTTCGTGTCGACGCCTGGTACCTGTTGCAGCCATGAGTGCCGTCATTGACTGGGGCGTCTGGCTTGACGCACCGGCAAAAATCAATCTTTTCCTGCATGTCACCGGCCGTCGCAGCGACGGCTATCACCTGCTGCAGACAGCGTTCCGGTTTCTTGATCACGGTGACCGGCTGCGCCTGCACCCGCGCACGGACGCACAGGTGCGCCGCGCGAATGCGATTGAAGGCGTGCCCGAGCAGGACGACCTCTGCGTGCGCGCAGCCCGGCTGCTGCAGGCCGAAGCGCCCGGGCCGTACGGTGTCGATATCGAACTCGACAAGCGCTTGCCGATGGGGGGCGGGCTCGGCGGAGGCAGCTCCGATGCGGCGACGGTGCTCATTGCGCTGAACATGCTGTGGGGACTTGATCTGACACGCGAGCGCCTGCAGTCCATCGCCCTGCAACTGGGCGCCGATGTTCCCGTGTTCGTGTTCGGGCGTGCGGCCTTCGCGGAGGGCGTCGGGGAGGCGTTGCAGGCGCTGGATGTGCCGCCGGCAGCCTATCTGGTCGTGGCGCCGGGGGTGTCGGTTCCCACTCAGAGAATTTTTGCAGCGCCGGAATTGACACGAAATACCGAACCTTGCAAAATAGCGGACTTTGCTGCGGCGGCCAGGAAAAATGTGCTCTTCGGGCGCAATGACCTGCAGGCAGTGGCGGAGCTGTATTACCCGGAAGTCGCAGAAGCCGTCGCGCTGTTGTCCGCGCTGGTCGAAGCCAGGTTTCCGGGGCAGGCGCAAGTCCGCATGAGCGGTTCAGGTGCCTGCGTATTCGTGCAGTGTGTGTGCATCGAGCATGCGCAAGCGATGCTCGATGCGGCGTCGGCACGGTGGCCTGCAGACTGGACCGGATTCGTGGCGCAGGGGATGGACGGTCATCCGCTGTATCGATGAAAGTCAGGGCGGCGGGCGATTGCCGGCTGTAGTGGTAAACAGGTTTCAATAGCAGTGTGGCGGCATTACATTGCAGCAGTTTTTGGGGAGTCGCCAAGTTGGTCAAGGCACCGGATTTTGATTCCGGCATTCGAAGGTTCGAATCCTTCCTCCTCAGCCAAAATTCCATCGGGCAGGCTCGCAGCCATGCGGGTCTGCCCGACTTGTTTTCCGGGTTCTGTTCATGCCGATGGCGTAAATGCGCCGGGAAACGGATAGTGCCGGTTCATCCGGTTTAAAGTTCTGCAATCACCGAGTTTCGCGAGGCAGCATGGCTTACGACAGCCTGATGATCTTTACCGGCAACGCCAATCGCAAGTTGGCGGCGGATGTGGCCAAGCGGCTGAACATGTCGCTCGGAAGGGCGCAGGTCGGTCGTTTCTCCGACGGCGAAGTCAACGTCGAAATCCTCGAGAACGTCCGCGGCAAGGATGTCTTCGTGCTGCAGCCGACCGGCGCGCCGACGAACGACAATCTGATGGAACTGGTCATTCTGGTGGATGCGCTCAAGCGCGCATCGGCCGGGCGGATCACCGCAGCGATGCCGTACTTCGGCTACGCCCGCCAGGACCGCCGTCCGCGCAGCGCCCGCGTGCCGATCACCGCGAAGGTGGTCGCCAACATGCTGCAGGCCGTCGGCGTGCAGCGTCTGCTGACGGTCGATCTTCACGCCGACCAGATCCAGGGTTTCTTCGACATTCCGGTCGATAACATCTACGCCACGCCGATTCTGCTCGGTGACATCTGGAAGCAGGAATACCCGGACCTGATGGCTGTGTCGCCCGACGTGGGCGGTGTGGTGCGGGCGCGGGCATTTGCCAAGCGCCTCGAATGCGATCTGGCCATCATCGACAAGCGTCGCCCGAAGGCGAACGTGTCTGAAGTGATGAACATCATCGGTGACGTGTCGGGACGCACCTGCGTCATCATGGATGACATGGTCGATACCGCCGGCACGCTGTGCAAGGCAGCGCAGGCGCTGAAGGCACAGGGCGCGGCGCGGGTTTTTGCCTACTGCACGCATCCGGTGCTGTCGGGCGAGGCGATCAGCCGTATCGAACAGTCGGATCTGGATCAGCTCGTCGTCACGGACACCATTCCGCTGTCGCCGGCCGCGCAGGCCTGTGGCCGCATCCGCGTCGTGTCGATCGCGGAGTTGCTGGCCGAGACGCTGCTGCGCATCAGCAACGAAGAATCCGTGTCTTCCCTTTTCATGGAATAAGCATACGTCCCGGAAGCGGGACACCCCAGCCGCCTGGTCGCGGGCGGCTTCATCAACCAGGAGTCATCATGTCAATCGAAATGAACGCAAAGAAGCGTGAAGCGCAGGGCACCGGAGCGAGCCGCCGCCTGCGTCGTGCCGCGCAGGTCCCGGCCATCATCTACGGTGGCAGCAAGCCGGCCACCTCGATCTCGCTTGATCACAACGAGATCTTCCATGCCCTGCGCAAGGAGGCGTTCCACGCGTCCGTGCTTACCATCAATGTCGATGGCACGAAGGAAACCGTGTTGCTGCGCGACACGCAGATGCACGCGTACCGCCTGCAGGTCCTGCACGTGGACTTCCAGCGTGTCGATGCGACGCACAAGCTGCACACCAAGGTGCCGCTGCACTTCGTGAATGCGGAACTGTCGCCGGGCGTGAAGCTGCAGAGCGGCATCGTGTCGCATGTGATGAACGAGATCGACGTCGCCTGCCTGCCGAGCGCGCTGCCGGAATTCATCGAAGTCGACCTGTCGGAATTGTCGGTTGGCGGTTCGGTTCACGTGTCGCAGCTCAAGTTGCCGGAAGGCGTCGAGGTTGTCGTGCACGGTACCGACCCGGTCGTCGCAACGCTGACGCTGCCGCGCGGTGCCAAGTCCGACGAGCCGGCAGCGGCTGCCGGCGAAGAAGAAGAAGCGAAGTAAGGACGCCACGATGTCCGGGAACGGTGCCAAGGCCGTACCCCGGCTCGTGGTCGGACTGGGAAACCCCGGCCCGGAATATTCCGAGACCCGGCATAACGCCGGGTTTTGGTTTTGTGAGCAGCTTGCGCGCAAGCTGGGCATCACGCTCAATCGCGAAGCACGTTTCAACGGCATCACCGGCAGTTCCCGTGCCGATGGCGTGACAGTGCTGCTGCCGCAGACCTTCATGAATCGCTCCGGCCTGTCCGTCGGTGCGCTCGCCCGTTTCTATCGCATCGCGCCAGCTGAAATCTTGGTCGTGCATGACGAACTCGACATCCAGCCCGGTGAGTTGCGCCTGAAGTTCGGAGGCGGCCTCGGCGGGCACAATGGGCTGAAGGACATCAGTGCGCATCTCGCCACCAATGACTATTGGCGCCTGCGCGTCGGCATCGGCCACCCGCGCCAGCTGTCGCCCGGCAGCGAAGTCGCCGACTATGTGCTGCACCGTCCGCGCGCCGAGGAGCAGCGCGACATCGATGCCGCCATCGGCCGTGCGCTCGACGCCTGGCCGATGATTGCCGCGGCTGACTGGACGCGTGTGTCCACCCTACTCAATGCGAAGCCCGGCGCCGTCAGGGCGCCCAAGCAAGGAACCCAGACATGAGTCTCAAATGCGGCATCGTCGGTCTGCCCAATGTCGGCAAGTCCACGCTATTCAATGCGCTCACCAAGGCCGGCATCGCCGCGGAGAACTATCCGTTCTGCACGATCGAGCCGAATGTCGGCATCGTCGAGGTGCCGGACGCGCGTCTGGCGCAGCTGTCGGAAATCGTCAAGCCGCAGAAGATACAGCCGGCCATCGTCGAGTTTGTCGATATCGCGGGACTGGTTGCCGGTGCGAGCAAGGGCGAAGGCCTGGGTAACCAGTTCCTGGCCAACATCCGTGAAACCGACGCCATCGTGAACGTCGTGCGTTGTTTCGACGACGAGAACGTGGTCCATGTGAACGGGCGCGTCGATCCGATCGCCGATATCGACACCATCGTCACCGAACTCGGGCTGGCCGATCTGGCCGCCGTCGAACGCACCATCGCGCGTGACAGCAAGAAGGCGCGCGCCGGTGACAAGGACGCGCAGAAGCTCGTCGCGGTGCTCGAGAAGCTGCTGCCGCACCTGAACGAAGGCAAGCCGGCGCGCACGATGGATCTGACCGACGACGAGAAGGCGCTGCTCAAGCCGATGTGCCTGATGACGATCAAGCCGGCGATGTATGTCGGCAACGTCGATGAAGGCGGCTTCGAAAACAATCCCTATCTGGACCGCCTGCGCGAGCACGCGGCGAAGGAGGGCGCGCCGGTCGTTGCGCTGTGCGCGAAGATCGAAGCGGAACTGGCCGATCTCGAAGACGCTGACAAGATGGCTTTCCTGGCGGATCTGGGGCTGGAGGAGCCGGGTCTGGACCGGTTGATCCGCGCCGGCTACGACCTGCTGGGCCTGCAGACCTATTTCACCGCCGGGGTGAAGGAAGTGCGTGCCTGGACGATACACAAGGGCGACACCGCGCCGCAGGCGGCCGGCGTGATCCATACGGATTTCGAACGCGGCTTCATCCGCGCGCAAACGATCGCCTTCGCTGATTTCATCGCCTGCAAGGGCGAACAGGGTGCGAAGGAAGCCGGCAAGATGCGCGCGGAAGGCAAGGAGTACGTCGTGCACGACGGTGACGTGCTGAACTTCCTGTTCAACGTCTGAGCGCCCGCGTCCGGATCACGACCGCACGCGTTGTGGAATGAAAGCCCCGCATGCCAGATGGCATGCGGGGCTTTTCGTTTGGCGGAGGCGATTTGTCCGGTCTCGTTGTTGCGCCGAGTGTCGATATGAGTCAGCACCGTTCGTCGTCCGTTCATGCGGGCACCTGCATCGCGGCGTGACCGCGCCCATCGACAGACCGGAGGATGAGATGAACGCCGATATGCGGAAACAGCACGCGTGGCTGATGCAGTGGGTCGGCCAGTGGCGCTATGAGTTCGAGGGGACATGCGGGCCCGGTGCCGAGGCGCAGATCCATCGGGGAACGGAAACCGTGCGTGCGCTCGGCGACGCCTGGCTACTGTGCGAGGGCCGTGGCGAGATGCCTGAAACCGACGATACGCAAACGCTGATGACCCTCGGCTACGACCCGCTGCAGGCGTGCGTGGTCGGCAGCTGGATCGGCTCGATGATGACGCACTTCTGGGTCTATCGAGGCGAGATCGACCTGCATGCGAACCGGCTGACGCTGGACGCCGAAGGACCGAGCTTCAGCGTGCCGGGGCGCATGGCGCGCTATCGCGACACCATCGAGCTGCCGGCCCCGGACCGGCGCGTGCTCAGCGCCCGCGTGCTGGGGGACGACGGTGTCTGGCGCGACATGATGCGGGCCGAATACCACCGCGTGTAGGTCCGCATTGAGCGCGCACCGTCACGCGGATCGCCGGGTCAACCTTCGGACTGCTGGGCGGCGACTTCGGCGCGCACCTTCTCCATGTCCAGCGCGCTCGCCTGCGCTATCAGCTGTTCGAACTGCTGGCCCGGCAGCGCGCCCGGCTGCGAATAGAGCACGATCTGGTCGCGGAACACCATCAGCGTCGGAATCGAACGGATCGAGAACGCGCCCGCGATGCCCTGTTCCTCTTCCGTATTCACCTTGGCGAACACGATGTCCGGATGCGCCTCGGACGCGGCTTCGAAGATCGGGGCAAAATTGCGGCAGGGCGCGCACCAGGGCGCCCAGAAATCAATGATGACGAAGGCGCTGCTCTCGATGGTCGAGTTGAAATTTTCTTCGGTGAGTTCGATGGTTGCCATGGTTGTCCTTGGTGACGAACGGGAATGTTAAACGATGGGCGGCGCTACGTCGGGCGCTTCGCTCCGAGTCCGACCGGTCCGCTGCACAGGGGTTCGCTGGTCGCCGCGCTGGCGAGCTGGCTGGACGCTCGCGTTGCGGGAGGGCTGTGGCGGCTGCGCATCGAGGATGTGGATGAACCGCGCTGCAGCGTGGCGGCCGCCGACGAAATCATGCGTCAGCTCGACGCGCTGGGCCTGCACTGGGACGGCGAGGTGCTGTGGCAGAGCCGGCGCACGGCGCACTATCGTGCCGCACTCGACATGCTCGTCGCCAATGGGCAGGCCTACGGCTGCGAGTGCACGCGGCGCGATCTCGCCGCGCAGCCGCTCGCGCTCGACGGTACCCGTCGTTATCCCGGTCGCTGCCGCGACCGGCGCGACGTCACCGCGCGTGCCTGGCGCCTGCGCGTGCCGCCCGGCGAAGTGGCGTTCGACGACGCGCTGTGCGGACGCGTGGTGATCGACGTGTCGGCCGACGTGGGTGATTTCGTGCTGTGGCGCGCGGATGGCTACTGCGCTTATCAACTTGCTGTGGTCGTCGATGACGCGGCGCAGGGCGTGACCGATATCGTGCGTGGCGCCGACCTGCTCGGTTCGACGCCGCGCCAGAT
Organism: Gammaproteobacteria bacterium; assembly: GCA_018824085.1. Lineage (GTDB taxonomy): Bacteria > Pseudomonadota > Gammaproteobacteria > Burkholderiales > Rhodocyclaceae > Methyloversatilis. The sequence goes on along the minus strand of JAHJHI010000009.1, from coordinate 95,962 downwards.
GCTCGTGGCGCGGGCGCTCGGCGTACCGGTGCCGCGCCATGCGCATGTGCCGCTGGTGTTCGACGCGCACGGTGAAAAGCTGTCGAAACAGACACTGGCGCCGGCGCTCGACCCGGCCGCTGCGGTAGCTGACCTGGCGCAGGCGCTCGCCTTCCTGCAACTCGCACCGCCCGCCGATGTCGTGGCTGCGGGGCGCGACGCGCTGCTCGGCTGGGCCTGCGCGAACTGGACGCCGCTGCCCGCGATCCGGCCTCAGTAGTGCGGCGGCAGTTCCTGTCCGCCGTCGCCGGCTTCCGGTGGCGTCAGCGACTGCATCTGCTGATAGACGTGGCGCAACTGTTGCTGCAGCGACGCGATCTGCTGCTGTTGCGCATAGACGGTGCGGTTCAGCGCATCGAGCATGTCGTCCATCAAGGTAATGCGGGCTTCGAGGTCGTTCAGTCGTTCACTCATATCGGTCATTCGCGGGCGGTTGAATGTTGGCGGGCCAGTGCCCAGGCGACGTGTTCGCGCACCATTTCCGACGGGTGGTCGGCGCGCGCGGCGAGCGCGTCGCGCACCTGTGGAGACGCCGGCGCGTTGCCCAGTGCCACGGCGATATTGCGCAGCCAGCGCGCGTGGCCGATGCGGCGGATCGCGCTGCCGGCAAGGCGCTGGTCGAATTCTTCAGCGCTCCATGCGAACAGTTCGCCCAGCGTCGCGCGGTCCAGACCGTTGCGCACGGCGAAGTCGGGTTCCACTGCCAGTTGCGCGTGGCGGTTCCACGGGCACACCAGCTGGCAGTCGTCGCAACCGTAGATGCGGTTGCCGATCAGCGGACGCAGCGGCTCGGGAATCGGGCCGTCGAGTTCGATGGTCAAGTAGGACACGCACAGCCGCGCGTCAAGCTGGTACGGCGCAACGATGGCGCGCGTCGGGCAGATGTCGATGCAGCGCGTGCAGGTGCCGCAATGATCGGCCTGCGGCGCGTCGGCGGGCAGCGGCAGGTCGGTGAACAGCTCGCCGAGGAAAAACAGCGAGCCGGCGTCGCGATGCAGCAACAGCGTGTGCTTGCCGCGCCAGCCAAGCGCCGCACGGCGCGCGATCTCGACCTCCATGACCGGCGCCGAATCGGTGAAGGCCCGGTAGCCGAAGGGGCCGACCAGCGCTTCGATGCGATCAGCCAGCGCCTGCAGCCGCGAGCGCAGCACCTTGTGATAGTCGCGACCGAGCGCGTAGCGCGAAACGTAGGCCGCGTCGGGGTCATCCAGCACCGCCTGCGCGTCGTGCGACGCCGGCCAGTACGGCATGCGCACGCTGATGACCGACGCCGTGCCGGGCACCAGTTCCGCCGGCCGGGCGCGCGTCGCGCCGTGGCGTTCCATATAGTGCAGCGCGCCGTGGCGCCCGGCGGCCAGCCAGTCCATCAGCCGGGCTTCCGCCTCGCCCAGGTCGACGCCGGATATGCCCACCGACGCAAAGCCCAGTTCGCGTCCCCAGTCGCGGATGCGCGAGGCGAGCGCGCCTGGCGGACAGGGCAGCGCGCCACTCATGCGGGAGCGCGGCCCGCGTCGGTTGATAATGCCGGCTGCACCGACTTCGCGTTTACCTTCATGTCCTCATCCGAATCCGCATGCATCGATTTCGACCTCGCTGACACCGCCGCCACCGAGGCGCTGGGCGCAGCGCTGTCGCGCGCTCTGGCGCCCGGGCTGGCCATCTGGCTCGAAGGCGACCTCGGCGCCGGCAAGACAACGCTGACACGTGGCGTGCTGCGCGCGCTCGGCCACACGGGGAAAGTGAAAAGTCCGACCTTCACACTACTTGAATCTTATGCTATTTCTAGCTTAAACTTCCCGTTGTATCACTTTGATTTTTATCGATTCGTACATCCGGATGAGTTCATTGAAGCAGGTCTTGACGAATATTTCGGGCGCCGTGGCGCCGATGCGCCTGTCTGTCTGGTCGAGTGGCCGGACAAGGCAGGCAGGCATCTGCCGCCGCCCGATTTGCGCATCGCGCTCGCCGTTGTCGGCGAAGCACGTTGCGCGCGTCTGTCCGCCTGCAGTGAAGGAGGTCGGGCATGTTTAAACCGTTTGTCGCAGACAGAACCCCCGCGCGGGACAGCCTGACCCGCCGCAATTTTCTCGGGTTTTCCGGTGCCGCGCTGCTGCTGTCGGTCAGCCCGGTCGGCCATGCAGCCGTGTCGTCGCTGCTCGCAGTGCGCGTCTGGCCGGCGCTGGAATATACCCGCATCACGCTGGAATCCCGCGGCGAGCTTGCGTTTTCGCACTTCCTCGTGAAAGACCCGGAACGCCTGGTCATCGACCTCGAAGGCATAGAACTCAACAATGTGCTGAGCAGCCTGCCGGGCAAGATTTCCGACGCAGACCCCTATATCAAGCTCATCCGCGCCGGGCGCAACAAGCCGGGTGTGGTGCGCCTCGTGCTCGAACTCAAGACCGAGGTGAAGCCCCAGGTATTCAAGCTCGCGCCGGTCGGCCAGTACGGACACCGCCTCGTCATGGACGTCTATCCGGTGCAGGCGATTGATCCGCTGATGCAGCTTGCGCGCCGTGGCGACATCATCTACGAGGGCGACGCGTCGCCCGATCAGCCGGACGTGCCGGGCAAGGCGCCCGAGCCGCCGCGCCGGCAGGTGCCCGCACAGGAAGAGGACGTGTCGCGCATGGTCACCATCGTGCTCGACCCCGGCCATGGCGGCGAGGACCCCGGGGCAGTCGGGCGCCGTGGCAGCTACGAGAAGAACGTGACGCTTGAAGTGGCGCAGCGCCTGCGCGCCAAGATAGACGCCGATCCCTCGATGCGCGCCGTGCTCACGCGCGACGCCGATTTCTTCGTGCCGCTGGGCACGCGCGTCGCCAAGGCACGTCGCGTGCAGGCCGATCTTTTCGTGTCCATCCACGCCGATGCCTTCGTGCGCCCGGACGCGCGCGGCAGCTCCGTGTTCGTGCTGTCTGACCGCGGCGCCACGAGCTCCGCCGCGCGCTGGCTCGCGCGTCGCGAGAACGCGGCCGACCTGATAGGCGGCGTCAATCTCGACGTCAAGGACCGCTATCTCGCGCGCACGCTGCTCGACCTGTCGCAGACCGCGACCATGAATGACTCCATGAAGCTCGGCCGCGAAGTGCTGGGCGAGCTCGGCGGCATCAACACGCTGCACAAGGCGCAGGTCGAGCAAGCCGGCTTCGCCGTGCTGAAGGCGCCGGACATTCCGTCCATCCTCGTGGAAACCGCCTTCATCTCCAATCCGGAAGAGGAAAAGCGGCTGACTGACGACGCCTACCAGGACAAGCTGGCCGAAGCCATCCTGCGCGGCATCCGCCGCTACCTCGCGAAGAACCCGCCGCTCGCCAAGTCCCGCATGGCGATGCTCTGAGAACGCGGGCGGCTTGCGGGCCGCCCGACGCAATCGCCGATTGACGGCACCGGCCACCGGCGAAGATACTTCGCCCCGTGGCGCCGGCCTTGCGGCACCCGGCGCACTGAGCGTCGGCCCTGCACGTCGCGTTCCAGACCACCGTGTATCACGGCGGCGGCGTCCCGAACGCGTGTCTGCCCGGCCATGCGCCCCGAATCCATTCATTCCCGAGTCTTGCCCTCGCTCGTCGTTGCGGGACCATCCGCTGGAGCTTCACCCGCATGATCACTCTCAGAAACGTCACCCTGCGCCGCAGCGCCAAGGTGCTGCTCGACAATGCATCGGTCACGTTCAATCCGGGCGAGAAAATCGGCCTGGTCGGGCGCAACGGTGCCGGCAAGTCGACGCTGTTCGCGCTGCTCAACGGAACGCTGCACGAAGACGCCGGCGAATTCAGCCGGCCCGCGCAGTGGCGCATGGCGCAGGTCGCGCAGGACATGCCCGAAACCGGCCAGCCGGCGACCGACTTCGTCATCGAAGGCGACACCGCGCTGCTGGCGGCACAGCAGGAAGTGCACGCGGCCGAGGCGAGCGACGACGGAGAGCGCATGGCCTATGCCTATATGGCGCTGCATGACGCCGGCGCGCATGACGCGCAGGCGCGCGCGCAGGCGCTGATCCTCGGGCTCGGTTTCAAGACGACGGAACTGTGCAATCCGGTGGACAGCTTCTCCGGCGGCTGGCGCATGCGCCTGCAGCTGGCGCGCGCGCTGATGTGTCCGTCCGACCTGCTGCTGCTCGACGAACCGACCAATCACCTGGATCTCGACGCGCTGGTGTGGCTGGAAAGCTGGCTGTCCCGTTACGAAGGCACGCTGGTGGTGATCAGCCACGACCGCGAATTTCTCGACGCGATCACCAACGTCACCGTGCATATCGACGCCGGCAAGCTCACGCGCTATGGCGGCAACTACAGCACCTTCGAAGACACGCGCGCGCAGCAGATGGAACTGCAGCAGAACGCGTACGAAAAGCAGCAGGACAAGATCGCCCACCTGCAGAAATTCATCCAGCGCTTCAAGGCCAAGGCGAGCAAGGCCAAGCAGGCACAGAGCCGGGTGAAGGCGCTCGACCGCATGGAGCGTCTCGCGCCCATGCTGGCCAGCGCGGACTTCACATTCGAATTCAAGGAACCGGCCAGCCTGCCCAATCCCATGCTGGTCATGGAGAATGCGAGCTTCGGCTACCCGCCGCCGGACGATGCGCCGGCCGGCGCGCCGCCGATCACCATCGTGCGCAATGTGAACAAGACGGTCATGGCCGGCCAGCGCATCGGCATCCTCGGCGCCAACGGTCAGGGCAAGTCCACCGCGGTGAAGACCATCGCGCGTTCGCTGGCGCCGCTCGGCGGTGGCGTCACCGAAGGCAAGGGGCTGTCGATCGGCTATTTCGCGCAGCAGGAACTCGACGTGCTGCGCCCGCAGGACAATCCGCTCGAACACATGGTGCGCATGGCGCGCGAGGGCCTGCCGGCCGGACAGAGCGGACGCGAACAGGACCTGCGGACCTTCCTTGGCACCTTCAATTTCAGCGGCGACATGGTGAAGCAGCCGGTCGGCACGATGAGCGGCGGCGAAAAGGCGCGCCTCGTGCTGTGCATGCTGGTGTGGCAGCGCCCGAACCTGCTGCTGCTTGACGAACCGACCAACCACCTCGACCTTGCCACGCGCGAGGCACTGGCTGTCGCGCTGAACGAATTCGAAGGCACGCTGATGCTGGTGAGCCACGACCGTTCGCTGCTGCGTTCCGTGTGCGACGAATTCTGGCTGGTGTCGCACGGCGGCATCGAACCGTTCGAGGGCGATCTGGACGACTACCAGCGCTATCTGCTGAACGAGGCGAAGCGCGCCCGCGAGGATCTGAAGGAATCGCTGAAGAACCCGGTCGAATCGGCAAAACCTGCGGCGGCCCCGGTTGCTGCTGCGAGGAAGGCGCCGGTGAATCTGAAGGCGCTGCAGAACAGCCTGGGCAAGCTGGAACAGGCCATACTCGAACTGCAGACGAAGAAGCACGCGCTCACCGCCCGCCTCGCGACGCCGCTGCCGCCGCAGGAAATCGGCGAACTTGGCATCGAGATGCAGAAGCTGGACGAGGCGCTGGAAGCGCACGAAGAAGACTGGCTGACGATTTCGGAACAGATCGAATCGGCCGGCTGAGCGGTGCAGGCGCATCGGCCACGCCGCCGGGGTGATTGACACACATCATGCGCGGGCCGCCACCCGCCTTCTAGAATGGCGCGCATGAGCCTTTTCCGTCCATGTCGATGAATGCCCCCGATCCCGTGGCGACCTTGCTGACGGCCGATGGTGCGCAGGCCGAGAGCTGCTACCACTGCGGACTGCCGGTCGACGGCGCGGTGCGCTACCGCGTGCGCATCGACGGCGCCGCGCGGCCGATGTGCTGTGCCGGTTGCGCCGCCGTGGCCGAAGCGATCAGCGGTGGCGGTCTGGACGCCTTCTACCGGCACCGCGATGCGTTGCCCGAAGCGGCGCCGGAGGCGGATGCCGGGCGCGACCTGTCGGTCTATGACCTGCCCGAAGTGCAGGCCGACTTCGTGCGCACCGTCGAACATCCGGACTGTGCCGATGCGCGCGAGGCGCTGCTCATCATCGAAGGCATTCGCTGCGCGGCCTGTGTCTGGCTGAACGAGCAGCACGTCGGCCGCCTGCCGGGCGTGCTGTCGCTCGACATCAACTACGCGACGCGGCGCGCCCGCGTGGTGTGGGACCCGAGCCGGCTGGCGCTGTCCGGCATCCTGCGCGCGGTCATCGACATCGGCTACCAGGCCTGGCCGAACGACCGCGCCCACGCGGAATCGGTCGCGCGCGGCGAGCGGCGTGATTCGCTGTGGCGCCTCGCCGTGGCAGGCCTGGGCATGATGCAGGTGATGATGTACGCGTGGCCGGAATACGTGGCCGGCGAGCTGGAGCTGTCCGGCGACCTTGCCGCGCTGATGCGCTGGGCCAGCCTCGTGCTGACGACGCCGGTCGTGCTCTATTCGGCGCGTCCCTTCTTCTCCCGCGCCTGGCGCGACCTGTGCGCGCGTCGCGTCGGCATGGACCTGCCGGTCGCGCTCGGCGTCGGCAGTGCCTTCGTCGCCAGCGTGTGGGCCACGCTCACGCAGGGCGGCGAGGTGTATTTCGATTCGGTCACGATGTTCGTCTTCCTGCTGCTGGCCGGGCGCCATCTGGAGCTGCTGGCGCGCCAGCGCGCGGTGCGCGGCGTCGAGGAGCTGGCACGCGTGATGCCCGCACTGACGCAGCGTTTCACGGCCTGGCCGGCGCTGCAGACCGAGTCTGTGCCGGTGGCGCGGCTCGCGGTTGGCGACCACGTCGTGGTTGCGCCGGGCGAGGTGATGCCGGCTGACGGGCGGCTCGCCGATGGTCGCACCGAAGTCGACGAAAGCCTGCTCACCGGCGAATCGAAGCCGCAGGCGCGCGGCGTCGGAGACCGCGTCGTCGGCGGCAGCCTGAACCTCGCGTCGCCGGTGGTCGTGCACGTGGAGCAGGTCGGCGAAGCCACGCGGCTGGCGGCCATCCGTCGACTGATCGGGCGTGCCGCATCGAGCCGGCCCGAGGTGGTGCAGTTTGCTGATCGCATCGCGCTGAGATTCGTGTCGTCGCTGCTGGTGCTGGCCTTCGCGACCGGTGCGGTCTGGCTGTGGCTGGAACCGGCGCGCGCGCTGTGGGTGTTCGTGTCGGTGCTGGTCGTGAGCTGCCCGTGCGCGCTGTCGCTCGCCACGCCGGCCGCGCTGACGGTGGCGACCGGCGTGCTGTCGCGCAGCGGCCTGCTGGTCACGCGCGCGCACGCCATCGAGACGCTGGCCCGCGTGACCCATGTCGTGTTCGACAAGACCGGCACGCTGACCACCGGGGACATGCACGTCGAGCGCGTCAGCGTGCTCGGCGACATGGATGCCGGCGCGGCGGCCGCGCTGGCGGCCGCGCTGGAACAGCACTCCAGTCATCCCATCGCGCGCGCGCTGCGCCACTACGGTGCTGCGCTCGGGCAACCGGCGCTTTCCGGGCTGGCGGCGGTAACCGGTCAGGGCGTGCAGGCGTGTTGCGAAGGGCGGCAGGTGCGCCTGGGCAACGCCGACTTCGTCTGCGCGCTGTCCGGCGTTGCCGCGCCGGTGCCGCCGGGCGGCAGTGCGACGCCGGTCTGGCTCGGCGACGGGCGCGGCCTGATCGCGCGCTTCGACCTCGGCGACACGATGCGCGCTGGCGCCGCCGGACTGCTGGCCGCGCTGCGCGAACGGGGCGTTTCCGTGAGCCTGCTGTCGGGCGATGCAACGGCGCCTGTGCGGGCGCTGGCGGGCGTACTGGGCATTGCCGACGCGCACGCGCGCATGAGTCCGGAAGACAAGCGCGCCTTCATCGAGGAACTGCAGTCACGGGGTGCCATCGTCGCCATGCTGGGCGACGGCGTGAATGACGCGCCGGTGCTGGCGCAGGCGCAGGTGTCGGTCGCCATGGGCAGCGGCACCGAACTGGCGCGCGCGCAGGGCGACATGGTGCTGCTGTCACAGGGTTTCGACGCGCTGCGGCGCGGCTTCGATACCGCGCGCGCAACGCTGGCCACGGTGCGCCAGAACCTTCGCTGGGCCTTCGCCTACAACCTGCTGGCCATCCCGCCGGCGATGCTGGGCTGGATATCGCCGTGGATGGCGGGCATCGGCATGTCGCTCAGCTCACTCGTCGTCGTGCTCAACGCACTGCGGCTGCAACGACGGGAGTCCCGCTGATGGAAGTGCTCTGGATACTTGTGCCGATTTCGGTGCTGATCGCGCTCGGCATCGGCATCGTGTTCATCTGGTCAGCCCGCAACGGCCAGTTCGACGACCTTGAAGGCCCGGCCCACCGCGTGCTCATGGACGACGACCGCGCTCCGCCGCCAGACACCGACGACCGGCGCTAGCGCCGATGCACACAGTCGTGGCGACGCCGCTATCATGCGGGCCGGGCCCGCTTTCCGTTCCTTTCCGATGACCTTGTCCCGTGCCGGCGCCGCCTGGCGTTCGCCGGCCCTGTTTGCGCCAGAGCGCCTGCGCGGCTGGCTGACCGATCCCCGTTCGCTGACTGCGCGCATCCGCGCACGCTGCCACCGCTTTCACGTACGTCCGCTGTACCTGGGCCGGGCGGCGGCCGACGCCGACGAAGCCTGCCTGCTCGGCGCCGGGCGCGGTCTGGCGATGACGCGCGAGGTGTTGCTGTTTGCCGACGGCGTGCCGGTGGTTTTTGCGCACAGCGTGGTCAGCATGCATGATGTGCGCGGCGTCTGGCGCATGTTTGCCGGCGTCGGCGCGCGCCCGCTCGGCGAACTGCTGTTTGCCGACGCGCGCATCGCCCGCTCGCCGCTCGCGGTGCGCCGGCTCGATGCGCGCCATCCGCTGTTCCGTCGTGTGCGTGCGGCGGGCATCAGCGTACATGAACCGCTGTGGGCACGCCGTTCGCTGTTCATGCGCAACGGCCGTCCGCTGCTGGTGACCGAAGTCTTCCTGCCGGCCATATCGGAGCTTGCACCATGAATCTGCTGGGCCGCCTGAATGCCTATGAACGCCTGATGCGGCTGGACAAGCCGATCGGCATCCTGCTGCTTGCCTGGCCCACGCTGTGGGCGCTGTGGGTGTCGGCCGGCGGCAAGCCGTCACCCTTCATGGTGTGGATCTTCATGCTCGGGACCGTGCTGATGCGCAGCGCCGGCTGCGTCATCAACGACTATGCCGACCGCAATTTCGACGGCCACGTCGAGCGCACGCGCAGCCGTCCGCTGGCGACCGGCGAAGTGGGCACGCGCGAGGCGCTGCTGCTGGCGGGCGGGCTCGCGCTCGCCGCCTTTGTGCTCATCCTGCCGCTGCACCCGCTGGTCATCCAGCTGTCCTTCGGCGCGCTGTTCCTCGCCGCCGCCTATCCCTTCACCAAGCGCTTCTTCGCCATTCCGCAGGCCTGGCTCGGCGTGGCCTTCGGCTTCGGCATCCCGATGGCCTATGCGGCGCAGCTGTTCGCCGTGCCGATGCAAGCCTGGCTGCTGCTCGCAGCCAACGTGTTCTGGGCCATCGCCTACGACACGGAGTACGCGCTGGTGGATCGCGAGGACGACCTGAAGATCGGCATCCGCACGTCTGCCATCACCTTCGGCCGCTTCGACGTCGCGGCCGTCATGGCCTGTTACGCGATCGCCATCGCGCTGCTCGCGCTGTATGGCCGCATCGAGAATCTCGGCATCTTCTACTACGGCGGGCTGACGGTGGCCGCGTGCATCGCCGCCTATCACTACACGCTGATCCGCGAGCGCGACCGGGCGCGCTGCTTCCGCGCCTTCCTGCACAACAACTGGCTCGGGGCCGCGGTGTTTGCCGGCATCGTGCTGGACTTCGCGCTGCGCTGAACGACGCGGCGTGCCTGGACATCAGGGTGCAATGCCGGACGGTCACCGTTGCGCAATCGATCTTCCGGGGAGGATGTCCCTATGAATCCACGCATCGCGGCCATCGCCGCAGTGTTCGCGGCGCTGTGCCTGCCACCGGCTGCCGCGGGGCCGTTGCGCGACCGCATCGCCGAGCGGCTCGCACAGCGGCACGACGGCGGAACGTCCGGCACGCTGCCCGCCGGCACGCGCGTGCAGCGTGACGTGGCCTATGGCAGCGATCCGGCGCAACGCATGGACGTCTACCTGCCGCCGGGCGCACACGATGCACCGGTGCTGTTCATGGTGCATGGCGGCGGCTGGCGGCGTGGTGACAAGACGCATGGCCGGGTGCTGGACAACAAGCTCGCGCACTGGCTGCCGGCCGGGGTCATCGTGGTGTCCATCAATTACCGCATGCTGCCGGAGGCCGATGTGCTGACCCAGCGCGGCGACGTGGCTGCCGCGCTGGCCAGGGCGCAGGCACTGGCGCCGTCCTGGGGCGGTGATCCGTCGCGCTTCGTGCTGATGGGGCATTCGGCCGGCGCGCATCTGGTGGCGCTGGTCGCCGCGGCGCCGCGCGACGCAGCGGTGAGCCATCCCTGGCTGGGCAGCGTGCTGCTCGACAGCGGCGCGCTCGATGTCGAACGGCTCATGCAGGAACGTCACGCGGGCCTGTTCGACGACGCCTTCGGCAAGGATCCGGCCTTCTGGCGTGCGACCTCGCCGCTGCGACAGCTTGCCGCGCCGACTGCGCCGTGGCTGGCCGTGTGTTCGGGCCGGCGCCACCAGGCCTGCGACCAGGTGAAGGTGTTTGCCCGGCGGGTGCGCGACACCGGCGGCCGCATCGACGAACTGCCGCTTGATCTGTCGCATGGCGACATCAATGAGCGTCTCGGCCTGCCGGGCGCCTACACGGAACGGGTCGATGCCTTCCTGCGCGCGGCAGGCGCGCTGAAATGAAAACGCGGGGCACGAGGCCCCGCGTGTCGTGCCGGGCGTGCCCGGCATGCGGCTTCAGGCGCGACGACGGGCGACTGCGCCGATCAGGCCGAGACCGGCAGCCAGCATGGCCCAGGTGCCGGGTTCCGGAACGGCGGCAACCTCAACCGTCAGCAGCGGACGCGTGTTGAGGTCGTACCCTTCTGCGCTGTAGAAATCGACGCCGTTCGTGCCATTCGGCATGAAGGGCAGCAGCGCCCAGCCGTAGCCGGGAACGCTTCCGGCCTGCATGCGGCGCAGCGCATCGGTGAAGTCCAGCACCAGCGTGCCGCTTTCGATGTTGCTGTCGCCATTGTCGGCACCGAGCACCAGGAAGGGCGTTGCGGCCGCCTGGATGCCGTCCGTCTGCACGCCGTCGCCGAAGCTGTTCCAGGTGGCGGATGCCGAATTCCAGTCCATGAGCATGTCATGGAACAGGATGCCGCTGCCGGCGCTGGTGATTTCCAGCGTCAGCGTGGCCGACACGATCTGCTCGCCCGCCTTGATCTGGCCGGCACCGGCCCCGAACAGTTCGTCGAAGCGCAGCAGCACGTGGTTGGGCGAACCGCTGTCGGATGCGTCGACGCTGAGTTCCTGCTGGTAGCCGTTGCTGGAATCCGGGTAGGAGCTGTACATCGTCACGTCCATGGCACCTTGATAGCCATCGACATCCTGCTGGAAGGTATAGGTGGCGGCCGACGCCGTTGCGGTGGTGGTGACGAGAGCCAGTGCGATGAGAATGTTCTTCATGATCATGTCCTCAGGCGCGACGGCGGGCCAGGTTGCCGATCAGCGCGAGGCCGGCGGCCATCATGGCCCAGGCGCCGGGCTCCGGTACCGGCATCACGTCGACGCTGAGCATCGGACGGAAGGCCGTGTCCGCGTATTCCGACGTGAAGAAGTCGATGCCGTTGGAGCCGGCGGCGAACGGAATCATCGCCCAGCCGTAGCCCGGGAGCGTGCCGGCCTGTGCTGCCTGCAGCGACGCGGTGATGTCGATCGTGAACCAGCCGGTGCCGACGTTTTCGGAGCCGTCATTGCCGCCGACGGTGAACACGGCGGACGAGCCGGCTTCGACGCCGTCGGCCTGGATGCCGTTGCCGATGCTGTTCCACGTGATCGTGTTCTGCGACCAGTCGCCCAGCATGTCGTACATCGCGAAGCCGCTGCCCGGATTGTCGATGTAGAAGCTGAGCGTGGCCGACACGATGGTGTCGTTCGATTTGATCTGGCCGGCGGCATTGCCGAACAGTGCGTCGAAGCGGATGAGGCCGTGGTTCGGCTTTGCGCCGGGGCTGCCGTCGTCGCCGTCGACGCTGACGTAGTCGAGCGCGCCGTAGTTGTCATCGCGGCTGTCGGTGCCGCCGCTCGTTTCGTTGCTGCGGATCATGGTGTCCTGGGTGCCGGTGTAGCCGGCGATGCCCTGCTGGAACGTGAGCGTGGTGCCGGCGGCGAACGCCGGAGCGGTCGCCAGCAGTGCGGCGGCGATCAGGGTGTGGCGGATCATGGAATGCCTTTCGGTCAGGATTCGATGCAAAAAAAGCCGGCACTTTTCGGTGCCGGCTTGAAGATTCAGCGAGGAAGAGCGGAACGCCTTACAGCGCGCCGTTGTCCCACGGACCCGTGATGGCGAACGTGATGCCCGGGGTCTGGATATTCACGAACAGCCACTCGTCGTGGAAGGTCGCGCCGGCCAGTTCCGAACCACGGTTGTCGCCGCTGAACACGCGACCCGACGGACGGGTGTAGCTGCCCATGCCGGACGAGCTGAAGTTCAGGTTGTTGTAGCAGAACGGGAAGATCGAACCGTCCATCGTCAGGCCACGCAGGGCTTGCGGGTTGGCGCTGCCGTCTTCGCACAGGATCAGGCTGCCGCGCGGGCTCCATGCGATGTTGTCCGGGTTGTCGACCGCGGCGCCGCCGGTCGATGCGTACAGCTGCGTGAAGGTTTCGCGGCGCGGATCGTAGGCGAAGATCTGGCCCTTGCCGGCGGCGCCGCCGCTGGTCGAGCACACGAAGATCATGCCGTTGCCGTACCAGCAGCCTTCACCGCGCTTGATGCTGGACGCACCCTGCATCAGGCCCTGGGCGACGACGCCGCCGTAGCTGGTGCCGCTGACGAAAGGCTTGTTCGGCTCGTCGATGTCCACCCACTCGACGTCCCAGGTCGTGCCGTCGGGGAAGGCGACCGAGGTGTCGAAGTAGGGGTAGGAGACGCCGCCGATGTTCTGCGACTTGTTGGTCGCGACGACCAGTTTCATCATCTGCAGCTTGCCGCCCATGGCCGGGCGACCGGCCACCGTCGGGATGAAGCGGTAGAAGCCGCTGGGCGTGCTGTCTTCCGTTTCGTAGATGATGCCGGTGACCGGATCGACGGCGACGGCTTCGTGGCTGAAACAGCCCATGTCGGTCATCGGGACCGGCTTGGCAGCGCCCGTTGCCGGAACGTCGAAGCAGTAGCCGTGTTGCTTGGTGGCACCGTTGTGCGTGCCGTCCGACGTTTCCTCACAGGAGATCCAGGAGTTCCACGGGGTGGGGCCGCCGGCGCAGTTGCGGATCGTGCCGCTGATCGATGCGTAGGCGCCGACCCACTGCTTGGCGCTCGGGGAGAACACGATGTTCGTCGTGCCGCCGTTGCATTTCGGGTCATACGTGACCTTGGGGCTGGCGAAGGAGCCGGCGGTCTTGCTGCTTTGTTCGTGGTTGCGCACGAGCACGAGCTTGTTCGCGTCGGAGGCGACGACCGACATGCCGTCATGCGCACCCGGGGTGGCGACGCCGTCGTTCATGATGTCGCCGGTCCAGCCGAAGGACCAGTACTTGAAGCCTTGCGGCAGTTGCAGCAGCGGCAGGCCGGTGGTTTCGTCGGCGACCGGGGCGAGCTGGCCGTAGTCCGGGCTGTAGGGCAGCTGCACGGCGTGCGCGGCCTTCGAGCCGAGAACGCTGAACGGCATGCCGACGGTGGCGGCAGCGGCAACGCTGCTCTTCAGGAAACCGCGGCGGCCATACGTCCAGTGCGGGTCCATTTCCTTGGCTGCGTCGGTCTTGCTCAGGTCGCGCAGGGTGTCGATCAGGTCGTCATGATGGCTCATCTGTATCTCTCCGTTGTCAGTCTGGATTGCGTGTGGGGGTCAATCAAGCGCGTTTCGCGCGGCTGCGTGCGAGGCCGCCGAGCAGGCCGAGGCCGAGCGCGAGCTGCGCCCAGGTGGCGGGTTCGGGAACCGATGCGGTGATGGTGTAGCCCAGCTGGCCGACGCCTGTGTTGTCCTTCCAGTCGGCGATGGCGAGCACGAAGGGGCCGTTGCCGTAGATGTTCAGGAAGCTCAGGCTGGCGGCTTCGCCGGGGCCTGCGAACATGTTGCCGGGCGTGCCGTCGGCGCCGGCGACGAAGACCGTGCCGACCGAGCTGCTGTTGAAGTCGAAGTAGTTCGCGGTGTCGGTTTCAATGCCGTACCACACGGCGATGATGGGATCGAAGTCGCCGCCGGTCGGCGTGACGGTGATCGACACATCGCTGAAGAAGTCGGCGGTGAAGGTCCAGAAGGTCCAGTTTTCCGCGCCGCCGTAACTGAAGTGGTCGTAGCTTTCGGCACTGACGGTGCCGGCAGTGACGCCGGAACCGAAGGTGCCGCTGATGACGGGGGCTGCTGCTTGGGCGCCGGCGGACAGCAGGACTGCTGCGGCCGCGGCGACCAGGTTGGAACGAGTGCTCATGGGAATTCTCCGTGTCTGGGTTGCGACGCGAAGAATTCTGGCGCCCGGCGATGTCCCGGGAATTAATCTTCCGTTAATGTTCTGCGGAGGCGGTCATAGGCCGATCGGACGGTGTTGGCAGGCGCGGATGGCCTGAACGGACTATGCCGGAAGGCGCCGGCCCGCCTTTCCGGCCAGCGATCCGAGGGTTGCCAGTGCGGCGTCGACGCGGCTGTCCCAGCGCACCGCGCACATGAGGCGAACGCAGTTGCGGTATTTGCCCTGGGGCGAGAACAGTGGCCCGGGCGAAATGCTGATGCCGGCTTCGAGCGCGCGCGCCTGCAGATCGAGCGCATCAACGTCTTCCGGGAGTTCGACCCACAGGATGAAGCCGCCGGATGGGCGCGTGCAGCGCGTGCCGGACGGAAAGTGGCGCGCGATGGCCGTTTGCATGCGTGCCATCTGGTCCGCGTACAGACGGCCGACGCGGGCGAGATGGCGATCCCAGCGGCCGGACGCGAGGTAGTCGGCCAGTGCCCGCTGCGGCAGCAGCGCGGTCGCCATGGTGCTGCCGTACTTCAGCCGCTCGACCTCGCGGCGCCAGCGTCCGGCGACCACCCAGCCGACACGCAGGCCGGGTGCGATGGTTTTCGAGAAGGACGAGCACAGCAGCACGTTGCCGCTGCGGTCCCAGGCCTTTGCCACGCGGGGACGCTGGCCGTCGTGCGCCATTTCGCCGTAGATGTCGTCCTCGATCAGCGGCACTTCGTGCGTGGCGAGCAACTGCACGATGCGCCGCTTGTGCGCATCCGGCATCAGCGCGCCGACCGGATTGCTGAAGCTGGAGCAGACGAGGCAGGCCTTGACCGGCCAGCGCTCCAGCGCCAGTTCCAGCGCTTCCGGGCTCATGCCGGTCTGCGCGTCGGTCGGGATTTCGAGCGCCTGCAGGCCGAGTGATTCGATCAGCTGCAGGGTGCCGAAGAAGGCGGGCGATTCGATGGCGACCACGTCGCCCGGCTGTGTCGTCGCGCGCAGCGACAGCATCAGCGCCTCCTGGCAACCTGTCGTGATGACGATGTCGTCCGGATGGATCTGGCAGCCGGACTCCACTGCGCGGCGCGCGATCTGCACGCGCAGCGATTCCTCGCCGACGAATTCGCCGTAGCGCGCGCTGCCGGCGTCTTCGTGGCGCAGGGCACGTGACAGCGCGCCACGCACGTCCTTCACCGGCAGGAAATCGGCGTGCGGTATCGCCGTGCTGAGCACCAGCAGGTCGTCACGGTGCGATGCGCGCATCAGCTGCGCGACGCGTTCCGACATGGTCACCTCGCCGGGGCGGGCGTCATCGCAGGTCTGGTGCGCGCGTGGCGGCAGGACTTCCGGTGTGCGCGCATAGAAGCCGGACTGCGGCCGCGCCTCCAGCCAGCCCTGTGCTTCGAGCTTGCGATAGGCGGAAATGCAGGTGGCGATGCTCAGGCCCTGCTGGCTGGCGATGCGGCGCACCGAAGGCAGGCGCTGGCCCGGCGGGTAGAGACCGGCGCGGATATCCGTGCGCAGTCGTTCGGCGAGTTGTTCGTAGCGGTTCATGGGTGATGCAACTCTGCAGCGTGTATGTGAACTTTACTGCGCAGAGCGCGCGGCGGACCGGCACAGTTGCCCGTCATCGGGGTCGATACAATTTTTCTCTGTGGCAATCTGTACCGGCTCAAACAGGTTCTTGTGTATCTGTATCGAAAGGCCGTGGCGCGGCATGATGGATCCATTCTCCGAGGAGGTTCTCCATGCCGATGATTACCCTGAGTGTGTCGCGTGAGCTGTCGCCGGATGTGCGTGTGGCCGTCACGCGCGCCGTGACCGACCTGACGGCCGAACTGCTCGGCAAGAAGCGCGAGCTGACGGCGCTGTCGATCAGCCGTGCCGGGCACTGGTCGGTCGGCGCAGAGGACGTCGGCGAGGCGCTGACGGCTTTCCATCTCGACGTGCGGGCGACCGCAGGCACCAACACGAAGCCGGAGAAGGCTGCCTTCATTTCCGCGGTATGGCATGTGCTGGACGAACTGGCCGGCCCGCTGCACCCGGCGAGCTATGTCGTCGTGACCGATCTGGCCGCCGATTCCTGGGGCTATGGCGGAGAAACACAGGAGTTGCGCCATGTCCGCGCCCGACTGGCTCGCTAGACTGCGCAGGCATCTCGTCGAGGTGCGCCGGGCGCAGCGGGCGCGTGCCGAACTGCGCGCGATGGGCGAACTGGAATTGCGGGATCTGGGACTGGGCCGGTCGGACGTCACGTCCGTGCTGGCCGGCCGATTTCGCGGGGCGCCACGGCGTCCGCACTGATACGCGGGAAAGGGGATGCAACATGATGAAGGCGCACTGCCTGTCGATGGCGCGTTACCACGGCTGGGCCTTCGAACGGCTGCTCGACGCACTCGACGGCGTCAGCGACGGCGACTTCGCGGCTGACGCGGGGCTGTTCTTCGGCAGCCTGCACGGCACGCTGAACCACCTGTTGCTGGGTGATCTCGTGTGGTTCGGGCGCTTTGTCGGCCAGCCCCATCCGGCGCGCTCGCTGGCGCAGCAAATCGAGGCGGACCGCTCCGCGCTGGCGGCGCGCGTGCGCGCGCAGGCGGCGCGCTGGATCGAGCTGGTCGACGGCGCCGACGCCGCGCTCATCGGTTCGCGCCTGCACTACGCCAACATGGCCGGCACGCCCTGCGACACGCCCTGGGCGGCGACGCTGCTGCACGTGTTCAACCACGGCACGCACCACCGTGGCCAGATGTCGGCCGTGCTGACCCGGCTCGGCCAGCCCGCACCGGAGATGGACTACGTGTATTTCCTGCGCGAGCAGGGCGCGTGAGCGCCGCGCCGCCGGGCCCGCGTGCGGCCGGCGAAGTGCTGCAGTTCGACGCGGCAGACGGTTATCGCCTGCGCGCGCGGCACTGGCCGGTGAGCGACGATGCCGGCGTTCTCCCCGCCGTCATCATCTGCAACGCCACCGGCGTCGCGGCACGCTACTACAGCCGCTATGCCGCGTGGCTCGCGTCGCACGGCCTGCCGGTCATCACCTTCGACTATCGCGGCATCGGCGAAAGCCGTCAGGGCAGCCTGCGCGGGCTGCGTGCGACCAAGCACGACTGGGGTGCGCTCGATACCGACGCTGCGATCCGCCTGCTCGTCGCGCGGTATCCGCAGCGCGCGCTGGTCGGCGTCGGCCACAGCATCGGCGGCTTCTGCCTCGGGCTGGCGCCATCCAACGTGCGCCTGTCCCGGCTGCTCATGGTCGGCTCGCAGTACGCCTACTGGCCGGATTACGCACCGGCGTACCGGCTGAAGTACTTTCTGCGCTGGCATGTGCTGATGCCCCTGCTTGCGCTTGCCTGCGGCTATTTTCCGGGCCGGCGCCTGGGCTGGCTGGAAGACCTGCCGCGCGGCGTCGCGCTGGAATGGGGCTTGCGGCTGTGGCCGGAGTTCGACCGCCTCTACGGCTGGCTGCCGGGTGCCGGTGGCGGGCATGACGGCGACAGCGCGCGTGCCGCCTTCGCCGGCTACCGCGGAGAAGTGCTCGCCTGCGCCGCGGCCGACGACCCCTACGCCACACCGGTCGCGATGCAGCGCCTGCTCGACTGTTTCGGGCGCGCACGTACCCGCCAGGTGCAGTTCCTGCCGGCACGTTTCGGCCTCACGGAAATAGGTCATTTCGCACCGTTCCACGACGACATGCAACGCACGTTGTGGCCATTGAGCCTGCGCTGGCTGCGCGGCGCCCGGTAGCGCAGGCAACGGCCGCGCGCGACCGTCACGGCGGTCAGCCGCCGGGTCAGGGACGGCGCATCCCGTGTCGTTCGGCGGCTTCGACCGTTGCAAAGTGGATGTCCACGATGTCGCCGATGTCTTCGGCGTAGCCGCCCGCCATCGTCACGGCCAGCGGCAGCCCGCGCGCGCGGCACAGGTCGAATATCCGTCGGTCGCGTTCCGCGAGTCCGCGCTTCGTGAGCTTGAGCCGGCCGAGGCGGTCACCCTCGAACGGGTCGGCGCCGGCCAGGTAGATGACGAACTGCGGATCGAAGCGCCTGTTCATCGTGACGAGCGCGTCGTCCAGCGCGGCGAGGTAGGCGTCGTCAGCGGTGCCGTCGGGCAGCGCGACGTCGAGATGGCTCATTTCCTTGCGGAACGGAAAGTTGTGGTCGCCGTGCAGCGACAGCGTGAACACGCTGTCGTCGCCGCCGAGGATTTCGGCGGTGCCGTCACCCTGGTGCACGTCGAGATCGACGATGGCGACGCGCCCGATGCCGCATTCCGACTGCAGCATGCGGGTGGCGACGGCCGCGTCGTTGAACACGCAGTAGCCGGCGCCGCTGGCGCGCTTGGCGTGGTGCGTGCCGCCGGCCAGATTGACCGATACGCCGTCGCGCAGCGCTGCGCGGCAGGCCGCCATCGTGGCGCCGGCGGAGCGGCGCGAGCGCTCGATCATCTGCGCCGACCAGGGAAAGCCGACGATGCGGATTTCCTGCACGCTCAGGTCGCCGCGGCTGACGCGCGCGACGTAGGCCGGGTCGTGGGCGCGGCACAGTTCGCTGTCGGTCGCGGCCGCCGGTTCGCTGAGCACGACGCCGGGCAGTTCGGCCGCGACGCGTTCGCGCAGCCGGCGGTACTTGTCCATCGGAAAGCGGTGGCTGTCAGGCAGGGGCAGGACGAAGTGGTCGGCGTACCAGGCGTGCATCGATGCGGTGTCTCGGCGGTTGCGTCGTCGCGCATTCTGACAGCCCGCGTGGCCGGGGCGTGTTCTCGCTTACCATCGGCTCCGGAGCGAGCCGGGACTGAACATGAAATACAGGGATTTGCGCGACTTCATCGCGCAGCTTGAAACGATGGGCGAACTGCGGCGCGTGGCGCGCCCGGTGTCGCCGGATCTGGAAATGACCGAAATCTGCGACCGCGTGCTGCGCGCGCAGGGGCCGGCCATCCTGTTCGAGCACGCGAGCGGCCACGACATGCCGGTGCTCGGCAACCTGTTCGGCACGCCGGGCAGGGTGGCGCTCGGCATGGGTGCGAGCGGCGAGCGCTGGGCGGAGGCGCTGCGTGACATCGGCCGCACGCTGTCCATGCTGAAGGAGCCGGAGCCGCCCAAGGGTCTGCGCGACGCGTGGGACAAGCTGCCGATGATCAGGCAGGTGTTTTCGATGGCGCCGAAGAGGGTGTCGTCGGCCCCCTGCCAGGAGGTGGTGTGGGAGGGGTGCGATGTCGATCTCGGGCGCTTGCCGGTACAGACCTGCTGGCCGGGCGACGCCGGTCCGCTCATCACCTGGGGGCTGGTGGTTACGCGCGGGCCGGACAAGAAGCGGCAGAATCTGGGCATCTACCGCCAGCAGGTCATCGGCGCCGACCGCGTCATCATGCGCTGGCTTGCGCATCGCGGCGGCGCACTGGATTTCCGCGACCACGCGCGCAAGTTTCCGGGCACGGCCTTTCCGGTTTCCGTCGTGCTCGGCTGCGATCCGGCGACGATACTGGGCGCCGTCACGCCGGTGCCGGACACGTTGTCCGAGTACCAGTTCGCCGGCCTGCTGCGCGGCAGCCGCACCGAACTTGTGAAGTGCATCGGCAACGATCTCGACGTGCCGGCGAGCGCCGAGATCGTGCTCGAAGGCGAGCTGCGGCCGGACCCGGCGCACGCGTCCGGCTACGAGCACGCGCAGGAGGGGCCGTTCGGCGACCACACCGGCTACTACAACGAGGTCGCCGAATTCCCGGTGTTCACGATCACCCGCATGACGATGCGCAGGAACCCGATCTACCACTCGACCTATACCGGCAAGCCGCCGGACGAGCCGGCCATGCTGGGGGTGGCGCTGAACGAGGTGTTCGTGCCGCTGCTGCAGAAGCAGTTTCCGGAAATCACCGATTTCTACCTGCCGCCGGAAGGCTGCTCCTACCGGCTGGCCGTGGTGTCGATGCGCAAGCAGTACCCGGGACACGCCAAGCGCGTGATGTTCGGCGTGTGGAGCTTCCTGCGCCAGTTCATGTACACCAAGACCATCATCGTGGTGGACGAGGACATCGACATCCGCAGCTGGCAGGAGGTGATCTGGGCGATGACCACGCGCATGGACGCGAAGCGCGACACCGTCATCGTCGACAACACGCCGATCGACTATCTGGATTTCGCCAGTCCGGTCGCCGGTCTCGGCTCCAAGATGGGGCTGGACGCGACCAACAAGTGGCCGGGCGAAACGAGCCGGGAGTGGGGACGCACGATAGAGATGGACGCCGGCGTGAAGGCGCGTGTCGACGCGATGTGGGCCGAACTCGGACTGTGAGTCCCGAAGGCGATGGTGCCGCGCCGAGGCACCATCGCCCGGTGCGTCATGCCGGCGGGGCGCCGGGCGGCGGCTCCGCGTTGTCCGCCGCCGCAACGGGCGCCGGCTTGCGGGCCAGCGCGCCCTTCTTCCACGCGCCGCCCTGGCTCCATGCCTGCCACACCCATTGCGACCAGGCGATGACGCGCGTCGCGAGCCACAGCGCCCACAGCAGCATCAGTCCGCGCCACACCCACAGCGGTACCGACAACAGCCACGCGTCGGGCGTGGGGCCGTCGATCCGGTCTGCGTACCAGCGCAGCCAGTGATCGGATGAACCATTGCCGGCGATCATCATGCCCGGCTGTCCGAGCAAGCCGTTGCGCAATGCGTCGAACAGGCAATCCACTGCCATCAGCGCGAGCACCAGCAGCGCGATCTGCATCAGGTTGAATGCCAGCGGGCGCAGCCGTGCGCCGTAGCGTTCGCGCACGCCCATCAGCAGCAGGAAGCCGCCGACGAACACCGCCGCGCTGACGCCGCCCTGACCGGCACCGATCGCCAGCAGGATCCATGCGGGGGTCGATAGCGGCACCAGACGCAGGCGCGACACGGCCACGGCGGCCAGCACCAGCACCACGGCCACGCCCCAGAACAGCACGGCGGGACCGAAGGTCGGGCCGCCCGCGAACAGCACCCAGCGGTCCGGCGGCACTTCGAGCTGGAGTACCGCATTCACGGCCGGCTGGCCCAGATCGATGCGGGGCGGCACGTACCACGTGGACAGCGCGTCCGGCTGACGCCAGCTCAGCGTCACCTGGCGCGTGCCGGGACGCAGCGGCACCGGTACCGCGCCGTTCTCCAGATAGACCGGCTGCGCTTCACCGTCGATCGAGAAGCCAAGCAGCTCGGCGCCCGCGGGCAGCGCCAGCCGGTGCGTGCCGCCGAGGCTGGAGCGCATCGTCACCTCGGCGGCGACATCGCTCGCCTGCCGGCCGGGACGCACCGTCAGTGCCACCTTGTCCATCGTGATGGTCGGGCCACTCACGCCCTGCGGACGCGTCACGGCGATGGTCAGCGTCTCGCCCGGCCAGGGTTGCCAGCGCGGCAGGTAATTGCCCTGGTCGCTGCGGAGCACCGGCGCGATGCCGTCCAGCGTCGCGTGCCAGGAGGGTGAAATGTCCAGCGTCCAGACTTCGCTGTGGCGGGGGCGCGCCGGCGCGGTGAGGACGAGGCGGTCCTGCTGCGCGAGATCGGTGCTGAAGTGTGCGCCGCGCCCTTCAGGCAGCGTGATGGTGGCGACGCCGGCGGCCACCGCCACGCCCGGGTCGGTGACCGCCTCGCCGTCGAGCAGCGTGACGGCGACGTCGATCGGCGCGCGCCCCTGGCCGACTCGCTCTATCGTGGTATTCACCCGCCAGCGCTGGCCGAGTACCAGCGCGCGCGTGACCCGTACCGACGGCGCGATGTCCGATGACGCAGGCAACGACGTCGATGCATCGGTGCCACCGCGTTCGATGCGCGTGAGCAGCAGCGTGTCGCCGACCGAGCCGGCGGCATCCATGCCCGACGCCGACCAGCCGTCGAGCTCGAGCATGACTGTGCCGACCGGGGCCGGCAGCGCCACCTGCACCGAAGACAGCGTGTCGGCGGCCAGCGTGCGGGTCAGCGTATGGATGCCCGGGGTGAGGTGGATCCACACCGATCCGTCGTCGTCGCGGGCGAGTTCCGGCGTGCCGTCGGACAGCGTGTTCGTGGCCTGGCGCCAGGCCGGGCTGCCGGGCAAGGGCAGCACGACCGGCCCGCGCACGTGGATGTCCATGCGCAGCATGACGCGGTTGCCGCGTGCGCTCAGGGTCAGTGTATTGATGTGCGCGCAGTCCGGTGCGCAGCGTGGTGGTGCGGTGATGCGCTCGCGCAGTTCGTCGAGCAGCGCGCGGGACGGGACGGTGTCGGGGCCGGGCAATGACGGCGCCTCGGTCGGCGGTGCAGCCGGCGCAGCGGCACCGGCCGGGTCGGGTTGCAACAGGGCGAGCGCGAGCAGGACGGCCGCGCCGGCCTGACCGCCGCGCGCGAACAGTCGGGGCAGGTGGCGTGGCCGGCCGGCGACGAGCCACAGCGCGGCACCCATCAGCACAAGCATCAGGACAGTGCCGCAACGCGTGAGCAGCGGTGGCGACAGCCACAGGCGGAAGGACTGGTCCGCCCGCACCGGGCCCGTCCACTCGAGCTGCGCACCGCGCCACTGCCAGTTCGGCAGGCCGGGCCCGGTCTGCACGCGGGCGTCCGGATCGACTGCCGCGTATTGCTTTGGCTCGTACGCACTGGCGACGGACGAGGCCGCGTCCAGCGCGCGCTCGTCGTAGCGTTGCAACAGCTTGCGCTGGCTCGCCATCGGTGCGGGCGCGGGCGCCGCCGCCCCGGCGCCCGCCGTCTGTTCGTCGCCGGCCGAGAGGTAAGGGAATTCCATGGCGGGATAGATCGCCTCGCGTGTCTGCCCGACGGCGAACGACAGCAGGCTGCCGGCGAGCACGATGAGGGCCAGCAGCCGGGCGCGTGCGACATGGCGTCCGATGCGTCCGGTCACCGCGCTGCGCTCCAGCGCCGAGAACGCGATGACGGCCAGCCACAGCCAGCCGGGCGCCGTGGGCAGATGCCAGGACATGACCAGCGCGACGCCGAGCACGGCGGCCGTCGCGGCGCCGAACACGCGCAGCGCGGCGGCGCCGATCAGCAGCACGAAGAAGAAATCCCACAGCGACCAGCGTGCGAGCCAGGCGCCGGACGCGCTGTCCGCGCCCGATGCATGCAGCAGCCGCCAGCCCGGCGGCAGTTGCAGCTGCGCCGACACCTGTTCGAAATCCGCGCTCCAGCCGGTGGCCGGAATGTCGGCGTCCGGGCGGGCGATGCGTCCGTCGGCCACCATGTCGATGCTGCCCTGGCGGACTTCCACGCCGGGGGCGTCGTCGTCACCCAGGCGCGTGATGTACTGGTCCTGGCCGTTCAGCGACACGCGGCCGGGCGCCATCGGTGCGCGCGCCGACAGGCGCCACGAGCGCGTGACCGTGCCGCCGATGCGATCCTGGAACGACATCCCGCCGCCATCGGCGTCGAGCCAGATCCGGCGCGACAGCGACAGCCTGTCCGGGACCGGCGTGCTGTCGCCGCGTGTGCGTTCGGTGAAGGTCAGTCCCTCACCCGCCGCCACATGCCAGGCGGGCAGTGCCTGCCACGGTTCCGGGACGCCGGCCTGCCGCGGGTCGATCGCCTGTGCGCCCTGCACGTCGGCGCGGCGCAATGCCGTGTGCGCTTCGAAGGACCAGATTTCATCGGCGCTGCCGGCCGGAAGGTCGAGCCGCTGCGCAGCGCTGGCGAGCTGGCCGCTGACGGTGATGACGTGGCGGCCCGCGCGTGCCTGGACGACGAGGCCGCCCCGTCCGTCGAAGCGGGTCGGCAGGTCGGCGTCGACCGACAACGCGTCAAAGCCGGGCAACAGCGCCAGCGGCAGCGTGACCTCGCGTGCCGCACCCGACACCTGCAGTTCGAAGCGGGTGTCGATCCGGAACGGAATGTCGTCGCTGAGCAGGCGGAATGTCCGCAGCCGTTCGCTGTCCGCCTCGCCGGCGTCGGCGCCCTGCTGCCCGAGCCATGCGTAGCCGGCGGCGTCCGGCAGCACGGCGGCGCCGTTGCGCTGCACGTCGACGCTGGCGTACAGCGGAGAAATCCACAGACGGGCCGGCATCTGGCGCCAGGCGAAACGGCCGGTCACGGTGTGGGTGCCGGGTGGCAGGGCGACGACCGGCCGGCCCTCATGCGTGACGACAATGGCGGAGCGTCCGTCGACCGTCGCGCCGGTCGGCCAGACGCCGGCTTCGCCCGGCAGCGGCAGCAGCCCCTCGTTGCCGCGCACGCTGGCGTTGATGGAGAACGTTGCGCCGGTGTCGGCGATGTCCAGGCGCAGCGTGCTGGCGAACACGCAGGTGCGCGCGTCGCCCGGTGACTGGCGGACCGGACAGCGCAGCGACTCGTGGCCATGCATGACCCAGTCCTGCCAGCTGCGCAGCGGCTCGGGCACGGCATCCGGCGAAGGCTGCGCCTGCAGCGGCGTGGTCAGCAGAAGCGGGACGACAACGGCGAGAACAAGGAGCAGGGCGCCGAACGGGCGCCGGCAAGCGGCGAGTGAAGGTGTCATCGAATGGGCGATCGGGCAGGTGACGGCGTCACGACTGACGGGATTCTATTCGCATGCGCGCGGCGGTGTCGGCGACGCGCGGCCGGGTGGCTGCCGCGGCGGATGCGCGCACGCGCCGATTCCGTATCCGGAAGCGGCAAAGTCGCCGCAAAATGGCGGGCCCGATTGATTCGAGGGTGTTGCGACCGGCCGTCGGTCGCATCGGGATCTCACCAATAATGCAAGAGGACTTCAGCATGGGCATCGGTCTGTACATCATCGGCGACGAAATCCTGTCCGGACGTCGTCAGGACGGGCACTTCGCGAAGGTGCGCTCGCTGCTCGCCGAGCGCGGCCTGCAACTGACCTGGGTGAGCTATCTGGGCGACGAGCCGCAGCGGCTGACCGACGCGTTCCGGCGCTCGCTGTCCGGCGGTGACATCGTGTTTTCCTGTGGCGGCATCGGTGTCACGCCGGACGACCACACGCGGCAGGCGGTTGCCGCCGCGCTGGGCGTCGCGTGCGTGCTGCACCCCGGCGCCGAGGCGGAAATCCGCGGCCGCTTCGGCGCGGAAGCGACCGAAGAACGACTGCGCCTGGGCGAGTTTCCGGCCGGGTCGGACATCATTCCGAATCCGTTCAACCGCATCCCGGGCTTCAGCGTCGCGGACCATCACTTCATGCCCGGCTTTCCCGAGATGGCATGGCCGATGATGGAGTGGCTGCTCGATTCGCGCTACCGCGCGCTGCATCACGCACGCGCCTGGCGGGAGGCGTCGATGTATGTGTTCAATGCGCACGAGAGTCGCCTGCTGGACCTGATGCGGGACACCGAACGCGAACACGGCGTGACGGTGTTCAGCCTGCCCAGTTTCGGCAATGCGGAGCGTCCGCGTCCGCACATCGAGCTGGGTGCCAAGGGTGAGCCCGCAAGCGTTGCGGCGGCGATTGCCGCGATGCGCCACGAGGTGCTGCGGCGCGGGCTCGAGGTCCAGGACGCCCCCGATCTGTAAGCGGGCGTCGGAGCCGGGCGCAGTGAATCAGGCATCGGGGGCGGACCGTACGGACGAAAAAAAGCCCCGCACCTGGCGAGGCTTTTTTCTGCCCGGAAATCCGGGCAAGACGCGCTGCATCAGGCAGCAGCCTTCTTCTTCGCGGTGGTGCTGGCGGCGCCGACCGCACGCACGGTGGCGGACGTGGCGGCATTCACATTGGCTTCGGCCATTTCGACAGCCTGCTTGGCGGCCTTGCTCATGCTGTCGTAGGCGCTGTTGGCGGCGGCGATGGCCGACTTGACGGCGGCCACGGCAACGTCGGAACCGGCCGGCGCTTGCTTGGCAGCCTGGTCGAGCGTGCTGCTGACAACCTTGTTCACTTCGCCGACCTGGGCTTCGACAACCTTGTTCAGCTCTTCCTGGGTCTGCGAAACGATTTCGTAGACGCTGCGCGAGTAGGCCACGACCTTCTCGATCGACGGCTGCACGAGGCCGCCTTGCAGCGACACGATTTCCTGCACGTCCTTGGCGCCCATCAGGGTCTTGGCGTTGGCGACGCTGTCTTCCAGCAGCGAACGTGCGGTATTCAGATTCAGTGCGGCCAGACGCTCGGTGCTGGCGAAGGCGGTGTTCGCCAGGGTCAGCAGCGCTTCGATGTTGTTCTTGTTGGCGGCGGCCAGCTGTTCAGTCGTGATCATCTCTATATCTCCATGCCTTTGGGTTTGAATAGCGACCACGGACTGCGTTCGATGCGCTGACGGGTCACCAGAATTGTGCTGCCCTCCACGAGGCATCGAAGACGCTCGTATTGCGCTGCACCATGAACATGATTATAGGGGCGGTCGATGCGAAGTCAAGAATTTTTTGTTGCACTGCACACAAAAAATTCGGACGGAAAATTCTGCTTAAACAACAGGATGTGAACAGTCGTCCACAACGACGTCTGATGTGAGCGGGATACGGCGGCTGCCTGCCACGTTTCCTTCAGCGCAGCTCCGCGAGCAACCGTGCTGCGGTGCGTTCGGCCTCCCGAAGGTAGGACGCGCCGAACAGGTTGTAGTGATTCAGCAGGTGGTGCAGACGATAGAGGCCGCGTCGTGCCGGTGCGTTGTGGTGCAGCGGCGCGCTGCGCTGATAGGCGGCGTACATCGATACCGGAAACCCCCCGAACAGTTCGGCCATCGCGAAATCGGCTTCTCGGTCGCCGTAATGCACGGCCGGGTCGAATATCGCCGGACGGCCGGCGTCGTCGATGCCGGCGTTGCCGTGCCACAGGTCGCCGTGCAGCAGCGACGCGGCAGGGCGGTAGTCCAGGAAAAGGGCGGCGACGCGTTCGATGATGGCATGTACGTCGGCGATGAGCGCCCCTCGATAGCCGCTCAGATGCGCGCGCTCGAGTTGCGGCCGCAAGCGCTTGTGCGCGTAGAACAGCGGCCATGATTCCGCGCACCCGTTTTCCTGCGGGCTGTCGCCGAGCCAGTTGTCGCGCGCCAGACCGTAGCAGGGGCCGTGATGCGCGTGCAGCGCCGCCAGTGTGTCGCCGAACCGCCGTCCTTCGTCGTTCGACGTGACCGGATGCAGCTCCAGCCATTCGAGCGCCAGCCAGGCGTGGCTGTCGTCGTGTCCGCGCGCACGCTCTGACGGCACGCGGAAGGTGCCGGTCGCGCGCAGCAAGGTGAGCCCCTCTGCTTCGGCCGCCAGCATGTCGCGCCCGCCGGCTGGCAGGACCTTGACGAAGAGTGCGCCGTCGCCGGTTTCCATGCGCAGCGCGCGCCGGGTCCGTCCCGGGGACAGTTCGTGCGCGTCAAGCAGTCTGCAGCCGATGTCTCCGGCGATGCGCTCCGCCAGCGCCCCGATCACGATGCCTCGCCGCCCCAGCTGTCCGCCAGGCGCGCATTGGCCGACGACAGCCGGACCGCGAGCACCTGCAGGAAGGATTCGTAGAAGCGCATGCGGCAGGTTTCCGACGCGCGCCGGATGCGTTCGCCGTCGATCACGAACAGCAGGCTGTCCGTGTTGGCCTGCACGTCGTTCGCGCGCAGTTTGCCGTGGCGCGCGACGACCGACATTTCGCCACAGCACTCGCCGCTCGTCAGTATGGTCAGCGTGCGGCCGAACTTGCGCACGGCCAGCTCACCGGTGGCGATGACGTAGAGCTGGTCGCCCTGTTCGCCGTCCTTCATCAGCACGGTGCCGGCGGCAATCCGTTCCTGCCGCGTGAAACGCGCTACTTCCCACAACTCGATGTCGCTGAATTCGGAGAAGAAACCGAGCGTGCGCAGCAGCCGGAAGTACTCGGTCGCGCTGCTGTCTTCGTCGCGCGGCTTGAGGCGGCGGTTGCGGAAGGCCTGTGCGAGGTCGTGCGTGAATTCGCCCCATGTGGCATAGCGCAGCGCGATGTCCTTGTGCATCGCGCGGGCGACCACGGCGTCGAGCGCCGGCGGCAGGCCCGCCCGGTGGGCGGACGGCGGCGGCGGGTCGACGTGGATGATCTGGTAGACAAGGCTGTAGTTGTTGCTCGCCTGGAAGGGCAGCTCGCCGGCCAGCAGCTGATAGATGACGACGCCGAGCGAATAGATGTCGGTCTGGTGGTTCAGCGGCATTTCGCGCACCTGCTGCGGGCTCATGTAGGCGGGGGAGCCGACGCCTTCGACCTGGGTGCGCTGGTTCGCGGTGAACAGCGCCGCGCCGAAGTCGGTGAGCTTGAGGTCACCCTCGCGCGTGAGCAGGATGTTGGCCGGCTTGATGTCGCGGTGCGTGATGCCGAGCTGGCACGCATAGTCCAGCGCGCGCGTGCACTTGAACATGAGTTCGACGATGCGCTCGACCGGCAGCAGGAAGGGGCGTTGCGTATGGGCGTCGAGTGTGCCGCCGGCCACGTGTTCCATGACGATGTAGGCCTCTTCGTCGCTGATGACGGCGTCGAAGATGGACACGATGTGCGGATGCTTCAGCTTGTCGGCAAGCGAGGCTTCATTCACCAGCAGGCTGCGGTGCAGCTTGCCGCGCGCCTGGTCATTCAGTACGTCGGGGTCGATGTACTTGATGGCGACCTCGCTCTGCGCCGACGGATCCCAGGCCAGCCAGACGGTACTGGTGCTGCCGCGCCCGATGATGCGGCGCAGCTGGTAGCGGCCGAGTGTTCCGCCGGGCGTGGGCGCCGCGCGGTTCATCGGTCAGACGCCGGTCAGGCGCTGGTTTGCGAGCGCCAGCCGTTCCACCAGAATGCGCAGGAAGGCGCGGTCGAAGCGGTGCCGGCAGCCTTCGGACGCGCGTTCGAGCGAGGCGTTGGCGAGGTGGATCACGACCGCTTCGCTCAGTGTCGATACGTCCGCTCCACGGGTGCCCTGCGCCGGCGTGAGGTAGGCCATCTCGCCGACGCATTCGCCGGCCGACAGCACGTTCAGCAGCTTGCGCCCCTTGGTCACCTTCACTTCGCCGTCCGCGATGATGAAGAAGCCGTCGCCCGCTTCGCCCTCGCGCAGCAGCATCTGGCCGCCGGCAACGCGGTGCCATTCGGCGAGGCGCACGACCTCCCACAGCTCGACGTCGGAAAACTCCTGGAAGAAGGACAGGCGGCGCAGCGAATTGAATTTTTCGCTGTCGGCGATCCGGTGATCGTGGTCGCGCAGCGATTCGCCGCGGAACGCTTCGGCCAGGTCGAACGAGAACGCGTCCCAGGTCGGGTAGCGGTCGTCCAGCGACTTCTGCAGCGCACGCATCACGATGGCGTCGATGACCGGCGGCAGATCCGGGCGCAGCGATGACGGCGGCACAGGTTCCGCGTGGGTGATCTGGTACATCATGCTGAAGTTGTTGCTGCCCTGGAACGGCAGGTGACCGGTCAGCAGCTGGTAGGTGACGACGCCGAGCGAGAAGATGTCGGTCTGGTGATTGAGCGGATGCTCCTTGATCTGCTGAGGGCTCATGTAGGCAGGGGAGCCGACGCCGGACACCTGGGTTTCCGTGGCCGATACCGACATCGCCGCACCGAAGTCCGACACCTTCACATTGGTGCCCGGCGCGTGATGCCCGTCCGCGCGCGGCTCTTCCGTACGCATGATGTTGGCCGGTTTCAGATCGCGGTGGATGACGCCGAGGCGCCACGCGAAGTCCAGCGCGCGCGTGCATTTGAAGACCATCTCCAGCACGTCGCCGACCGGCAGCAGCTTGTCCGGGTGCGTGTGCCGTTCCAGCGTGCCGCCGCGCACGTATTCCATGACGAGATAGGCCGGGTCGGCGTCCGCCACCGCGTCGTAGATCTGCACGATGTGCGGATGCGTCAGCTTGCCGGCAAGCGATGCTTCCGCGATGAAGAACTTCTTCTGGAAGCGCTCGCTCTTGCCGCCTTCGTCGCTGCCGCGCGCGACGATCTTGATCGCCACGTCGCGCTTGCCGAAAGGGTCGTGCGCGAGGAACACCTTGGACGTTGCGCCTTCGCCGAGCAGGCGCTGGATGCGGTACTTGCCGAGCAGGTCCATGTCAGCGTCCGGTCGGCACGACACGCGGCCCGGGGCATCGGGCGGGCAGCGCGTGGTGGATGTAAATGCCGTCCTTCGGTGTCAATGAACCGTTCCTGTTCAGTCCGCCGCGAGGCGCGCGCGGGCGCGTTCGATGGCGGCCTTCACCTGTTGCGGTGCGGTGCCGCCGATGTGGTCGCGGGCGGCCAGTGAACCATCCACCGTCAGCACCGCGAATACGTTTTCATCGACCAGTGCAGAGAAGGACTTGAGCTCGTCCAGCGTGAGATCCGACACGTCGCAGCCTTTCTGTTCCGCCATGCGCACCGCGCGGGCGACCGCCTCGTGCGCGTCACGGAACGGGAGGCCGCGCTTGACCAGCCAGTCGGCGAGGTCGGTGGCGGTGGCGAAGCCCTGGCGCAGCGCGGCGCGCATGGCCTCCGGCTTCACGCGGATGCCGGTCATCATGTCGGCGAAGATGGTGAGCGTGTCGCGCAGCGTGTCGGCGGTGTCAAACAACGGCTCCTTGTCTTCCTGGTTGTCCTTGTTGTACGCCAGGGGCTGGCCCTTCATCAACGTAAGTAATGCAACCAAATGTCCGTTCACGCGGCCGGTCTTGCCGCGCACCAGTTCGGGCACGTCCGGATTCTTCTTCTGCGGCATGATCGACGAGCCGGTGCAGAAGCGGTCGGCGAGGTCGATGAAGCCCACGCGCGGGCTCATCCACAGGATGAGTTCTTCCGACATGCGCGACAGGTGGGTCATCACCAGCGACGCCGCGGCACAGAATTCGATCGCGAAGTCACGGTCACTGACGGCGTCCAGCGAGTTCTCGCAGACCGCTTCGAAGCCCAGCTGTTCGGCGACGAACTGGCGGTCGATCGGAAAGCTCGTGCCGGCCAGCGCGGCCGCCCCCAGCGGCAGGCGGTTGGTGCGGCGGCGGCAATCGACCAGGCGTTCGCGGTCGCGCTGCGCCATTTCGAAATAGGCGAGCAGGTGGTGGCCGAAGGTGACCGGCTGTGCCACCTGAAGGTGGGTGAAGCCCGGCATCGCGGTGTCGGTGTGCTGCGCGGCGAGGTCGAGCAGCGCGCCCTGGAAGTCGCCCAGACGCGCGAGGATGACGTCGATTTCATCGCGCAGCCACAGCCGGATGTCGGTCGCGACCTGGTCGTTGCGGCTGCGCCCGGTGTGCAGGCGCTTGCCGGCGTCGCCGACGAGTGCGGTCAGCCGCTTC
The DNA here is from genome assembly GCA_018824085.1 of Gammaproteobacteria bacterium. Taxonomy (GTDB): domain Bacteria; phylum Pseudomonadota; class Gammaproteobacteria; order Burkholderiales; family Rhodocyclaceae; genus Methyloversatilis. The sequence goes on along the minus strand of JAHJHI010000009.1, from coordinate 64,303 downwards.
TCTATATTGAGGTGCACGTCCTCGTCGTCGAGGTTCCAGTTGAACTGGCCGGCCTCGATTTCCGCGGCGATCTGCGCCATGCCGCGCCGGATGTCGGCCAGATCGCCGTCACCGATGATGCCCTGTCGCGCCAGCATCGTCGCGTGGGCCAGCGAGCCGCGGATGTCCTGTTGCCACATGCGGCGGTCAAAAAACACCGAAGCGGTGTAACGTTTCACCAGTTCGGATACCGGCTCGGAAAAACGGCCCGACCAGGCCTTGGTCGGCTCGGGCTGAGAAGGATGGCTCATGATGAAAAGCGGTATGGACGACAGCGGAAAAAGGACGACAAGTATAGGCCACAGGGCGCACTCGCCGGCGCGGAGGGGCGCGTGAGGCCAGCGCGCACGCCCGACTGGCGCAATCTCGGCGTGATGCTGCGCAGCGGCCTGCTGGTGAACGCGCTGGCGGCGCTGGGGTTGCTCGCCCGCAACCGGTCGTGGGACACGCTGCTGCTCGACGCGCTGGAGATGGCGGCCCGCATCGAACCGACCTTGCTGCTGTCGCTGCTGGTGCTGTATGCGCTGCAACCGACCTTCCGGCGCCTGCCGGTTCGTGCCGGCTGGGCACTGGTCGCGCTGGTTGCGCTGCTGTGTGCGGTGGTGGTCGAGGGGCTGGGTGGCTGGCAGATCGAGGACATGAGGGCCTGGCCGCTGCGCGAGGCCGTGTGGGCCGTGTTCGCGGCACTGGCCGCCATGATCTATTTCACCGTGCAGGAGCGCGCGCTCGGCCCGGCCATTGCGCAGGCGCGACTGATGGCGTTGTCCGCGCGCATACGCCCGCACTTCCTGTTCAACAGCCTCAATGCCGTGCTCGGCATCATGCGGGACGATCCGCGTCGCGCCGAGCGGGCGCTCGAAGAGCTGTCCGACCTGTTCCGCGTACTCATGCGCGAGAACCGCGAACTGGTCACGCTGGGCGAGGAGCTGGCGCTGTGCCGGCAGTACATCGAACTGGAAAAGCTGCGCCTGGGCGAGCGGCTCGGCGTGGTCTGGCAGACCGACGGCTGCCCGCCGGACGCCCGCGTGCCGCCGCTGATGCTGCAGCCGCTGCTCGAGAACGCGGTCTATCACGGCGTCGAGCCGCTGGCCGGTGCCGGCGAAGTCCGGGTCAGCGTGAAGCGCGTCGGCGGCAACGTGATGGTCGAGATCGACAATCCGGCGCCGCCGCGCGAAGGGCGCATTTCGGCGCACGGCAGCGGCAACAGGATGGCGGTGGACAACATCCGCGAACGCCTGATGCTGTTCTTCGACCTCGAAGCGCAGCTCGACGCCGGCGAGCAGGACGGCATGTATCGCGTGCGCATCCGCTTTCCGTACCGGGCGGCCGTCGCATGACGTCGCTGCGCGTGTTCATCGCGGACGACGAAGCGCCGGCGCGGCTGCGGCTGCGCGCGCTGCTGTCGGACATAGAGGGCGACATGCCGAACCGCGTGGTCGGCGACGCAGCGACCGGGCACGAGGCGCTGGAGCGCATCGCGGCGTTTGCGCCGGAAGACATGCCGGATGTCGCGCTGGTCGATATCCGCATGCCCGGCATGGACGGCGTCGAACTCGCGTCCCATCTGGAGCGGCTGCCGGCACCGCCGGCGCTGGTGTTCTGTACCGCCTACGATCAGTACGCGGTACGAGCGTTCGAACTGAATGCGGTCGACTATCTGCTCAAGCCGGTACGCGCCTCGCGCCTGCTCGACGCATTGCGGCGCGTGCCGCAGAAGCGGCCGCTGCCCCGCGAGCTGGCGCAGGCGCTGCTGCCGTCCGGCCGCCAGCAGCTGTCGTGCAGCGAACGGGGGCGCATCCTGCTGGTGCCGGTGCGCGACGTGCTGTTCCTGCGTGCCGAGCTGAAGTACGTCACCGCCCGCACCGTCGAGCGGGAGTATCTGCTGGAAGAACCTTTGGCCGCACTCGAACAGGAATTCGCGCAGCGTTTCGTGCGCATCCATCGCAGCTGTCTCGTCGCGCGCGACGCGGTGGCCGGCTTCGAGCAGGTGCGGGGTGACGGTGCGGACGCGCACTGGGCGGTCGTGCTGAACGGCATCGACGAGCGCCTGCCGGTGAGCCGGCGCCAGTGGGCCCAGATACGCACGGAGTTTTCGGCGGACGGGCGGACCGGGCGCGACTGAGACGCGCCCGGTCCGCCTGGTCGGCAGACCGGGCGCGCAGCTCCGTTTATCCGCTGTTTCTCAGTGCCGCAGCCACACCGTTGATGGTCAGGTGGATGGAACGGCGCGTGCGCTCGTGGCGGTTGCCGCTGCGGAAGCGGCGCAGCAATTCGACCTGCAGGTGGTTCAGCGGCTCGATGTAGGGGAAGCGGTTGCGGATCGAGCGCGCCAGCAGCGGGTTCGTCGACAGCAGTTCCGGCGCGCCGGTGATCTGGCGCACCGCGTCGAGCGTGGCCTGCCATTCCGTGCGGATGCGCGTGAAGATGGCCTTGCGCAGCTCCGGGTCGTCCACCAGTTCGGCGTAGCGGCTCGCGATGGCCATGTCCGTTTTCGACAACACCATGTCGATATTGGAAATGAGCGTCGCGAAGAAAGGCCACTCGTTCACCATGGCCTGCAGGCGCGCCAGGCCGTCGGCGTGCTTGGCGCGGTACTCGTTTACCGCGGATCCGAAGCCGTACCAGCCGGGCAGCATCAGACGGCATTGCGCCCACGAGAACACCCACGGAATGGCACGAAGGTCTTCGATCTTCTGTCCCTTCTTGCGCGACGCCGGACGCGAACCGATGTTCAGGTCCGCGATTTCCGTGATGACGGTGGAGTCCCAGAAGTACTTCTCGAAACCCGGCGTTTCATAGACGAGGTCGCGGTAGGCCTTGAACGCATAGCCGGAAAGCTCTTCCATCGCGTCGGTGAATTCAGGCGGTGCCGCGCCTTCGCGTTTGCCCAGCAGCGTGGCTTCGAAGGTGGCGGCCGCCAGCACTTCGAGGTTGCGCCGGCCGACGTCCGGGTTGGAGTATTTGGATGCGATGACCTCGCCCTGTTCGGTGATGCGGATCTGACCCTGCACGGCGCCGCCCGGCTGCGCCAGGATGGCCTGGAAGCTCGGGCCGCCACCACGGCCGACCGAGCCGCCGCGGCCATGGAACAGGCGCAGGCGCACGCCGTGGCGCTTGAACACCTGCACCAGCTTGATCTCCGCCTTGTACAGTTCCCAGCCGGACGTGAGGAAGCCGCCGTCCTTGTTGGAATCGGAATAGCCCAGCATGACTTCCTGTGCCGTGGCGCGCGCGTCGAGCACGACGCGCCAGATCGGGATCGTGAACAGGCGGTCCATGATGCGCGGCGCGTTGCGCAGATCGTCGATCGTTTCGAACAGCGGGATGATGTTCATCGCGGCGCGCCGTTCGTGCACGTCAAGCAGGCCGACTTCCTTCAGGATCAGCGCGACTTCCAGCATGTCGGACACGCCGTCGGCCTTGGAAATGATGTAGTTCGGCAACGCGGCCGCACCGTACAGGCGATGCATTTCGGCGGCGGTGCGCGCGATCGCGAGTTCGCTTTCGGTTTCCGCCGAGAACTGCATGAAGCTCGACGTCAGCGGACGCGGCGTGCCCAGTTCGTTGATCAGCACCTCGATGCGCTGCTCCTCGCGCAGTTCGAGATAGTTCTTGCAGACGTGCGCGTGGGCGAGCAGTTCGGCGATCACGCGCTCGTGCACGTCGGAGTTCTGGCGCAGGTCGAGCGCGGCCAGATGGAAGCCGAACACGCGGGCCGCGCGGCGCAGGCGACGCAGGCGCCCGCGTGCGATCAGGCGCGACTTGTGGGCCACGAGCGAGTCGTGGATGACGTCGAGGTCGCGCACGAACTCGTCGGCGCTGAGGTAGGGGTCGGCTTCGCCGACTGCCTTCCACAGCGCTTCGTGCTGGTCCAGCGTGCGTGCCGTGGCAACCAGCCGGGCATAGACGCCCGACAGCGCGCGCCGGTACAGCTCGTCTTCGCGGTGCGGCGATTTGTCCGGCGCGGTGGCGGCCAGCGCGCGCAGTTCGTCACTGGCGTTGTTCAGCAACGTGGTCGAGCACAGGTCGGTGTCGAGCACGTGCACCTGCGTGAGGTAGTAGTCGAGCGCCCTGGCCGACTGCACGCGCAAGGTCGAGCGCAGCACGTCGGCCGTGACGAAGGGGTTGCCGTCGCGATCGCCGCCGATCCACGAACCCATGCGCAGGAAGTTGCCGACGTCGCGCTTGTCTTCCGGAAAGGCGGCTTCCAGCAGGTCCTCGACCGCGTTGTAGACGCGCGGCAGCTCGCGCAGGAAGGTGTAGTCGTAGAAGGACAGGCCGTTGACCACCTCGTCGGCCACCGACAGGCGGGTCCGCCGCAGCATGCGCGTCTGCCACAGCGACGTGATCGTGCGGCGCACCGCCTCGTCACGCTCCGACAGTTCTTCCGGCGTCAGGCGCATGCGGTCGCGTTCGTCGATCAGGCGCGCGATCTTCATCTCCTGGCTCAGGATGCTCTTGCGCTGAACTTCGGTCGGATGCGCGGTCAGCACCGGCACCACCAGTGCGTCGCGGAAGAAGCCGATGATTTCGTCCGCCGGGATGCCGGCCGTGAGCGCCTTGTCGAGCGCGTTGGCAAGCGTGCCGGGGCGCGGCGCGTCGCCGGCGATGGCGTGCGCGCGAGCGCGGCGGATGTGGTGCTGGTCTTCGGCGATGTTCGCCAGATGCAGGAAGTAGCTGAAGGCGCGCACCACGATGATGGTGTCGTCGTCCGACAGGCTGTTGAGCAACTGCGCCAGTTCGGCGCGCGCCTCCAGGTCGTCGTCGCGGCGAAAGCGCACGCACAGCTGGCGCACGTTCTCGATGATGTCGAACATGCGGCTGCCTTCCTGCTCGCGCAAGGTGTCACCCAGCATGCGGCCGAGCAGGCGGATGTCGTCGAACAGCGGCTGGTCCTTGTCGTGCACCGCACGGTCATGTACGGCGACCGGCGTCTGGGCCTGTTGATTCACTTGCGATCCTTCCAGAAAGGTCGAATTTGTTTTGATGGCGTCGTCTGCCTGCGCTGGCGTGACGATGCGATGTTCCATCCGGGGCTGCTAGAATTCAGGCCGTTTCGCGCGCTGCCTGTAGGCAAACTGATCACGCTGGCGCGCGGTGTGTTCACCCCACGCATGAATTTCCCATAATTCTCCATATGGAACATCCGGCCGGCCCGGCGGACGACTTTGCGGCGGATCACGCGCATGCCGTCCCGCAGCAGGACAGTGAAGCTTACCCGAACCCCGCGCGCATCGTTATTGCGTCGCGCGAGTCGCGCCTCGCGATGTGGCAGGCGGAACACGTGCGTGACAGACTGTCCTCTCTCTATCCTTCCACGCAGGTCGACATCCTCGGCATGACGACGCGCGGCGACCAGATTCTGGACCGCCCGCTGGCCAAGGTCGGCGGCAAGGGCCTGTTCGTGAAGGAGCTGGAAACGGCGCTGCTCGAAGGTCGCGCGGATCTGGCCGTGCATTCGATGAAGGACGTGCCGATGCAACTGTCCGACGAGTTTGCGCTGGTCGCCACGCTCGAACGCGAAACACCGCAGGACGCCTTCGTGTCCTCGCGCTACGCGAGCCTCGACGAACTGCCGCCGGGCGGCGTCGTCGGCACCTCCAGCCTGCGCCGCGAAGCTCAGCTGCGCGCCCATTACCCCTATCTCGCGGTGTCCAGCCTGCGCGGCAACCTTGACACGCGGCTGCGCAAGCTCGACGAAGGGCAGTACGACGCGATCATCCTCGCGGCCGCCGGCCTGAAGCGGCTCGGCCTCGGCGAGCGCATCCGCGCACTGCTGCCGGTCGAGCTGTCGCTGCCGGCAGCCGGGCAGGGCGCACTCGGCATCGAGGCGCTGTCGTCGCGGCCGGACGTGGCGGCATGGCTGTCACCGCTGGTGTGTCCGCAGAGCGACGCCTGCGTGCGCGCCGAGCGCGCCGTGTCGCGTGCGCTCGCCGGCTCCTGCGAAGTGCCGCTTGCCGCCTACTGCGTCATCGACGGCGGTGCGCTGTGGCTGCGCGCGCGCGTCGCCATGCCGGATGGCTCGCGCATCGCCGCGGCCGAAGCGCGCGGCAACGTCGCCCGGCCCGAAGCTCTGGCGGCGCAATGCGTGCAGGCGCTGCTTGACGACGGCGCGCAGGCCATCCTCGACGCGCTCGGCACGTGATGGACGGCCAGGCGGGCGCGTTGGCGGGACGGTGCGTGCTGGTCACCCGTCCGCGCGCGCAGGCGCAGCCCCTGTGCGAGGCCATCGTTGCGGCCGGCGGTGAAGCGCTGCTGTTCCCTTTGATCGATATCGAAGCGCTGGATGATCCGGATGCGCTGCAAGGCAGCGCCGAGCTGATCGAGCGCGCGGCACTGGCCGTGTTCGTCAGTGCGAATGCGGTGCGCCATGCGTTCGACCTGCTGCCGCGCCTGCGGACATGGCCGGCCGGCCTGCGGGCGGCCACGGTCGGCGAGCAGTCGGCGCAGGCCTTGCGCGAGCGGGGTGTGCCGGAGGTTGTCGTGCCGCAGGCGCGCTTCGATTCGGAAGCCCTGCTGGCGCTGCCCGCGCTGTCCGCCGAAGCGCTGGGCGGGCGTATCGTGCTGATTTTCCGCGGTGACGGCGGCCGCGAACTGCTGGGCGACACCTTGCGCGCGCGTGGTGCACAGGTGCGTCACGTGACCTGCTACCGGCGCACGCCGCCGCGCGGTGACGCGGCGCAGCTGTGCGACGCCGTGCGCGCCGGGCGCCTGCATGCGCTGACGGTCACGTCGTCCGAGGCCGTGCGCAATCTGGCGGCCCTTGACGGCATCGAATGCCTCGACGCCTTGCGCCGGCTCCCGCTGTTTGCGCCGCATGCGCGCATTGCCGGGCAGGCCAGCGCCTGCGGCTTCACGCAGGTGATCGAAACCGCCCCGGCCGACGCCGGCCTGATGGCCGGCCTCATTCATCATTTTTCGCCGCCTTCGGGCGGCCGGGCTGACTGACATGACCGATACGACACCGACGCCGCCGGACACCCCGGAACTGCCCGCGCTGACGTCCACCCGCCCCCGACCGACGCGCGCATCCGTCATTCCGCTGTGGCTGCTGGCCGCCGGCGTGCTGTTCGTGCTTGCCCTCGGGCTGGCCGGCTACCTGATGACGGAACGCCTGCAGAGGCTGGAAACGCAGATGCAGCAGCGCGTCGAACTGGTCGACGCGCGTGCGGCGGCAGCGCGCCGTGAAACCCGGCAGGACGCAGCCGGCATCGCCGCCTACGGCACGCAGATCGGCAGCCAGGAAGTTCAGCTGGCAGAGCTTCGCGCGCGCATCGACGCCTACGAGTATCTGGCAGACGATCTGGTGCGCAGCTATGACGAACGTGTGCTGGCGGAAGTCGAGCACGCGCTGGTGCTCGGCCAGCAGCAGCTGCAGCTGGCCGGCGATGCGAAGCTCGCACTGACGGCGCTGGCCGGCGCCGAAACGCGTCTGGCGCGCGCCGACACCGGGCGCTACCTGCCGCTGCGCCGCGCGATGGCGCACGACATGGAGCGCCTGCGCCGCGCGCCGATGGCGGATCTGGCCGGACAGGCGCTGCGCATCGACACGATGCTGAGCGCGATCGACGGCCTGCCGCTGGCCTTCGAACGTCCGCCCGCCGCGCCGCCGCAGCCGGATCAGGAGGCGCTGGCCGGCCTGTCGTTGCCGGAGCGTCTCACGCTCGGCGTGTGGACCGAAATCCGCCAACTGGTGCGCATCGAACGGCTGGACCGCCCTGACCCGGCGCTGCTGTCGCCGGCCAACAGCGTCTTCCTGCGTGAAAACCTCAAGTTGCGCCTCATCAACGCGCGCATTGCGCTGCTTCAGCGCAATGGCGCCATCTGGCGCGAGGACATCGGGCTTGCCCGCGAATGGGTGGAGCGCTACTTCGACACCCGGGCGCAGGCGACAACGAACGTGCTCACGACGCTGCGCCAGCTCGCGTCGGTTGATCCCGGCGAAGCGCTGCCGGGGCTGGACGAGTCGATGAGCGCGCTGGCCCAGCTCAAGACCGCGCGCAAACGCGCGCCGGCCACGCGCGAGGGAGACCGCTGATGGTGCGCCTGCTGCTGTGGCTGCTCGGCCTGTGTGCACTGGCGGTCGGTCTGGTGATCGCGGCGCGCCACAACGACGGCTTCGTGTTGTTGCAGTGGTCGCCCTGGCGCGTGGAACTGTCGCTCAATCTTTTCATCGTCGCGCTGCTGCTCGGCGTGGCGACGCTGTACAGCGCGTTTCACGTCATCGACGCGCTGCTGCGCATGCCGGCCCGCGCGCAGAGCTATCGCATGCGCCAGCGCCGCCGGCGCGGCGTGACCGCGTTGCGCGACGCGGCCCGGCTGTATTTCGAAGGCCGCTACGGGCACGCGCAGCGCAGCGCGCGTGCCGCGGTCGACGGCGGTGAATCGCCGGGCCTGGCCGCCCTGATCGGCGCGCGTGCCGCCCACGCGATGCGTGAGCCCGAACAGGCGGACGAGTGGCTCGCCGAGGCAGCCCGCCATGACGAGCTGCGCATCGCACGGCTGATGACCGAAGCCGACATCCTGACCGACCGGCGCGATTTCGGCGAAGCGCTGACCCGCATCGACGAACTGCAGTCAGGCGGCCAGCGCCACGTGGCGGCGCTGCGGCTGGCCATGCGCGCGCGCCGGGGGCTGGGTGACTGGACCGGCCTGCTGCGCGTCGTGCGCCTGCTGCTGAAGCATCGCGCGCTGACGCCCGAGCAGGCGGCGCCGGTGCGCCGCCAGGCCCACATGGGCGCGCTGCATGACATGGATGCGTCCGGGCTCGACGCCTACTGGCGCGAACTGCCGTCGGCCGAACGCGAGGATGCGCAGGTGGTGCGTGCGATGTGCGAGGCGCTGGTGGCGGCGGGCCAGTACGCGCCGGCGCGCAAGCTCATCGAAACGCAGATGGAGCGCGGCTGGGACGCGTCGCTGGTCGAGCTGTACGCGCATTCGGATGGCAGCGATGCGCTGAGCCGCATCGGGCGTGCCGAGAGCTGGCTGCGCACGCATCCGGATGAAGCGCTGCTGCTGCTGGCGCTGGGCCGTCTGTGCCGGGCGCAGCAGCTGTGGGGCAAGGCGCAGAGCTATCTCGAAGCGGCGCTCGCGGTGCGGCCGTCGCGCGTCGTGCATGTGGAGCTCGCGCTGCTCGCCGAACATCTGGAGCGTCCGCAGGTGGCCCACGCGCACTTCCGCGCGGCCGCCATGATGGAGTGACGCGCATGCGGCATCTGCCCGGGTATGCCGGGCGGATGCCGTGTCATGATCCGTCCGTCGTCTTTGCCGAGCATCCCTGATGAACAATCCGTTCGAGTCGTCGCACGTTCCGCAGCCCGAGGGCAATCCGTTCGCGTCTGCAGGCGCTCTGCCACAGACCGAAGTGCTGGTTTTTTCCGGACGGGGCGCGGAGTACTTCGGCATCTGGATCGTCAATCTCGTGCTGACCGTGCTCACGCTGGGCATCTATTCGGCGTGGGCCAAGGTCCGGCGCATGCAGTACTTCTACCGGCACACCACGCTTGCCGGCGCCGCCTTCGACTATCACGGTGATCCGCGCGCAATCCTCAAGGGCCGCATCATCGGCTTCATCCTGCTGCTGGCCTACAACGCTTCATTCCAGTTTTCGCTGATCGCCGGCCTCGTCGTCGTCACGCTGCTCGCCATCGTCATGCCCGCGCTGCTGATGCGTTCCTTCCGTTTCCGTGCGCGCAACACGAGCTGGCGTGGCCTGCGCTTCGGCTTCGGTGGCGACAGCAGGGGCGCCTATGGCGTGTTTCTCATGTGGCCGGCGCTGACGCTGTTTTCGCTCTATCTGCTCGGCCCCATGTGGCACCAGCGGCTGAAACGCTATCAGTTCGACAACGCCCGCTACGGCGCGACCGCCTTTTCCATCAACGCGCCGGTGTCTGCCTTCTACCGCGTCTATGGCGTCGCGGTGGCCGTTTTCCTGCTGGGCGGGCTGGCGATCGGTGCGTTCGTCTGGTCGCTTGCGCGAGGCAATCCGTCGGCCTGGATCGCAGGCCCCTTCCTGTTCCTTGCGCTGATGCTCTTCATCCAGCCCTATCTGTCGGCGCGCCTGCAGAATCTCGTATGGAACAGCATGCGGCTGGGCCCCCACCGTTTCGTGTCACGGGTCAGCGCGCGCCGCCTCTACGCGATCATGCTGACCAACCTGATCGGTGTCGTATGTACGCTGGGCCTGTTCCAGCCTTTTGCTGCGATACGTCTGGCGCGTTACCGCCTGGAGAGCGTCACCATGGTGTGCGACGGATCGCTCGACGACTTCGTGGCCGGCCAGTCGCAGGACGTTGCGGCGATCGGCGAGGAAACGGCTGACCTGTTCGATGTCGACATCGCGCTCTGAACCCGCGCCGCCCGTCGCGGCGCTCTACTTCGACGGGCTCAGCGCACGGGCGCATGCCGTCACGCTCACGCTGGACGGCGCGACGCTGCACCTGAATGGCGCGGATGTTTCGCGCAGCGATGCGCTCGAGCGCGTGCGCCTGTCGGAGCCGATGGGGCAGGCGGCACGACTCATCAGCTATGCGGACGGCGCCCACGCGGAAGTGCGTGACCATGCGGCACTCGCGCGCCTGCTGCAGGACAGCGGGCATCGCGACCACGCATTCGTGCGCTGGGCATTCGATCCGCGCATGGTGTTCGCGATGTTCGCCGGCCTGTTGCTGGCGGGCTGGTTTGCATGGCAGGTGGGCCTGCCATGGGCGGCGCGCATGGCAGCGCCGCGCGTGCCGGACGAGGTCGTGAGCGCCATGTCCACGCAAGCGCTTGGCTGGCTCGACAACCGGGTGCTGACGGCGTCCACGCTGAGTGTGCAGCGCCGGCAGACGCTGCGCTCGGCATTCGACGCGCTGGCTGCCGGCGAGGGCAGCGCACCACGCCACTCACTGCAGTTCAGGCATGGCGGCCGCATGCGGGCAAACGCGTTCGCGCTCCCGGACGGAACCATCATCGTCACCGATGAACTTGTCGATCTGGCCGGCGATGACGACGAGGTGCTGGCCGTGCTGATGCACGAGCTGGGGCATGTGCGGGCGCGCCACGGTGTCCGCATGCTGCTGCAGGGCTCCGCCACCGCGCTGTTCATGGCCTGGTATCTCGGCGACGTCAGCAGCCTGCTCGCGACGGCGCCGACCGCGCTCATCCAGTCCGGATACTCCCGAAGCATGGAGAGCGAAGCTGATGACTTCGCCGCGCGCGCACTCGTTGCGCAGGGGCGCTCGCCCGAACTGCTGGTGTCCATGCTGGAGAAGCTGGCACGTGCGCATGGCGAATCGGGCGACGACGGCGAAGGCTACCTGGACTGGCTGTCCAGCCATCCGGATACCGGCGAACGCATCGCAAGGCTGCGGGCGCGCGAGTTCGCCGTCCATTGACCTTAGTCAACGTAGGGTTTTTGGGCTTTGAGGATACTGCCGTCACCAGATACGGTTTTTACATTCCTCGGAGCAGAACAAAATGAAGGCGATCAAGTGGGTCGGTTTGGCGGCGCTGGCCGCAATGGCGGGTGCCGCACACGCGGACGAAGGCAACTGGATGGTGCGTGCCCGCGCGCTCTACATGAATGTCGACAATGACAACAAGGGCGGCCTCAATCTCGCCGCCCAGGTCGAAGCCGAGAACAAGACCTTCCCGGAAGTCGATATTTCCTACTTCTTCACGCCGAACATCGCGGCGGAGCTGATCCTGACCTATCCGCAGAAGCATGACGTAACGCTGGGCGGCACCGACATCGGCTCGGTCAAGCACCTGCCGCCGACCCTGACGCTGCAGTATCACTTCAACCCGACCGGCACCATCCGCCCCTATGCCGGCCTCGGCCTGAACTACACGCGCTTTTCCAGCGTGAAGCTGGACGCCGGCTCCGTGCTTGGCGGCAGCGTGCCGCTGAAGATCGACCAGAGCAGCTTCGGCTGGGCGGCCCAGATCGGCGCCGACTTCCAGATCGCGCCGCAGTGGTTCTTCAACGTCGATCTGAAGTACGTCGCGATTGACACCGACATCCGCGTGAAGGCGAGCGGCGCCAAGGTTACGCAGCTGAACATCGATCCGTTGCTGTTTTCGGTCGGCGTCGGCTATCGCTTCTGAACTTGTGCGGATTCGCCGGCGCCGGGCCGCAAACCCGGAAGCGGGCGGGTTCGCCTGACGGCTCTTCCTGCAGTCCCGGTTCGGGCACCCTTTGGGTGCCCTTTTTTTTCAGGCCGACTGCAGCCAGTCGCGCACCGGCAGGAAGTCGGTGTACAGCGCCGCCTCCGGCGAGCCGTCTTCCGGCTGCCAGTCGTAGCGCCATTTCACGACCGGCGGCATCGACATCAGGATGGATTCCGTGCGGCCACCCGATTGCAGGCCGAACAGCGTGCCGCGGTCGAACACCAGATTGAATTCGACGTAGCGGCCGCGCCGGTAAGCCTGGAAGTCGCGCTCGCGCTCGCCGTACGGTGTGTCCCGGCGGCGTTCGACGATGGGCAGGTAGGCGTCGAGGAAAGCCTCGCCGACCGCGCGCGTCAACGCGTGCGCTTCGTCGAAGCCGGTCGCACCGTCGGCGCCGAGGTCGTCGAAGAACACGCCGCCGATGCCGCGCGCCTCCTTGCGGTGCTTCAGGTAGAAGTACTCGTCGCACCATGCCTTGTAGCGCGCGTGGGTGTCGGCGCCGAAGGGCGCGAGCGCGTCGCGGCAGGTGCGGTGGAAATGCGCAGCGTCTTCCGCGACACCGTAGTAGGGGGTCAGGTCCATGCCGCCGCCGAACCACGATACGGCCTCGCCCGACGGCGGCTGCGCGGTGAAGAAGCGCACGTTCAGGTGGACCGTCGGGATGTGCGGATTGCGCGGGTGCAGCACCAGCGACACGCCCATTGCCTCGAACGATGCACCGGCGAGTTCTGGCCGGTTGGCCGAGGCGGACGGCGGCAGGCTCGGTCCGCGCACGTGCGAGAAATTGCAGCCGCCGCGCTCGAACACGTTGCCGTCCTCGATCAGGCGCGTGCGGCCGTCACCCTGCAGGCGGTCTTCCGGTCCGCGCACCCAGGCGTCGGTCAGGAAGGGCATGCCGTCAGCCTGTTCGAGCCCGGCGATGATGCGGTCCTGCAGGTCGAGCAGCCAGGCGCGGATGGTTTCGGCCCGCGTGCTCATCGCCGGACCGCCCGGTGGCCGATGTCGCGGCGGAACTGCGCGCCTTCGAAATGGATCTGGTCGCACAGCGTGTAGGCAGCGCGCTGCGCAAGCTTCACGGTGTCGCCGAGCGCGGTGACGCACAGTACGCGGCCACCGGCCGTGACGGGGCGATCGTCCTGTGTCGCGGTGCCGGCGTGGAACACATGCGCGTCGTCGGTCGGCGCCGGCAGGCCGGTGATGGCGTCACCCTTGCGCGGCGTGTCCGGGTAGTTGGCGGCGGCCATGACGACACCGAGCGCCACGCGGCGGTCCCAGTCGGTGCTGGCTTCGGACAGACGATAGTCGAGCGCGGCTTCCATCAGGTCGACCAGGTCGGTCTTCAGCCGCATCAGGATGGGCTGGGTTTCCGGGTCGCCCATGCGGCAGTTGAATTCCAGCACCTTGATGCCGCCGTCGGGCGAAATCATCAGTCCCGCATACAGGAAGCCGGTGAAGGGAAGGCCGTCCAGCGCCATGCCGCTCAGCACCGGCTGGATCACTTCACGCATCACGCGGGCGTGGATTTCCGGTGTGACCACCGGGGCCGGCGAATAGGCGCCCATGCCGCCGGTGTTGGGGCCGGCATCGCCGTCGAGCAGACGCTTGTGATCCTGGCTGGTGGCCAGCGGCAATGCGGTCACGCCGTCGCACATGACGATGAAGCTGGCTTCCTCGCCGTGCAGGAACTCTTCGATGACGACGCGCGAACGGCCCCCTTCGTTGTTCGCCAGCATCATGCCGATGGCCGCGTGTGCCTCGGTCAGCGTGGCGGCCACGACGACGCCCTTGCCGGCGGCCAGGCCGTCCGCCTTGACGACGATGGGTGCGCCCATCTCGTCGGCGTAGGCGTGTGCTGCAACCGGATCGGTGAATGTTTCGTAGCGCGCGGTCGGTATGTCGTGTTTCACCATGAACTGCTTGGCGAAATCCTTGGAGCTTTCCAGCTGTGCCGCCTTGCGGGTCGGGCCGAAGATGCGCAGGCCGCGTACCCGGAAGCAATCGACGACGCCTGCCGCCAGCGGCGCTTCGGGGCCGACGACGGTGAAGGCGATGTTTTCGTTCTCGACGAAATTGATGAGTTCGGCGAAATCCGTGATCGGCAGGTTTTCAAGGTTGGGTTCGAGTGCCGTGCCGGCGTTGCCTGGCGCGACATAGACCTTCTGTACACGCGGGCTCTGCGCGAGTTTCCAGGCTATCGCATGCTCGCGTCCGCCTGAACCGATGACCAGCAGCTTCATGATGAATCCTTGAATTGACCTGTCGACTCTTGCCGGGTCGACAGGGGCATGGTTGCGCCCGGCTCCGGTGCCCGCACCCGCAGGCACGCGGGCAGGACTCAGTGCCGGAAGTGGCGCGTGCCGGTGAAGACCATGGCCAGGCCGTGCTCGTCGGCCGCGGCGATGACCTCTTCGTCGCGCATGCTGCCGCCCGGCTGGATGATGGCTTTCGCGCCGGCCTGCGCCAGCACGTCCACACCGTCGCGGAACGGGAAGAAAGCGTCGGATGCGACCACCGATCCGGCGATCGTGAGCCCGGCGTTTTCCGCCTTGATGCAGGCAATGCGCGTCGAATCAACGCGGCTCATCTGTCCGGCGCCGACACCGACCGTCGCGCCGTCGCGGCAATACACGATGGCGTTGGACTTCACGTACATCGCGACCCGCCATGCGAACGTCAGGTCGGCCATTTCCTGCGCCGTCGGTGCGCGCTTCGTGACCACCTTCAGCCGGCCGTCCAGCGATTCGGGTTCGTCTGCCGACTGGATCAGCAGGCCGGAGCTGACCCGCTTCACGTCATGCATGTTGCGCCCGCGCGACCAGGCGCTCGCGCCCTTTGGATCGACACCGTCCAGCGCGATCTCGAGCACGCGGACATTGGCCTTGGCGGCGAGCAGCGCCAGCGCGTCCGGCGCGAAGGACGGCGCCATCAGCACTTCGACGAACTGGCCGCTGACGGCTTCGGCCGTGGCCGCGTCGACCGGCGAATTGAAGGCGATGATGCCGCCGAAAGCCGACGTCGGATCGGTCGCCAGTGCCTTGCGGTAGGCGTCGAGCGGTGTTGCGCCGAGTGCCACGCCGCACGGATTGGCATGCTTCACGATGACACAGGCGCCGCTGTCGAAACTCTTTACACACTCCCACGCGGCGTCGGCGTCGGCGATGTTGTTGTAGGACAGCTCCTTGCCCTGGATCTGGCGCGCGCTCACGAGCGAGCCGGGAGCCGGATACAGGTCGCGGTAGAAAGCGGCGCGCTGATGCGGGTTCTCGCCGTAGCGCAGGTCCTGCACCTTGACGAAGCGGCCGTTCGATTGCGCGGGGAACTCGCTGCGCGTGCCGTCGGCGTTCAGGGAGGACAGGTAGTCACTGATCGCCGCGTCGTAGTTGGCGATGCGGTTGAACGCCGCCACCGACAGGCCGAACAGCGTGGCTTCGGACAGGCCGCCTGCGCTGCGCATCTCGTCCAGCACGCCGGCGTATTGCGCCGCGTCGGTCAGCACCGCAACGCCGCGCCAGTTCTTCGCCGCCGAACGCACCATGGCCGGGCCGCCGATGTCGATGTTTTCGATCGCATCGTCCAGCGTGCAGCCGGCCTTCGCGACGGTGGCCTCGAACGGATAGAGGTTGACGACCAGCAGGTCGATGGCCGGGATGTCATGCTCGCGCAGCGCCTGCATGTGGGTGTCGAGCTCGCGCCGGGCGAGCAGGCCACCGTGAATGCGCGGATGCAGCGTCTTGACGCGGCCGTCGAGCATTTCCGGGAAGCCGGTGTGGTCCGCGACTTCGGTGACCTTCAGGCCGGCATTGGCCAGCAGTGCGGCGGTGCCGCCGGTGGACAGCAGCTCGATGCCGAGCCCGGTAAGGGCGGTGGCGAATTCAACGATGCCGGTCTTGTCGGATACGCTGATCAGTGCACGCTTGATCTTCATGTGCTTGTTCCGGGTGGGAGGGTCGAAGAAAGCTCTCGTCACGGCAGCGAACCCGCCGCCGTTGCGGGTCAGGTCATTCCGTGGTCGCTGAGCTTGCGACGCAGGGTGTTGCGGTTGATGCCGAGCATGTCGGCGGCGCGCGTCTGGTTGCCTTCGGCTTCACGCATGACGACTTCGAGCATGGGCCGCTCCATCTGGCGAAGAACCATGTCATAAACGCCGCTCGCCGCCTCGCCGTCGAGGTCCCGGAAATAGCGTTCCAGCGAGTGTCTGATGCACTCGGCGATGTCACTGCGTCCGCTCATGGCGGCATCTCCCTGATGGTCTGGTCTGTTGTCCGGTACCCGGATGGGGCACTCAGGCAGCCAGTTCCTGTCCGCTTGCGTCTGAAAGGTCCGGCTCGTAGGCGAGCCTGTCGTTGTCGGCCGCCATGCGCCCGAAGAATTCGTCGATGGCAGCGAGTTGTCGTCCGGTGCCCTCCAGCTGGTTCATCGCGTGCCGGAAAGACGCCGATCCGACGAGCCCCTTGGTGTACCAGGAGATGTGCTTGCGCGCGATGCGAACGCCGCGTTCGATGCCGTAGAAACCGTACAGGTCCTCGATGTGTTCGCGACAGACGCGGTGGATTTCGGACACTTCCGGCGGCGCCAGCAACTCGCCGGTGGCGAGGAAATGCTCGATCTCGCGGAATATCCAGGGGCGGCCCTGCGCGGCGCGCCCGACCATGACGCCGTCGGCGCCGCTCTGCGAAAGCACTTCGCGCGCCTTGTGCGGCGTCGTGATGTCGCCATTGGCGATGACCGGAATGCCGACTGCGGCCTTCACCGCACGGATGGTGTCGTATTCGGCGTGCCCGGTGTACTGGTCGGCACGCGTGCGTCCGTGGATGGCCAGCGCGCGGATGCCGCACTGCTCGGCCACGCGCGCCAGCATGGGCGCGTTCCGGTTGTCGCGGTTCCAGCCGGTGCGCATCTTCAGCGTGACCGGCGTGTCGGGTACGGCATTGACGACCGCCTCAAGGATGCGTTCGACCAGCGGTTCGTCCTGCATCAGCGCTGAACCGGCCATCACGTTGCAGATCTTCTTCGCCGGACAGCCCATGTTGATGTCGATGATCTGCGCGCCGCGTTCCACGTTGTGGCGGGCGGCGTCGGCCATCATCTTCGGGTCGGCGCCGGCAATCTGCACGGAAACGGGAGCGACCTCGCCGTCGTGGTTGGCACGGCGCTGCGTCTTTTCGCTGCCATAGAGCAGGGAATTGGACGTGACCATCTCGGACACGGCCAGACCGGCGCCCAGCTTCTTGCAAAGCTGGCGGAACGGACGGTCGGTCACGCCCGCCATCGGGGCGACGAACAGATTGTTGCGCAGGTTGAAGCCGACGAACTGCATGATGCGTGAGGGGAATACGGACAGGGCAGGGGCGCGATTCTACCCCGATGCGGCGCCGTGGCGAAGCGCATCCATCACCGCCCGCCGGCGGGGCGTTCCAGCGCCTCGAAGGCGGCGTCGATGTCGTGTGCGATGTCCGGACGATCACGCAGCAGCGTATCGATGTCGGCCGCCAGCGTGTGGTCCGCAGGTGATTCTCCGGGCTGCATCAGGCGGCCGTATCCGATGCCGGGCGCGGCGCCCGCCGGGGCCAGCACGCGCGCCAGCATGAGGTCGCCGAGCGCCGACTTGAAGTGGCCGCCTTCCCAGTACCAGCGCGTGACGCTGCGCCGGTCGCCGGCATCGGGTACCGCCTCCGCCATCTGCTCGCCGACCAGGGAAAAGTCCCACAGCCTGACGTTTGCGCCCTGTTGCGCGGCACGCGCCACGGTGTCCGCCATCGCCAGTTTCCACGCGACGAATTCGTCGATCAGCCCTTCCCGGCGGAGCGCTCCGAGAATGTGCGCGTGATAGGGATAGGTCATCAGTTCGACGCGCATGCCGTGTTCGCGGGCGAGTTCGAGCAGGCGCGCGAGCGCCGCGTGTTCGTTGGTGGCGCGGATGTCGGCCGGCCAGTCGTGCGCGCGGATGCGGCGCACGTTCTCCAGTGCGCGCTGGCGGAACAGAGCGCCATAGCCCTCGCGTGCCGCGATGCCGGTGTAGTCGTTCAGCGGATTGAAGCCGTCGCTGCGTATCGTCGCCGCGTGCGGGTCGTGCTGCGCCCGCAGCGTGGACACGCTGTCACCGAGCGCGGCCATCGTGAACAGGCTCTGCAGGTGGAGGGCATCGAGGTCGCGTGCGGTGCGCGGCGCGGGCGGCCTGCGCGGTGCCGGCGCGGCGTTCAGGTAATCCAGGAACTCCAGCCCGACGATGACGAGACGCGGCCGCCGGTCCGCGGCCAGCAGTGCTTCCAGATTCGCCGTGATGGTCGGCATGCCAGCTCCGGGTATGGCCATGTTGTAGGGGCGCCGCGCCAGCGCGCGCAGGCCGGGAAAGGCCGGGTCGAGGCCGATGTCGGCGCGCGAATTGCCCAGGATGAGCGCATCCGGACTGATGCGCAGCGCCTGCGCCAGCTTGATGTCGGACAGCGCTCGATCGGGCCGCGCCTTGATCGTGTTGATGCCCTCGAACAGCGGCCCGTCGCGCAGCGCGTACGGGTCGACCAGCCGGTTGAACAGCGCGACGGTGCCCAGTGCCGCGATCAGCGTCAGTATCCAGATGCGCGCGAAGTGCTGGCGTGCTCGCATGGCTCAGAACTGGAAGTAGAGGAATTCGGACGGACGCGACAGCGCCAGTATGCAGGCGGCGCTGGCCAGTCCGAGGCCCACCGCCCAGAGCGGGCGCAGCGAAAAGTGCAGGCGCGGGTCGGCGCTGCGCACGCGTTCTATGGCCGGACGCAGGCGCGCGTGCCACTGCTGGGTATTGGGGCAGCAGAAGGCGATGAATGCCGCCAGCGCGACCCAGCTCCAGGTGGCGACGAACTGTTCGCCGCCGCCGGCGTAGAAGTGCACGCCGGCCTGCGCAAGCCACGCGTGCAGCGGCCCGAGCCGGGCGCCGATCGCGTCCGGCAGGCCGACGCCGTGCGCGCCGCCCATGCCGGCCAGCATGTCGAGCGCGCCCGACAGCGTGGTGGCGCGGAAGAACACCCAGGCCAGCACGACGGCGATGAAGGTGACGGCCAGCGCGAGCGGGCGCGGCAGCGGACGCGCCAGGCGCGACCACAGGTGCTGGATGCACAGACAGGCGCCGTGCAGGCCGCCCCACAGCATGAAATTCCAGCCGGCACCGTGCCACAGGCCGCCGAGCAGCATGGTGACCATCAGGTTGGCATAGCGACGCGCGCTGCCGTGCTTGTTGCCGCCGAGCGGAATGTAGAGGTAGTCGCGCAGGAAGCGAGACAGCGTCATGTGCCAGCGGCGCCAGAACTCTGAAATGGTGGTCGCCTTGTAGGGCGAGCTGAAGTTCAGCGGCAGGCGCACGCCGAACAGCCGGGACAGACCGATGGCCATGTCGGAATAGCCGGAAAAGTCGAAGTAGAGCTGGAAGGTGTAGGCGAGTGCGCCGCCCCACGCAACGATGAGGCCGGGGTCGGTGGTGCGGTCGAACACGACGCTGGCGTGGGGCGCCAGGTTGTCCGCGAGCAATACCTTCTTGGCCAGTCCGAACACGAAGATGCTGGACCCGATGAGGAAGTTGTTCAGGTAGGGGCGGTAGTTCCGTCGCCGGTCGAACTGCGACATCATTTCGTGGTGATGCAGCACCGGGCCGGCGATGAGGTGCGGGAAATAGGTGACGAACAGCGCGTAATGCACCAGCCGCGTCTCGCGCACCTTGCCGGCCCACGCGTCGACCAGGAAGGCGATCTGCGTGAAGGTGAAGAAGGAGATGCCGAGCGGCAGCACGATATGCGGCACCCACGAGCCGGCGCCGGTGAGCGTGTTCGCGGTGTCGACGATGAGGACGGTGTATTTGAAGCCGATGAGCAGCGCCAGGTTCACGCTGACCGCGAAGGCGAGCAGGCGACCCGCCGCAGGCCGGCCCGAACGTTGCGCGATGGCGCGCCCGAGCGCGTAGTTGAACAGGATGGAGCCGAGCAGCAGCGGCAGATAGCGCGGGTCCCACCAGCCGTAGAAGAACAGCGATGCGATCGTGAGCCAGCCTGCGGCGAGCAGCGGCGTGCGTCGTCCGAGCGCGAAATAGCCCGCGAGGGTCAGCGGCAGGAAGGCGAGCAGGAACTCGTAAGAGTTGAACAGCATGTCCCGTTGGCCGAACCGGTGGAGGAGCCCGGATTCTATTCGGGTCGCGCCGGCGTCGGCGTGACCGGCTTCAGGTCGGGGCCGAAATGCCCGCTTCGCCCGGGCCGGTCACGGCCAGGCGCGCGCGCCGAACATCATGCGCCGGCCGATGAAGCGGCGCGCCGGCGGCAGCGCGTCGAGCAGCGCAAGTGCCGCACCGCGCGCGTGGCCGGCCAGCGCGCCGAGTGCGGCGTCGTCGGCGCCCAGTCCGAACAGGCGTACCAGCGCGTCGGTAAAGCCGCCGGTGGCGGCGCGGTCGGTGCGGCGCAGTCGCGCGTAGCGCTGCAGTGCGCTGTCGATGCCGCCTTCGTGGCGCGCCAGCGCGGGCAGCAGGCAGTCGGCCAGCTGGGCGACGTCGCGCAGCGCGAGATTCAGGCCCTGTCCGGCGACCGGATGCAGCGTCTGTGCCGCATTGCCGAGCCACGCTTCATGGCCGCGCACGATGTCAGCCCGCATGCGCAGCGCCAGCGGCCACGCGCTGCGCGGACCGATGGCGGAAAACTGCACGCGCTCGCCCAGCACGGCGGCAAGGCGTGCCGCAAACTGCGCGTCGGTTTCGGCGAGCAGTGCGGCGCTGTCGGCGCTGGCGCAGGTAAACACCACGGCGTAGTCACGGCCGCACGGCAGCAGCGCCACCGGTCCGTCCGGCGTGAAGCGTTCGTAGGCCACGCTGTCGTGCGCGCGCACCGGCGTGGCCAGCGCGATGACCGCGTGCTGACCGTAGTCGCGTGTGCGTGACAGCGCCTCGTCATCGGTGATGCGCCCTTCGCACCACAGCACGACGCGGGCGGTGACGTCGGTGCCGCCGACCGGCACGCGCATGACTTCGCCGTCCGCCCGTGCGGCGCCGACCGCCGTGTCGTGGCGCACATCGAGTGCCAGCGCCTGCGCCCGTTCCCGCAGCGCGCGCACCAGCGTGCCGAGCTGCGCGACGTGGCCGAGCGCGTCGAGTCCGTAGTCTTCGTTGCGCAGTTCGGTGCGGCCGAAGTGGCCGCGCTGCGAAATGTGGATGCGCCGGATCGGCGTGCTGCCGCTGGCCGGCCATGCCCGCAGCGTGCGCAGGATGTCGCGTGACCCGGCCGACAGCGCGATCACGCGCGCGTCGTCGAGCGCGCGCGCCGCGGGGCCGGCGTCAGCCACGATGACGTCGAGTCCGGCTGCGCGCAGCGCGCAGCCGGCGGCCAGTCCGACCGGGCCTGCGCCGACGATGAGCGCGTCGAGCACGGCGGGCGGGGCGATGGGAGAGGCCGTCATCCGCGGGCGTCCTGCATGACGGCTTCGATGTCGGCAATCGTCTTCGGCGCGGCGGTGGTGTAGATGTCGCAGCCGTCTGCCTCGACGATGACGTCGTCTTCGATGCGGATGCCGATGTTCCAGAACGCCTCGGGCACGTCGTCCGACGGACGGATGTAGCAACCGGGCTCTACCGTGAGCACCATGCCGGCTTCGAGACGGCGCCAGTCCTGTTCGCCCGCGCCGGCGCCGCCGGGCGCCGGTCGGTACTCGCCCGCGTCATGCACGTCCATGCCCAGCCAGTGCCCGGTGCGGTGCATGTAGAAGCGGCGGTAACTGCCCTGTTCGATCACGCTGTCGACACTGCCTTCGAGCAGCTTCAGGTCGACGAAACCCTGCGCCAGCACGCGCACGGCGGCGTCGTGGTAGTCGATGAAGCGCGCGCCGGCGCGCACCTTTTCGAAGGCGGCGTCCTGCGAATCGAGCACCAGTTGATAGACGTCGCGCTGTGCGCCGCTGAAGCGGCCGTTCACCGGCCAGGTGCGCGTGATGTCCGAGGCGTAGCCGCCGAGCTCGCAGCCGGCGTCGATCAGCAGCAGGTCGCCGTCGCGCAGTTCGGCGTCGTTCGACACGTAGTGCAGCACGCAGGCGTTGGCGCCGCCGGCGACGATGGAGCCGTAGGCGGGCGCTTCCGATCCGCTGCGCCGGAACTCGTGCAGCAGTTCGGCTTCGATCTCGTACTCCATGGCGCCGGCCCGCGTGGCCTGCATGGCGCGCCGGTGCGCGCGCGTGGAAATGTCGGCGGCGCGGCGCATCAGCGACTGTTCGTGCAGGTCCTTGATGAGCCGCATGTCGTCCAGCGGCTGGCGGATGTCGAACAGCCGCGACGGCGCGAACCGCCCGGCGCGGCTTTGCGCGCGCACCGCATTGAGCGCGGTCATCATGCGAGCGTCCCAGGCGGCGTCCTCGCCGATGACGTAGTGCAGCGATGGCTGGTCCGCGATCAGCTCCGGCAGTTTCGCGTCCAGTTCGGCGCTCGTGAAGGCTTCGTCGAACCCGTACCGCTCGCGCGCGGCGCCCGGGCCGCAGCGCCAGCCGTCCCATATTTCGCGCTCTTCGTTCTTCTCGCGGCAGAACAGGATGCTGCGAGGGACATCCCCCGCGATCAGCACCAGCACCGCCTCCGGCTCGCTGAATCCGGTCAGGTAATAGAAGTAGCTGTCGTGGCGATAGCCGTAGTGCGTGTCGCGGTTGCGCGTGCGCTCGGGCGCGGTGGCGATGACGGCCACACCGCTGCCCATGCGGTCGATCAGGCGGGCGCGGCGGTCGGAATACGGGGTCATGTCGGCTTCCAGCTTTCGGTCAGACCGGAAGTTTAGGGCGTAATGACGCGGAAACGTTCTGTTGCATCGAACCGGCGGCGCTTAAGTCGCCGTTAACCTGCGCCCGCCAGCATGCCTTCCGACAAACGGGAGCATGCAATGAAACAGATGGCTGCATTGATGGACGCAACGGACGCCCTGACGGACGAGCGCTCGCGTGAACGAAGCTGTGTGCTGGGCAAGGCGATTCCAGCCAGCGTGCCCCGGCCGGTGCTGGAGCGGGTCGACGCCGCGCATCCGGCGCGCGAGTCGCTGGAGCGCTTCATCGCGGGCTGTTTCCTGCGCGGCTATGGAGCGGTGATCACCCACTTCGCCGACACGCTGCTGGGCCTGCGCGGCAGCGACGGGCTGTGGGCCGCAGCGTTGGGCTACACGCTGCCGGACGCCCGGAGCGCCTTCGTCGAACAGTACCTGGACGTGCCGCTCGACGTGGCGCTGACGACGCTTCTGGGGGAACCCGTGACACGCTCGGCGGTGGCCGAAATGGGCAATATGGCGGCCACGTCGGCCGGGCTCGGGCGGCTGCTGATCGTGCTGGCGACCGAACATCTGCATGAACTCGGGCTCGACTACGTGGTGTTTACCGCGACGCGCGCGCTGTCCAATTCCTTCGTGCGGCTGGGCATGCCGCTGGTGGCGGTGACCCCGGCCGATCCGGCGCGTCTGGTCGATGGCGAAGCCGGCTGGGGAAGCTACTACCGCCACGGTCCGACCGTCATGGTCGGCCGCGTCGCCCACGGCCTGCACACGCTGTGCGAAGCCGGGAACGAACCGGGCGCTGCCGCATGAGCGCGCATGCCGGGTCGCCGTCGCTGACCGACGCGAAGGGCTCGCTCGACGCGCCGCACGCGAATCGCCGGGTGGCCGCGCTTGCCGCCTGTCTGGACGCGAGGCGGGGCCGGGTCGTCGCGCTGCTGGCCGACAACGGCATCGAATGGCTCGTGGCCGAACGCGCGATACGAAGCAGCGGCTGTGTTGCGCTGCCGCTGCCGCTGTTCTTCACCGATGCGCAGTGCCGCCATGCGCTCGACGCGGCGGGCGTGGGTGCGCTGCTGACGGATGACCCGTCGCGGGCGGCGAGGCTGGGTTTCCCGACGGGTGCCGCGCTGCCCGGTGCCGGTTCCCTGAGCTGCCATGCGCGGACGCCGCAACGGCAGGTCCCGCTGCCGCCGGGTACGACGACGATCACCTTTACGTCGGGCACGACCGGCCAGCCCAAAGGCGTGTGCCTGAGCGGTGAACAACTGTCGGCGGTGAGCGGGTCGCTGGGTGCGATCGCGCGCGAGCTCGGCATCCGCCGCCACCTCTGCATGTTGCCGCTGGCGGTGCTGCTGGAGAATGTTGCAGGCGCGGACGTCGCCTGGCAGGTCGGCGCGGAGTGCATCGTGCCGCCGCTCGAAGCCGTCGGCCTGAAGGGTTCGAGCCAGTTCGACGTGCGCACCGCGCTGGCGGCGATCGGGCGCTGGCGCCCGGAGAGCCTCATCGTGCTGCCGCAGATGCTGACGGCGCTGGTCGCCGCTGTCGAAGCCGGAGCGCGCGTCGCGCCCGGTCTGAAGCTGGTGCCGGTGGGCGGCGCGCGCGTGTCGGCCGATCTGATACGGCGTGCGCGAGTGCTCGGTCTGCCGGCATGCGAAGGCTATGGCCTGTCGGAGGCCGGCTCGGTCGTGGCGCTGAACCTGCCGACGGACGCGCCCGGCTCGGTCGGCCGCGTGCTGCCGCACCTGCGCGTGGAGATCCGCGCTGCCGACAGTGAAGGCGCTGGCGAAATCCTCGTGCATGGCGCGGCGAGCCTCGGCTATCTGGGCGAGCCGGCGCGCGCAGGCGGCCCGCTGCATACCGGCGACATCGGTCGCATCGACGCGCACGGGCGCCTGCACGTGACCGGCCGCATCAAGCACCGGATCATCACCGGCTTCGGCCGCAACGTCGCACCCGAGTGGCCGGAGTCCGAACTGCTGGCGGCGCCGTCGATCGCGCAGGCCGTGGTGTTCGGCGAATCGCGGCCGTCGCTGTGCGCGGTCATCGTGCCGCGCGGCCCGCTGGCCGACGACGCGCTGGACGCCATCGTGCAGGCGGCCAATGCGCGCCTGCCCGACTACGCGCGCATCGGCTGCTGGCTGCGTGCCGACGCACCCTTTTCCCCCGCGAACGGACAGACGACCGACAACGGTCGCGTACGCCGTGACGCGGTACAGGCCTGGTACGGCGAACGACTCGCCGCGCTGTACGCCGCAACTGCCGGAGATTCCGCACATGTCCTTCTTTGAACGCCTGCAGCACGAAACGGCGGCGCAGCGCGCCGGCCTGCTCGACGCGCCGGTCATCCGCGACGCGCTGCAGGGACGCGTGACGCTGGTGCAATACCGCGCCTTCCTTGGACAGGCCTTTCACCACGTCCGCCACACCGTACCGCTGCTGATGGCCTGCGGTGCCCGCCTGCCGGCGCGCCACGAGCACCTGCGCCGCGCGGTCGCCGAGTACATCGAGGAAGAGATCGGCCACGAGGAATGGATACTCGACGACATCGTCGCCTGCGGCGGGGAGCGCGAGGTGGCGCGCGCGTCGGCGCCCGGCCACGAGGCGGAAATGATGGTGGCGTTCGCGCGCGACTGGATCGCGCACGCCAATCCGGTCGGCTTCTTCGGCATGGTGCATGTGCTGGAAGGCACCAGCGTCGCCCTCGCGACGTCGGCGGCCGAACGCATCGCGACGACGCTGCAGCTGCCGCCGGCCGCCTTCAGCTACCTCAATTCGCACGGCAGCCTCGATCAGGAGCACGTGCGCTTTTTCGCCGATCTGATGGAGACGCTCGATGACGAGGCGGATCGCGCAGCGGTCATCCACGTCGCACGGGTGATGTATCGCCTGTACGGCGACCTGTTCCGCGCCTTGCCGGTGGCCGATCAGGCGCTCGCGGCATGAGCGGAGCGCTGCGCCTCGTGCTGACCGGCGCGGCCGGCGGCATCGGTACCGCCGTCGCCCACGCGCTTGCGCCGCGCTGCGTGTCCATGCTGCTGGTCGGACGTGATGCAGCCCGGCTCGAGTCGCTCGCGGACTCGCTTGCCGGGCGCGCACCGGGGCTCGAATTGCGCGTTGCCGGCGCCGACCTGACGACCGCGGACGGGCGCGCAGCCGTCGTGGCGGCCGCGCGGGATCTGCCCGGCGGCGTCAATCTGCTCGTGAACAATGCCGGTGTCGGCGACCTTTCGTGGTTCGAGGACCAGAGCGAGGCGCAGATCGAGCGCATCGTGCAGACGAATGTGCTGGCGCCGATGCTGCTCGTACACGCGCTGCTGCCGCTGCTGCTGCGCAGCCAGGAGGCGGCGCGCATCGTCAATGTCGGATCGATACTCGGCGACATCGGCCATCCGGGCAGCGCCGCCTACTGCGCCAGCAAGTTCGCGCTGCGCGGTTTTACCGAAGCGCTCCGGCGGGAGCTGGCCGGCGGGCCGGTGCAACTGCAGTACCTCGCGCCGCGCGCCACCCGCACGGCGCTCAACAGCCCGGCCCAGGCCGCGCTCAACGACGAGCTTGGCGTGGCGAGCGACGCACCGGACGTCGTCGCTCGCGAGTTGATGGCGCTGCTCGACGGCGGTCGTCCGGAGCGCCATCTGGGCTGGCCCGAAAAATTGTTTGTCCGCATCAATCGCATGGTGCCGTCGCTGGTCGACGCGTCCCTGCGACGCCAGTTGCCCGTCATCCGTCGCCATGCGCGACCCCAGGAAAAGGAGTGAAATCGTGAATGCATTCATCCGTGCGTCCTGCGCACTGTTCGCCGCGCTGACGCTGGCGCCCGCGTGGGCGGCAGGACTGGAGGAGTCGATCAACCGTCTGCAGGCGGAGTGGGCGCAGATCAAATACCGCCAGCCCGCCGACAGGCAGGAAAAGGCGTTCGAGGCGCTGAGCAAGGAGGCGGCCGCGGTGCGCGCGGAGAATCCGGAGCGTGCCGAAGCGGATATCTGGTATGCCATCATCGTCGCGAGCGAAGCCGGTGCCAAAGGCGGCCTGGGTGCGCTGTCGCTGGTCAAGGACGCGCGCGCGGCGCTCGAACAGGCGCTGGCGCGCAACCCGGACGCCCTGCAGGGGTCGGCCTACACCAGCCTCGGTTCGCTCTATTACCAGGTGCCCGGCTGGCCCATCAGTTTCGGCGACAAGGACAAAGCGCGCGAGTTGCTGAACAAGGCGCTGGCCATCAATCCGAACGGCATCGACAGCAATTTCTTCATGGGCGACTTCCTTTATCGCACCGGCGAATACGAGAAGGCGCGCGTGGCGCTGGAAGCCGCGTTGCAGGCGCCGGCGCGTCCCGCGCGCCAGCTGGCGGACGAAGGCCGCCGCAAGGAGATCGAGGTGCTGCTCGCCAAGGTGAAGGAAAAGCTGCGCTGAGGCGCCGGTGCCGTGAACCCCACAATCGATGCAAGCAGGGTGACAATGGGAATCCTTCGCTTTGGACGTTCCGGATCGATGCGCATTCTTCTGGTGGAAGACGACGAGCTGCTGGGCGGCGGCATCCGGGACGCGCTCGAGCGCGTGCGTTATGCCGTCGAGTGGGTGCGCGACGGCGCGCTGGCGCTGGAGGCGATGCGCGACACGAATTTCGATCTCGTCGTGCTTGACCTCGGGCTGCCGAAAATGGATGGCATGGAGGTGCTGCGCCGTGCGCGCGAAATCGGTGCCGCCGTGCCCATCCTCGTGTTGAGCGCGCGAGACACGACCGTGCACCGCATCGGCGGGCTCGATGCCGGCGCGGACGACTACATGGTCAAGCCGTTCGACGTGGACGAGCTGCTCGCTCGCCTGCGGGCCTTGGAAAGGCGCACGCGCGGCGCGGTGGTGAACGTCATCCGCTACGGCAGCATCGCCATCGACACACAGGCGCTCACGGTCACTTGCGACGCCCGCCCGGTCGAGCTGCAGCGGCGCGAATTCATGGTGCTGCGCAAGCTGCTCGAGAACCAGGGCACCGTGATGAGCCGGCAGCAGCTGGTCGACAACATCTACGGCTGGGACAGCGATCTCGAAAGCAATGCGCTCGACGTGCATATCCACAATCTGCGGCGCAAGTTCCATCCGGCGCTGATCCGGACCGTGCGCGGTGTCGGCTATGTCGTAGACCCGCTGCCCGCGGGTACGCCGCTGGGCGATTGACGTGCGCGCCGCATTGAGCCGGCTGTCGATCCGCGCGCTGCTGCTCGCCGGCAGCGCCTTCATCCTGCTCGGCGTGCTGGGCACGACGATGTGGCTGTCGATCAACAGCGGGCGCGACGAGGCGGACGAACTGTTCGACGCGCGTCTCGCGACATCGGCGCGCGTGCTTGAGAGTCTCGTCGCGCGCCAGCTCGAGGACGCGACGATCAGCTCGCCGCTGGTGATGACGCTGCCGGCGCCGCTGGAAGAAGAGGCCGCGGAGCACGATCATCCGCGCGCCGGCGCGGCCGGGCTCGGCCCGGCGCGCGCGCTCGAGGCGTGGCTGTTCGGCGACCCGGAGGTGGAAACCCCGCTCGGGCACCGCTACGAGACGCACATCGCCTACCAGGTGTGGCGCGACGATTCCGGCACATCGACGACGCAGCTCATCGCGCGCTCGGCCTCCGCGCCGGCGGCACCGTTCGCGTCGCTGCGTCCCGGGTTCAGCAATCACGCGATCGAGGACGGGCTGTGGCGCGTGTTCGTGCTGCGCTCGGGTGACATCTGGATACAGGTGGCAGAACGCTCGGACGCGCGTGACGAACTTACGGCCAAGCTCGGCTGGGCCACCGGCGCGCCGTTGCTGCTCGGCTTGCTGGTCGTGCTGCTGCTGACCGGCCTGCTGATCGGCTACGGGCTGTCTCCGCTGTCCGAGCTGGCCGAACGCATCGCCGCGCGCCGGCCGCAGGACGACAAGCCGCTGGAACTGCACCGCGTGCCGCGCGAGATCGCGCCGGTGCTCAGTGCGCTCAATGCGCTGTTCGAGCGCGTGCGCAGCACGCTGGAGCGCGAGCGCCGCTTCATCGATTCGGCCGCGCACGAGTTGCGCACGCCGCTGGCCGCGCTGAACATCCATGCGCAGAACGCCCGCCGGGCGGAAGACCCGGCGCAGCGCGAGCGGTCGCTCGATGCGCTGCTGCAGGGCATTGCGCGCACGGTGCATCTGGCCGAACAGATGCTTGCGCACAGCCGCGCCGGGCGCTCGACGCATGACAGCGCGGTGTCGCTGCGCGACGTCGTGCTGGACGCCGTCGCGCAACGGCGACCCGCCTGCGAGGCCAGCGGCCATGCGCTCGCGCCGGACATCTGCGCCGACCCCTGCGTGCTGCGCGGCGATGCGACCGGCCTGTCCAGCATGGTGGGCAATCTCATCGACAACGCGCAGCGCTACGCACCGCCGGGAAGCGAAATCGGCGTCACGCTGCACGGCACCGGCGCGTTCGCGATGCTGGTCGTCAGCGACGCCGGCCCGGGCATTCCGCTCGCGCTGCGCGAGCGGGTGTTCGAGCCCTACTACCGCATACCCGGCGCCAGCGGCAGTGGCAGCGGACTCGGTCTGGCCATCGTGCAGGACATGGTGACGCGGCTTGGCGGCAGCATTCGCCTGCTCGACGCCGACGGCGGCCAGGGCACCCGCATCGAAGTGATGCTGCCGCTGCCCGCCTGATTCAGCCGGCCCGCTTCCCGGCGGGTTCCGGAAATGTCGCAGATTTTTACATTCTGCAAACTCGCAGTGAATAACCCATTGATTCGTATATGTGGCCTGGATTTTGCTATTGCGAATCCGGGACTCATTCTGCGCATCAAGACACCATGAAGAATCGTTTGCCGTTCCTGCTTCTCGCCATCCTGTGGTCATTCTCGATGCAGGCGTCGGCTGCAATCATCGAGCACACGCTGCACAGCCTCGGAGGCGCGCAGTACCGCTACGACTACACGGTGCGGCACCAGGCGGGCGAGGCGCCCATCCTGCTGCTCGACATCGACTTCGATCCCGCGCTTTACCTTGAGTCCTCGCTGAACATCGTCAGCGATCCGGTGCTGAATGCATCGTGGGACCAGCTGATCATCGGTTCCCAACCCGGCTACCCCGCGCTGTTCGACGTGTTCGCGCTGGGCGCGGGGCTCGACAACGGCGACGTGCTGACCGGGCTGGCCGTCGAATTCACCTGGCTTGGCGCAGGCTTGCCGGGCGCCCAGGCATTCACGCTACTCGACCCGACCTCGTTCGACGTCATCGACAGCGGCTTCACGCGCGCCGCGTCCAGCAACGTGCCGGAGCCGGGTGGCATCGCCTTCGTCGTGTTCCTGCTGCTGCTCTTCGCGGCCGTCATGAAGTACCGCTACCCCGGACAGACCATCCGCTGATTCGCCATTCCCGTCCTGCGCGGCCAACGTCCGCGCAGGACGGGAGTGTTTCCAACGCTTGCAAGGGTGTCGTCGCCTTTTATGACTGCCACGCGGTTTTTCCTGCTGTTGATTGCAGCATTCACGGGCCTTGTGTCGCCGGTATGGGCACAGGTCGGTCAGCTATCGGTAAGCGGCTACGAGCTCGTGAGCGGCAAACGCCTGTCGCGGCTTGAGTGGCAGTCCGTGTATCGCGTACGCATCAGCAACGGTGGCGGCGCGCTCACCGGCGTCCTGGCACAGGCGTCATCGTCGGATCCGTCCGTCATCGTCGAGGATGGGCGTGTGGACGCCGGTGCGTTGGCCGCCGGAGCCAGTGTCCTTGCCGCCGATACGGTGACGGTGCGGACCAATCGATCGACCGCCATTGATCTCGATGCGACGCTGCGCTGGACGTTCAGCGCAGCGCCGCCGCCGTCGGACACCGCCGCACCGACGATTTCCGGGGTGCAGCCCGCCGCGTCGGCCGTGCTCGAAGCCGATGCACTGCCGATTCTTTCGGCGCAATTCGCGGATGCCGGCAGCGGGGTGAATCCGGCGGCCACCACACTGGAACTGGACGGCGTGCAGATTGCCGCGCAGGCCCGGATCTCGGCGGAGGGCTTCAGCTACCAGGCGACGCAGCCGCTGGCCGAAGGCGCCCACACACTGGTCATACGCATTGCCGACGTCGCCGGAAACGCCGCCGACGCCCGAGTGACCTTCACGACCCGCACCGTGCCCGAAGTGCTTGCGCGCGAGCCGGCGGACGGCTTCCTGCCCGGCGGCGCGCAACCCGTCATCCGTGCGACCTATCGCGACATCGGCGCCGGCATCGACGTTGCCGCCGTGCGCCTGCTGTTCGACGGCGCCGATGTGACCGCGTCGGCGCAAATCGGCGCCGATGCGCTCAGTTATGCCGTACCGGCCGCGCTGCCCGACGCCTCGCACACGGTGCGGCTGCGTCTGGCCGACCGCGCCGGCAACGTCAGTGACACGAGCTGGACCTTCGGCACCGCGCAGCCGCCGCAGATCACCGACCTGCAGCCGCGTGATGTCATGCTGGCGCCCGGCGCCCGCCCGCTCATCAGCGCGAACTTCAGCGAAGCGCATGCCGGCATCGACCCGGCCAGCGTCCATCTGGTCATCAACGGCACCGACGTCACTGCCGACGCACAGGTCACCGCCGACGGCGTGCGCTATACGCCGCCGGAAGGTCTGGCGGCCGGTCCGTACACCCTCTATCTCGACGTCGCGAACCGCTCCAACGCGCTGGCATCCGCCGTATGGGGTTTCGAGGTCGATGTCGAATCGTCTTACAGCTTCGACGTGACCGAGCCGGCGGGCAGCCTGACGGTGACCAGCCCGGAGGTGCCCGTCACCGCGCGCGTGCAGTCGAACAAGGCGGCGGTACTCGGTGTGACCGTCAATGGCGCGGTGATGGCGCTGCAGTCGGCCGATGACACCGGCGTGCTCATCTACACCGGCCGGGCAAAGCTGATCGACGGCGAGAACACGCTGAACTTCGTTGCCGGTTTCGACGACGGCGGCAGCCGTACCGTGAGCCGTACCGTCACGCTGGACGGCCCGCCGCGCGTGACCGTTCTGAGTCCGCATGACAAGGCGATTCTCGGCCTGGTGTCCGACAGCAGCCCGACCGATCTGACCGGCAACGTCGAGCGTCCGGTGACCGTGTCGGGCCGCGTGAGCAAGCCGGTCGCGAGTGTCACGGTCAACCAGCAGGGTGCCGTACTGAACGCATCCGGAACCGAATTCACGTTCGAGCGCTTTTTCCTGCGCGAGGGCATGAATGTGCTGACCGTCGTCGCCACCGACGCCGACGGTCGTGTCGGCACTTCGACGGTTACCGTGTCGGTCGACCAGACCGCGCCCATCCTCACCATCGAACACCCGGTCGATCAGCACGTCACGTCGGCCGCGGCCGTCGATGTGCGCGGCGTCGTCAATGACGCGGTCGAAGGCATGAACGGCGCGCCGGAGCCGACGGTCACCGTCAACGGCGTTGCCGCCGACGTGTCGGATCGCTATTTCCTCGCACGCACCGTGCCGCTGCGCATCGGCGAGAACGTGCTCGACGTCGTCGCGACCGACCATCTCGGCAACCGCCGCGCCCGCACGCTGCGGGTCAGCCGCATCGCCGTCGGCAGCAACCGCCTGTCGATGATTTCCGGCAACGGCCAGACCGGTGTGCTCGGCGCCGAACTGCCGCGCCCGCTGGCGCTGGTTGCGCTGGATCGCGATGGCGCGCCGGTGGCAGACCTGCCGGTCAGCTTCGACGTGATGCGCGGCACCGGTTCGATTTCGCCGACGCAGGGTCAGGTCGTCAAGCCGGACGGCGTCAGCGCCGCGCGCAACCTCGTCGTGCGCACGGACAGCGCCGGCCGCGCCCAGGTCTGGATGCGGCCGGGCAAGCAGACCGGCCCGGGCGCGAATCTGGTGCGCGCCCAGGTATCGGCCGAGGCCGGTCCGCTGGCGACACAGTTTGCCGGCGAGCTGTATTTCGCGGCGACGACGCAGCGCGGCGCCGTATCCAAGGTGCTCGCGGATCTGGGCATCCACCAGATCGCGGAAACCGGCAGCGTGCCGCTCGAACTGCTGACCGTCGTCGTACGCGACGTCAGTGACAATCACCTTCCCGGCGTGCCGGTGGCATTCACCGTGGAAGAGGGCGATGCCTTCTTCATCGACGGCAACGGCCAGCGTGCGTCGCGACTGGTGCTCGATACCGACCGCAACGGCCTGACGGCGACGCGGCCGCAGCTCGGCCTGACGCCGGGCCAGGTGCGCATCAGCGCACGTGCGCTGCGCAACGAGGGCGGTGACATCAATGACCCCGCCCAGCTCGTCGGCAACGCGACCTACATCATCCAGGTGCGCGAGGCGCGCGACGGCCCGACCAATTTCCGCGGCTTCGTCTATACCGACAAGGGCGAGCCGCTGCCCGGCGTGCGCCTGTCCGCGGGACGCACCAGCGTGGTCGCGACGACAGACGAAACCGGCGCGTTCGAACTGAGCAACCTGCCGCCGGGCCGCATCGACCTGTTCGTCGACGGGCGCACCAGCAGCCACCTCGGCCAGACCTGGCCCAGCCTGCATTTCGAGGCGTTCGCGGTGCGCGGCCAGGACAACAGTCTCGCGCATCCGGTGTATCTGCCGCCCTTGCTGGTGTCGCAGGCACGGGTCGTCGGCGGTGATGAGGATGTCATCCTGACCATTCCGGGCATCGAGGGCTTCCAGATGAAGGTGAAGGCGAACAGCGTCACCTTCCCGGACGGCAGCCGCACCGGCACGCTGGTCGTCAGCCCGGTCACGGCGGACAAGCTGCCGATGGCGCCGCCTACCGGTGGCGCCGAATTCGGCCTGCCGGCATGGACGGTGCAGCCGGCCGGCACGCGCTTCGATCCGCCGGTTGAAGTGACGCTGCCGAACAGCCGCGCCTATCCGCCGGGCGACAACCTGCCGGTCGTGCAGTGGGATCACGACCTCGGACAGTTCGTGCCGATGGGGCGCGCCACGGTGTCGGAAGACGGCGCGCTGCTCATCACCGACGCCGGCAGCGGCATCAGCAAGGCTGGCTGGGGCGGCCTGTGCGTCTATGACCCGGACAAGTGCAGCAAGAACGGTCCGCCGAAGTGCAAGCTGTGCGAAGAGCTCGACAACACCGGCGAATGCCCGACCTGCAAGTTCAAGAACGACCCGGCCAAGGACCAGTCCGCGGGCAACCCGCGCATCTTCGGCTTCGATGCGTCGAAGACCGGCATCGGCAGCGTCATCACCGATGCGCTCAAGCGCCTGCCGGTGCACGAGGCCTTCACCAAGCTGAAGTTCAAGGTCGACGGTTCGGCGACGCCGCGCGAGCGATGCTGCGAGTCGCTCGGCGACGTCACCCGCTACGAGCGCTTCGAGGTCGGTCCGCTGATCGAGATCGCGACGCCGGACCTGCCGATTCCCGGCTATTCCATCGTGGTGCCCGGTCTGCTCGAGGTCGGGCTGTTCACCAAGATCAAGGTGACCGCGGGCGGCACCATCCGTTTCGACTTCAGCCGCAACTGCAGTCCGATGTTCAGCAATGGCTCCGGTCAGGTCGTCATGTCGGCGGCCGTCGAGGGCACGCTGAAGGCCGAGGTCGTGGATGTGGCCAAGCTCAACGCGATCACCGTGGGCGGCGGCGGCGGCGTCAGCTGCCCGGTCGGTGCCACCTCGCTCAGCTGCAAGGGCAAGTTCTTCGTCTATGCCAAGAGCGAAGTTGAAATGTTCAACTTCAAGTTCGGGCTGGTCGACTTCTATCGCTCCACCGACCAGTCGGCGAATCTGCCGCTGATCGGCTTCGTCGACTGAGCGGGGCGCGCACGTGAACGGGTTCAGGGCATTCGGAGCCGCATTGCTGGCCGGCGCCGTGCTGGTGGCAGCCGATCGTACGGCGCGGGTGTTGTGGGTCGACACCGTGCAGGGGCGCATCACCGGCTGCGAGGTCGTGCGCGAGATTTCGTCCTCGCCGCAGCCCGGCCTGCCGGGTGACGACGTTGCGCGCGAACTGCTGGAAATCGAGATCGATGAAGGTGGCACCGCGCGCCGCGTGCGCGTGAAGACGCTGCGCCCGGTGCGCGAAGCGTGTGCGATAGGCGACGCGGTCGCTCTGGCGGTGCCGCGTCTGGCGCCGACGGACATCCGCCTCGCGGATGACCGTATCGACGCGTCAGGGTTGTTCGGATTGCCGTTGGTCATGGCAGCGGCGGGTGGCCTGCTTCTGGCCAGTGCTCGAATCAAGGATGGGAAGTTCCGGAAATGAAAATCGTCGTCACCTCGATGTGTCTCGCGGCAGCCCTGTGCGCAGGCAGCGCGCATGGCGCCGATCCGAAGGGTGTGGAGCGCTTCCGCACGCTGACCGTCGAGACGGTCTACCCGTTCAAGCAATTCGACTTCGATCCGCCGCTTCAGGTGTCGTCCGCCGACGGCGCGCCGGCGCCGTCCGATGGCGATACGCCGCTGGGCGTGTTGCGCAGCCACTTCGCGGCGATGCGCAAGGGCGACGTCGACGCCTTCCTGCTGACCTGGAACCGCGCGGCGCGCGAGCAGCTCGCGCAGGCTCAACTGTCGGGCGAGGCCGAGCGCACGGCGGCTGTCGCGCGCTGGCGCTCCGTGCTGGGCGGGCGCGACGTGTCGCTCGATACGCGCGTCGAATTCGGCAACTACGTGCTGCTTGCCTACTCGGTGCGCGACGGCCGGTCGGCCAAGGTGATCTTCAAGGATACGGTCGCGTTCGCGCGCGAGCAGGGGCAGTGGAAACTGACGCAGGCGCTGGCGAAGAGCCCGGTGCTCAATAGCTGGAACACGCCCGGCGGCCGTGTGCAGGTCGCACCCGGGGCATTGCTGGACGGACAACCATGAGTGCGCGTGGCGGAGCCATGAAGCGGAACCGGCCGACGGGCGCGGGCGCCCGACGCAGCGGACGTCTGTCCGGCGTGTTCAGCCGGATCACCGGCCTCGTGCTGATCCTCTTCGCGATGATGTCGGTTGCGTTCGCGCAGGGCGTGCCGCCCGCTGCGGATGCGTCGTGCACGGTGTCCGCGCTGAACCGGAACGCGCCGCTGCAGGCCGACTACAGCTTCACCATCTACAACCTGCCGGGTGCGGCGGCCGCCATCGGCCCGAACGCACCGCAGATACCGGCGCCGCCGTTTCGCGTGCGCGTGACCTGTTCCGACGGCACCGTCGGCGAGACCGAACTGGCTTTCCCGGAATTCGGTTCGTCGGTGGTGTATGCCGGTGAAATCTTCTGGAGGCCGACGACGCCGGTTCCCCTCGCGCTGGGCGTGGAAGCGGCGCAGGCGCGTCTGAATGGCGGCGAGACGACGCAGTTGTCGGCAACCGGCGTGCTGCGTGACGGCACCACGGTGGACCTCACGGGCAAGGCCCGGGGCACGCTGTTTACGTCCAGCAATCCGCTGATCGCGACCGTTGACGACACCGGCCGCGTGCAGGTGATGGCGCAGTTCGCGGCCGGTTCGGCCGCGCGCGTCGTCATGGCCGGGCAGAACGAAGGCGTCCAGGGCAGCACGCTGCTGCAGCTGGGGCCGCGCGGGCGCCTCGCCGGGCGTGTGCTGCAGGCCAATGGCGCGACGCCGGTGGCGGGCGCGGAAGTGTCCGTCACGCGCAACCAGCCGCGCGAAACGCTGGCGACCGTGCGCACCGACAGCGCCGGCGAGTATGCGATACCCGATGTGAGTGCCGGCAGCTTCACGATTTCGGTCGTTGATCCGGCCACCGGCGACCACGGGCAGGCGTGGGGCAATCTGCAGAACAGCGGCGAAGAAGCGCGCATCGACGTGCGCATGAACGGGCAGGGCACCGTCAGCGTGACGGTGCTCGACGCCACGGGTTCGTCCGTCGCGAACGCGCCGGTCACCTTCACCAGCCTCGGCGCGACGCGCGACATCCGCACGGTCGCGACGGACGCGGCCGGGCGGGTCGTTTTCGAGCGCGTGCCCACCGGGTATCTGAGCGCGTCCACCGTGGATCCGTCCAGCGGACTCGTCGGCACCGCCAACGGGCAGGTTGCCGCCGGCGGCACGCTGGCACTGAGCCTGAAGTTGCAGCCGGTGGGCAGCATTGCCGGCGCGGTGCTGGCGTCCGACAACACCACGCCGCAGGAAGGCGTGCAGGTGCGACTGGTATCCGTGTCGCGCGGCATCATCACGCAACAGCTGACCGGCGCCGACGGCGTGTTCCGCTTCGATTCGCTGCCGCTGTCCGACGGGCCGTACGCGCTCGACGCGATGCTGGACGGGCGGCTGCGCGGACGCGAGACCGGACTCATCCTGAATCAGGGCGGGCAGGTGCTGACGCGCAACGTCGTGTTCGGCCCGACCGGCACCGTGCGCGGCGCGGTCACGCGCAGCGCCGGCGGTGCCGTGGCCGATGCGGCCGTCACCGTGCAGTCTCTGGTCGGCAGTCGCCTCAGCTATGTCACGCGCACCGACGTCAATGGCAACTACATCGTTGATGGCGTGCCGGTCGGCGCATTCAGCGTGACCGCGGTGGCCGGTCAGGGCGAAACCGGCACGGCCGGCGGCAATGTGCCGGGTGACGGTTCCGTGGTGACGGTCAATCTGCAACTGGCGTCCAGCGGCATCGTCGGCACCGTGTTCGACCGCGACGGGCGCACGCCGGTCGGCGCGGGCGTGACCGTCACGCTGAGCCCGGACGGCACGACGGCGACCACCAATGCGCAAGGCCAGTTCGGCCTGCCGATCAGCCGCGCCGGCAGCTACACCATCGACGCGAGTGACGGCAACGGCAATCGCGGGCGCACGCAGGTCGTGCTGACCGCCATCGTGGCCGGCGAACCGGTCACGGCGAATGTCGTGTTCCTGGGGCAGGGCCGCATCGAAGGCGTGGTGCGCGATCCCAATGGTGTGGCGCAGGCCGGCGTACCGGTGCAGATCACCAACGCCGGCGTGTTCGGCGGGTCGGTCACCGTCATGACGGACGCGTCCGGGCGCTATGTGGCGAACCCGCAGTTCGTGGGCGACTTCACCGCATACGCCCGCAATCCGGCGACCGAACTGGCCGGCTTCGGCAGCGGCCGCATCGCCGGCGACGGCGAGGCGGTCACGGCTGACGTCACGCTGGCGGCGACCGGCGCGATCAACGGCAGCGTGTTCCGGGTCGACAACGTCACCGCGGTGAGCGGTGCGACGGTCGAACTGAAGATCAACGGCCGTACCGCGATCACCGTCGCCGCAGACGCGGCCGGCAACTTCGCGATACCCGCGGTCCCGCTGGGCGACTTCACGCTGGTTGCCACCCACGCGGCGGACGGTGACAAGGGCCAGGCGGTGTCACGCATTTCCGCACTCAACGAAGTGCGCAGCGTGCGCATCCGCATGATCGGCCTGGGCGCGGTCAACGTGCGCGCCGAGGACAACGACGGTCAGGCCGTGGCCGGCGCGGCCGTGACGCTGACCAGTGCCAGTCCGTTCGGCGGCTCCTATACGGCGGTCACCGATGCGGACGGCCGTGCGACGTTCGAACGCGTGTTCAACGGCGACTTCAGCCTGCTCGCCACGCGCGGCAGCGGCCTGCAGCGCCTGAGCGGCAATGCGGACGGCACGCTGGTCAACGGCAACGCGGCGGACGTCACGCTCGTGATGACGCGCAAGGACATCGGCTCGGTCAGCGGGTTGGTCACCAAAGGCCTGTCGGCCGACCCGCAGAGCGGCGTGGAAGTGCGCCTGACGCGTCTGACCGGCGGCGGCGAGAACCGCGTGTTCACGACCGGCATCGACGGCAGCTACCGGTTCGACCAGATCGAGGTCGGCGTCGACTACCGCGTGACGGCGCGGATCAGCGGACGCGTGCGCGCACGCGGCGACTTCCGCCTGTCGGCCGATGGCGAAGCGCTGGTGCGTGACTTGGCGCTGCTCGGCGCGGGCACCGTAGCCGGCCGTACGCTCAATGGCGCGGGCGGCGCGCCGATCGGCAACATCCGCGTCACGCTGTCGAATCCGGATCCGACGTACGGCGGCAGCTGGGACGCCTATTCGCAGGCGGACGGCAGTTACAGTTTCGCCGACGTGCCGGCCGGCGCCTTCACGCTGCGCGCGCGCAGCGGCGACGGACGCCTGCAGGCTCAGGAAAGCGGCAGCGTGCGCTTCGACCTCGACGACGTGAGCATCGATCTCGATCTGCTCGACAGCGCGGTCAATCTGCCGGTCAGCCGCTACGACGCGAATGGCTTCGTGTTCGACCTGCAGGGTGACGGCAGCATCGCGCGTGGCGACAACAGCGTGTATGACGGCGACGGCGCCGCCGCGCGCCGTGCCGCGCTGCTCGACATTGTCGTCGGCAACGTGGCCGTGCCCTTCACGAATGGCGACGGTTCCGTCGGCCGGCTGACCCAGGACGGCCAGCTGCTCGAAGTCGACGAACTGAACCAGGCGTCCGGCCTGACCGTGACGCGGCGCATCTACGTGCCGCGCAGCGGCTACTTCGCGCGCTATCTCGAAGTGCTGGAGAACCGGGGCGCCACGCCGGTCACCGTGCAGGTGAAGGTGAGCACGCACATCGCGCCGGGCGTGGTCGGTGCGCGCGTGGTCGACAGTTCCAGCAATGACGCCGTGTTCACCGTGGGCACCGGCGCCGGGGCTGACCGCTGGGTCGTGGCCGACGACGACACCGACGCCGACCCCTTCATCAGCGGCGGCAATCCGGCCGTGGCCTGGGTGTTCGACGGTGAGGGCGGAGAACTTGCCGCCGGCGCCGGCGGCACGACTGCGCTGAACACCGTGGCCCGCCTGCATGTCGAATGGCAGCAGGTGACTGTGCAGCCGGGTGCCAGCGTTGCCTTCATGCACTTCTCGGTGCAGCAGACCGGCCGTATTCCGGCGCGCACCGCAGCGCAGCGCCTGGCCCAACTGCCGCCGGAAGCGCTGGATGGACTGACCGCCGAAGAGCGCGCCATCATCCGCAACTTCCGCGTGCCGGCCGACGGCCTGAGCACGCTCGATCCGCTGCCTTCGACGACCGGCAGCGTGTTGCAGGGTGTCGTCTACGCCGGCGACAGTTCGACGCCGGTGCCGGGTGCGACGCTCACGTTCCGTAGCGAACAGCCGCTGTTCGGCCGCACCTACACGACGACGTCGGCCAACGACGGCACCTTCGCGTTCAGGTCCGCGAGTTCCGGCAGCGCCTCCGTGCGCGCCATCGCGCAGGACCGCTTCCGCCTGTTCGCGACGCATCCGCTCACCCGCGAGGAAAGCCCCGTCGTCACGGCCGGGTTCGACGCCGGCCAGACCACGCGTTCGTCCGACGTCGCCTTCGTCAACACCGGGCTGCTCAAGGGCACGGTGCGCCGCGCGGGCGGCGTGCTGGTGTCCGGCGGCTCGGCCACCATTCCGTACCGCTATCCGGCCGGCAACTCGACGACGCTGAGCGCGCCGATCGGCAGCGACGGCAGCTATGTGTTCACCGGCCTCATTCCGGGTGACTACCTCGTCAGTGCCGCGCAGCCGCATCCGCAGGGTCAGCCGATACTCGGCAGCGCGACTGGTCCGGCCTCCGTACCGGCCGCCGAAACCACGGTGGCGGACGTGACGATGGAGCCGACCGGCGAGCTGACCGGCATCGTGCGCGCCGCCAACGGCGATCCGGCCGTCGGCGTCAGCGTGCAGCTGGATCCGGAGTACATCTGCTGCTACGCGCCGTATCGCTCGACGACGACGGACACCGGTGGCGCCTATCGATTCACCGACGTGCGGGTCGGCGCGCACGCGCTGCGCGCCAGCAGCAACACCGGGCTCAGCGCCAGCGCGGACGTGACGGTACCGGCCGCGACGCAGACGGTGCAGGACCTGACGCTGAGCGGCATCGGCACGCTCACCGTGCAGGTGAATTTCGAACGCGGTGTCGCGGCGCCGAATGCGCGCGTCAGCGTGACCGGACGATCCAGCGTGCGGACCGACGGCGGCGGCGGCGCGAGCTTCAGCGTGCCGGCCGGTGTCGCGCTCACGGTGAGCGCGGCGCATCCGGACAATTCCGCCCTCGTGACCAGCACGACGGTCACGCTGCCGGGTGACGGCGCACAGGAAAGCGTGGTGCTCGCACTGCCTGCCGCCGGTGCGGTCAGCGGTACCGTGCTGCGTCCGGACGGCAGCACGCGCGCCGCCAACGTGCGCGTCGTGTTGCGCCGGACCGACGGCGTGGTGTCGACCAATGCGGTCAACACCAACAGTCTGGGCGACTTCCGCTTCGACGGCGTTGCCGCGGCCAGCTATTCGGTATCGGCCGAGGACACGGTGACCTTGCGCTACGCCGACGCCGACGTGCTGATCAGCGCGGACGGCCAGGAGCGCAGCGTGTCGCTGGTGCTCGCCGACAACCGCATTCCGCTGCCGGCGACGCTGTGGGACGCCAACAACTTCAAGTACGACATCGAGGACGGAGCCCAGATCAACGGCGGCTGGCGCGCGTCGTACAGCATGTTCAGCGGCGGCACGACGGCGCTGCCGGGCGGCTCGGTACTGGAGATCGATGGCGAGCGCTTCATCGGTGACGGCACCGCCTTCCTCGAAGCGGGCCGGCGCCAGTTCGCGGTCACGCAGGACGCGCAGATCGCCGGGCTGAACGTCAAGCGCAAGGTGTTCGTGCCGCGCGGCGGCTACTTCGCGCGCTATCTCGACATCCTGGAGAATCCGGGCGCCGCGCCGGTCACGGTGACGGTCAATGTGCGCAGCGGCTTCTCCGATTCGAGCCTGCGCGTCGTCGATACGTCCAGTGGCGACGCAACGATGCAAGCCGGTGTGGATGCCTGGGCGGTGATCGACGACGGCAGCGATGCCGACCCGTTCATCAGCACCTCCGAGCCGGCGCTCGCGATGGTGTTCGGCGATCGCAGCGCGAGCGCGGCAACGCCCGACGTGTTCGGTCACGAGACATCCGGCCCCAACCGGCTGGAGGCGGGCTGGCGCAGCGTGACGGTGCCGGCCGGCGGCCGCGTGACGCTGATGCACTTCGTGGCACCGCAGATCAGCCGCGCGTCGGCACGCCATGCCGCCGAGCGGCTGAGCCGCTTGCCGCCGGAAGCACTGCAGTCGCTGGACAGCGAGGAAATGACGTCCATCGCCAACTTCACGATCCCGGACGGCGGTGTCAGCGTGGTCGACGCGCTGCCCAGCGTGCTCGGCAGCGTGAGCGGGACGGTGTTCGAAGGTGACCTGCGCACGCCGGTTGCGTTGGGCACGGTGCAGGTGCGCAGCCTGCATCCGTTGTTCGGCCGCACCTGGCTGCCGGTCCAGTACTCGCTCAGCGATTGCGAGATCGAACCGTCGGGCGTGCTCAATCTGCGTGCCAGCGCGGCCGGCGCGTACAGCATCGGCGGACGCATCCAGGATGTGTCGTCGATCCCGCTGCCGGTCGGCTTCGAGGTCGAAGTGAAGTCGGTCGGCAAGGCCTGCTCCTATGGCTGGGGCACGGGCCATCCGGTGACCGGCATTGCAGCCGGCGCGACCACCGCGGCCGTCGACCCGGACAGCGGTCGCGCGGTGGCCGACCTGTCCTTCCCGTCCGGCGTCCTGACCGGCACCGTGGCCGGACCCGCCGACTACGGCACCGGCGGCGGCACCGTACGCACGTCGGTACCTTCGGGCCGTGGTGCCGTGTCGGTCACCATTGCCGGTGACGGCACCTATGTGCTGCCCGGCATGCCGGCCGGCGTGTTCCGGCTCGACGCCACGATTCCGCACAACCAGGGCACCGGCCTCATCGGCGCGCGCGCTGCCGTGGCGGTGACCGAGGGCGAAGTGACGGTGACCGACATCGACATCGAAGCCGCGGGCTCGGCCACCGGCGTCATCGTGACGGCCAATGGCGAAGCCAGTGTCAGCAGCTCGGTGCGCATCGAGTCGCTGACCGTGTCGCGCTCCATCGTGCGCAACACGACGACCGATTCGCTCGGCCGGTACAACTTCAGCGCGCTGCCGGTGGGCGACTACCGGCTGACGGCGTATGACAGCCGCACCGGCGCGACGACGCTGGTCGACGTCTCCGTCAGCGCGAACCAGGTCAGCACGCACAACGTGACGCTGACCGGCACCGGATCGATCCAGCTGCAGCTCAGCTTCGCGCGAGGCGCGGTGGCGGCGAGCGCCAATGTCTATCTGAGCGCACCGGCCAGCGGCATCAACAACCGCTATGTCGGCCGCACCGACGGACAGGGTCGCCTTGCCGTCCCGTCACCGGTCGGCGCCTTCACGCTGCGCGCGGTGC
The DNA here is from genome assembly GCA_018824085.1 of Gammaproteobacteria bacterium. Taxonomy (GTDB): domain Bacteria; phylum Pseudomonadota; class Gammaproteobacteria; order Burkholderiales; family Rhodocyclaceae; genus Methyloversatilis. The sequence continues at coordinate 21,206 of JAHJHI010000009.1, read as the reverse complement.
ATCCGTCCGATTCGGCCAGCGAGCGTGTGTATGCCGGCACCATCGCCGCCAACAACGACAGCCAGACGCTTGCACTCGTGCTGCCGGCGCTGGCCAGCGTGCAGCTGACGGTACTGGACGGCGACGCCGGCAATGCGCCGATCCAGGGCGCCGAAGTGCGCCTGACGATGGCCGGTTGCACGGGCTGCTACCAGGGCACGACCGACGGCGCCGGGCGCCGTCTGATCAGTGTGGTGCGCGAAGGTGCCTACATCGTTGCGGTACGTACCGCGCAGGGGCGCAACGCGGAGCTGACCGGCAGCATCACGGCGGCCGAGGACGGCCAGACGCTTCAGCGCACGATCACCGTGAGCAGTGCGCTGGACCGCCCGGGCGTGCTGAGCTTCTACGGCGAGCGCCAGTTGTTCTCGGTGCCGGCGGCGGCCGGTGCCACCATCGCGGTCAACATCAACGGTGCCGAACTGCCGGGCGCAACGTCCGCCTACATCGTCCGCGCGCAGGCGTATTCACCGGAGAAGGGGCTGCTGGCGCAGGGCTACGGCTATGACAGCCGGAACAGCTATGTGCAGTACAACCAGACCAACAATCTGCTGGCGGTGCCGGCGGCGGCCGAAGCGTCGTATCCCATCGTGATTTCCAACTGGAGCAACAGCGCGACCTACCTCGGCGGCTACCGCCTGCAGGTGCGGGTCAACGGCGAACCGGTTCCGGTGGCGGCGTACAGCGGGGGTGGCGTGGTGCGCGGTACGGTCATGCGTGCCGACGGCATCACGCCGGCCGCGAACCAGCCGGTGGAACTGAGTACCAGCGATGCACTCGCGATGCGGGTACGCACGCGCACCGACAGCATCGGCCAGTTCAGCTTCCCGGCCGTGCCGCTGGCGCCGTACGCGCTGCAGGTGCTCAGTGACGATGCGAGCCGCGCGCTGGACACGCGCATGGGCGAACTGACGCAGGCGGGTCAGGTGCACAACCTGGACCTGCAGCTGCAGGCGCAGGCCCGGATCGACGTGCAGGTGTCGGTCGCGGACGGACTGACGGTGCCGTCGCAGCTCTATCTGACGGTGACCGATGCGCTCGGCACGCGCAACGAGGGGCCGGTGACGTTTGCCGGCGGCGAGTCGCCGAGTCAGGTGTTCAGCCTGCGCAGCTACGGCGATCAGGTCAGCATCCGTGCGCAGCACCCGAACAGCAGCCTGATCGCCGCAACGCGCGACATCGTGCCGGTCGATGGCGAAACGCTGGCCGTGACGCTGGAACTGGAGGGCGCGCAGCTGTCCGGCCGCGTCGTGTCGGCCGACGGCCTGGCGCTGACGTCGTCCGCCTATGTCGAGGTGTTCCGGGTGTCCGACGGCGCCTATCTGCACGCCTTCAGCACGGCGTCCGACGGCAGCTTCAGCAACATCGAACTGCCGAGCGGGGAAGCGCTGCTGTTGTCGGTGAGTGACCCGTTCAACGGCGTGCGCTCGCAGCGCACGGTCACGCTGGTCAGCGGGCAACCGGATCCGGTCGAACTCATGCTGGCCGGGCGCGGCGCCATCACCGGCGTGCTGACCGGCAGCAACGGCCAGGTGCTGGCCAACGCGTGGATCGACGCACGCTATCTGTACGACGAGCGCAACGGCTACGAAGGTTCCAGCGGCGCCTCCACCGACGCGGCGGGCGTGTTCCGCATCGACGGCCTGCCGACCGGCCGTCCGGTCACGCTGAGCGCCGAGTACTACCTGCGCGGCCGCTACTACAGCGCGACGCAGACGGTGCAGATCGGCGGGAACGGCCAGGAGCTGGTGCAGGACATGGTGCTTGAACTGCCCGCCGGCGCTGTCACCGTGCACGTGTTCGCCGCAGACGGCCAGCCGATCGACGAGCTGTGCGAATTCGCGCTCGACTTCGGCGGTGGCGGCGAAGGTGGCCCGTCGCTGGCGCGCGGACTGGCGGCGGCCAGCGCGGAGGTGGCGGACGGCGACTACGCGTCGGCCGTGTGCGAGGACGGCGTGCAGTTCGTCAATCTGACGGACGGCGAGCATGTGGTCAGCACGCGCTACGGCGTTGCTTCCTTCACCATCGCGGATGCCGGGCAGGTGACGGCGGACATCATCGCGTCGGTGTTCAAGGGCAACACGCGCTACCGCGACGGCACGCCCGCACCGGGGACGTATGTCGAGGCGCTGGGACCCGTCTCGGGCGAGTTGTCATACTCGACGAGCACCACGTCGGATGAGCGCGGCGTCTACCGTCTGGTCGGCGTGCCGGCCGGAAGCTACACGCTGTACTTCGAAGATGTGTTCGGCCTGCATGGCGAGGCCGTCGGCACGCTCGCCGACACCGCGTCGGTGCGCACGCTGGATCTGCTGTTGCCGCTCAACGGCGCGGTGCGCGGCGTCGTGCGGGATCGCAGCGGGCAGGGCGTGGCCGGCGCCGAGGTGTACCTGCGCTCGAGCAACCTCGCCTATGACCGCTACGCCGAGGCGGACGCGGGCGGCGGCTTCCGCCTGGACCGCGTGGCGCTGGGCGAGGTCACCGTGTATGCCCGCAACCCGGCGACCGGCCTCGTGTCGACGGCAACGGCCACGCTCGCTTCGGACGGACAGGTGGTGGATGTCGTGCTGGACGAACCGCAGGTGTTCTCGCTGTCGGGCACGGTATTCGAGGAGGGCTCCGGTACCGTCGTCGCGGACGCCGTGGTGTCGGCCTACGGCGCCGCGGTGGGTCCGTTCGAGCCGTTCAGCGCGAGCACCGTGGCGGACGCGGCCGGTGCCTACAGCTTCGCGCAACTGCCGCTGGGCAGCGTCGAGCTGCGGGTCGCGCTGGGCGCGCTCGGCGGCCAGGGCGTGATCAACCAGACATCGCCGGGCGCCGGCGTGCTGGACCTGTACCTGAACGCCATCGTGCCGCTGGGTTACACCTTCAACAGCCCGGACACGTCGCGCTACGACTTCGGCTGCACCGGCGAACTGGGCGACGGCGGGTACGGCACGCGCGGTGATGCCTATGACGGTGCCTACATGCTGAGCGTCGGCGGCAACAGCTTCCCCTGCCTCGACAGCGCCATCGTGCGCAACGGCGGGCGCGAACTGTGGCTCGGTCCGGTCGGTCTGGGCGGGCTGAACGTCACCCGGCGCCTCTTCGTGCCGGAAGGCGGGCGCTATGCCCGCTATGTCGACCTGTTGAGGAACGCCGGCAGCAGCGCGGTGACGGTGTCGGTCTCCGTCGGTTCCAATCTGGGTTCCGACAGCTCGACCCAGGTCATCGTCAGTCCGGCGGCAACCGGCAATCTGTATGCGGTGACGCGCGAAGGCTCCGGCTTCGGCGATCCGGCGCTGGCGCATGTGTTCGGCGGCAACGCCAACACGGCGGCACCCGTGGTGACCATCAACCGCGACGCGATCAACTCGACATGGGTACTGGACATTCCGGCCGGCGCGACCGCGGCCATCATGCATTTCGCCGTGCAGCGCGCATCGTCGGATACCGACGGTGCCGCTGCCCAGGCCCGGGCGCTGGTCGATGGCAGCGATGCCGACATGTTCAGGGGCCTCGGCGCGGACCGCGGTCTCATCAGGAATTTCGTGACCCCGTGATGAAAATGAAATCATTGATTCTGTCGGCTCTGCTCGTTCCGGCGCTGCTGGCGATCGCACCGGCGCGTGGCGCCGAACCGCCGGCATTGCCCGAATTCATGGCAACGGACCTTGCCTCCTCCCCGGTCGCAAGCAGCGAACTGGCGTTCAACGGAAACTGGATGCTCGTGGTGCTCGACGCCGGCCTGCCCAGCGCGCGCCGTTTTCTCGACGCGCTGGGGTCGAAGAAGGACCGCTTCGGCGACAACGTCGTCATCCTCGCGCTCGGTGACGCGGTGCAGCTGGAACAGCTGCGCACCGCCTACGCGCAGCTTGGCGATGTGCGCTGGCTGCGCAGCCAGGATGCCGGCCTGCTGACGGCGCTCGGCCTGACCGGCGTGCCGGCGCGCATCGCGATGCGCGCCGACGGTCGTGTGGCGCACCGGCGTGCTGGTCTGGGGCGCGGCCCCGAAGACGTGGCGCAACAGGTGCGTGCGTGGGCCGGTGTGCTGCCGGGGCAGGCCGAAGATGCGAGGCCCTAGCGTGATGCGGCGCAACGTTCGCCTTGCGGCGTGTGCCGCCATGCTGGTGAGTAGTGCCGTGCCGGCGACGGCGGCAGACGCACCGGACGAGCGCGCGAACGCAGTGCGGGCACTCGACGCCGCGCGCGTGCCGGTCAGTGGCGCCAGCCTCGTTCAGTACGCCGGGCTGGGCGATGCCCACATCGTGGGCCTGCTGCTGGGCGCCGGCATTGCGGTCGATGCGCCGGAGCCGGGCAGGCAGTTGCGTGCGCTGCACAGCGCAGCCGGCCAGGGGCACGGGCGCATCGTCGGTCTGCTCCTCAAGGCCGGTGCCGACGTGGATGCACCGGATGACTTCGGATGCAGTGCGCTGTCAGCGGCGAGCTGGCGCGGCCATGTGTCCGTCATGCGTGCGCTGCTCGCCGCCGGCGCGGCAAGTGCGCCGGCGGCGCCGGACTGCCTGCCGCTGCATCAGGCACTGATGAGCGGACAGCGCGCGGCGGTCGCGCTGTTGCTGGCGCACGGTGCGGACGTGCAGGCGACGGACCGCGACGGCCGTGATGCACGCGCACTGGCTGTCCGCCTGGGGCGCGAATCGATGCTGAAGGCAAACGTCGAACCGGATGGAAAGCGCGACTGATGCATGAACTGAAATCCGTTCGATGGCGGCGGCTTGCGGGCGCCGGACTGGTGGCCTGGCTCGTCGCACTGCCGCTCGCCGCGCGTGCGCTGGACGGCATGCAGCTGGCTGCCGGCGAATGCGGCGACATGGTCGCGCGTCATGACGTGACGGCGCTGTTTCCGGTGTCCGCCTTTCACGGCTGGACGCAGGCGGAGGCGCAGGCCGGGCAGATTCTGGAGGCCTGGCGCAGTGAGGCACCCGGTCTCGCGTGGACGCGCATCCAGCTCGCGATGCACATCAAGCACAAGGTGTCGCCTGAGCGCGCCGCGCGCGGACTGGCGCTGATGCATGTGGCGATGCGGGATGCCTGGCTTGCCGCGACGCAGTGCGGCGAGGACGGCGCGCTCGCGCAGTCGATGGCGGCGGCGCAGATGCTGGGCTATCTGTTCAATGCCGAAGAACGTTCGTTCGACCGCGTCGTCTTCGCGCTGGTCGCGCTGCGCGACGGCCAGCCGAGGCAGACGCCCGCTGACGCAGCCCGGCGCGCGCTGTCGCTCGGGCACGAGATCGGTCGCCAGTTCATCGCCTACGCGACGGCTGACGGCGCCCAGTACGGATGGAACGGCGTACGCCTGCAATGGTATGGCGAGGGCCGCTACTACGGTCCCGGCAGCTGGGAGCCGACGCCGCCCTATTTCTATTTCCCGCCATCGGAGCCGTTCGCGCCGAACTGGCGTCCGTGGGTGAAGATGGATGCGGCGGCGTTGCGTCCGGTTCCGCCGCGCTATGGCTCGCCCGACTATCTGCGGGACCTGGAAGAAGTGGTGCGCGTGCAGCGCGAACTGACGCCGGAACAGCTGGCGATCGCCCGTTTCTGGGTGGACGGACACGGGTCGGTGACGCCGTCCGGCCACTGGAACGAAATCGCGCTGGACGCGCTGAAGACGGCGCGCCTGTCGCCGACACAGACGGCCGAGTTGTTCGCCGACCTCAACATGGCGATGGCCGACACCTTCATCGCGGCCTGGAACGTGAAGTACCACTACTGGACGACGCGGCCGGTGACGGCGGCGCAACAGTTGCTCGGCGTGACCTTCACGCCGGCCATCCTGACGCCGCCGTTTCCGTCCTACGTGTCCGGCCACGCCGCGACCAGCGGAGCGGCGGCAGGCGTGCTCGGCCATTACCTGCCTGCGCAACGCGAGCGGTTCGCCGGTCTGGCCGGACAGGCGGCAATGTCGAGACTGTATGGCGGCATCCACTTCCGCCATGACAACGACGATGGCCTTGCGCTGGGGCGCACCGTCGCCGCCGGCGTCGTGGCACGCCGCGTGGCCGGCGTGCGCTGAGCGACACCGGGGCCGCGTCAGCGCCGGTCCGGTGGCGACGACTGCGAACGGGCGATCGCGTCGACCTCGGCCAGTCGTTCGGGTGTGCCGACGTCGAACCACAGTCCTTCATGCAGCGTGCCGGACACGCGGGACGCGCGCATCGCCGAACGCAGCAGCGGCGCGAGCCGCGCCGGCTGGCCGGCCGGCAGACCGTGGAACAGCTGCGGGTGATAGGCGGCGATGCCGCTGAAGGTGTGGCGCCCGCTCGCGGCGTCCAGCACGAGGCCGTCGCGCAGCGCGAAGTCGCCGTCGGGATGGTGTTGCGGATTGGCGACCAGCACGAGGTGGGCGAGCCGCGCGTCGGCGCGCAGCGTCAGTGCCGCCTCGCGCAGCGCGCCGATGTCGGCGTCGCACCAGATGTCGCCATTGATGACGATGAAGGGCGCATCACCCAGCAGCGCGCCGGCGTGCGCGATGCCGCCCGCCGTCTCCAGCGCGCCCTGCGTCTCGGCAGACCACTCGATGCGCGCGCCGAAGGCAGAACCGTCGCCGAGCGCTTCGACGAGCATGTGGCCGAGGTGGGCGTGATTGATGACCAGATCGCGGATGCCCGCGGCCACCAGCCGCTCGATGTGCCACACGATGAGCGGTTTGCCGCCGACCGCAAGCAGCGGCTTGGGCAGGTGGTCGGTCAGCGGACGCATGCGTTCGCCGCGGCCGGCCGCGAGAATCATCGCTTTCATCGACGCTTGCTCAGAAGGTGTAGCCGGCCTGCGGCGTGATGCCTTCGAGGCGGTTCAGCAACCGGGCCAGCGGGGCGAGGTCGCGATAGCGCATCGCGGTCTGGCGCAGATGGTTCATGACGCGCGGCATGTCCTTCAGGTAACCGTCCTTGCCGTCGCGGTGATGCAGGCGGGCGAAGATGCCGAGCACCTTCAGGTGGCGCTGCACACCCATGAATTCATAGTCGCGGTGGAAGTCGGCGAAGTCGGCGCGCACTGGCAGGCCGGCGCGGCGCGCGTCCTGCCAGTAGCGGATGAGCCAGTCCAGCACCAGGTCTTCCTCCCAGTCGATGTAGGCGTCCTTGAACAGGCTGACGAGGTCGTAGCTGATCGGGCCGTATACCGCGTCCTGGAAGTCGATGACGCCGGGGTTCGGGCGGGTCACCATGAGGTTGCGGCTGTGATAGTCGCGATGGACGAATACGCTCGGCTCGGCCAGATTCACGTCGAGCACGCGGTCGAACACCTCGTACAGGCCGGTGGTTTCCGCGTCGCTGAGTTCAGCTTTGAGGTGACGCCCGACGTACCACACCGGGAACAGCTCCATCTCGGCCAGCAGGCGATCGCGGTCGTATTCGGGCAACACCCCGGGGCGGCTGGCCTTCTGGATGCCGATGAGGCAGGTCGTGGCATCGAAGTACAGGGCCGACGCGTTGTCCGCGTCCAGCACGTCCAGGTAGGTCGTGTTGCCAAGGTCGGACAGCAGCAGGAACCCCCGCTCCACATCCTGCGCGTGCAGCGCAGGCACGTGAGCGCCGGCGGCTTCGAACAGCGCCTGCACGGCGACGAAAGGGCGGCAGTCCTCGTTCGGCGGTGGTGCGTCCATCGCGATTCGCGTGCTGGCGTCGGGCAGTGTGACGCGGAAGTAGCGTCGGAAGCTGGCGTCAGCCGACGCCGGGCGGATGTCGAGCGCTTGCCCGGGAAAGCTCGCATGCAGCCAGTCGGTGAGCGCGTCGAGGCGGGTGTCCTGAGTCATGGGGGTAAAGTCCGGGGCTGTCCGTGTTCGCCGGCGTGCCGCGGGCGCAGCGCGTATTTTGTTGGCACTGGCCGGCCGGGAACCGGGTGGCGTTTGATAAGATGCGCGATTCTATAACGTGGCTGTGCGCAGTCTGGCGGGTGTTCGCCGAAGCGCGACAGTCCGTCCAACCCGCGACCGGCCCGCTTCCCGTCCTTTCATTCGTGCTCAGGCGTTCCGTCATCCTCTATCTGGCCTGGTTGTCCTGCTCCGTGCAGGCGGCCGAGCCGCTTCCGCCGTTGAAGGTCGATCCGTCGCTGCTGCCGCCGTCGAGCAGGGCGGCGAAGGCGGCGTCGACGCGCGCCACCGCGCCGGCGGTTGAAGCGGCCGAGCAGGCCGCGCCGGCCGAGACGCCGTCGCGCGCGGCCGAAACCTTCCCGGTGGCTGCGCCCGGTGCACCGGGCGCAGAGCCGCAGGAAGCGGTTGCCGCACCTGAAGCGGACGCTGCAGCGCAAGAGACGTCATCGCGCGCGGCGGAGCCGGTCCCGGTGGCAGACGATGCGGTCAAGCCGGCGGTGGCCGCCACTGCGGCGCGGCCGGTGGCGCCGGACGGCGCGCGGACCGTCATCCCGGCCGCGTCGCCGTACGACGAAGTGCCCGAGCACGGCAATGTGACGATTGCACGCGGCATGCCGCCGCTGAAGGTTGATCGTTCGCTGCTCGGGCCACCGCCGGTTGCACGGCGCCGGATGCCGGCGCCGAAGACCGAAGTGGTTGACTCGGGCAGCCGTCCGGACGGCGACCGTCCTGCAGGTGGGGTGGCGAGCGCACCGCCGCAGGTCGCCCAGGACGACACCGAACGCATGATGCGCGGCTCGATGACGCTGTCCGAGTACGTCCGGCGCAACCCGGCGTCGCGCACAACGCTGATGGCCGCCGAACAGCTGAGCGGCACGACCGACGAGGTGATGCGCGCCGAAGGGGCTGCCGAGTTGCGGCGACCGGGTACCACGCTGACCGCCGATGTCATCGTCTATGAACCGCCCACGGACGAATTGCAGGCCGACGGCAACGTGAAGCTGGTGCGCAACGAGGACGTGATCGAAGGCCCGTCGCTGCGCTACAAGCTCGATCGCAGCGAAGGCGTGTTCGACAAGCCGCGCTACACGGTCCGGCGCAACCTGCAGACCGGCGAGGACCTGCGTACGACGACCGGCAGCGGTCACGCGGACTCGATGGAATTCCTCGGCGAAAACCACATCCGGATGCAGAACGCGACCTACTCGACCTGTGGCCCGGACAATCCGGACTGGTATGCGAAGGCGGAATCGCTCGAACTGGATTTCGTGTCGGAAGAGGGTGAAGGCCGCAACGGCACTGTCTATTTCAAGGGCGTGCCGGTGCTCTATTCGCCCTGGCTGGATTTTTCGCTGAACAACCGGCGCAAGTCGGGCTTCCTGACGCCGACGTTCGGCACTTCCAACCGTACCGGTATCGATCTGATCGTGCCGTACTACTGGAACATCGCGCCGAACATGGACGCGACGATCGCGCCACGGGTGCTCGGCACGCGCGGCTTCATGCTGAGCAACGAGTTCCGCTATGTCGACTCCAGCTATAGCGGAGTGGCCCGCCTCGACTACCTGTTCAACGACAGCATCCTGAACCGGAGCCGGCATGCGCTGAGCCTGCAGCATCAGCAACAGTTCAGCCCGCGCCTCACCGGCTCTCTGAACATCAATGCCGTGTCGGACCGCGACTACTACACGGATCTCGGCAGCCGACTGTCCATCACGTCGATCAGCTACCTGGCCAGGCAAGGTTCGCTGAGCTACTCCGGCGACTGGTGGTCAGTGACTGCGAGCGCGCTTGAGTATCAGGTGCTGGCAAATCTTGGCGCGGTGTATTCGCAGGTGCCATCCGTGGTGCTCAACGCCTATCGGGCCGATCTTCCCGCTGGAATGGCGTTCCGCCTTGAGGGCAGCTATACGGATTTCAGGATCGATGATACGAGTTACGACGAAGGCCGCCGGACCGTCGTCTATCCCCAATTGTCGTTGCCGGTGCAGACGTCCTATCTGTCCATCACGCCCAAGGTCGGCGTGCATTTCAGCAACTATGAACTCGATCGGGGCACGACGAACGCGGCGCTGCCGACATCGCTGTCGCGTTCGATTCCGATCTTCAGCCTGGATGCCAGCACGGTGTTCGAGAGCGATTCCGACCTGCTGGGCCAGGGCATGATCCAGACGCTGGAACCACGCCTCTACTACGTGCTGTCGCCGCACAAGGACCAGTCGGACTATCCGGTGTTCGATACCGCGCTGGCCGACTTCAACTTCGCGCAGATCTTCTCGGAGAACGTGTTCGTCGGGCAGGACCGCATCGCCGACAGCAACCAGTTGACCGCCGCGCTGGTGTCGCGCTTCGTCGATCCCGACACCGGTGACGAGCGTGCGCGGGCGGCATTCGGGCAGCGTTTCTATTTCAGCGACCAACTGGTGACGCTGCCGGGCGGCACGCCGCGTACCGAGCGCGTCGCCAGCACGCTGGCGGCGCTGTCCGGCGAACTGCTGCCCGACACCCGGGTCGATGCCGCGATCCAGTACAACACCGACCTGTCGCAGACCGAACGCTACAACCTGTCCACGCGCTGGAGCCCGCGCCCTGCACATGTCGTGAACGCGGCTTACCGTTTCCGCCGCGGCACGACGACGACGACCGAGGTGCGCGACGTCGACCTGTCGGCACAGTGGCCGCTGACGACGCGCTGGTACGGCGTGGCGCGTTACAACTATTCGGTGGCGGAGCGCCGGCTGGTCGAGGGACTGGGCGGACTGGAATACAACGGCGGCTGCTGGATAGGCCGCGTGGTGTTCCAGCGCATCGCGACCAATGTCGAACAAAGCCGCACGGCGCTGTTCTTCCAGCTCGAGCTGAATGATTTCTCGCGTATCGGTTCCAATCCGCTGGATGCGCTCAAACGCAGCATCCCGGGCTACGGACAGATCAACCAGAGCACGGCCGACCCGATTTTTGGCGAGGATTTCTGACGGATGCTGCATATGTTGAAGAAGCTGATTCCGGCCATTGCGCTGGTCGTGTACGGGGTGTTCGGTGCGCAGGCGGTTCACGCGCAGGCCGATCCGGCGAACGTTCCGGACGAGATCGTGGAAGTGGACCGCATTGTTGCCGTGGTCAACAACGACGTGATCACGCTGTACGAGCTGCGCGCGCGCGTGGCCCAGGCCGTCGCGCAGCTGCGCAGCCGCAACGTGACGCCACCGCCGCGTGAGGATCTCGAGCGCCAGTTGCTTGAGCGCATGATCTTCGAGAAGGTGCAGTTGCAGCACGCGGAAGAAACCCAGTTGCGCGTGGACGACCGAATCCTTGAAGCAAGCCTCGGGCGCATCGCTGAAAGCAACAGCATGGACGTGACGCAGTTGCGTTCCGCGGTCGAGCGCGATGGCATCCCCTGGGCGCGTTTCCGCGAGGACATCCGCAAGGAAATCATGCTGAGCCGCCTGCGCGACCGCGAAGTGGATAGCCGCGTCGTGGTGACCGAAGGCGAAATCGACAACTACCTTGCCAATCCTGAGCGCAAGGCAGATACGCAGGCCGAGTACAACCTGTCGCACATCCTGCTGCGCGTGCCCGAAGGCGCCAGCCCGGAACAGCTGTTGCGCCTGAAGGCGCGTGCCGAAGCTGCGCTGGACCAGATCAAGAAGGGTGAGGACTTCGCGCGCGTGGCGGCGTCGTACTCCGACGCGCAGGACGCGATGTCGGGCGGCAGTCTGGGCTGGCGGCCGCTCGACCGTCTGCCGGCGCTGTTTGCCGAGGCGGTGCCCTCGCTGCAGGACGGGCAGGTCAGCGACATCCTGCGCAGTCCCGCCGGATTCCACATCGTCAAGCTGGCAGGCAAGCGAGGCGGCGCGAATGCGGCGGACGCCAAGGTGAGCCAGACGCATGCGCGGCACATCCTGATCAAGACCTCCGAAGTCGTGAACGACGCCGAAGCGAAACGCCGGCTCGTTGCGCTGAAGGAGCGTCTGGACAACGGCGCGGATTTTGCCGACCTGGCCCGCTCGAATTCGCAGGACCTGTCGGCCGCCAAGGGCGGTGATCTGGGCTGGCTCTATCCGGGCGACACGGTGCCGGAATTCGAACGCGTCATGGATGCGCTGCCGCCGGGCAAGGTCAGCGATCCCGTGCAGTCGCCCTTCGGCTGGCATCTGATTCAGGTCGTCGAGCGCAAGCTTGAAGATGTGTCGGCGGAACGTCAGCGTGCCGCGGCCCGTCTGGCGCTGCGCGACCGCAAGGCGGAAGAGGTCTATCAGGACTGGGTGCGCCAGTTGCGCGATCGCGCCTACGTGGAAATCCGGCTGGTCGAGGACCGGTGACGCGGCCGCGCATCGCCGTCACGTCCGGTGAGCCGGCGGGCGTCGGACCGGAATTGTGCGCGGCGCTCGCCGCACGCAGGTTTCCGGCGCGGCTCGTGATGCTGGGGGATGCGGCGCTGATTGCCGAGCGTGCGCAATCGGCGGGTCTGCACGTCAAGGTCCGCGATTACGACGCGCGCAACGCTGCCGATGCCGGTGACGGTGTGCTGGAGGTGCTGCACTGTCCGCTCGCCGTGCCGTCCGTTGCGGGGAAGCTCGACGCGTCCAACGCCCGCTACGTTCTCGGCCTGCTGGACCGCGCACGCGACGGCTGCGTCAGCGGCGAGTTTGCGGCGATGGTCACGGCGCCGCTGCACAAGGGCGTCATCAACGATGCCGGCGTGCCTTTCACGGGCCACACCGAATACCTGGCCGACACGACCGGTACGGCGCGTGTCGTCATGATGCTGGCGGGGCGCGTCGGCGACGGCTGGCTGCGCGTTGCGCTGGCGACGACCCATCTGCCGCTCGCGGCAGTACCCGCTGCGATCACACGTGACGCGCTGGAGGACACGCTGCGCATTCTCGAGCGCGAATTGCGCACCCGCTTCGGAATCGCGCGCCCGCATATCCTCGTGGCGGGGCTGAATCCGCACGCCGGCGAAGGCGGGCACATGGGGCGCGAGGAAATCGACGTCATCACGCCGGTACTCGACGCGCTGCGCGCCGAAGGCATGAATCTGTCCGGGCCGCTGCCGGCTGACACGCTGTTCGTGCCGCGCCTGCTGGGCGGCGCCGATGCCGTGCTCGCGATGTATCACGACCAGGGCCTGCCGGTACTCAAATACGCGACCTTCGGGCACGGCATCAACATCACGCTGGGCCTGCCCATCGTGCGCACGTCGGTCGATCATGGCACCGCGCTGGATCTCGCAGGCACGGGGCGCGCAGACGCCGGCAGCCTCGTCGAAGCTGTCGATGCGGCGATCGCGATGGTGCGCTGACGATGGAAGCTCATCGGGCACGCAAGCGCTTCGGCCAGAACTTCCTGGTCGACGGCAACATCATCCGGAAGATCGTCGCGGCGATCGATCCGAAGCCCGGTCAGGTGATGGTGGAGATCGGCCCAGGACTCGGTGCCATGACACGCCCCGTCTGCGAGCGCATCGACCGCCTGCATGTCATCGAGATCGACCGCGACCTGGCGCAGCGCCTGCGGGAGGGTGAGCTGGCGTCGCAGCTGGACATCCATGAACACGACGCGCTCAAGTTTGATTTTTCGGTGCTTGGTGACGACGTGCGCGTCATCGGCAACCTGCCGTACAACATTTCCAGTCCGCTGCTGTTCCACCTGGCCGATCATGCCGAACGCGTGAGCGACATGACCTTCATGCTGCAGAAGGAAGTCGTCGACCGCATCGTCGCGGCACCGGATACCGAACAGTACGGCCGCCTGTCGGTCATGCTGCAGTACCGCTTCGAATGCAGCCATCTGTTCGACGTGCCGCCCGGCGCCTTCCGTCCGATGCCAAAGGTCATGTCGGCCATCGTCCATCTGCGTCCGCGCCCGGCCGCGCAGCTCGATGCGAAAGACGCGCTGCTGCTGTCGGACATCGTCAAGGCGGCTTTCGGACAGCGGCGCAAGACCTTGCGCAACACGCTGCGCGAATGGCTTTCCCTCGCCGACTGGGCGCTGCTCGGCATCGACGCGACCCGCCGCGGCGAAACCCTGTCACTGGCCGACTACGTCCGCATCGCCAATTTCTGCGCAGATCGGTAGGGGCCGGACAAGTCATATGTCATCCGTGTGGATGAGTGGTTTCCTTTTTATGACTTAGGAATAAATCGCGGCTTCGATGCAGCGGAGTCAGCGGAGTGCCAAGGTTCACCCTGCAGACCCCTTCCCGGTCGCTCTCGCAGTCTGGCTCACGACGGTACCGTTGGCGGGCCTTGCCGCACCGGCTTGCCGAACTGCTTGCACCATATGACGGCCTGCCGCCTGGCCAGCACCGGCTCGAACTCCTGCTGCGCCAACTTGATGCCGCGCTGGTTTCCGGGGGCCGCGTCACCAGCCGGTCCCGCATCACCCGCGTTGACCGGGACAGCCGGACGATATTCGTCGTCGTGGTCCCGGGACCGCTCGAGCGCATTGTGGTGGATGGCGCCGCGTCCGACGAAGTTGCCGCCGTCATGCCGATATCTGTCGGGGACGTGGTGACGGTCGAAGCCATCGAACAGGGTGTGCAGCAGATCAACCGATTGCGCATGCATGACGCACAGGCGAACCTGCTTCCGGGTGACGCAATCGGGGCAGGTCAGTTCAGTCACGCGTCCGTCTTGCGGCTGAAGAGCCGCTTCAGTCCGACGCCGAAGCCGACAGCGGCGATGGCGGCGATCTTCCAGAACTTTGCGAGGAAAAGGCCGGCGGTGGCGAGCAGGCCGAGCTTCTTTGCCGCGATGCCACCGACCAGTGCGGCGAGGCCGTAGGGGGCGACGCTGTCCGTGTCGGCATTGAAGTCGGCGTAGCGCTTGCCTTCGTTGAAGCTGAGTCCGTCAAGCAGGAGGCGGGCGAGCGGCTTCTGGCTGTCTACGCCGTCGAGATTCGTGACCAGATTCATTGAAATGTAGCCGTCTCGGCCGAGCTGGTAGGTGTTGTAGTTGACGCCGGGCGAGGCGTCGCCGTCACCCGGTGCCTTGTCCCGGATCTCGGCCGACCACACCAGTCTGTGCGTGGTGGCGTCGTAGGCGGGTGCCTCGACCCAGCCGCCGACAACGAATTCCGGAATGCCGCGCTGACGGCGTTCTTCATTGCCCGCTTCGGCGCCCTCCCTCAGGTTGTTGAGAAGTTCGCCCGGATTCCAGTCGCGCGCGTCGTCATCGCGTACATGGCCCGATTTTTCATGTCGTATGGACACGAAGCCGTTCATCGCCTCGCCGACGACCAAACCCATGAAACCGTCGTCGGTCGGATTGCCGATTGCATGCATGAGCCGGGCGGCCTGGGCGACGGGGATGTACGAGAAACCGGCTGGGAGATCGAGCGCCGCCTGGTCGCGCAGCGCTAGGCGGTTCGGGCCGTCGACACGTGCGGCCTGCGCGGCGGCTGACGCGGCGTCGAATTCGTCCTGCACGGAACTGGCTGGTGTGCCGGCGAGCGTGCCGCAGGTGACGATCAATGCGAGCAGCGAAGCGGCTGCGCGAAGGATGGTTGAGAGTGGCATGCGTACGTCCTTGGGAAACGGGCATGCGCATCGTATCCATCTTCCTCGCTGCGGCTGACGGCATCATTCAAATGGCGGATGCCGCTCCCGCCGGACGACGCGAACGGGTGGCAGCGTCACGATGCCGGCCTCTTCGTGTCGCCCGCGTGCCGCGGCCTAGGAGGCTGCGCGGCAGAAGCGCAATAAGGTGGCGAAGGCTTGGTAAATTGTGGGCATGGCCGCAAGTTACCTCCCCTATGAACCGCAGCAGCAGCGACTGCTGCCCGACGCCCTTCAAGACTGGCTGCCCGAAGGGCACCTGGCGTACTTCATCAGTGACAGCGTCGACAGCCTGGACCTGAGCGCGTTTCACGCCCGGTACGCCAAGGGCGGGCCGCGCAACCAGCCGTTTCACCCGGCCATGATGGTCAAAGTCCTCATCTACGGTTACGCCACGGGCACCTTCAGCTCGCGCAAGCTGGCGGCCAAACTGCATGAAGACGTAGCACTGCGGGTGCTGGCGGCAGAGAACTACCCGGCACACCGCACGCTGTCGGACTTTCGGGCACTGCACCTGCAAGAGCTCTCGGCCTTGTTCGTGCAGGTCGTTCGGCTGGCGCGCGAGTGCGGCCTGGTCAAACTGGGCACCGTGGCGGTGGACGGTACCAAGCTCAAGGCCAATGCGAGCCGCCACAAGGCCATGAGCTATGAGCGCATGCTCAAGGCCGAGGCCGAACTCAAGGCGCAGATTGACGGCCTGCTCAACCGAGCGAAGGCGGCCGACGATCTGGAGAAGAACGAGCCTGACGTTGACATCCCCAGCGAGATCAAGCGAAGAACCGACCGGCTGGCCGCGATCACGGCGGCCAAGCTGCGCCTGGAGCAGCGCCAGCAAGAGGCCGATGCTGCTCGCGGGCGCAGCAAGGACGACGGGCGCAAGCCCCGGGACAAGGACGGCAAACCCAAGGGCGGGCGCTACAAGCGCGACTTCGGCGTGCCCAAAGACAGCGCCCAGGAGAGCTTCACCGACACGGACAGCCGCATCATGAAGCGCGCCGGTGGTGGCTATGACTACAGCTACAACGCGCACACGGCGGTGGACGAGGCCGCACAGATCGTGGTGGCAGCTGAACTCATCAACAACGCAGCCGACAGCGACCGCCTGCCCGTGTTGCTGGCGGCGGTGAAGGCCACACTGGGCGATGACGCCAAACAGGTGCTGGCAGATGCGGGGTTCCGCTCGGAGTCGGTGTTTGAGCAGCTCAAGGACTGCCCGAGCGAGCTGATCGTGGCGCTGGGCCGCGAGGGCAAGCAGGACCTTGAGATCGACGCCCAGAAGTACCCGCACAGCGCAGCGATGGATGCCAGACTGAAGACGCCCGAAGGCAGGGCAGCCTACCGCAAGAGGAAGTGGATCGTGGAGGCACCCAACGGTTGGCTCAAGAGCGTGCTGGGGTTCAGGCAGTTCAGCCTGCGGGGATTGCAGAAGGTTCAGGCCGAGTTCAAGCTCGTGTGTCTGGCACTCAACCTCAGGAGAATGTGCCATTTGCGAGCTTCTTGATGGGGGGGGCACAACCCCTCGAGGCCGTTTGAACCCCTCATCAGACCTCCAACGGGCGTTTCCTGGACCGCTTTGGCACGGAAACCGCCAAATCGACTGTGCCGACAACGCCATTCGCGTCAAACCGCCAAGCTAAAACGCTCTGCCGCGCAGACTCCTAGGCTGCCGTCCCATGGATGACCAGCCCGCCGCGCCGCCGGAACACGCCACTGCCCGTCCTGCGCGCGGGCTGCGCATCGACCCGTCGCTGCAGTTCATGCTGATGATTGCAGCCGCCGTCGCGGCGGCCGGTATCGCCTATGTGCTGGGCGGGCATCGCAACGCCCAGGCCTGGCATCTCGGCCTGCTGGCCGGACTGGCCGGCTTCGCCGCCACCGCGCTCGGCGCCGCGCCGGCGCTGGGCCTGCGTACGCTCGGCAAGCGCGGCGAAGACGTGCTGCTCGGCTTCGGAGCCGGCATGATGCTGGCGGCGTCCTCGTTCTCCCTCATCGTGCCCGGGCTGGCCGCCGGCGAGACGCTGACCGGCTCGCGCGGGCTCGGTGCCGCCGTTGTCGTCGTCGGCATGGCGCTCGGCGTGTGGGTGATGCTGGCGCTGGATGCGGTGACGCCGCACGAGCACGGACACTGCGGCACCTGCGGGCCGCAAACCCGGCTCGGCCGCGTCTGGCTGTTCGTCAATGCAATCGCGCTGCACAACCTGCCGGAAGGCATGGCGATGGGTGTGTCGTTCTCGCAGGCGGACATGAGCGTCGGCCTGCCGCTGTCGACGGCGATCGCGATCCAGGACATTCCGGAAGGGCTGGCCGTCGCGGTGGCGCTGCGCGCGGTCGGCATGACGCCGTTGCGCGCCGTCGGCATCGCCGCCGCCAGCGGCCTGATGGAGCCGCTTGGCGCGCTGATCGGTCTGGGGCTGAGCAGCAGCTTCGCGCTGTTCTATCCGGGCGGGCTCGGCCTGGCAGCCGGTGCGATGATTTTCGTCGTGTCGCACGAAGTCATTCCGGAAACCCATCGCAACGGCCATGAAAAACCGGCCACGCTGGGGCTGATGGCCGGCTTCATGGTGATGATGGTGCTCGATACGACGCTGGGCTGACCGGCGCTCCTTACTGCACCGTGCACGAGGCGTCGGCGTCGCTGCCCAGGCCCGTGCTGCCGCCCATGCCGCCGGGGCCGGGGCGCGCCGCCGTGGAGGAAGGAAGGGCGTTGTCCAGGCCGGGGTTCTCCGGCAACGCCGCCGGCGCGCTCTTGCTGCTCGACACGACGCCCGCGTCGCCGACCTCGAACACCTTGGAGCCGGCGTCGTTCTTCACTTCGATGCTGCCTTCCTCGACGTCGAACACCAGCGCCGGCTCTCCCGCTTCGCGTCCTTCAGCATCCTTCAGCGCCTTGATGCAGGCCGGGTCGTCCTTCTCGTTCTCGTCACACAGCAGCATGCCGAAGCGCGTGCCGCGAATGCCTATCGTCGCCGTCACCGTACTGGCGCGGTAGGCCTCCCGGTTGCGCTTGCCGATGAGGCCGGTGACCGCGCGCAGGCCGCCCTTGACCAGCCGGTACAGCAGGCTGTCGTTTTCCGGCTTGGCCTGATCGAAGGCGAAGGCGTCGATCTTCACCTGGCTGCGCGGCTTCAGCGCCAGCGTGGAACCGTCGCCGAATTCCAGCCGCGCCACCGTCGACTTCTCCGTGGTGATGACGTCGCCGGTATAGATCGCCGAGTTGCGCGCGAGGATGCGTGTCTTGTTGTCGGCGGTCTGCACATACATCGTGCCGGACAGATAGCTGACGCGACCGGCTTCGGGCACCGGCGTGCCCTGGGCCTGCACGAGCGGCGCCGCGAGCAGCAACGCGAGGATGACGGGACGATTGAGGCCGGACATGTTCTTCTCCTTAACGGCACTGCAGGCGGCTGGCGCGGAATTCGCGCAGCGGCTGTTCGAACTGGGGGCCTGATGCGGTGGCGATGTCGCTGATCGAGTCGATGCTTGCAACATTGCCGATCGGCGGCGTGACGATGGCCTGCACCGGTACTTCGGGCAGTGCCATGCGCGGCGGCTGGAACACCTCCGGCAACAGGCCGGTGGTGATGACCTGGATCTGCGGTTGCGTGACCGGTGGCGGCGACGTGACCGCGAACAGGATGTTGATGGTGGCGGTGCCCTTGCCGAGACTGAGCGAGAAGTGCGCGGAGTCGTTGCCGTTGAAGCCGCTGTTCGCGGTATAGACCCAGCCCTGCGCCGCGCCACTGAGCGAGCCGTTGCGTGGCGATGCGCTCAACACCGAACCGCCGCGCAGGCTGAAGCCGAGCGGCGTGCCGCCCTGGGCGTTGAAGCTCTGGTTGATGACAGGCGCCGATGACGAGGAAAAGCCCAGCGTACCGGCGCCGCCGATGCGGTCGAAGATGTCGGCCGGCAGGTCGCCGCCCAGCTCCATCGTCGCGTCGGCACCGATGACGAAGCCGCCCGTGCCGCCGATGCCGCCGGTCAGGCCGAGATTGCCGGCGCTCGCCTGCACGTTGCCGTCGTTGATGAGGCGCACGCCGACGGTCGATGCGCCGCCGCCTATCGTGCCGGCGAGCGTGCCGTTGTTGATGACGCTGCCGTCGCCGCCCACCGACGAGCCGTTGCCCAGGCCCAGTGTCGCGCCCTGCGCAACGACGAGCTGGGCGTTGCCGGCCAGTGCGACCTGGGTGCCGGCGGCGATCAGCCCGCTTTCCGAAACGTTCAGGCGCGCTCCGTTCAGGTTCAGGTCGATGCCGTCGAGCAGCGTGTCTCCACCGACGAAGATGCTGCGTCCGGCGCCGCTGAGGGTGCCGGCCGTCCAGGTCAGGTCGTTGCGGACGTTCAGCGTGCCGCCGCCACCGATGTTGCCGGCAACGTCCAGGTCGCCGAAGTGTGCAGTGCGGTTGAAATTCACCTGCGTGTTGCCGCTCACGCGCGTGGTGCCGCTGATGTCATAACTGCCATTGACGTTGAATGTGCCGCCGGAGGCGGCGGTGAATTCGACGTCGCCGGCGCCGCTGACGGATGAACCGGCGCCGAAGTCGCGGTTGGCATCGCGCAGGCGCAGCGTGGCGTCACTGCTGACGACGTAGCGGCCGCTGTCGGCGCCCGGGCCGGCGGCATCGGTGTCGTCGGCAGATATCGACAGCGTGCCGCTGCGTACTTCGACGTTGCCGTCGTTGGCGAAGATCATGTCGCCGCCGGTGCCGAGCTCGACCGTCCTGCCCGCATCGACGATGACATTGCCCCTGTTGTCGAAGCGCGTGGTGGTGAGATTGCCGCTGCTGCCCGGCACGATGTTCAGCGTGCCGTTGTTGGTCAGAAGGTCGCCGACGAGGCTGCCGCCACCGTAGTTGACGGTGCCGTCGTTGCGCAGCGCCGGGCCGAAGTTCAGCGTGCCGCCATCCAGATTCAGCGTGCCGCCGGAGTGCACCGTGGTCGGCGCGTTGAGCGTGCCGCCGGTCAGCGTCAGTGAGTTGGCATTGCCTATCGTCAGTCCGAGGACGGTCTGGGTCGGGTTCGCGTTCAGCACGACGTCGGCGCCGCCGGCGAGATCGATGAACACGAGGTCGTTCAGGCCGGGCAGCACGTCGCCGGTCCAGTTCGCCGCATCCAGCCAGTTGCTGCTGCCGGCGCCGCCGTCCCAGCAGATGCCGGTCAGGCAGCTGCCATAGCTCACGCGCAGCGCGTTGCCGCTCGGTTGCACCGAATAACCGCTTGACGGCGCATTCAGCCGCAAGCTGCCGGTTGATACAGAGATGGCTGACGACACGACGTCCAGCTGCATGCCCTCGCTTGGCAATGCGCCGCCGAGGGCATGCAGATCCAGGTCGCCGTCGAGCACGGCGGCGCCGCTGACCGACAGCACGTCGTACTGGCCGCTGCCACCGCCGGCGAATTCCGCGTCGATGCGACCGTCTGCTTCCTGCTGGAGGGCGCCGTTCACCGACAGTGTGCCGATCGCATCGACGCCCCCCGGCTGCAGCACGCCGCGATTGGTGAGCAGCGCGCCGCCCAGATCCAGCGTGCCGCTGCCGGCGACGATGCCGGTGTTGACGAGCGTCCCGGCGACGATGCGCGCGCCGGCGGCGATGTCCATGCGCCCGCTCAGCGTGCCCAGCGCCGAAAGGTCAAGCGTGCCCGTGTCGCCGCGGAAGCTGCCGCCGTCGAGGTTGTTCATGCGCACGAAGGTGGCGAAGGCGCTGCTGCCGGTGCCGCCGGTCTTGGCGAGGGTGCCGGAGTTGTTGAAGTGGCCGCCGTAGCCGGCGTTCTCGCTGACGTTGCCGTCGGTGATGAAGT
>JAHJHI010000008.1 GCA_018824085.1 Gammaproteobacteria bacterium | reverse complement strand
GGCCGTTTGAACCCCTCATCAGACCTCCAACGGGCGTTTCCTGGACCGCTTTGGCACGGAAACCGCCAAATCGACTGTGCCGACAACGCCATTCGCGTCAAACCGCCAAGCTAAAACGCTCTGCCGCGCAGACTCCTAGCCCGCCGCGTTCTGCGCGCCCTGCCCGAGCAGGTGACGCGCCGCAACGTCACCCCACCAGGAAGCCTCTTCGAACAGCGACAGTCCGCTGAGGTCGGCGTGCGCGTGCAGCACGCGTCCGGCCGGCGTGCGCAGCGCGCGCGCGGGCGCATCGAGGAAGCCGGGCAGCGGCAGCGCCATGGCGTGTGCGCGCAACACCAGTTCGGCCGCGCGCAGGCGTGCGCGCCAGCGCGGACCGTAGGCGGCGTCGAGGTCGGCCAGCGCGGCGTCCAGCAGGGCGTCATCGCCGGCGTCGGCCAGCCAGCGGCGCGCGGCCGGTGCGTCGCTCCAGCCGGACTGATAGGTGGTGAATACCGTCGACGCCGGCCGCGCGACACGCGTGAGCTGGTGCGTGGCGACGACGTAGCCGAGTCCTGCGCCTTCGTGCACCACGTTGTCCCACGCCAGATCGGTGCCCGGTTTCTCCTGCGGAAAGCCGTCCAGCAGCGCGTTGCACACCAGCCATGGCGCGGTTGCCGGCAACGCGTGCGCGGGCAGGCGTTCGGCCAGCGCGGGGTCGATGCGCCGGGCGACCGACAGCGGCATCGCGCAGATTACGTGACCGGCGCGCACGGTCACGCTGCGCCCGGCCTCGCGCACGACGGTGACCGATACGTGGTCGCGCCGCTCGCTGATCGCCGCCGCGTAGCCGTCCAGCGTGCGCCCGCCATGCAGCCGTGCGCGCATGCCGCCGGTCAGTGCGGACAGGCCTTGCGGCCAGGTCAGCACGGCGCCCGTTTCGGCATTGGCGGCTTCACCGCGGCGGCAGGTGAAGTAGTGGATGCCGGCCCAGGCAGACACGGTGCGTGCGGCAGCGCCGTAGTCGTCGCGCATGGCGTAGTCGATGTAGCGGCGCAGCGATGGCTCGGTGTGCCCTTCGGCGTCCAGCCAGGCGGCGAAGGTCTGGCGGTCCAGCGCGCGCAGCGACGCGTCCTGCGAACAGGCGGCCAGCGGCAGCGTGAAGGCGGGGTGCCCGTCGCCGCCCGTGCGTGCCGCGAAGCCCGCCATCGCGCCATTGAAGCGCTGCCCCGCCGCGATGCTTGCCGCCGAATGCCGCGGCATCAGGCCTTCGTGCCAGACACCCTTGTAGAGCGTGCGCTCGGCCGCCGGATGCACCAGCGCCTGTTCGTCGTAGTCGGGACGGGCGGCGCGCGGGTCGCCGTGCAGGATGCCGAGGTCGGCGAGGATTTCGCGCACGTGCAGCGCGTCGGTGCCGGGCAGCGGCAGATAGTGCGCGCCGCGCGGGCAGGCGATGCCGCCGAGCAGGCCGGCGGCCGCGTTCCCGTCCGGCTCCGGGCCGTCGATCAGCAGCACGTCACGCATGCCTTCGCGTGCCAGACGCCAGGCCGCGCTCAGACCGGCAACGCCGGAGCCGAGCACCGCTACCGCGCAGCGCAGCTCGCCGGACGGCGCGGGCAGCGCGTGCGCGTCGCGCAGCGCATGTCCTTCGCGCATGCCGGGGCGCAGCACACGCACGCCGGGCGCCGCCGGCCCGCCGCCGCAGGCGTGCAGCAGCGGCGTCGCGGCGGCGCCGAGCAGGAAGGCGCGACGGCTGTGCTTCATCGTGATTGGCGCGACCAGTCCTGTTCGAAGTAGTGCACCAGCATCTGCGTGTTGAGCCGGTTCGGCTCGACCTCCGGTGCGCGCATGTCCGGCGGGAAATCGAACATCTGCCGCACCGTTGCCGCGTTCGCGTGACGCAGGCCGGGCGGGAAAACGCTTGGCGGCCGGTAGTCCGCCGTGCGCCCGGCGATGATGAAGCCCCAGTCGCCGAAGGACGGCACCTGCGCGTGGTAGGGCGCGGTGTGCAGGCCCGCCTCGCGCAGCGTGGCGTCGACGCACCAGAAGGCTTGCGGCGCGTACCAGGGCGATGTCGACTGCACGACGATGAGGCCGCCGGCGGCCAGATGGTGCGTCATCAGGCGGTACATCGGCACCGCGTACAGCTTGCCGAGCGCGTAGTGCGACGGGTCGGGGAAGTCCGCGATGATGAGATCCCACGGCGCATCGGTGGCGGTTTCCAGCCATTGCGCGGCATCGGCGTTGATCGTGTGCACGCGCGGGTCGCGCAGCGCGAATGCGTTCAGCGCGGCCAGTTCGTCGTGGTCGCGGAACAGGCGGGTCATCGCGGGATCGAGTTCGATCAGCGTGACCTGCCTCACCTGCGGATGCTTCAGTATTTCGCGCACGGCGAGGCCGTCGCCGCCACCCAGCACCAGCACGCGCTGCGCGCGCGGGAGCGCGGCCAGCGCGGGATGCACCAGCGCCTCGTGGTAGCGGTGCTCGTCGCGCGTGGAGAACTGCAGGTTGCCATTCAGGTAGAGGCGGGTGTCGTCCTGCCAGCGGGTCAGCACGATGCGCTGGAAGGGCGTGGTTTCGCTGTGCACCACGGTGTCGCCGTACAGGCTTGCCTCGGCGTGATCGGTCAGTCGCTGCGCCCACGCGAGCGCGGCCAGCAGCACGGCCAGCACCAGCCATGCACGCAGCATCAGCGCGCGCGCCTGCGGCAGTTCGCGCCGGTAGCGGTGCGCCATCCACAGGCCGATGCCGGCGTTGAGCAGGCCGAACACCACCGCCGTGCGCGCCAGCCCCAGCATCGGCGCGAACACCAGCGGAAACAGCAGCGACACCGCCAGCGCGCCGAGGTAGTCGAAGGTGAGCACGCGGCTGACCAGCGCTTCGAACGCCTGCCGGCGCTGGTGCAGCAGGCGCATGACGAGCGGAATCTCCATGCCGACCAGCACGCCGATGATGAGCACGATGGCGTACAGCGACACGCGAAACGGCGCGCCCGCCCAGGCGTAGATGAGGAACAGCGCACAGGCCGACAGCCCGCCCAGCAGTCCGATCATCAGCTCGATGTCGATGAAGCGCGCGAGCAGCGTGCGCTCGTCGACGTAGCGCGACAGGTGGGAGCCGATGCCCATGGCGAACAGATAGGTGCCGATGATGGTGGAAAAGCGCAGTACCGACTCGCCAAGCAGATAGCTGGCCAGTGCGCCCGCGATCAGTTCGTAGGCCAGGCCGCACGAGGCGACGATGAAAACGGCGACGATGAGGCCGTGATGAGCGGGCCCTTCGGCGTCATCCGTGCGCGGTGTCTCGCTGGCGTGCGGATCGGCTTCGGTGCGGGATTGCGGCGGCATGGGGCAGCGGCTAGAGTGCGCGGGCGCAAGCGAAAAGGGGAAGGGCCTCGAATAATGCCGCAACTGCCGCTGGACCAGTTCTACCTCTACTTCAAGCATCTGCTGTCCGGGCTCGTCATGGTCGGCGTGTTCGTCGCCGTCTACTGCCGCTTCACGCCGTTTCACGAAGTCCGGCTGATACGGCGCGGCTGCACCGCCGCGTCACTGTCGCTGGCCGGCGCCATCGTCGGATTCTCGCTCACCGTGGCCTCCAGCATCCTGCACAGCGACCACTTCGTCATGTTCGTGCTGTGGGGCACGCTGGCCGCCGTCGTGCAGATGGCCGCCTACCTGCTCATCGAGCGCAGCCTGCCGGAAATGAAGCAGGCGCTCGAAGCCAACAACGTCGCGATGGGTGGCCTGATGGGCACGGTGTCGCTGGTGGTCGGCGTGATCAACGCCGCATGTCTTTCCTGAAAGGATCCGCGATGGGAATCGGCGACTTCATCAAGAAACAGTTCATCGACGTACTGCAGTGGAACGAGGACGGCGACGGCGTGCTCGCCTGGCGCTACCCGATGCAGGACTTCGAAATCCAGTACGGCGCGCGCCTCACGGTGCGCGAATCGCAGATGGCCGTGTTCGTCAACGAAGGCAAGGTGGCCGACGTGTTCGGTCCCGGGCTGCACACGCTGAACACGCGCACGCTGCCGGTGCTGACCTATCTGCAGAACTGGGACAAGCTGTTCGAGTCGCCCTTCAAGAGCGACGTGTATTTCTTCAGCACCCGCCTGCAGCTCGGCCGCAAGTGGGGCACGCCGCAGCCGGTCACGCTGCGCGACAAGGACTTCGGCATGGTGCGGCTGCGCGCCTTCGGCATGTACTCGTACAAGCTGGCCGACCCGCAGAAGTTCTTCACCGAAATCAGCGGCACGCGCGACGTCTATACGGTTGATGACCTCGAAATGCAGCTGCGCAATCTGGTGGTGTCGACGATGAGCAGCACGCTCGGCGGCTCCGCCGTGCCCTTCCTCGACATGGCGGCCAATCTCGGTGTCATGTCCGGCACGATGAAGGGCGCGATGGCACCGGTGTTCGAGCGCTACGGTGTCGCGCTGGACAACTTCGCGGTGGAGAGCATTTCGCTGCCGGAGGAGCTGCAGAAGGCGCTCGACACGCGCATCTCGATCGGCATGGCCGGCAACATGGCGACCTACACGCAGTACCAGGCGGCGAGCAGCCTGCCGCTGGCGGCGCAGAACGAGGGCGGCATGGCCGGCGTCGGCGCCAGCCTGGGCGCGGGCCTCGCCATGGGTCAGGTGATGACCGACGCGATGCGCGCGGCAAACGCGCAGTCCGCAGCCCCCGCCGCGGCGCAGGACGCACCGGAAGTGCGTCTGGGCAAGCTCAAGTCGCTGCTCGACGGCGGCCTCATCACGCAGGCCGACTACGACACGGCCAAGGCGGAAGTGCTGAAACAGATCACCGGCTGACCGATGGCGATGTATCAGGTCGCCTGCCCGGCCTGCGGCGCGCCGGTCGAATTCCGCTCGGCCGCGTCGCGCATGGCGGTGTGCGGCTATTGCCACAGCAGCCTGCTGCGCGACGCCGACAGCGTGCGCGACGTCGGGCGCATGGCAGCGCTCGTCGAGGACCACTCACCGCTGCAGGTCATGAGCAGCGGCCTGTTCGACGGCACGCCCTTCACCGTTGTCGGCCGCATCCAGCTGCGCTACGACCATGGCGTGTGGAACGAGTGGTATCTGCTGTTCGACGACGGCAGCGATGGCTGGCTCGGCGACTTTGCCGGCCAGTTCGTGCTGACGCGTCCGGCCGGCGAGGCGTCGGCGCCGCCGCTGTTCGAACGGGTCGAAGCGGGGGCGCGCTGGTCGCACGGCGGCCGCAGCTGGTTCGCCGCCGACATCCGCGAGGCGCAGTGCGTGGCGGGGGAGGGCGAACTGCCGTTCGCAGTCGATGCGCGCTGGACCGCGCGCGTCATCGACTACCGCAGCGAAAACGAATTCCTGACGCTGGACTACAGCGGCGCGGCGCCCGTCGTGTATCGCGGACGCGCCGTCACGCTGGCGCAACTGCAGGCACAGCACCTGCGTGACGCCGACGATGTGAGTGCGCGCGCCGGCCGGCTCGAAGGGCGGGTCGAACAGCTGGACTGTCCGGCCTGCGGCGCCGCGATCACGCTGGTGCCGGGCATGACGCAGCACCTCACCTGTCCGTCGTGCACGTCGCAGGTCACGGCCAGCGCGTCGCAGGCCGAAGTGCTGGAACGCCACGAAGCGGATCGGCTCCGTGTCGGCGCAAGCATCCAGGCGGGCGAGGTGATGCGCATCGACGACCGCGTGTGGCGCGTGCTCGGCTGGCTGCGCTGCGCCGTGCCGGACGATGCATCCGAACCCGACTGGTACGAATACCTGCTGTTCTGCCCGCAGCACGGCTTTTCCTGGCTGATCGAAACGACGACCGGCTGGCAGCGTGCCCGCACGCTGGACCGCTGGCCGTCCACCTTCAGTGACAGCGCGGCGCTGCTGGACGGCCAGCGCTACACGCGGCGCTACCTCTATCGCTCGGAAATCCGCCAGGTGTGCGGCGCCTTCACCTGGCGCGCACGCGCGGGCGACAGCACCGATGTCGGCGAATACGTGCACGGCGCCAGCGTGCTCAACGTCGAGCGCAGCGCGCATGAAATGAGCTGGTCGCTGGCCGAGCCGGTCAGTGCCGACACGGTCGCCGGCTGGCTCGGCCGCAAGCTCGTGTCGATCGCCTCGCAGGACGCACCGGCCGCCATCGGCGACCTGTTCACCGGCGCGGGCGCCGGTCAGCTGCGCCCGGTCGCGCGCATCTTCACGCTGATACTGGTGGTGCTGAATCTGCGCTATGTGCTGCCGTTCAATCTCGACGCGCTGTTCACGACGGCGGTGTTCGTGGTGCTGCTGTGGCTGCCGGTGCTGAAGTGGGACGGCGCCGGGGAATGAACTGATGCGCCGCCTCCTTTATGGCCTCTACGCGCTGGTGCTGCTTCTGCTGAGCCTTTCGTTCAACGGGGGTGACGACGCGCCGCGCACGCGCGCCTACCCGACCGGCTCCGGCTGGGGCGGCGCGAGCTGGGGATCGGGACACAAATGAACGCCACCGGGTCTGCTCTTGGCAGCCACGTCCTGCTTGACCTGCATGGCGTCGCGCCGCCGCTGCTGTGCGACGCCGCCGCACTCGAGCGCGTGCTGCGCGACGCCGCTGAGGCGGCCGGCGCGTGCGTGCTCTCGGCCCACTTCCACGGCTTCGGCGCCGGCATGGGCGTGACCGGCGTGCTGCTGCTGGCCGAATCGCACATCAGCATCCACACCTGGCCGGAGCGCAGCTATGCGGCGGTCGACGTGTTCATGTGCGGCGGCACGCAGCCGATGGTGGCCGTCCGGCTGATACAGGAGCGCCTGCTTGCCCCGCGCAGCACCGTGCGGGAGTGCGAGCGGGGATAGCAGGCCGGTGAGAAACCCTTGAATCCTTCCGGATCATGTCCTTCCGCTCGTTTTTTCGGCACCGGAAGAGCGCCGTGGCGTGTGATTCAGGGCTCTCTCACCCTCGCATCCCGCTGCTCGCCATGCAGCGGACGCATCTTTCCCTGCTACGCGGCGGCCGGTCGCATCAGATTCAGCAGTCTGGTCAGGTTGTACGCCGCGAACGCAAACAGCGCCTGCCCCGACAGCTTCTCCAGCCCCTTGTGCCGCGTCTTGCGCAGACCGCCCACCGTCT
>JAHJHI010000007.1 GCA_018824085.1 Gammaproteobacteria bacterium | reverse complement strand
CAGCTGGGTGCGCTCCTTGTGTCGCCGCGCCGGCTCCGGCCATCGTTGCGGCGCCGCCGGTCGCGCATGCGCCGGCAGTGCCTGACGGCGCGGTGCGCCAGCCGGATCAGGCGCATCTCGATGCGCAGCAGGCCTGGGTCGACCGGACGCGCTCGGTCAGCGTGCAAGGGCGTTCGGGGCGGACGATAGAAGCCGCCGTGTACGGCCAGGGGCGTCCCGTGCTGCTGCTCGGCGGCCTCGTCATGCACACCAGCGTCATGTGGCGCCTGCAGCTGCGCGAACTGGGCGAGCGCTACCGGCTGATCATGTACCACATGCCGGGTTGCGGGCGCACCGACTTCTACGAGCCGCTGAGCCTGCAGTCGCTGTCGTCCGACGTGGCCGAACTGCTCGACGCGCTGGGCATCGACGAGCCGCTGCCCGTCATCGGCTACTCGTTCGGCGGCGTGCTGGCGCAGCGCTTCTGCATCGATCACGCGGCGCGGGTGCGCGGGCTGGTCGTCACCGTCAGCTCGCCGTTCGCGCAGGGCGCCAACGACTTCGCGACCCTGATGCGCGAACTGCAGAAGAGCGACCGCTTCATGGCGCTGAATCGCGGCTGGAACATTCCGTCTTTGCCCACCTACGAGGCGGTTGTCACCGGTTTTGACCACAGCGCCGCGCTTGGCGCGCTGCGTTGCCCGGCGCTGGTCATCAGCGGGCGCGACGACCGCTACATGCAGCCGGCCTTCGGCCGCGCGCTGGCCGACGCGCTGCCCGGTGCGCGCTACGTGTGCTTCCCGGGTGCCGGCCACCTGCTGGGCTTCACGCACCACGCCGCCTACAACCGCCTGCTGCTGCGCTTCCTCGACGAGGTGTCGCCGGCAACGGCCGGGAGCACCGGGTTGCAGCGCGCCGATTCCGCCTGCGCATTTTCGCCGGCCGGCGCAGAAGCGCTGCAGGTGCTCGAAGACTATGTGCATCGCGGCGACCAGGGCCACTGCGCGATCCTGTCGCCGCAGGCGGCGCAGGTCGGCGTGCTGCTCAACCGCATCCTCGCGCGCAACAAGCCGGCTGGCGACGACTACCGCTGCCTGTTCCTGACCTCGCAGCACGAGGCGCTGGACGCCGCGCTGCGCCTGGCGCGCCACCGCGCGCGCAACCGCGACGCCGCAAGCACCGGTGAAGTGCTCATCGTTGACGCCGGTGACAGCTGGCAGCGCTACTTCGATCCGCTGAACGCCGGCGCCGACGACGCGCTGGTGCCCGGCATCCACTTCGTGCCGTCCACGGCGGACGCGCACGCGCGGCTCGCCTCGGGCGGGGCGCAGCCGGTGGCCGTCGTGCTGGTGTGCGACGCCTTCACGCTGGCCGAAGAGGCGGAGCGCCTGCTCGCCGCGTGCGCTGCGCAGGCGGTGGTCAGCGTGCTGGTGGACTGCAACGAGGCGGGGGTCGATGCCCGCAACTGGATCGGCCCGGCCTGCCGCGAGCCGGCCGACATCTATGTGCTGGGCGAATCGATGGCGGCCAGCCAGGTGCCCGTTGGCGCCTGCGTCGTGCGCGCGCCGGTGCATCAGGCGTGGAGCATGACGCCGAGCGAAAGCTATGTGCGCAATGTGATGACCAACTTCGGCTTCCCGCTCGCCGTGGCGCGCGAGGCGCTGCTGCGCGCCTTCGCCGGCGAGCTGGATGGCGACACGCACCACCTGCTGCGGCGCATCGACGCCGATGTCGACGCCTGCCATGACGCGCATCTGCGCTACGGCAATTCGGGCTATGCGAGGGTGGCGCGCCTGCACGGCTTCGACGCCCGCTTCGGCGCAGCGCGCGGCATGACGTCGGCACTGCGCGACCGCAGCGGCGCGCTGCGCCAGGTGCTGGACTGCTTCGTGAACGTCGGTACCAGCCCGCGCGGCCTCAACCCGCTCGACGTCGTCACGGAGGTCGCGCGCCGGCACGATGGCGCCGTGGATTACTGGCGCGAACTGGCGGACCTGCTCGCGCAGCGCACCGGCCTGCCGCACGCCTTCCCGGCATCGAGCAATGTGACGGCCGTGGAATCGGCGCTGACGCTGGCCGCGCTGGCGCGGCCCGACCGGCGCAGGATGCTGTTCTTCTCCGGCGGCCTCGGCTTCTCCATGCTGAGCGCGGTGGCGTCGCACGATCGCGTGTTCGACATCTTCCGCAAGCCGTTCGAGCCGCTGTATCGCCACAGCGTGTTCATCGACGCGCACGACGCGCAGGCTGCCACGCAGCTTGAAGCGCAGCTGCTGTCGGGCGACATCGGCCTCGTGTGGTTCGAAACCATACAGGTCGACGCCAATGCGAGCCGGCCGCTGCCGCCGGCGCTGGTCGAACTCATCGTGCGTCACCGCGAGGCCGGGGGCTATCTGATCGGCGTCGACGAAACGCAGACCAATCTGATGACCGGCCGCCTGCTGCACAGTGCGCCGCAGGTGCCGTCGCCCGATCTGGTCGCGCTGGGCACCGCGCTGTGCGACTCGCTGGTGCCGACCGGCGTCGTGCTGTGCAGCGACGCGCTGCGCGAGCGGGCGCTGCAGACCAGCGCCGTGCGCGTGCACGAGCTGGCGAGCCGCCAGCAATGTCCGCTGTCGGCGCACATATCGCTGCATTCGCTGCGCCAGGTGTTCGAACAGGAACTGGATACGGCGGCGCGTGCCGCCGGTGCCCGCTTCAGGGCCGCTCTGGAAGCGCTGCGGCGGGACATTCCCATGATTTCCGCGGTGCGCGGCGAAGGCCTGCTGATCACCATCGACCTCGATCTGGCCGGCACCGACCCCTTCCTGCAGCGCAGCTTCGGCTACCTGCTGTGGGGCGCCATGCTGCGCGACCCGGTGCAGGGTGTTGCGATCGCCGTATGTCCCATCCACAACAACAGCCTGCGTTTCCTGCCGCCGCTGAACATCGGCGACGACGAGGTGGCGCAGATCGTCGCCTGCCTGCGCCGCAATCTCGCCGGTGGCGTCGTGCCCGTCGTGCAGGCCTGCAGCGAACACTCGGCCCGCATCGGCGAGGCACGTACCGCGGAGTTCCTCCGCTCACTCATCCCCAGCGCAAAGAAGGAGTCGCAACGCATGAATGCACCCCGAACCCCGTCAGCCGACGTTGTCGCGCGCGATTTCACGCGCGCCTTTGCCGAACGCATTCCCGGTGGCCGCCGCATGCTCGAGAAGCTGCGCGGGCAGGGCCGGTCACCGCGCCAGTTGCCGAAGGTGTGCGTCATCGGCGCCGGCGTTGGCGGCATCTCCATCGGCAAGGCGCTGACCGAATACGGCGTCCCGTTCGACTGCTTCGACGGACGCGACCGCATCGGCGGCATCTGGGCCTTCGATCCGGACGCGCGCTTCACCTCCGTGTGGCATGCGATGAACCAGAACACGCCGCGCGGGCTGTATCAGTATTCAGACTTCCCGATGCCCGATCACTACCCGGACTTCCCGTCGCACCAGCAGGTGCACGCCTATCTGGAAAGCTATGTCGACCACTTCGGATTCCGCGACCGCATCTGCCTGAACACTCAGGTCGACAAGGCGGAAAAACTGCCCGAAGGCGGCTGGCGCGTCATGCTCGACAACGGTGAAGTGCGCCACTACGACGCCGTCGTCGTCGCCAACGGCCACCACAACGAACCCAACTTCCCGGACTACTATTACCGCGACCGCTTCGACGGCGAAGCCATCCATTCGCGCTACTACCGCTACCGCGAGAACTATCGCGACAAGGACGTGCTGGTGGTCGGCGTCGGCAACAGCGGCTCGCAGGTGGCGGTCGACATCAGCCACGCAGCGAAATCGACCTGCATCTCGCTGCGGCGCGGCGTGTATGTGCTGCCGCACTACCTGTTCGGCATCCGCATGGACCGTGCGATGGCCTTCCTGAACGACTGGTGGTTCAAGAAGCTGCTGCCGTATCCGCTGTTCAATCTCGTGCATACCGGCATGTACAAGGCGCTCATCGCCAAGCGCAAGAACATGGGCATGCCCAAGCCGGACCACCTGATGATGTCCAGCCTGCCCACGCTGTCGGAGAACTTCGCCAACCGCATCGGTGACGGCAAGCTGAAGATCGTGCCGGAGGTCAAGCGGATCGACGGACGCACGGTGACCTTTGCCGACGGCAGCCAGCGCGTGGTCGACGCCATCGTCTATTCCACCGGCTTCAAGACGACCTTCCCCTTCCTCGACAGCGCGCTGCTGAAGACCGAGGACAACAAGGTGCCGATGTACAAGCGCATCTTCGTGCCGGGCATGGACGACCTCGCCTTCATCGGCCTGTTCCAGGCGGTGACCTGGGGCTTCCTCGACATGATGGAAGCGCAGTCGAAAATGGTGGCCGAGCATTTCGCCGGCTTCTACAAGCTGCCGGCACTGAGCGAGCAGCGGCGCGACATCGAGCGCGAACAGCGCGTCATCAAGCGCGAGTTCCTCGCCACCTTGCGCAACAACTACGAAATGCACGGGCCGACCTACATGCACGAGCTCGCGAAAGAGCACAAGCGCGGGCGTGCCCGTGCGCAGAAGGGCGGTCTGGCGCTGCCGTGCCCGGCCGCTGGCCGCACGATCGCGGCGCCTGCCGGCGGCGAAGCGGCAGAGCGGGAATTCGCGCCCGCCGCGTCGGCTGCGTGATGGGTGCGCCGATGACGTCGCACCTGCCAACCCGCCAACAGGACGCCATCGCCGTCGTCGGCATGGCGGCGCGCCTGCCCGGCGCGCCCGACGTGGCCGGGTTCTGGGACAGCCTGCTCGGCACCGGCACGGCGATAGCCGGCGTGCCGCCGGCGCGCTGGGACTGCGAGCAGATCTACGCGCCACCGGGGGGCGGGCCGAACACCAGCTATTCCGGTGTCGGCGGCTTCATCGACCACGTCGATTGCTTCGACCAGCGTCATTTCGGCATCGCGCCGCGCGAGGCCGAGGCGATGGACCCCATGCAGCGCCTCTTCCTGCAGTCGGTATGGAGCGCGCTGGAAGACGCCGGCATCAATCCGCGCAGCCTGTCGGGACGGCGCGTCGGCGTGTTCGCCGGCGTGGGCAATGCCGAATACACGTCGCTGATGCGCGAGGCGCGCTGCGACAACGACGCCTACCGCGCGACCGGCATGGCGCTCACGCTGGTTGCGAACCGCGTGTCCTACGCACTGAACCTGCGCGGACCGAGCCAGATCGTCGATACCGCGTGCTCGGGTTCGCTGGTCGCCGTGCACCGCGCCATCGAGCAACTGCGTCTGGGCCAGTGCGAACTGGCGGTGGCCGGCGGCATCAGCCTGATGCTGTCGCCGGAACTGCACGTCGCCTTCAGCCAGGCCGGCATGCTCAGCACGTCCGGGCGCTGCCGTCCGTTCGACGCCGACGCCGACGGCTATGTGCGCGGCGAGGGCGTGGGGGTGGTCGTGCTCAAGCGCCTGGACGACGCGCTGCGCGACGGCGACTACATTCACGCGCGCGTGCTGGCGAGTGCCGAGAACCACGGCGGTCGCGCGCACAGCCTGACCGCGCCCAGCTTTCGCGGCCAGGCCGACGTGCTGGCGTGCGCCTGGCAGGCGGCCGGACCGGCCGTTCAGCAGCTCGCGCACATCGAAACGCATGGCACCGGCACGCCGCTCGGCGACCCGATCGAAATCGCCGGACTGGGCGAGGCGCTGCGCCTGAGCCGCGCCGCCGACGCGCAGTGCGCGCCCGCCGGCACGCTGCATCTGGGCGCGCTCAAGGGACGCATCGGCCATCTGGAAGCGGCCGCCGGCATCGCCGGCTTCATCAAATCCGTGCTGGCGCTGCGCCACCGCCTCATTCCGGGCAATCCGGCATTCACGCAAGCGAACCCGCAGCTGGAACTCGCCGGTACGCCGCTGCACATCGTCGGCGAGCCGCTGCCCTGGCCGGGCGATGCGCAGTGTCGCGTGGCCGGTGTCAGCTCGTTCGGTTTCGGGGGCGTCAATGCGCACGTCGTGCTGCAGTCGCACGACGCGCCCGCGACGCCGGACGCCGGAGCACGCGAAGCCGAAATCGTGCTGCTGTCGGCGCGCGACGAGGACGGCCTGTTCGCGCGCGCCGCGCAACTGCTGGACTACCTTCATCCGGGCGCGCATCCGCAGGTGCTGTGCGCGCTGCACCGCCTGTCCGGCGGCGCGGGCGAGAACGCCGGCATGCCGGATCTCGACGCAAGCTGGCAGGCGCTGGGGATCGACGCGGCACGGCTCGCATCGCGCGTGGCGGCGCTGGCGGACGCGCTCGGCCTTGATCCGGCCGGCATCGATTTGCGTGACTGCCTGTGCTGGAGCGACGTGGTGTGTGCGTTCAGTGCCGTGCTGCCGCCTCCGGACACCGGCACGCCGAGGCTGAGCGCGCGGGCCAGCGTGTCGCGCCGGGTGGCCGCGCCGTCGCTGCGCAGCGTGGCCGCCTCGCTCTTCCTCGGGCGCGAAGTGCAGGCGCGGCGGCTCGCCATCGCCTGCGACAGCTTCAGCGATCTGGCGGCGCAACTGGCACAGGTGCTCACCGCACGGACTGCGGGCGCGCGCGCGGTGCTGGCACTCGGCGCGAAGGACCCCGGTCTCGCGCTGTCACCGCCGGACTGGCACGACGCCGACGCACTCGCCGACTGGCTGCGCGGATGCGCGGCCTTCAGCAGCATGGGCGACGCGCTGGCGCTGCGCTACGAGCGGTGCGCCGGGCAGCCGCGCGTACCGATGCCGACCCTGCCGTTTCGCCTGGACCGCGTCTGGTTCAAGGCGCGCGACGACGTGCCCGCGCGGCCGCTCGCAAGCGAAGGCGGCGGCGCGCCGCCGCGTGAATGGCCGGTCGCGTTGCTGTGCGAGCCGTGGACGGCGCGCCTGCGCACGCCACCGGCCCGCCTGCCCACGGTGCTGCCCTGGCCGGCGCACTGCGGCGCGCCGTTCGCGCGTGATGGCGTGGCATTCGGGAGCGTGGCCTGGGGCGCCGGCGCGGCGGCGCAGGCGCGGCTGGTGGCGCACTGCGACGACACGGGCCTCGCCTACCGTGCCGGTGCTGCGATGGCCGGGGTGCTGCGCGTCGCGCGCGTCGGCACGGCCGCGCCGCTGCGCGCTGTGCCGGACGCCGAGCCGCACGCGCTGCTCGACGGCGGGCTCGCGCACTGGCAGTCCGATGCGCGCATGCGCTGTCGTGGCGAACGTTTCGACGTCGTCATCGATTTTTCCGCAATGGCGGCGCCGACCGGCGACGACGCCATGCTCTGGACGCACTGGAACGTTGCGTTCGCCGAGGCGTTGCAGTGGCTGTTCCGCGATTGTGCCGGGGACGCCACGCTGCTGCCGTTCCGCGCCGCGCGCGTCGTGTGGGCCGGCGCGCCGGGGCCGGTGCAGAAGATCCGCGTGCGCTTCGACGCCTTGCGCGCACGGGCCGAGGCCTGGGCGTGGTCGGGCGGGCGGCTCGTGCTGCAGGTCGATGAACTGGAAGTCCGTGCCGCGCCCTGGCTGCAGCCGGCGAGCGACGCGCCGGGCATGACGACCTCGCTGGCGGGGGCCGCATCATGAGGGCCGTCGTCTTCCCGGGGCAGGGCGCGCAGCGCAAGGGCATGGGCGTGGAGCTGTTCGAGCGCTATCCGCGCCTCGTCGAGCAGGCGGATGCACTGCTCGGGTTTTCGCTGCATGCGTTGTGCACCGACGGTGCCGACAAGCTCATCGATACCCGCTACACGCAGCCGGCGCTGTTCATGGTGAGCTACCTCGGCTATCTCGACCACGAGCACCGCTTCGGCGCACCGGCCATGCTGGCCGGGCACAGCATCGGCGAATTCGCCGCGCTGGCGGCCTCCGGCGTACTCGACTTCACGGACGCGCTGCGCCTCGTCGACGTGCGCGCCCGCATCATGTCGACGATACGGGACGGCGCGATGGCTGCCGTCATCGGCCCGGACAGCGCCGGTGTGGCGCGACTGATCGCAAGCACCGGTTGCGACGGGCTGGAAGTCGCCAACGAGAACAGCCCGACGCAGACCATCGTCGCCGGCCTGACCGGCGAGATCGACACCTTCGTCGAACGCTGCCGCGAAGCGGGCACGCGCGCGGTACGGCTGCGCGTGAGCGGTGCCTTCCATTCGCGCCACATGAAGCCTGCGGCGGCCAGCTTCGCGCAGGCGCTGCGTGACGTGAGGTTCAATGCGCCGCGCATTCCGGTCGTCGCCAACGTGACGGCGCGAGCGCATGACGCAAGCCTGCCCGACGTCATGGCGGCGCACCTGTACAGCCCGGTACGCTGGATGCAGTCGGTGCACACGATGCTCGACGCCGGCGTCGGCGAATTCGTCGAGATCGGACCGGCGCCGGTACTCGGGCCGATGATCGAGGAAATACGCACGGCGCACCGGGTGCGCCCGCAGAGCGCGCCGGCCGCGCTCGCCGCATGGCCGGAATTCGCGCCGCCGCCGGTACCCCTGAACAGTGCCGACAGCATGCTGGTGCGCGACCTGTTCGCCGCCTATCACGCCCCCACGCTGAATGCGGCGCACTGGCTCGCACTGTGGCAGCGCGGGCGTGACGCCATGCGGGCGCGCGGCGCGGACTGGCCCGCGCTGACGCTGGCGAGCGGGCCGCGCGCGCTGCGCCGGCAGGTGCGCGCGGCGCTCGAAACCCTTGTTGCGGCGGCCGGCGCGGGTGCTCCGCCGGCGCCGCAAGACCCGACTTCCTTCCAACCCCACCCTCACGGATGACGCCCATGTTCAAGCATCAAGAAATCGCCGACTGGATTACCGCCTTCATCGTCGAACGTACCGGCGTGCCCGAATACGAAGTTGAACCGGACGAGAATCTGGGCAGCTACGGCCTGGGTTCCATGCAGGCGGTCGACCTCGTCGGCTCGCTCGAAGACCGCTTCGGCGTCGCGCTGGCACCGACGCTGGTGTTCCAGTTTCCGACCGTGCGCGAGCTGGCTGCCGTCGTGTTGCAGCGCGTCGGGCAGGCACTGCCGGTGGGCGGGGAGGCCTGACATGAGTGAACGCCTGCTGACCGACGCCGCAGCCGCGGCGCTGTACGACACGGCAGCCGCGCTGCCGGTGACCGGCATCCTGGCCCGGCGTGCCGCCGCACATCCGGCGCGCGTGCTGTTCCGCTTTCTCGACGAGCAGGGGCGCGAAGAGGACGTGCTGAGCTACGGCGTGGCCTGGGCGCGCGTGCGCGCACTGGCCGGCGTGATCGCGGCGCAGGGCGACGAGGGCGAACGCATCGCGCTGTTCTATCCGGCCGGGCTGGATTTCATCGTCGCCTTCCTTGCCTGCCTGCTGGCGCGCCGGGTCGCGGTGCCGCTGAACCTGCCGAGCAGGCGCCGCGTGGATCGCTGCCAGCGCATCCTGAATGACTGCGGCTGCGCGCGCGCACTGACGACGGCGGCGCAGGAAGCGGGCCTGCGCGACATCCTGTCGGCGGACGGCGGCCCGGCCATCGACTGGCTGGCCACCGATGTGCTGCGCGATGCCGGGCCCGACGGCCGCTTCGACGACGCGCCGGTTGCCGGCGACACGCTCGCCTTCCTGCAATACACATCGGGCTCCACCTCGCATCCGAAGGGCGTCATGGTGAGCCAGCACAACATCACGACCAACCTGCGCATGATGCGCAACGCGTGGGGGCTGGACCACACGTCCAACACGGTGTTCTGGCAGCCCCATCACCACGACATGGGCCTCATCCTCGGCCAGCTGCTGCCGGTCATGCTGGGCAACGAGACCGTGCTGATGGGGCCGAACACCTTCGTGCGCCAGCCGTTGATCTGGCTCGACGCGATCTCGCGCTACCGCGCGGTGCTGGCCGGCGGGCCGAACTTCGCCTACGAACTGTGCGTGCAGCGCTACATGGCGGGCAAGCTGGCGGACTGCGACCTGTCGTCCTGGCGCATCGCGCTCAACGGCGCCGATGTCGTGCGCGGCGGCACGCTGGATCGCTTCTCGAGTACCTTCGCACCGCTCGGCTTTGCGTCGGGAACGATGCTGCCGTGCTACGGCCTGGCCGAAGCGACGCTGTTCGTGTCCGGCGGCCCGGTCGGGCAGGCGCCGCGCCGTCGTGCCATCGATGCGCGCGTTGCCGAAACGCAGGGGCGCATCGTCGACGTCGAAGGCGAGGGCGCGCGCACGGTGATCGGCTGCGGGCTGCCGTCGGACGAGATCGACGTCGCCATCGTCGACCCGCAAAGCGGCGTGCGGCGCGGACACGACGAGCTGGGCGAAATCTGGGTGTCGGGCGACACCAATGCGCTGGGCTACTGGAATCTGCCGCAGGCCAGCGACGCCACCTTCCGTGCGCAGATCGCCGGCGAGCCGGGGCGCCACTTCATGCGTACCGGAGACGTCGGCTTCGTCGGCGCCGCGGACGGCCAGATCTACATCTGCGGCCGGCTCAAGGACCTGCTCATCGTCGACGGGCGCAACCTGCATCCGGAAGACGTCGAATACACCGTCGTCGAATCGCATCCGCTGATCAAGCCGCAGAGCTGCGCGGTGTTCGAGGACGACCGCGGCGAACAGCGCAGGCTGGTCGCCGTGATCGAAGCGGATCGCGAGCTCAAGCGCGCGCTGCCCGAAATGGAGAAAACGCTGCGCCAGCAGGTGCGGCGCGCGGTGTCCGAGGAGCACGGCGTGGCCATTGCCGAGGTGGTGTTCATTCCGCCGGCCACGCTGCGCAAGACGACGAGCGGCAAGGTGCAGCGCAGCCTGATGAAGGCGCTCTTCCAGCAGGGCGAACTGCAGCCGCTGCGTCCGGCGGCGGTGCTCGATGCCGCCTGAGGGCAGCGGCCGCCTGGTGCGCATCTGCGACGGCGGCGCCGGTGCGCCGTCGGTGCTCGCCATACCGTACGCCGGCGGCAGCGCGCAGTCCTACTTCGCGTGGAAGCCGCTGCTGAGCGGGCGCGTGAGCCTGCATGCGCTGGAACTGCCGGGCCGCGGACGCTGCTATGGCCAGCCGGCGCCGGCATCGCTGCTGGCGCTGGCCGACGGTCTGGCCAGCACGCTGCAGCATGAAGGCCTGCAGCCCGATCTCGTGTTCGGGCACAGTCTGGGCGCGCTCATTGCGTTCGAATTGCTGCGCGCGCTGCGCCGGCGCGCGCTGACGATGCCGCCGCGCGCGCTGATGTCCGGGCGCATCGCGCCGTCGCGACCGCGCAGTTTCGGGCTGCCGCGCTTCGGGCGCGAAGATCTGGTGGCGTATCTGCGCGATCTCGGCGGCACGCCGGACAGCGTGCTGGGCAACGACGCGATGGTGGACATGATGCTGCCCATCCTGCAGCAGGATCTGGCGATGATCGCCGGCTACGACTACCGCGCGGAGCCGGCGCTGGACATCGACATCGTCGCGCTCGGCGGCTTTGACGACGAGCGCGTGCCGCTGGAAGGGCTGCTCGGCTGGCAGCAGGAGTGCGCCGGCCGCTTCGAGATGCGCATGTGCCCGGGCGGTCACTTCTTTGTCGAAACGGCGCGGGACAGCGTGGCGGACCTGCTGCACGAACTGGCCGGACCGGGGCTGTGCGCAGCCGTGGCGTGACACGGGGCGTCATGCTGCCCGGCAGCATCCGGGTCTATGTCGCGGCGGTCGATGACCACGACGCGACGCAACTGCACATGCTCGAACGCGCGGTGCTGGCGCTGGACGAGCGCGCACGCGGGCGCCGCATCATCCGCCCGCAAAGCCGGCACGCCCACATCGTCGCGCATGCGCTCAAGCGCCTGGCGCTGCGCGAACTGCTGGGCCAGGCGCCGAAGCTGACGCGCGACGCGCGCGGCAAGCCGATGCTGGACGGACAGGCGCTGGCGTTCAACCTGAGTCACAGCGACAGCCACGTCGCCTTCGTTGCGTCCGGCGGCGCGCCGGTCGGCGTGGATATCGAATCGCTGCGGCTGCGCGTGTCGCTGCCGCACGTGATGCAGGCGGCGCTGACCGGGCAGGAGCGCGCGCGCGTGGCATCCGAATACGATCAGGTGCGCGCCTTCCTCATCCACTGGACGGCGAAGGAAGCATATGTGAAGGCGACCGGGGAAGGGCTGGGCAGGCCGCTCGCGTCGCTGGCGCTGGATGCCGGCGGCGGGGCGCTCGCGCTGAGCGGCAGCGATGTCGAGCCACACGAACTGTGCTGCTGGTCCACGCCCGACTACGTGCTGTCAGCCTGCGCGCTGCGCCCGCACGGGGGGCAGTTCTCGGTCGAGCACGTGCGCTGCACCGCGTCGGCGCTGCAGGCACGCTAGGAGTCTGCGCGGCAGAGCGTTTTAGCTTGGCGGTTTGACGCGAATGGCGTTGTCGGCACAGTCGATTTGGCGGTTTCCGTGCCAAAGCGGTCCAGGAAACGCCCGTTGGAGGTCTGATGAGGGGTTCAAACGGCCT
>JAHJHI010000006.1 GCA_018824085.1 Gammaproteobacteria bacterium | reverse complement strand
CCGAGCATCCGATATTGGCAGCCGAGGTCGAGCAGCTGCGCTGGCGCGCGCGCGAATTGCAGTCGCGCGCCGATGCGGAGCTTCGCGTGGGCGCGGGCGAGGCGGGCGGCGACCGCGTGGCGCGCGAGGTCAGCCAGCTGGAACTGGCCGAAGCGATGGAGCGGCTGGCGGTGCAGGAACGGCGACTGGGCGATCTCGCTATCGAGGCCAACGCGCACGGGCGCTTTGTCCTGGCCGCGGCACCCGCGCTGGACCTGCCTGGCCGTTTCGTGCGCAAGGGCGACCTGATCGGCTATGTCACCCCCGATCGGGCCGAAGTTGCCCGGATCGCGGTGGCGCAGGACGATTTCGAACTGATCCGCGGCCATCTGAACGGGCTGAAACTCAAGATCGCTGATCGTCCGGGCGAAACCTATGACAGCGCCATCGTGCGCGCGGTTGCGCCGCGATGGGCCTGCGCATACGCTCTTCCCGCTTCGCCCATGGTACCTAGCGTGGCCGGTTCCGCCAGCAGCCGGCGGGCTTCGGCTGCTGCAGCCGTTGCATCATCGACCCGCAACGCGGCGCCAGCGGCGATTGCATCCTCGGTGGCTTGCTCAAAATTGAAGGTGTGCGGCCCGGAAAGTACCGGGCAACCGACTGAGCAGGCTTCAATCAGGTTCTGACCGCCCAGCGGTAGCCAGCTGCCACCGATCAACGCCAGATCGGCCAGCCTGTACCAGGCGAACATTTCGCCCATCGCGTCACCCAGCCAGATACGCGTATCTGTGGTCGGCCAGCGGCCCTCGCTGCGACGGCACAGGCCGAGTCCGCGCGAGGCGATCAGCGTGGCGACCTCGTCGAAACGCTGCGGGTGACGTGGCACCAGCGCGATCAGTACGTCGGGCGGAATCGCCGCCAGCAGCGCATCGAGCAACAGCGCTTCTTCGCCGTCGCGCGTGCTGGCCAGCAGCAGAACCTGTCGGGCGCCGATCGCCTGATGCCAGCGCGTGCCAAGTGCGATCTGCGCGGCGGGTGCACAGATGTCGAATTTCAGGTTGCCGGTCACCGATACCTGCTGTGCGCCGAGCGAGCGGAAGCGGGCGCCGTCATCGCCGGTTTGTGCGCCGATGGCAGTGAAGTCCGCCAGTACGTTCCGGACGAATCCGTCGAGCCGCGCATAGCGCATCGCCGAGCGCGCCGAAAGGCGTGCGTTTGCAAGCACCATGGGCACGCCCGCGCGGCGGGCTTCGCGCAGCAGGTTCGGCCAGATCTCTGTTTCCATGACGATGCCCAGAGCCGGTTTCCAGCGGCGCAGGAACGCACGCTGTGCCCAGGGCAGATCCCAGGGCAGCCACGCCAGTTCGGCGAATTCTCCGTACAGCCCACGCGCCGTGGTCCGCCCGGTGGCGGTCATGTGGGTGACAAGGATGCGGTGGTGCGGGTGGCGCGCGCGCAGTGCGGCAATCAGCGGGGCTGCGGCTCGTGTCTCGCCGACCGATACGGCGTGGATCCAGAGAGTGGGTACGGTTGCCACGGATGCTGCGAGCCCGAGCCTCTCGCCCGGCTTCGTTGAATAGCCGGATTCCCTTCGAGAGCGCCACCATAGCTTGAGTGCGGCGAACGGCAGTACGAGCAGCCAGAGAGTCGAATAAAGAAAGTGCATTGGGCGGAATCATGCGCGGCCGTGGTGAGCCGGTCTGTTC
Organism: Gammaproteobacteria bacterium; assembly: GCA_018824085.1. Taxonomy (GTDB): domain Bacteria; phylum Pseudomonadota; class Gammaproteobacteria; order Burkholderiales; family Rhodocyclaceae; genus Methyloversatilis. Next base: position 31,367 of record JAHJHI010000006.1, on the reverse strand, counting down.
AGAGGGGCCGCAGCAGGGTACCAAAGTCATCGAGCGCGGATACACGAGGTGCCTTTTCGGCCGCTCCGATCACGTTTGATACCCATCCTGATACCATTGCGCCTGCCGCCCCACTGCAGGCAGGCGCGCGGCACCTTCCTGCGTTGTCCACCGCCCTGTCGGTGGTAGCGACCGTTCCCGTTACTCTGAAATCATATCCTCGATGAAGGTCAATCCTGCCGAACCGGCGTGTGTTGAAACGACAGCGCGTTCGACGGTCCGGAATACCCTGCTCGTTGCGGCATTGGTGCTTGTCGGGCGTTTCAGCGGATTTGTGCGAGAGTGGATGATAGCCGCGCAGGGTGGAGCAACCGAGGCGACCGACGTCGCCATCGTCTTGCTGACGTTTCCGGATCTGATGGTGAGCCTGCTGCTAGGCGGCGGGTTGGCGGCAACGCTGGTGCCTGCATTCCGGCGCAGTCCGCGTGGCGAGGATGCTGCCTTGTTCATCCGCGCGATGCTGTGGATTGGAGGAGGCTTCGTCCTGCTCGCGATCGTGCTGGGTCTGGCCGCGCCGTTGGTACTCGGGCTGCTCGCCCCCGGCTTGTCAGAGGGCGTTCGCGCGGCGAACATTCCGTCCTTCCTGGTGATGCTGCTGGCTCTCCCCCTGTCGGCGCTTTCGGGCGTGGTTGTCGCTTTTCTCAACGCCCATGGCCGGTTTGCGGTCGGGGCAGGGGGGACGCTCTTCTTCAATGGGATGGTGATCGTCTGTGTCGCGCTGGCCGGGAAGGGGTCGATTGCGTTCGCGATCGCCGTGGGCGTGGCGGTGGGCGCTCTGCTCCGATTGACGGTCCAGGGCGTCGATGCCTGGCCCGTGTTCGGGCGTGTGGGGCTTGCGAATGCGCCACGCATGGCGGGCCTGCTGAAACAGTTTGCCGGTACGTTCAGCTTCGTCACCGTTCTGGTTGCTTTGTCGCCGATATCCCGTGCAATTTCATCCTTTCATGATGCGGGCGCACTTTCGCTGTTCAATTACGCAAGCAAGCTCGTTGATCTGCCGATGGGCGTGCTGATCGGCGCGATCGGTACGGTACTGCTGCCCAGGATAGCCGGGGACTTTGAAACGGGTGGTTATGGCGGCGCACGGCCGGCACTGCTCGTGGCCCTGAAGGCTGTTGTCTGGGCGTCGGTGGCGATCGTGGTTCCGGCAGTTTTTTTCCCCGATGTGCTGGTCGGACTTGCGTTTTTCGGAGCGGCCTTTACGCCCGTCCAGACATCCCTGCTGGCTGATCTGGTAACCATTGCTTTCTTGTCGCTGCCCTTTCAGGCCGCGCTCTCCATCTACGGCACGGCCTTTGCGGCGGCGGGTGCGATGCGGCCGCTGCTCAAGGTCGCCCTGCTGATGCTGCTGGCAACGCTGATGTTCTCGCCACTGGCGCTTGCGCAGACAGGGGTGCGGGGTGTGATGGCGGTTTATGTGGGGGTTTATGTCATCGGCGCTGTTGCGATGGCCCGACAGGCCGCTGCGGTCGCGCGTTTCGGCAGCGGGTTGACTGAAAGGGTTCTGGGCGGCGCCAGAATGAGTCTGCTGTGGCCCGTCCTTGCGGCGGCGGCTATCGCGTTGGTCGGTGATTCGATAAGTACGGAGTTCTGGACGCGAGCCGGCTGGGCTGCCGCGGCGTTTGCCGGTTTCGCAGTCGTGGCTGCCGGATGCAATCCGGGTCTGTGGAGGCAATTGATGTCGCGAGGAAAAGAAGGCGCCAGATGATTCAACTGATGATGATCGTCAACCAGCCCGACGTTGCACGTTATGTCGCGCTTCACGGTGTGAACCGTGTTTTCGTCGACCTTGAACATATGGGCAAGGCCGCTCGCCAGGGCCATCTGGATACGTGGATGTCGCGGCATGCGCCCGAAGATATTTCGCGTGTGCGCGAGGCCATCGGAGACACGGAGTTGCTGGTCCGCCTCAATCCCTGGCATGACGGATCTACGGACGAGGTAGAGGATGCGCTGGCGAGGGGCGCCGATCTCCTGATGCTGCCCATGTTCCGTGAGACGACGGAGCTGGAGGCCTTCTGCCGTAGCGTGCGGGGTCGGGTGCCAGTGGTGCCGCTCGTCGAGACCGCCGAGGCATTTGACTGTTTGTCCGAGGTATCCCGGGTGGATGGCGTGGGTGAAGTGTTCATCGGTCTGAATGACTTGCATCTGTCTCTCGGATTGCGCTTCATGTTCGAACCGCTGGCCAATGGCATGCTTGATCGGGCCGCCGAGCAGCTCAAGGCTGCAGGTAAGCCCTTCGGCTTCGGCGGTGTGGCTCGGGTCGGAGAGGGGCTGTTGCCCGCCGAGCGCATTCTTGGCGAGCACGTTCGTTTGGGGTCGACGTCCGTCATCCTGTCCCGGACCTTTCACCGGCAGGCGGCAACGCTTGACGTCATGAAGGGCGAGATGGATTTTGCGCGCGAGGTGATGCGTCTGAGGTCCGCGTACGCTGCCTACCTGGGCGCCGGTGAAGCCGAGTTGGCGGCCAACCAGGGCGAGGTGAGACGCATCGTTGCAACGCTCGCCGAACGAAGCCGTTGAGCCGAGCCAAGTGTGATGTGCTAACGAAACAATACCCCTGAGGAATGCTGAACAGATGTGCGGAATATTTGGCTATTTCGACCGGAGCAGGGTAACTGCGGAAGAACCGCTTCTTGCTGCCATGGGGCGCATGCTTTGGCATCGCGGACCGGATGATCTCGGGCTGCATTGCGCCGAAGGGGTTGCCATCGGCAACCGCCGCCTGTCCATCATCGACGTGGCCGGCGGTCACCAGCCGTTCATTTCGGATGACGGCCGGATCGCTGTCGTGCAGAACGGCGAAATTTTCAACCACGTTGAACTCGCTGCCGAACTTAGCGGCGGCCCGTACGCATGTCGCACCCACTCGGATACCGAGGTGCTGTTGCGTCTGTATGAATCTGAGGGGCTGGACTTCATTTCCAGGCTGAACGGAATGTTCGCCTTCGCCATCTACGACGCAGGCATCGACTCGCTTTTCCTGGTGCGAGACCGGATCGGCGTCAAACCGTTGTACATCCATGACGATGGCAATCGGATGTACTTCGCCTCCGAGATCAAGTCGCTGCTCGCGGCTGGTGTGCCGCGCCGGATGGATCACGAAGCACTGCACCATTTCCTGACCTTCAACTACGTGCCGCCTCCGCGCACGATGTTCGATGGCATCCGGCACCTTGAACCAGGTCATTACCTGCGTATCGACCGTTCCGGCGTCGAAGATGTGCGGTGGTGGTCCCTTGCGGATCAGCGTGTCGAGTCGCGGCCGGAATCCGAATGGATGGTGATGTTCAACGAAACGCTCGACGACGCGGTACGCCTGCGCCTGCGCTCCGATGTGCCCTTTGGCGCTTTCCTGAGCGGAGGTGTTGATTCGACAAGCGTGGTCGGCAGGATGAGCCGCCATCTTGACGAGCCCGTGAATACCTATGCCATTGGCTTTCACGAGGCACGTTTCGATGAGAGTCCGTATGCCGAGCAGGCTGCTCGTCTGTTCGGTACGAGGCACGTTGCCCAGAAGGTCGATTCCAATATGCTCGACCTCTGGCCGCTCGCGATATGGCACTGCGACCAGCCGCATGGCGATGTGTCTTTTCTGCCGACCTATCGCGTATCGCAGCTCGCGGCACGTGAAGTGAAGGTTGTGCTGACCGGCGACGGCGGCGACGAGCTGTTTGCAGGATATGAGAAGTACAAAAAGTTCTTTGCGAGCGATGCGGACGGTATGCCAGGCGCGGAGTTTCGCTCGGCGTACCACGGCAACCTCACGTTGTTCGGCGAGAACGAGAAGCGATGCCTCTACGGAACATCGCTGCGTGCCGCCCTGCATGGTGTTGATTCGCATGCCGTCACCGCGCCGCTGTTCGACGAATGTGCACATATGGATCGCATCAATCAGGCACTCTATCTGGACATGCAGCTGCTGCTTGCCGGCAACAATCTTGTCAAGCCTGATCGCATGGGCATGGCGGTATCGCTCGAGGCGCGGACCCCCTTTCTCGACTACCGCATGATGGAGCTGGCCTTCCGGATACCGGGAGGGCTCAAGCTCAAAGATGGCGAGACCAAGTACATATACAAGAAAGCCGTTGCGCCGTTGATCGGGGAGGATCTGGCTTATCGACGCAAGCAGATGTTCACTGTCCCGGTCGGCGAGTGGTTTCGCGACCGGCTGTCGGGCTTCGTGGACGACATTCTGCTCGGCGAACGCACGTCGGACCGCGCTCTGTTTGATCGTGATGTCGTGGCGGGCATGATTGCCGAGCATCGGTTTGGCCAGAAGGACCGAACGCGTGAACTGCGGGCTCTGATTGCCGTGGAACTGTGGGCGCGCCTCTTCATGGACTCTGAAGTCGCTGGATTGCGCGAGGTTCCATCCCTGGATTTCGCGGCTCTTGGAGTCGCTTCCGATTCCAGAGTCGGCGGGGGTTGAGCCCCTCGTGATGACCAAGCGACTTTTCGACCTGTTTACTGGATTGTTCGCGCTGTTCGCGCTGGCGCCCTTGCTGACGGTGCTGGCATTGGTGGTTCGCCTGGATAGTCCGGGGCCAATCTTCTATCGCCAGACACGGGTTGGGCGCCATGGGCGTCCGTTCGGTATGTACAAGTTCCGCAGCATGGTGGTGGACGCGGACAGTGTTGGCGGCTATCAGACTCAGAAGGAGGATCGGCGTATCACCCGCTCCGGGCGCTGGCTGCGCAAGACCAGCCTGGATGAGCTTCCGCAGCTTCTGAACGTCGTGCTGGGTCACATGAGTCTCGTCGGCCCGCGGCCGGACGTGCCGGCCCAGCGCCCGCTTTATACGGACGAGCAGTGGGCAGAGCGGGTATCGGTGCGCCCGGGTATCACTGGTCTTGCGCAGGCGACGTTGAGGTCTGAGGCGCGGGCCGGTCAGCGCCTCAATCTGGATCTGCAGTATGTACGTACACACACGATCTGGCTCGATTTCAGGATACTGCTCATGACCGTGCGCCAGGTTCTGGGCAAGGGGAGTTTCTAGCGAGATGGCAGGGGCTTTCAGCGATTACGGTTCGCAGGGACGTGCGGGTGGGCCACCGGAGGTGCGTGCGCCCGATCAGGGCCGCATGCACGCGCTCGACTTGTTGCGGGGTGGCTGCGCCATCGGAGTTGCCGTGTATCACCTGCTCAACTGGCAGTCTCTGGCCAGGCTCGACGCGATCGGCCTCTATGCGGTCTATGTGTTCTTTGCCTTGTCGGGAGCGAGCATTACTTTCGCCTACGTCCGAAAGGTGCGGACGCTTGATGACTTTGCCGCCTTCATCGCGTTGCGTTTTGTACGCCTGGCCCCGCTTTACATCGCCGTACTCGTGGTGGCAATGGCGTATCGTTTCGTGGCGCGCGACAGCGAAGCCGTCGTGCTCAAGCTGACCGCGCTTTGGTCCAATCTCACGATGCTTTTCGGGCTGGGCAATCCGGGCTCGACGTCGCTCGTAATCGGCGGCTGGTCGCTAGGCATCGAGTTTCTGTTCTATCTATTGTTTCCGGTCTTCCTGCTGTTCCTTCGCTCTGGTGCGTCCAGCACCGCAAGGATGGTTTGCCTGCTGGGCGGGGCGTTCGCCGTACAGGTTTCCTTCGTTCATGGTGTGCTTGATCTTGGCCAGGCGAACTTTCCCGATCGAGTCTTCGCATACACGCAGTTCTCCGCCTTCATTGCCTATTTTTCGGGGGGATGCGTCGTCGGCGCTTGGCTTCGTTCCGGCTCGCTGCGGGAGTGGCCCGTCTGGGCGTGGGTGCCGGCTCTATTGCTGTTTTTTTGTTTGTTCCACGACAGTGGACAGTCGCAGAGTGAGCTGTTGACCGGATGGCAAGGGGGGGGGCGAGCGGTGCTGACGGTGCTGGTCGTTGCTGCATGGAGTCGCTTGCCCACCAGCGGTATCATCCGTTCTGTCGCGAAGCGACTGGGGGACGCCAGCTATGGTCTCTATCTTTTGCACCCCGTGATTTTCTACGCGGTGACGGCGATGGGCTTCGCGTCGATTGGTCGAGCCTTCCTTCCTGCCCGGGAGCACGGCTTTGCCCTGGCGATCGTCGTGATTGCCGTGTCCCTGCTGGTTGCCATGCTTTTCCATCATTTTGTCGAAAAGCCTCTTCTCACCAGAAGCCGAGCCCGATTCACCCTCGGCGCAGGGTGACGACGCGATCGCGTCCTGCCTGCCTTGAATGTTCTCCCTGACCGGATACGCCCGAAAGACCTCCCGATGAGAGTGATCGCAAAACTAGATGTCAAGCCTCCTTATGTAGTGAAACCGGTCCATTTTGAGGGCTTGCGCAAGATCGGTGAGCCGGCCGAGCTTGCACGGCGTTACTACGAGCAAGGGGCGGACGAGATCTTGTACGTTGACATCGTTGCTTCCCTTTATTGCCGGGAAATTCTTTTTGATCAGATTCGCAGCGCGTCGGAACATGTCTTTGTGCCGTTCGCTGCAGGTGGCGGCATTCGCAGCATCGAGGACATTTCCCGCCTGTTCCATTGTGGCGCCGACAAGGTCGCGCTGAATACGGAGGCGGTGCAGCGTGATCCGGATATCATCGACCAGGCGGCGCGCATGTTCGGGTCGCAGGCCGTGATGCTGAATGTCGAGGCCAAGCACTGGGGTGCGTCTTGGGAGTGCTACACCGATTGCGGAAGAGAGCGCAGCGGTCGGGACGTGATTGAGTGGGTGCGCGAGGCCCAGCAGCGCGGGGCAGGAGAGATTCTCGTGCAGTCTGTCGATCGTGACGGGCGCCGACGGGGCTTTGATGTCGAGTTGATCGAACAGGTGAAGACAGCTGTTTCGGTGCCGATCATTGCGGCCAGTGGCGCCGGTTCCCTCGAGGATATCGTTCGGATGGCGGAGCGCGCACGTCCGGATGCCGTTGCAGTGTCCAGCGTGCTGCACTATGGAGTGTGCAGCATTTCCGATATCAAGACGGCCCTGAAGGGCATGGGGTGAATGCTATGTCCAAAAATGTCAGCGTCGTGGATTACGGGTCGGCCGGGAATATCGAGAGCATCCGCAAGGCACTTGTTGCAGCAGGCGCGGATGTGCGGATCGTCAATGCTCCGGACGACGTACTCGAATCGTCCCGGGTCGTGTTGCCGGGGGTGGGCAGTTTTGCCGAGGGCATGCGCCAGATTCACGATCGAGGACTGTTCGAGGCGGTGAAACGCGTGGCTGAAGACCGGCCGGTTCTCGGCATCTGCCTGGGCATGCAGATGTTGGCAGACATCGGGTTCGAGTTCGGCGAGACGGCTGGGTTCGGATTGATCGAGGGTGAGGTCAGACAGGTGCTCTGCAAGGCCGCGATTCCTCACATCGGTTTCCGGCCGGTACGCCACATTGGCAATTCGAGGTTGTTTGCATCTATCGACGCGACGGCGGAGTTTTACTTCATGCACTCCTACGAGTTCGTGAACTACACCGATGTGGCCGGGCTCACCACTCACGGCGGACACGTCTTCGTGTCCGCCGTTGCCAAGGGCTCGGTTTTCGGAGTTCAGTTTCATCCAGAAAAGAGCCGGAACGCCGGCATTCGCCTGCTCAAGAATTTCGTCGATCTGTGATCACATCATGAATGCCAAGCTTGGAAAGTACGGACTCCCGCTGAAGGTCAAGTTCTGCCGCAAATGCACGATGAGCAATCAACGGCCCGCATCCACGGTGGAGTTCCGCAATGTGAAGGGGCAACTCAAGCAGTCCCTTGTGTTCGATGACGATGGCGTGTGTGATGCCTGTAATTTTGCGGAGCTGAAGAAGAGGATCGACTGGGCCGAGCGGGAGCGGCAATTGATCGACCTTTGCAACAGGTTCCGCAGGACTGATGGTCGCTATGACGTGGTGGTACCCGGCAGTGGCGGAAAAGACAGTGTTATGGCTGCGCACCTGCTCAAATACAAGTACGGGATGAACCCGATTCTTGTCACGTGGCCGCCGGCAATCTATACCGGCATCGGACAGTACAACTTCAACAAGTGGCTCGACACCGGGTTCGCCAACTACACATACCATCAGAACCGAAAGGTTCACCGGGTACTGACGCAGCAGGCATTCCTGAATCTGTGCCATCCGTTCCAGCCTTTCATCCTGGGCCAGAAGAATCTCGCCCCCAAGATGTCGGCGCTGCTCGACATTCCTCTCGTGATCTTCGGTGAGAACGAGGCGGAGTACGGAAATCCGATCGTGGATAACGAGAAGCCGACCCGCGATCCGAAGTACTACAGCGCGGAAGGGCGTCTTGAAGAGCTTTATCTCGGCGGACTCAGTGCGCTTGAGCTGATGGATCGCTATAAATTCACCATTGCCGATCTGGAGGCCTATCTGCCAGTGGACCCGAATCGTCTGATCGAGACCGGGTCCGAGGTGCACTACTTAGGGTACTACCTGCGTTGGCATCCGCAGGAAACCTATTACTTCGCCGTCGAGAACTCGGATTTCGTCCCGAATGTTCACCGTACCGAAGGTAGTTACAGCAAGTACAGTTCGCTCGATGACCAGATCGACTGGCTGCATTACTACACGGCACACATCAAGTTCGGCATCGGACGGGCGACGTACGATTCCGCTCAGGAAATCAGGAATGGCGATATCACGCGTGACGAGGGCGTTGCGCTCGTGAAGCGGTTCGACGGCGAGTACCCGCATCAGTATCTGGCCGACTGTCTGGAGTATATGGATATCACACTGGACCAGTTTGACGAGGTGATCGAGGACGCTCGCACGCCCCACCTGTGGTTGCGGGACGGAGATCAGTGGCGTTTGCGTCAGCCGATCTGGAAGCAGGACTGACCGGCGCCGCCGTGTTGAATGTTTGGATGGGGACAATGAGCGAAGAAGATCCGCGCAAGCAGTACTGGAACGACTCCTACTACCGCTACTGGAAGTCACGCGTCGATGAGGCGGGCGTCGGCAGCAGTAAGGTGATCGAAGGCGATGCCAATACAGAAGGGGACGAGATCTATCGCGAATTCTTCGAGAGGTTCGGCTTCAATCCCGGTAGCGTGCTGGAAGTCGGGTGCGCGTGGGGGCGCATGTTTCCGCTTTACCTCGAACACGGTCTCAGGCTCAGTGCGGTGGATATATCGGCTGCCATGGTCGACGCCGCGCGCGAATCCTGGCTAGGGCACGAAAGGATCGACAGCATTTCCGAGTCGTCCGCAGAATCACTGCCGTTCGGCGACGGTACATTCGACAATCTGGCGTGCATCGCGACATTCGATGCCACCTTCCAGAATCGCGCGCTGCGCGAATTCCTGCGAGTGACACGTCCAGGAGCACGGATATTTTTCACCGGGAAGCACGATCACTATCACGACGACGACACGGCCGCGCTCGACGCGGAAGCCGGTGCCCGGCGCAAGAACCATCCGAACTACTTCACCGATACGCTGTACATGCTTGCGCTGCTCAAGGCGCAGGGGCATCGGGTCGACGCTCTGCTCTGCTTTCCGCGGCGAGGTGATTTTGCGAAGGCGGATTTCGTGACCGGGTCGCCCGAGCGCTTCTACGAGTATCTGGTGGTGCTGACACGTGGAGAGGCGTGTGAATTCTTTCCGGAGTTCTCGCGCGCCCACTCGAGAACCTTTCTTGCAGCGAGTTCAAACGAATGAATCGGACATTTCCTTTCGGACAAGTGCCCGGCACTCGTCCGATCATGGTGTCGGGCGTATATCGTTCGGGAACCACGTTCCTGACAGCCATGCTAGGGGCACACCCGGAAATTCGGGCCGCATCGTCGACGGTCAAGTTCCTGCGTTTCTGCGCCGGACGTTATGGCGACATGGCGATCCCCGAGAACCGGGTGGCTCTCGTCAAGGATACGTATGCGCGCATCAACACGCGATGGGGGCTGTCCATCAACGTCGAAGAGATCTTGGCGGACGGAGCCCTTGCCGCGCAGCCATCCTATGCGTTGATGTATGAACTCATTATGCGTGACCTGCTGTGCATGGGTGCCGCGCCAACGGTGCGCTGGGCTGAGAAGCTCGCGGTGCAGTGGGAGGATATCGAACGCTTTCTCGACATGTTTCCGGCGGGAAAGGCCATTCACATCTTTCGCGATCCGCGTGATGTGGCCGTGTCATACAAGCTGATGACGTTCGAGCCAGGCCATTCGTATCTCGATGCTGCGTTCAACTTCCGGGGCGCGGCGGAGTGCCTCGAGTCCCTGCTGTTGCGTTTCCCGGATCGGGTGCTGGTCGTGCGCGCGGAGGATATTGCCGCCAATCCCGAATCGAACGCGCGTTCGATGTGTGATTTCCTCGAGCTTGAGTATTCTCCGACGATGGTTGACGCAGGCGCGTTGCGCGCCGATGGCGAGGACTGGGCTTCTAACACGTCGTTCGGAACCACCTATCAGGCGCTGCCCGATGCGAAACCGCGATGGCCTGAGCACCTCACTCGCGCTGAGACGGCATTCATCGAGATGATCTCGCAACCCTATTTCTCGCGAATGGGATATGCCTCGTCGGGCATCACGCCGAATCGGCAGGAATGGAGCGCTCTGCATGATTTCGTTTCGGAAGGTTTCCTCGCCGAACGGTTCAGGGGGTGGCTGACGACCGGGCGCGGTGCGCAGGGCTATCGCACGGATCCTTACGAGCATGAGATGAAGATTGTCTTTCCGGAGCGTTTCAATGCCGAGGTCGGGGGTATTGCGTGAGCGGGGCCGTGCACATTGTCCATGCAATCGACACCGAAGGACCGCTGTATGAGTCAATCGAAGCGAAGTTCGAACGTCTTGGGGATCTGTTCGGGGTGACAGGCATCGAGCCGACACCGTCGAATCTCAGACGTCTGCAGGACGGAGCGGTTGATTTGGGTGAGCGGACTGCTGCGGTGCGCGAAATGCTGCGCAGTCATCGCGCCAATACACTCGGCACCTGGACAGAGATCGATCAGATGCTTGAGGTCGCGTGTTCGCGCGAGCTTCGTTTTCAACTTCCCGACAGCGCGGGGAACGGCTGGACCTATTCGTGGTTCTGTATGGATCATGTGGGATTCCTCGAGAATCCGCGCAAGCGGGACATAGGCCACCACAATATCCATGATCACTACTCGGCGCTCGTGCGTCGCCAGCCCTGGGCGCGGGATACGGTGGAGTTCCATTTCCATCCGATGTCGACCTACCGTGATGCCCATCGATGCGCAACGCACTATCTGAGAAGCGACGAGCTCTACCAGATACTGTGCCGCCGTGTCATTGACCGCGGGTTCTTCCCCGCTGCCTATCGTGCCGGTTTTCAGGCCGAGCGCCCGGACAGCCACTGGTTTCTGGAGCAGTTCATTCCGTATGACATCTCCAACATGGCTACTGCGGACACAGCAGACATCGATGCTTCCATTGATTTTCGCAATGGACGGTCGGGAAATTGGCGAAAGGCGCCGCACGACTGGTCCGTCTATCATCCGTCGCACGATGACTATCAGGTTCCAGGCGCCTGCCGTCGCTTGATCGGGCGTGCCCTTAACCTGAACAGTCGTGTCGCCCGTATGACCCAGATGGAGATGGAGATCGCATTCGAGCGAGCCCGGCAAGGTGATCAGGTGGTGCTCGGACTGTGCAGCCATGACTGGCGCGACCTTGTGCCGGAAGTCGAGGCGGCGTTCGGGTTTCTCCGCGTTGCGGCGCAGAAGTACCCCGAGATCCCCTTCTTCTACAGTAGTTGTCGTGATGCATTTCGTACGCAGCTGGCTCCGGAGCAAGCCGAGCAGCCACCGCTGGCGATGTCATTGAATTTTCGGCCGGAACAGCCGGGCAAGGATGTGTCTTATGTGGAGATCGTGACCGAGCAGGGCTCAGTATTCGGGCCGCAGCCCTTCCTTGCCATCAAGACCCGTTCCCGGCGTTATATCCATGACAATCTGGATTTTGATTCGTCCGGGCGCATCTGGTACTACGCCTTCCATGGCGATACGCTGCCATGGGAAGACGTTGAGACCATCGCTGTTGCTGCGAACGACGTGCTGGGCAATACGGTGGTGTTGCGCTATGACAATCTGGTCGGATGATTCATGGGCCGGTGCAAGGTTCGGATTCTTTTCGCCTGCTATGGTGGCGGTCATGTTCAGAGCCTGATGCCGGTTATCCGTGCGCTGGCGGATCACGATGATGTCGTTCTTCAGGTTTTGGGTTTCACCACGGCACTCGCGGCATTCCGGCGGGCCGGAATCGATGCGCTTGGCTACAGTGCGCTGCTGCGAGCCGAGGACATATCATGGTGCGAGCGCGCAAGGCCCGTTTTGGAGCGTCCGCTGCATCCGGATGTGACGGAACAGGATTCGCTGGCCTATTATGCGATCGGATTGCGCGATCTCGAGTTGGCTCATGGTGTCAACGCGGCGACTGAGATGTTCTTGCGCGAAGGCCGGAAGTGCTTTTTGCCGATCGAGGCCATGCGGCGCCATCTTCGCGAGAACCCGGTGGATCTCGTTGTAACGACTACCAGTCCTCGATCCGAGCTTGCGTTGCTGCGCGCGGCCCGCAGTGAGGGTGTCAAGACTCTCGCGGTGTCGGACTTGTTTCTGCAGACCGAATCGTCCTATATCTGCGCTCCTGGCTACGCCCGCAATGTTACGGTGATGGCGAATGCGGTCGGACGGTTTCTCGTCGCCGGCGGCTTTGAAGACGGAAGCATTCACGTGACAGGCAGTCCGGCGTTCGATGCGCTGTTCGATGTGGATTTCCGCGAGCCGGCGGCGCAGCTCCGGCGCGCGCTCGGGTGCGGGCCAGAACGGCGCCTGCTGCTGTGGGCGTGCCCGTCAGCATCCGTGTCGATGATAGGAAAGCCCTTTCTGGACACAGCAAGAATGATCGTTTTCCTTGAGGACTACTGCGCGTCGCGTCCTGACACCGTGTTCCTTGTCAGGCAGCATCCGAACAAGCCGGTAGTTCCGGTTGGCCAAGTGTTGAACCGGGGCAGCATCTGCCCTGGCGACGTCCCGATCGAGGTTTGCCTCCATGCGGCGGATCAGGTCATTCTCGAAACGTCTACCGTCGGACTGCAGGCTGCGCTTTTGGGCAAACCAGTGGTAACCGTTGCATCAGCAGGCTATCCGCCGTACGCCGAATATGGCCTCGCCGTCGACGTGCCCTCGCTTGATTATGCGCAGGCCGCCCTGGACGCACGCGTGCCGCCGGATCTCCTGAAGCTGGCGTATCCGACGGATGCTTCGGCGACGGTGCGGGTACGGGATCTCGTCTTGTCGCTAGCGGGCCTTGGGCAGTGAGTGGGCAGCTCCCATGAATCCATTGCAAGCCACACTGCTCGATGCGCTGCGTGTGTTCGCAGCCCAGATGGTGTTGATCGGCCATATCTATTCGATTGTGCTATATCCGGGGCATTCGCTCGGTATCGGTGATCTGGGAGTGGTGATTTTCTTCGTGCTTTCCGGCTTTCTTATCGTCTATACGACATTGAACCGGCTCGAAGGTCCAGGGTATGGCTTGCGAGGGTATCTGACGGACCGGTTTTGCCGTGTCTTCGTGCCCTATCTGCCCGCGTTGCTGTGTATCTTGGCAATGGACTCTGCAGTGCGTGCATGGGCTCCAACACAGATTTATGGCGACTACTACAAGGTGCGGCACTTCGTGGCGTCGCTGCTGATGCTTCAGCAACATCCGGCGGGCCTGTTCATCGATCAGATAATGGGCTTGTCCGTATTCAAGCTGGCGACATTCGGCAGTGCGCGCCCGTTGTGGACAGTAGCGGTCGAATGGTGGCTCTACGTCACTTTCGGCCTGCTTCTTTTCGGCTTTCAAGGTGGGGCTCAGACGTGGCCCCGTGTGCTGGCGCTCATGGTTGCCCTGCCTGTGCCGCTGTTCAATATGGTTGCAGGAACCGGCCCGGGGCTCAGTCTGTTGTGGTGCATGTCGGGGGGGCTGGCCTGGCTCTACTGGCGGGCGAAGAAGGCGCCAGGGGTGCCGTCGCCGTCAGTCGGGGTCAAGTGGGTGCTGCGCGGGGTGTTCGGTGTGGTGCTGCTTCTATTCGTTGCCCGTCTGGCGTGGACGGGTTGGCTTGAGCATCGTGCTTCGTTCGAAAGGCTGATTTTTTACGATTTCAATCTGTATGTGCTGATAATAATCGGTTGTGCGGCGTTGTTTTTGCTTCGCATGGACCGCAAAGACGGCGCGCGTAACCGGGTCACGCGGTTTGCTGCTGACTATTCGTATTCACTGTACCTTATTCACTACAGCTTCATTGTTCTGTTGCATGCTTTCGGCCTTTTTACCGGCAAGCCGGTACTTGACTTCCTTATTTTTTTTGTCGCGTGTAACGTTGTTTCCGTGGTGTTCTGGTTTCTGTTTGAACGGCACTACCGGCGCGTTGCCGCATTTCTGTCGGGTCGCCGCAGCCTTCCCATTGCATCGGGTGGCAAGGCGGTGCATCGCCCCGTGACCGAAAGCCCCCGTCGATGAAAGTGTTTCTGACATGTTACGGTGGCGCCCATATTGCTGCGATCCTGCCTCTTTACGAGACACTCGTGACGCGCGGGCACGAGTGTCATCTGCTTGCACTGACTACGGCAGGTGAAGTGGCCCGCCGAGCGGGAATTCCACATTCGAGACCCATCGATTTCACGGATGTGTCCAATCCCGATATCCACAGGCTTGGCGAGCGGCTTGCACAGCGGCACCATACCGATGGCAAGGGCCTGTCGCGCGCAGAGTCAATTGCCTATCTCGGCACATCCTTCCTCGAACTGGCGGAAGACCTCGGCGAAGACGCCGCGTGGCGACGTTACGAACAGCTGGGGTTGAACGCTCTTTCACCGGTACGGTTCATGCGCCGGATTTTGTCGGAGCTTGCGCCGGATGTCGTGGTGGCCACCACTTCCCCCCGGATGGAGAAGGCTGCACTGCGTGCTGCCTTTCAGATGGACGTTCCCAGCCTGTGCATGATCGAGTTGTTCGGTTTACTGGAAGAGCAATGGTTGAGCCGGCCTGACAACGGCCATGTGCTGGCCGTGTCCAGACATGATGTCGTGCGCCGGATGATCGCAGCAGGTCGAAATTGCGTTGATATTCATATGACAGGCAGTCCGATGTTTGATCCATTGGCTGACGTATCCCTTCGCGAGTCGGGCAGGACGTGGCGGCGGGAGCGTCGTGTCGGCGCTGACGAGAAGCTCGTTTTTTGGGCCGAACAGCCAGAGCCTGGTGATCCGGAGCTACCCCGGCGTGTACGCGCTCACCTGACTGAGGCGTGCCGGCGTAACGGCTGGCGCCTGGTCGTGCGACTGCACCCCAGCAGTACGAATCACGCGAACGAAAGTATTCCTGATGGCTGCATTCACAGCTTGCCCGATGAAGCGTTGTCGCACGTGATCCATGCCTGCGATGTTGGTGTGACGTTGACGTCAACGGTTGGCTGGGAGCTGCTGCTATGCGACAAGCCTGTTCTCGTAATCCGTGTTTCTGCCTATCGGGATGCTGTCACCTACGGTGAACAGGACGGCGCGTTGGCCGTTGAAACCCTTGAGGAGGCGGAGGCCGGCCTGATGCAGTTGCTGACCGACTGTGCATGCGCAAATGACATGAAGCGTTTGCGTGCACAACTGCCGAGGCCGGGTGGCGCATCCGATAGAATTTCTGACCTGATTGAGAATACTGTGCTGCTCCGCCGCTATAGCCTTGAAATGAACAGGACCACACAAAAATGACCCCTGTTCCAGAATATGACCCCGTGCTGCATGTCGTGCACTGCATCGATACGGAAGGCCCCCTCGACGAAGATATCGAGGCGACTTTCCGTCGTATTGACGAGTTGTTCGGCCTGCGTCTGGAACCGTCGCATGAGATGCTGCGCGCGTTACAGTGCCAGACGGTTCCGCTCGACGGCCTCGAAGGACAGGTTGCCGCCGTGGTCGCGCCGGAACTGCTTGCCTACAACAGGAACTGGGGTGATATTCGAGCGATGCTGTCGGACGCGCTCGACCAGCACTTCCGCCGTGAAATGGTCGATGATTTCGGTCGCGGTTGGGTGTATAGCTGGCATTGTCTCGATCACATGGGCTATGTCGCCAATCCCCGGCGCAAGGATCTTGGCTACGGCAAGGTCTTCTATTTCTATCGCGACATGCTCGCCGCGACCAGCAGCCACCTTGACGAGATCAACTGGCATTTTCATCCGCTATCACTCAGCCGGCAGCCGCTTGCTGCGGCGACTTCGTATTCGAATAGCATGGATGTTCTGCTTTCAGTCATCGCTCGGCGCATCATTGATGATCGCTGGTTTCCGACGACAAACAGACCGGGTTTCCACGCCGAGCGCCCGGATTCACATGCTTTTCTGGAGCAGTGGATTCCCTTTGACTACGCGAACCAGGCTTGCCGCGATTCGAACTGCGCGCAGCAGGATACGCAGTTCGGACGCTTTGGCGACTGGAGTCGAGCGCCGCAATCTTGGCTAGGGTATCGGCCGCATCATGACGATCATCAACGTGTCGGGCAGTGTCGGCGCTGGATATTCCGGTGCCTGAATGTCGGCACCCGTCTGCGGCAGCTGTCAGCATCCGATGTGGCCGAGGCCTTTTCCGAGGCACAGGCAAACGGGAGTGCGATTCTGTCGTTCGCAGATCACGACTATCGCGATTTGCGTCCTGACGTTCGCCGGGTCAGGGAATTGCTGCAAAGCGTCCGAAAGGATTTTCCAGGGGTCAGGATCCGGTTTTCGGGCGCCGAGGATGCGGCACAGCGGCACTTGGCCCATATTTCCCCAGATATCACGGAGAACGCTGCCCCCGAGTTTTCGCTCACGCGTGGTGGCAGTCGTCTGCATATCCGGTTAATGAGCGGACGAGTTTTCGGGCCGCAGCCTTTCCTCGCGCTGAAGACGCGGAATGGGCGTTATCTGCACGACAACCTGGACGTAATCGAACCCGGGAGCCACTGGACCTACGTTCTTGATGGCCAGACCATGGCGCCCGAGGAACTCAGCGATGTCGGTGTGGGGGCGGCAGGGCCGCGTGGCGGTTACGGAGTCTCCACCCTGCGGATGGGCTGAGATGCCGTTGCTTTCGTCGCGCGTCCGGCTGGTGCCGGACTGGATTTTCGGCGCTCTGATCATTCTGCTGACTGGCGCTATTGCGCTGCCAATGCTGCCTGTCTGGCAGGGTGGCCTGCGCGTACTCGCAGGCTGCACGGTCCTTGTCTGCGTAGCCATGCCGCGGATCGTTCATCGTGTGCTTGCTGTGGGACTGGCGGCGCTTCTCGCCTTCGCCGGCATCAGTTGGCTGACTTCAATGGCGTCCTCGCCGGTTGATCATGTCATTCATGCGCTGACCGACGTGTTTGGTCAGACGCTCGGTCTGGCGCCGGACGCGGCGTTGCTCGTCTATGACTCCATTGTCGTGGGTGCGCTTTTGTATGCACTGACAGCGTCGGGCGAGGACCGGGTGAAGCGCGCCTTTGCGTTCGCGCTGGGCGCCTTCTTCGGATGGGCTGTTCTCGGTTGGGGCATACGGATCGGGCTGCAAACAGAGCCGTTTGTGCTTGCCCGAATGGCCACAGGCGTGTCCGGATGGGCGACGTGGATATACTGGGCAGTTCTCTTTGCAATGAGTCTGTCAAGCGGCGAAAGACTGCGCTGCGCGATGCAGGCGATCGGCTTGGGTGCGCTTGCCGTAGGGGTTGTCATTGCGCTCCAGTTGTGCGTTAACGACAGTTCATATGTCATTGCAGCCATTTCGGGCGTGTCTGAAGGGTTTCAGCGGGTTCGCGGAACCGATTACTATCATGCACCTGCGGCCTTTGTTGCCGGTTTTGGCGCCTTGGCGTGGATGGCACTGACCAACGGGAGAGGGCGATGGCTCGCTTGGGTTGCCGCGGTTGGTCTTCTGGCAGTGATGTTCCTCGACAATACACGCGCTGTCAGCCTCGCCTTGACGTGCGGCTTGGCCACGCTACTGGCGGGGCTGCTGTTCCGGCGGGAGTGGCTTGGAGCCTTTGTTGTCGGAATTGCTCTTGTAGTCGTGGCGCAAAATGTGGTCTATCTGAAACCCAGTTTGACAAAGATGCCACCGGAGTCCGCGCGTGTTACTGACGTTGCGGAACCGCGTTCGGGCGCAGCCGGGCCAACCACCGTTGCAGCCGTGGCGACCGCCAATGCCGCACGTTCGTCCTTGGCACAGGGCGGACTGCGCAGGTTGTCGTCAGCCGGGCTTTTGGGTTCCGGGGTTGGAACGCTGGATTTGCCGCTGGAAGGCAATTCGTTCAACGGTCTTCTGAGCACGTACTCCACGCACGTGCTTTATCTTGACGTCGCGCTAATGGCTGGATTGCCGGCACTGGCTGCATTTCTCGCAATATTTGCCGTCGCAGGATGGGGCTCCGGGTTGCGCCTTCGCGCCGATGAAGAAGCCAGGATCCGGATAGTCGCGTTGTCGATGCTTTTGAGCTTTCTGGTCGTTTCGCTGTTCCTGCCGCAGGAGCGAAACGAGTTGATCGGTGTGGCTTTTGCAGTTGCTGGCATTGCCGTGGCGGCAGTCGCGCGGCGCCAAATGGGAACGGATGATCGACGCACGCTTGCATTGCCCCGGATTGCGCTGACCATGCTGTTCCTGTCGACCTTGGGTTGGGCGCTGCTGACCAGTCCCCGCTATGTGTTTCCGGTAATCGAGCTTGCCGGGCGGTATGGCGCCGATATCGTTCGCGAAAAGCAGCTTGTGTACGTCAATGAACCTTACTTCCGTCCCTTGCTGACCTGGCTTCTTCGGTTGCGGGGTGCTGATTCCGATCGTGTGCGGGTGCTGGATGACAGTACGCCGATTTTGTCGCTCGACGGGGTCTGGATACTCTGGAATCCAATGAGCCGAAGCGCGTTTCCTCATCTGGTGGCGTCGCTCGGGCCGCCGCGACACTTGCATCGAAATCAGGCGCTGGCGATCACCCTTCCTCCGAATTGGTGGCTGATGCCATCTGCTCAGCCGGTGGTCAGTTTCATTTTCGCGGGTGCGCGGAGAACCCCGGCCCTGCTGGCGCGACCAGATGCCGAGAGTGCGCCGCGAGTGTTGCCGAATTACGCACCCTTCGCCGGTATCCGTATCGGAAAGAATGTTTCGGGTGCGCCGGCGCAGCTTGCCGATTTCAACTTTGGTTCGGTCGTTTACTGGCCCGCGGAAGAGGGGGCGGAGGTCAGTTTCGCTGTGCCGGAAATGTCTTCGACACCGTTGCGAATATATCGTCTTACGGCGATGGCGAACCGAAGCATGCCCAAGTTGGATGCATACGGATGGGTCCTTGAAGGGTCGGATGACGGCGCATCGTGGACAAAGCTGGATCGTCGCGAAGGCGTGACCCTCAGTCAGGACGCATCAGCACCGTCATCGTTTTCTCTTTACGGATCACAGTCCTTTGCGAACTATCGACTGCGTTTCGATGCAGGCGGACATTCCGCCGGGCTCGCCGCGGGGCTTTCCGAGATTGAAATGTATTTTGCTCCCAGTGATCGTGCTGGTGAACTACGGGTATCGAAATGAAAGACAAGATCGAGATAAGGGACATTCATCCAGAGGGCGTGGCGGAGGAGTTTGACCGCCTGATGCAACTCGACATAGACGATCTGCGTGCGCATGAATCCGAGTTTTCCGATACATGTTGCCCTGCCTGCCACGGCAGTACCGTGCCACATGCGTTCGTGCACCAATCGTTGAATTATCGGCGCTGTTCTGAGTGCGAGACGCTGTATATCTCGCCGGGGCCGATCGAAAGCCTGCATCTGGACTTCGTGCGCAAGAGTCGCGCGATGGCCTTCTGGCGTGAGCGGCTGCCAGCGCAAATGCGCGAGACTCGTAAACCCATGTATCGCGAGCGGGCAGATTACGCGGCCGATGTCTGGGCACGCATGGGTATCAAGCCGGCAACGACCTTTGAGTTCGGTGCCGGCAACGGGGAGTTTGCAGAAGAGCTTGCGGCGCGGAACATCGTCGGAAGCATCGTTCTCCTCGAGCCGCAGGCGCTGAAACTTGGCCTGCCCAACGTGGAAATTCTGACTGAAGGCTTTGAAGCCCTCATGGACAGCGCACGGCAGTTCGATACTGTTTTTGCGTGGGAATTGATCGAGCATGTGGTGGAGCCCGACATGTTTCTTCGCGCGGTCCGGCAGGTGCTCAAACCGGGGGCGCCCTTCATTTTGTCGACACCGAACGAGCGCAGCGTGGAAACCCGAATGCTGGGGCGAAATTCGTCGAACATCCTGTTCGATCATGTGCGCCTGTACAACCCGTTGTCGATACGCACGCTGCTGGAGCGCAATGGTTTTCGCGTCGTGGAGATCTGCACGCCGGGCAAGCTTGATGTTGCAAGGATACAAAGCTGTCTTGATCGACGTTCCGAGACGTCCGGCAGCGACGTGGCGATGCGGTTGATCTTGGGTGATGCGGTGGCCCGCGACGATCTTCAGCGCCTGTTGCAGGCCAACCTGCTATCGAGCCACATGCGCGTTGTCGCGGTGGCGGACGGTGACTGGCGTGGCGCGGCAACCCCACGTCTCGTGGTGTGAGCGGGGGATGGTCAAACAGACGGATTTCTTGCAGTTCGTTGCTGGTGATGTTGATCCGCTGACTTGGTATGACTGGCTGCCCGGAGACGCAATACGGGTGTCCGGTATTCCCGAAGGGGAAAGCTGTGAGCAGCTGGTGCAGAGCTTGCTTTTACGGTCGGCGCCGGATGACGCATCCAGGCTTGATCTGCTGACGGCACGCTTGCTCGATACCCCGCCAGTCATTACCGATCCGGTGCCATGGCGCACACTTGCCGCGCGGCTGTCGGCGCTGATGTGTCGACAGCTTGCGACCGGAGGTGATCGCCACCTTCGCATGCGCGCGCAACGCCTTAATTACTGCATTCAAGCGTGCGTTGATCAAGGGGCGGACAACAGCGAGCAGCCTGTTATTCTCGATACGTCCGTGCTGCCGGGCAACAAGCCGTGGGACTGCATCGAGTACGATGGTGTGCGCTGGTGGCTGACCTCTGGCGACCAGAACGTTCACCGTGACGGTCCTGGTGGAAGGGCCTCGTTTTCCCGCGGACTGCCCACGCAACTTGACTTGCTGCGCGACGGACGCTTGTCGGTCGGCTCCATTTACACGCCAGGTGCTTGGCTCGTCGACGGTGAGACCTGGCAGCATCTTGATCACGCGCACCCGATTGTGCTGGTGTTTCAGCATCTGGGTGAGCTGCGCTTTCTGGATGGCGCAGGCGTAGTGTGGCGCGATTCCCCGCGCGAGCTCATCTGGAGGGTGCCGTGTCCGCAAGTGCATTTCGCGCGACTTTTCGGCAATACCCTGTATTGCATGGACAACGCGGATTTCGGACATGTGACGTGTATGGATATCGAATCGGGTGAGGCGACGCGCCATTCGACCGCACCGGTACAGGTCTGCAACGACGTTGTCGAGGTCGGTGACGCTCTCTATCTGATAGACAAGCAACAGGGCAGCGTCTTCAAATTTTCCAGGAAATTCGATTATGTCGGGCGCCGGCTGACCTTTGGGCGTGGTGCGTCACAGTTGGTCGACCCGGTCAGCGTCCGCGTCATGGACGGCAAACTGCGCGTGGTAAGCTGGCTGACAGGACGCCTGACCTGGCTGATAGCGTTCTGACCGCTGTGCGACGACACATCGCCGGTATGCCGCCCCGATAACGACTCCACGCTTCAAGAATCAGGTCATGCCAGTCAGAATTTTGTGCACGATATGCGCCCGTGGTGGCTCAAAGGGTGTTCCCAACAAGAATGCCCGCATCGTCGCGGGGCAGCCGTTGCTTGCGCATACGGTGTGCCAGGCTCGCGCAAGCGGTCTTTTCGAGGCGATTGCGTTCAGCAGTGACAGCGAGCTCTACCGTGAATTGGCGTCCGACGCAGGGGTCGACGTGCTGGTCGTTCGTCCGGCGGATCTTGCGAGCGACGCGGCCGGCAAGCTGCCTGTCATTCGGCACGCGGTGGAGTCGGCCGAGCACCTGCTTGGCTGGCAGGCAGACATCATTGTCGATCTGGACTGTACGTCCCCTCTCCGGTTGCCCGAGGACGTCCTCGCTGCCGTTGCGCAGTTACGCGAAGCAAATGCCGGAAATCTCATCACTGCAGCGCCGGCCCGCCGTTCTCCCTATTTCAATCTTGTCGAACGCATGCCGGACGGCCGCATCGACCTGTCAAAGCGGCCGGCCAATCCGATTGTTCGTCGTCAGGATGCGCCTGAGTGTTACGACATGAATGCGTCTATCTACGTCTGGCGACGCGAGGCGCTTTTCGGGCGGGACGGCCTGTTCCACCCTGATACCGCGCTCTATGTGATGCCAGAAGAGCGTTCCATCGATATCGACAGCGAGCTCGATTTCGAGATCGTCAGGTTGCTGCTTGAACGCCGGAACGCCGCATGATGAAGTGTCTCGTCATCGGCTATGGCTCCATCGGGCGCCGTCACGCAGAAGTGCTGCGCGAGATGGGTTGCAGCGTGGCGGCCGTCACGAAGCGTGCAGATGCGGACATTCCGGCCTATGTCGAGCTGGCGGAGGCACTTGATCGGCACGCTCCAGAATACGTGGTGATCGCCAACGACACGGGGCTGCACGGAGAAACACTGGCACGACTTGCGGGTTGCGGTTATGCGGGTATCACTCTGGTCGAGAAGCCGATGCTGGCGGATGCCAACGAGCCGTTGGAGTGTCCTGCCGGTCCGGTATATATCGGCTACACGTTGCGTTTCCATCCGGTTCTTGGCGGTCTGTTCGAGCGCCTCAAGGGGCAAAGTCTGTGGTCACTGAGCGCTTACGTCGGGCAGTTCCTGCCTGACTGGCGGCCGCAGCGCGACTACCGCTCGAGCTACTCCGCGCGGCGCATGGATGGTGGCGTAGTGAGGGATCTCAGCCACGAACTCGACTACGCGCAGTGGCTGGCCGGACGCTGGCTAAGTACCGTAGCGTCCGGCGGTCACTTGAGTGCTCTGGAGATCGAAAGCGAGGACGCCGTAACGGTGCTGGCGCGCACCGAGCGCTGCGAACTCGTGACGATCCATATGAACTATCTGGACCGCATCGCATCCCGCTGGGTTCTTGCCAATGGCTGTTTCGGCACGATCAGGGCTGATCTCGTGCGCGGCACGCTCGACGTCAATGGAGCTGAAACCCGGTTCGCGCTGGATCGCAACCAGATGATTCGGGCGCAGCATGCGGCAACGATGGCGGGCAATGATGCGCGCAGCTGTGGCGTGCCGGAAGGCATGTCCACGGTACGCTGGGTCGAGGCCATACACCGTTCCATCGAGCAACGCCGCTGGGTTGATGAACTGTCCGGCTTTCAAGACGCAATACGGAGTATGCGATGAATAGGCCTTCCGCTTCATTTCTGCGGCTGGATGGTGCTGTTGCGGTCGTGACTGGCGCTGCCGGCATTATCGGAAGTGTCATCGTGCAGCGTCTGGTTGAATTCGGTGCGCGTGTTGCACTGGTCGATATCGATGTGGCCCGACTGGATGCCGTGGCTGCCGCGACGGGAGGCGCGGGGGAGTTGCGTGTCTTCCCATGCGATCTGTCTGATGCTGAAGCCATCATGGAGACCGTTGCGCGCATTCATGGCTGGGCCGGCCGGATTGACGTGCTTTTCAACAATGCCGCATCCAAGTCGAACGACCTGTCGCGGTTCTTCGAACCCGCCGAAAGCTACTCGCTCGAAACGTGGCACGAAGTGATGGCCGTCAACGTTGACGGATTGTTCGTCATGGCGAGGGAGTGCGCAAAGCGCATGAAGGAAGGCGGCGGCGGGGCCATCGTGCAGACTGCGTCGATCTATGGCGCCATGGCACCGGACATGCGCATCTACGAAGGATCATCCTACCTCGGCGGGGCAATCAACACGCCGCCGGTCTATGCCGCGTCGAAGGGCGCAGTCATCTCGTTGTCGCGATATCTCGCGGCGCTTTGGGCAAATGACAACATCCGGGTGAACACCATTTCACCGGGCGGCGTGTCGAGCGGACAAAACGGAGTCTTTCATGACAAGTACCGCGCGCGCGTGCCGATGAACCGCATGGCCGAGGCGCGCGAAATTGCCGATGCGGCGATCTTTCTTGCGTCTCCTGCGTCGTCCTATATTACGGGGCAGAACCTGATGGTCGATGGAGGCTTGTCCATATGGTGAGTGAGGTGGCTATTCCCGCAGTACCTCGGTGCCTGATCATCGCGGAAGCGGGTGTGAATCATGACGGTTCGGAGGCCACCGCGCTCCGGTTGATCGACGCGGCGGCAGATGCCGGTGCAGACATCGTCAAGTTTCAGACCTTCAAGGCTGAACGCCTCGTGACGCGCAGCGCACGTAAAGCGGCGTACCAGAAAGCCACGACAGGAGACGGCAATCAGTTTTCGATGCTTCAGGCGCTTGAACTGAGCGACGAGGCACATCTGAGGTTGGCGGCTCACTGCCAGGACCGTGGCATCGAATTCCTGTCGACGGCCTTCGATACTGAGTCCGCGAACTTTCTGATCGGCATGGGCGTACGCCGGATCAAGATCCCGTCTGGCGAACTGACAAATGCGCCATTCATCCGCTTTCTCGCCGCAAAAGGCTTGCAGCTGATCATGTCCACCGGCATGGCGACGATGGAAGAGGTGGCTGACGCGGTGGGTTGGGTGGCACAGACGCGTGCTGCTGTCGGTCTTGCCGAGCCGATTGCGTCGGTGCTGACGCTGCTTCACTGCACGTCGAACTATCCCACCGCGCTGGGTGACGTGAATCTGCTGGCGATCCGTACGCTGGCGGAGCGCTTTCAGTTGCCGGTTGGTTACTCGGATCACACGGCCGGTATCTTCGTCGCCTCGCTGGCGCGTGTGCTTGGCGCCACTGTCTTCGAAAAGCACTTTACGCTTGATCGTACGTTGCCGGGTCCTGATCATGCCGCGTCGCTGGAGCCGAGCGAACTTGGCGAGATGGTCCGTGCCATTCGAGATGCAGAGCTGGCCATGGGCGATGGGCGAAAGGTTCCCACCGGTGCGGAGTTCGAAGTCCGTGTTGCGGCCCGCCGCAGCGTGACCCTGGCCTCGCGGGTGGAGGCCGGGCAGGCGCTGGTGGCAGACGATCTGACACTGATGCGCCCGGGTGACGGCATTGCGCCGTGTGAGCTGGGGGCGCTCATCGGCCGGCGAGCGGTGCGTGCGCTGGATGAGGGAGTGACGCTGCGGTGGGAGGATCTGACGCAGTGAGACGCATCGTCTACGTCTCAGGCACGCGTGCGGATTTCGGATTGATGCGCCGCACTCTTTTGGCGATTAGGGAGCATGAGCGGCTGCAGTTGGGTCTTTGTGTCACCGGCATGCATCTGTTGCCCTCCTATGGGGAAACGGTCCGCGAAATCGAAGCGTCGGGGTTTGATGTGGTCGAACGCATCCGTGTTGAGCTGGACGGCACTTCGGGCGCGATGATGGCGAGAGCCTTGGCGGTGCAGATGGACGGCATGGCGAAGTTCTTCGAACGCAGTGCGCCCGATCTCGTTCTGGTGCTCGGCGATCGCGGGGAAATGCTGGCAGCAGCCATTGCCGCCCTGCATCTGAATATTCCGGTTGCGCACATTCACGGCGGAGAGTTGTCCGGCACGGTCGATGAACCCGTGCGGCATGCGATTTCCAAGCTTGCGCACTATCACTTCGCCAGCACCGTGGGGGCGCGCGAACGTCTCATCCGCATGGGCGAGAACCCGCTGCACGTGTTCGTCACTGGCGCGCCCGGCCTGGATGGTCTGGGCGACGGCATTTTGGCGGATCGACACGGACTGTGTCGCAAGTATGGACTGAATCCCGACGAACCGATTGCGCTGGTCGTGTTCCACCCGGTCGTACAGGACGCTCTCGACGCGGGCGTGCAGGTTCGTGCCCTGCTTGATGCGCTACACGATCAGGGTGTTCAGCGTCTTTGCCTGATGCCCAACAGCGATGCGGGCGGGGCTGCTGTTCGGACCGAACTGCTCGCGGTCGCCGGCGCGCCGGGAACGTCTGTACTGACCCACTTGCCGCGAGACGAGTATCTGGTCTGTCTGGCCGCAGTCGATGTGCTGGCGGGAAACTCCAGCAGCGGCATCATCGAGGCCGCGAGTTTCGGGCTGCCCGTTGTCAATGTCGGTGACCGGCAGCAGGGGCGGGAGCGTAGCGGTAACGTCATAGACGTTCCCGTTTCGAGAGAGTCGATAGGACAGGCCGTTGCCCGTGCAGTTGCTACAGGCAGGATGTCCTGCGGGAATGTTTACGGAGACGGTCTGGCGGCGGGCCGGATTGTCGAACATCTTGCCGGGCTGCCGCTTGATGCCGGCCTGCTGCACAAGCGGAATGCCTACTGAAATGCGCGCGCTGCTGATCGGTGCCGGCGGGCACGGGAAAGTCGTTCTCGATGCGTGGCAACTCGCACATCCCGGGTTGGAGCTTGAAGTGCGTGACGATCGTCCTGAAGTGTCCGTGCTGCTGGATTGTCCAGTTGGGCATCCAGCCGTGCCCGAGATGACCAGGGCCAGCGATGTGCACATTGCCGTCGGCCAAAACCGCTGCCGGCAGGACATTGCAACCCGGATGACGCGGCTCGGACCCCGGCTCGCGTCTGTGATCCATCCCGCCGCCCTAGTGTCCGGTCATGCCGCGATCGGGCCTGGTGTGTTTGTTGCGGCGCGCGCCATTGTTGGGCCCGGTGCCAATGTGGGCACTGGAACGATCGTCAATCACGGTGCGATAGTCGATCACGATTGCTGTGTCGGTGACTGGGCGCATATAGCGCCGGGTGCCGTGCTTGGCGGCGCGGTCTCCGTGGGCCACCGGGTATTGGTCGGGGCGGGGGCGGTCATACTGCCGGGCATTCAAATTGCCGATGACGCCGTGATTGGCGCCGGGGCAGTGGTCACGAAGAACGTAGGTGAGCGACAATATTGGATTGGCGTGCCGGCCCGAATTATATATGGATAGCGTAAGAGAACTTCTGATCGACGAACAGACCGATATTCGTGCGGCGCTTGCGAGACTGGAGAATACCGCCCGAGGGTTGTTGTTGCTGGTCGATGGCGGCGGGTGTCTGAAGCGGACGGTGACGGACGGCGACCTGCGGCGCCTGCTGCTTGCAGGAGCCGCCCTTGATGATCCGCTGTCACGGCTGCCTGCCTGTGAGCCGAAAACGATAGGTCCCGATGCAGGTGCCGAGCAGGCACTCGCGCTGATGGACCGGCACCGCGTCGATCACATCCCGCAGGTTGACGATGCTGGTTGTCCTATCGGTCTGTTGCTGAGGCGTAACCTGTGCAGCCCGATCCTGCTCTCAACGCCGCATCTCGGGCAGGGGGAGCGTGGCTTTGTCGATGATGCTTTCCGTACCAACTGGATCGCGCCCCTCGGACCCAACGTTGATGCTTTCGAAGCGGAGCTTGCCGAACACGTGGGTGTTGGTCACGCTGCAGCTCTGTCCTCGGGCACGGCGGCCATCCATCTCGCGCTGGATCTGCTGGGCGTTGGCCCGGGCGACGAAGTCTTCTGTTCCTCGCTCACGTTCGTTGCGACAGCGAATCCCGTGCTCTACCTTGGCGCACGTCCGATCTTCATAGATTCGGAACCCGACACTTGGAACATGTCGGTCAATGCGCTTGAGCGCGCATTTGAAGATGCACTGCGCCGCGGCCGTATGCCGAAGGCGGTGGTTGTCGTGAATCTGTACGGACAAAGCGCCGACATGGAGCCCATTTTGGCGCTGTGCAACCGTCACGACGTTCCGGTCGTCGAGGACGCTGCCGAGTCGCTGGGTGCGACCTACCGTGGAAGGGCGAGCGGAACGCTCGGCCGGATCGGCATCTATTCGTTCAACGGTAACAAGATCATCACCACGTCCGGCGGTGGCATGCTGGTTTCGGATGACGGAGAACTGGTTGCACGTGCGCGCTTCCTGTCCACACAAGGCCGGGAGCCTGCGCCATGGTATCTGCACCGACATATGGCCTACAACTACCGCATGAGCAATATCCTCGCCGGTGTCGGTCGGGGCCAGTTGCAGGTGCTTGAAGAGCGCGTCACCGCGCGCCGGCGAATTTTCGAGCGTTACCGCACCTTGTTGTCCGACATTCCGGGACTCGGCTGGATGCCCGAGGCCAACTTTGGACGATCGACCCGCTGGCTCAGTGTCTGCGTGCTTGAGCCTGGCGTCAGCCCGGTCCGCCCAACCGGGTTCATTGCGGCGCTCGCGCGCCAGAACATCGAGGCACGCCACGTCTGGAATCCGATGCATCGACAGCCGCTTTTCGAAGGCTGCCAATATTTTCCGTACGAGGAAGGGCGTAGTTTCAGCGATGAGGCGCTGGAGAATGGTGTCTGCCTGCCTTCCGGCTCCAATCTCGAGGAGGCGCAAATCGAACGCGTCTGTGCGGTGATTCGGGATGCACTCAGTCATCGCTGACATTCCATGGCGTCTGCCGGGAAGCTGCCGTCGTGCGGTCTTCCGAACCGCGGCCCATGTTTGCGGGCTGTCTGCTTTCTGTTTATTCGGGGATTTCGCCAGATGCGTCTGCCGCGTACTACCGTCGTATTGATTTGTGATCTTCTGGTTGCCGGCCTTGCATGGTTTGGAGCCTTCCTGCTGAGGTTCAACCTTTCGATTCCGCCGGAATACCAGCCGCCGATGCTCGACCTCCTTCCGCTGGCTGTCGGAGCGCAGGCTGTCGTATTCCACCTTGGAGGGCTTTACCGCGGCATATGGCGTTTCGCGAGCATGCCGGATCTGAAGCGGTTGGTCATGACTATCGGTGTGGCGGCTGCCATTCTGCCCGTGCTGGTCTGGTTCGCCAGCCCCGACGGCATTGTTCCGCGCTCGATTTACCTGCTTGATCCCATTTTGTTGTTGCTGTTCATGGGAGGCGCTCGCTTTGCCTACCGTCTGTGGCGCGATCATCGCGAGTGGGGGGCTGCGTCCAACCAGGGCAAGCCGGTCATCATTCTGGGGGCGGGAGAAGCAGCGGTCAGCCTGCTGCGTGAAATCGGTCGTTCGGACTCATGGCGAGTGGTGGGCCTGCTTGACGACAACCCGCTCAAACACCGGAGGACGCTCTATGGCCACAAGGTACTCGGCAGTCTTGAGGCGCTAGAGCACTACGCGAGGAGGCTGGACGTGTCTCACGCCATCATCGCCATGCCGTCGATGTCCCACGAGCGGCGGCGTGCGGCGGCAAACGCCTGCGTGAGAGCGGGTATCAAGCCTATGACGGTGCCGTCGTTCGACGATCTGATCAGTGGCCGCGTGGCGGTTGCGCTGGTGCGCGAAGTCGAGGTAGAGGATCTGCTCGGACGCGATCCAGTCAAGATCGATGCGCCACGCCTGCGCGAGCTGATCGAAGGGCAGACCGTCATGGTGACCGGCGCTGGCGGATCCATCGGCTCGGAACTGTGCCGGCAGATCGCACGCTTTGCGCCGTCGGCCATCGTGGCCTTCGAGCGGGGCGAATTCTTCCTGTATCAGCTGGTCGAGGAGTTCGGCGAGCTGTTTCCGGGCGTGCGCATCGAACCCGTGATTGGCGACGTGCGCGAGGACGCCCGATTGCTGGCTGCGATGCAGCAGTTCCGCCCGGTTGTGGTGTTCCACGCGGCGGCGTACAAGCATGTGCCACTGATGGAAGACGTGAATGCGGCCGAGGCCATCCGCAACAACGTCGGCGGCACTCTTGCTGCGGCGCGTGCGGCACAGGCCTGCGGGGTGCCGCGCTTCGTGCTGGTGTCGACCGACAAGGCGGTGAACCCTGTGAATGTGATGGGTGCGACGAAGCGGCTGGCTGAAATGGGCTGCCAGGCGCTGGCGGCGCGCGGCGGGGATACGCTGTTCAGCACGGTGCGCTTCGGCAATGTGCTGGGCAGTGCCGGCAGTGTCATCCCGAAATTCCAGGAACAGATCGCCCGCGGCGGCCCGGTCACGGTCACGCACCCGGACATCATCCGGTACTTCATGTCCATTCCCGAGGCGGCGCAACTGGTGCTGCAGGCTGCGTTGATGGGTGAGGGCGGCGAGATTTTCGTGCTCGACATGGGCGAACCGGTCCGCATCGCGGATCTGGCGCAGGACATGATCCGTCTGTCCGGGGCGTCGGAAGACGACGTGAAGGTCGAGTTCACCGGCCTGCGGCCCGGCGAGAAGCTGTTCGAGGAACTGCTGGCGAGCGACGAAACGACGCGCCCGACCCACCATCCGAAGGTGCGCATTGCGCGGGCGCGGGCGATCGATGACGGCCTGTGGCTGGCGCGGCTTGAACGCTGGCTGGCCGGGCCGCTGCCGGTCGAGCCTGTGGCAATCCGCAACGAACTGGCGCAGTGGGTGCCCGAGTACAAGCCGCAGAATGAACCGCCACCCGCGCTGGCGCCGGTGGCGGATCCGGACGCACGGCAGGCATGAGCACATACGCCATCGGCGATCTCCAGGGATGCTTCGATCCGCTCGAGCTGTTGCTGGAGCGTTGCGCCTTCGATCGCACGCGCGATCGCCTGTGGTTTGTCGGTGACCTGATCAATCGCGGACCGAAGTCGCTGGAAACGCTGCGTTTCGTGCGCGACCTTGGCGACGCGGCGGTCGCCGTGCTCGGCAATCACGACCTGTCGCTGTTGATGATCGCGGCCGGGCGCGGCAAGCAGCATCGGCTGGACACCTTTCACCACGTTCTCGACGCGCCGGATTGCGATGAACTGGTCGACTGGCTGCGCCAGCGACCCATGATGCACGTCGAGGGCGACTACGCCATGGTGCACGCCGGCCTGCTGCCGCAGTGGGATGTTCCGAAGGCGCTGGCGCTGGCGAACGAGGTGGAGGCCGCGCTGCGCGGCCCGAGCCACGACGAGTTCATGCACCGGATGTGGGGCAGCGAGCCGGCGGCGTGGCACGACGACCTGCATGAGTGGGATCGCCTGCGTGTCGTCGTCAACGCGCTCACGCGCATGCGCTTCTGCACGCCGGACGGTCGCATGGAATTTCACAGCAAGGGTTCACCGGACGAGCCGCCGCCCGGCTTCCAGCCATGGTTCAGTGTGGAGCATGCGCGCTGGCGTACGCACACCGTCGTCTGCGGTCACTGGTCGGCGCTCGGCTACCGCGCCGACGCGAACCTGATGGCGCTGGATTCCGGTTGTCTCTGGGGCGGCGAACTGACCGCCGTGCGGCTGGACGACCGGGCCGTGTTCCAGGTGCCGTGCGAGCGCTGCGCCCGCAGCTAGGAGTCTGCGCGGCAGAGCGTTTTAGCTTGGCGGTTTGACGCGAATGGCGTTGTCGGCACAGTCGATTTGGCGGTTTCCGTGCCAAAGCGGTCCAGGAAACGCCCGTTGGAGGTCTGATGAGGGGTTCAAACGGCCT
>JAHJHI010000002.1 GCA_018824085.1 Gammaproteobacteria bacterium | reverse complement strand
GTGCGGTGCGCCTCTCGAATCGCACCGACAACCACTCGGCCAAGATGGCCACCGCCAAGGGCGTGATCCAGGGCTATACCGGCGTGGCGGCGGTCGATGCCGCGCACCAGATCGTCGTCGATGCGCAGGCGCACGGCACCGGATCGGAACAGGAACTGCTGCTGCCGGTGATCGATGCCTGCGCGACTCAACGCAGCCAGGACACCGCGATCTGCGCTGACGCGGGCTATCACTCCGAGAAGAACCTCGCCGAACTGGATCAGCGCGGCATCCCCGCCTGGGTGTGCGACAACGGCTACCGCCAGCGCGACCCCAGATACGCCGATCAGGCCAAGCACAAAGCGAAACCCGACGCGCTGTGGGACAAGAGCGAGAAGGCGAAGGAAACACGCACCGCCGGCAAGACCCGCCGCTACGCCAACACCGACTTCACCGAAGTGACCTGCTCCCGCCTTTTCCGACCGTTTGAAACTTGAGAGGTTGGCATCTCCGGACATCAGTTCGCTCCGGGCGCCGTGTACGTCTTCGATGTCAGCGCGTCGGTGTGCTGCATGCCCGGGCACTGTTGCGGTCACGTGACCGGTAAACTGTCGGGCTTCCCGCTCCGCGTCCGCTTTCCATTTCCAGCATGCTGCGACTGACTGAAGTCAAACTCCCGCTCGACCACCCCGAGGACGCGCTGCGTGCGGCGGTGCTCAAACGCCTGTCCATTGCCGATGACGAACTGCTCGGCGTCACTGTTTTCAAGCGCAGCTACGACGCGCGCAAGCGCTCGGCGATCAGCCTGATCTATTCGCTGGATGTCGAGGTGAAGGACGAAGCCGCGCTGCGCGCGCGCCTCGCCGGTCTGGCGCATGTGCAGCCGACGCCGGACATGGCGTACGCGGTCGTCGCGCGTGCGCCAGCGGGATTGGTGTCGCGGCCGGTCATCATCGGCATGGGGCCGTGCGGCATTCTCGCCGCGCTGTTGCTGGCGCAGATGGGGTTCCGGCCCATCGTGCTTGAGCGCGGCAAGGCGGTGCGCGAGCGCACGAAGGACACCTGGGGCCTGTGGCGCGGCGGCGTGCTTGATCCGGAGTCGAACGTGCAGTTCGGCGAAGGCGGCGCGGGCACGTTCTCGGACGGCAAGCTGTACAGCCAGATCAAGGACCCGAAGCACTACGGACGCAAGGTGCTGCAGGAGTTCGTGAAGGCCGGTGCGCCGGAGGAGATTCTGTATGTGAGCAAGCCGCACATCGGCACTTTCCGGCTGGTCGGCATGGTGGAGAAGATGCGCGCGGAGATCGAGTCGCTGGGTGGCGAGATCCGCTTCAGCTCGCGGGTCGATGATCTCGTGCTGGAAGACCGGCAGGTGCGTGGCGTGCGGCTCGCGGGCGGCGAATTCATCGCCGCCGACCACGTCGTGCTGGCGGTCGGCCACAGCGCGCGCGACACCTTCCACATGCTGCATGAGCGCGGCGTGCATATCGAAGCCAAGCCGTTTTCGGTCGGCTTTCGCATCGAACATCCGCAGGCGCTCATCGACCGCTGCCGCTTCGGCGACTTCGCGGGCCATCCGGTGCTGGGCGCGGCCGACTACAAGCTGGTGCATCACGCGCGCAACGGGCGCGCTGTCTACAGCTTCTGCATGTGCCCGGGCGGAACCGTGGTGGCGGCAACGTCGGAGCCGGGCCGGGTGGTCACCAACGGCATGAGCCAGTATTCGCGCAACGAGCGCAACGCCAATGCCGGCATCGTCGTTGCCATCTCGCCCGAGGACTATCCGGGCCATCCGCTGGCCGGCATCGACTTCCAGCGACACTGGGAATCACGTGCCTTCGAGCTTGGCGGCGGTGACTACAGCGCGCCCGGCCAGCTGGTGGGCGACTTTCTCGCGAACCGCGCGTCGTCGCAGCTTGGCGCGGTGACGCCGTCCTACACGCCGGGGGTGCGGCTGGGCGATCTGGCCAGTGCGCTGCCCGACTATGCGATCAGCGCCATCCGCGAAGCACTGCCTGCCTTCGACCGCCAGATCAAGGGTTTCGCCATGCACGACGCGGTGCTGACCGGGGTCGAGACGCGCACGTCGTCGCCGATACGCATCAAGCGCGACGCCGGCTATCAGAGCGTGAATACCGTCGGGCTGTATCCGGCGGGCGAGGGCGCGAGCTACGCGGGCGGCATCCTGTCGGCGGCGGTCGATGGCATCGAGGTGGCCGAGGCGGTTGCGCTCGGCATGCTGCGCGGAGAACGCGGGAGGGCGGCTCAGTAGCCGGTGTCGAAGAAATGCAGGATGCGTTGCGGGAGCCAGTCCAGATGGCCCTTCGGGGAGCCGCTGACGTAACCGACGTGGCCGCCCTGTTCCGTGTAGTGCGGCAGGATGTCCGGCGACAGCATGTCCGGCGTGGCCAGTGAGGCGGCCGGCACCATCGGGTCGTTCAGCGCCTGCAGCAGCAGCAGCGGCACGCGCACTCCGGCCAGCAGCGGCCGCGAGGACGAACGGGTCCAGTAGTCGTCGGCGTCGCGAAAGCCGTGGATCTGCGACGTGACGGCATCGTCGAAGGCGCGGATCGAATGGCCGGCGGCGATCGCCCTCGCGTCCAGCGTACCGGGAAACAGCGCGGCCTTTTCGAGCGCGCGCGGCTTCATCGTGCGCAGGAAATACTGCGTGTAGACGCGGTTGAGTCCCATGTCGAGCGCGCGCCCGGACGCCCCCAGATCGACCGGCGCGCATACCGATGCGGCGGCGCGCAGCAGCGCGGTGCCGGCGCTGCCCTGTTCGCCCAGCCACTTGCACAGCACATTGCCGCCGAGCGACACGCCGACCGCATAGACCGGCTGGCCCTGCATGCGCGGCACGATGAGTGGCAGCAGCCAGTCAAGTTCCGCGCTGTCGCCGGAGTGGTAGGCGCGCAGCAGGCGGTTCGGCTCGCCGGAACAGCCGCGCGCATGCACGACCAGACCGTTCCAGCCGCGTGCGGCGACGGCGTGCATCAGCGCACGCGCGTAGTGGCTGTGCGAACTGCCTTCCAGACCGTGGAACAGCATGACCAGCGGTGCGGGCGCATCGGTCGGCGAGGCCAGCCAGTCGAGGTCGATGAAGTCGCTGTCCGGCGTGTCGATGCGCTCGCGCGCATAGGCGGGAGCCGGCGGCAGGATGAAGCGCGGCCAGATGGTCTGGGCGTGGCCGCCGGGCAGCCAGCGCGCCGGACGGAACAGCGGCGCGTGCGCCGTCGGACTGCCGTGTCGCGGCGGGTTTGCGTCCGGCCGGGAGCGCTGTGTGCTCAAGGCCTCAGTGCAGCACCTTCGGTGCGTCGATCGTCTCGGTCACCGAGGGCGCGGCGGATGCGTGGTGCAGCACGATGTGCCAGCCGAGCGGGCCGCGCACAAAGACGTTGGTGACGATGAGCGGCGGGCGCGGCTGGCGCTCGCCGGCCACGGTGTGCTGTTCGTGCTGGCTGTGGATGGACTGCAGGGCGCCCTGCATGATGTGAGCGTTGAGCGGGCGCACGGTCGCGCGCGTGCCGGCGAACGCGCGGCGCCATGCCTCGCGCACCGCTTCGTGGCCACTCGCCCGCGCGCAGCCGGCGAGCACGCAGACGATGTCGTCCTCGTCACCCCAGACGGCCATCATGCCTTCCAGGTCGCCGCGCTCACGCGCCTCGTAGAAGGCGGTTTCCGCTTCGTGCGGCGTTGCGAAGAAGGCCTTGCGCTGAGCTTCCATCCCGGTGCAGGCTCAGTGGCCGGCCGGGGCCGGGCCGCTGAAGGTGTAGCGCGTGCCGCAGTAGGGACAGGCGGCGTGGCCGGTGTGCGTCACGTCGAGGAAGACACGCGGGTGGCGTGCCCACAGCGGTGCGCCGGGCAGCGGGCAATGCAGCGGAAGGTCTTTCGCACTGACTTCGATGTCGCGCGCCTGGTCGCGGCTGGAATCGTTACCTGCTTGGGTCATGGTGGTGTGCTCCGAACTCAGATCTTGGTCAGCCAGCGGTGGTACTCCGGTGCCCGGCCGTTGACGATGTCGAAGAAGCGGGACTGGATCTTTTCCGTCACCGGACCGCGCGAACCGCTGCCGATGACGCGGTTGTCGAGTTCGCGGATCGGGGTGACCTCGGCCGCCGTGCCGGTGAAGAAGGCTTCGTCGGCGGTGTAGATGTCGTCACGCGTGAGGCGCTTGGCGATGACCTGGTAACCGTGTTCCGCGGCGATCTCGATGACCGATGCGCGGGTGATGCCGACCAGCGCGGAGGCGATCTCCGGTTCGTAGATCTTGTTGTCCTTCACCACGAACAGGTTCTCGCCCGCACCTTCGGCCACGAAGCCGTCAACGTCGAGCAGCAGCGCTTCGTCGTAACCGAGTTCGGTCGCTTCCATGTTGGCGAGGATGGAGTTGGCGTAGGTGCCGGAATACTTCGCGCGGCACATCGACACATTGACGTGGTGGCGCGAGAACGACGAGGTCTTCACGCGGATGCCGCGCTTGAGGCCGTCTTCGCCCAGATAGGCGCCCCAGGGCCAGGCGGCGATCGACACGTGCACCGACGCGCCGCGCGTCGAGATGCCCATCTTCTCCGAACCGAAGAAGGCGATCGGGCGGATGTAGCAGGACTCGAGCGCGTTGGCCCGCACCACTTCAAGCTGCGCTTCCATCAGCTCTTCGCGGGTGTAGGGCATCTTCATCATGTAGATGTGGGCCGAATTGAAGAGGCGGTCCGTGTGTTCCTTCAGACGGAAGATGGCGGTGCCGATTTCCGTGTTGTAGGCGCGTACGCCTTCGAAGACAGCCAGACCGTAGTGCAGCGAATGCGTCAGTACGTGCGTGGTGGCCTCGCGCCAGGGCACCATCTTGCCGTCGTACCAGATAAAACCGTCGCGGTCGGCCATCGACATGAGGAAAACTCCAGAGGATTGCGGTAAGCCGGCGATTTTAGCCGAAGCCGGGCGCGCGGCGACGGCCGGAAGCTCCGCTCACGTTAAAATCGCTGCATGAGCGAACGCATATGGAAACCCAATGTGACGGTGGCCGCGCTGATGGAGGATCGCGGCCGCTTTCTCATGGTGGAGGAAGAAACGTCCGGCGGCTTGATGCTGAACCAGCCCGCGGGTCATCTGGAGGAGGGCGAGTCGCTGGTGGATGCGTGCGCGCGCGAGGCGATGGAGGAAACCGCCCACCCGTTCGGGCCGCGCGAGCTGGTCGGCATCTATCAGTGGCGCCGCCCGGATGGCGAGGTGACGTATCTGCGGTTCGCCTTCTCCGGTGACAGCGGCGAACAGGTGGCGGGCCGCTCGCTCGACGACGGCATCGTCCGCGCACTGTGGATGCGCCCGGACGAGATCGAAGCCAGTCGCGCGCGCCATCGCAGCCCGCTGGTGTGGGCCTGCGTGCAGGACTGGCTGGCCGGCGTGCGCCTGCCGCTGTCCGTCATCCGGCACTACGGCTGATGCGCTTCGCAAGAGTGCTCGCGGCGCTGTGCGTCGCGGTGGCTGGTGCGTGCGCAGCGGCCGGACCGGACGGCGCGGGCGAGCAGGACGCCGCTGCGGAATTCGAGCTGTGCTTCAACTACAGCTGCCTGACGAGGCGGACCATCCATTTCAGCGCAGCGCAGATGCGTTCGCTGCGAACCGAACTGGCGCAGGCAACCGACGCGGCGACCGAACGCGAACAGCTGTCCTACGTGATCGCGCGCATGTACCGCTGGGCCGGGGAACAGTCGCCGATCGGCGTGGACCGCGCCGGTGACTACCTGGACGATGGCGCTTATGGCCGCATGGACTGCATCGATCATGCGCACACGACGAATGCGATGCTGGAACGGCTGCAGGCAGCGGGCGCGCTGCACCATCACCGCCTGCTGGATATCGCGCGCCGCCGCAGCTGGCTCATCATGCAGCACTTCAGCGCCGTGATCGAGGACGTGCACGACGGCCGGCAGTACGCGGTCGATACCTGGTTTCGCGACCATGCCGAACCGGCGGTCGTGATGGAAATGGACAGATGGAAAAGTGGGGGCTACCCGGATGACTGAAGCGCAGGTCGGACACGGCGAAACCGTGGTGGTGGGCATGTCGGGCGGGGTCGATTCGTCGGTGTCCGCGCTGTTGCTCAAGCGGGCCGGCTATCACGTCGTCGGCCTGTTCATGAAGAACTGGGAAGACGACGACACCGACGAATACTGCTCGACCCGCCAGGACCTGATCGATGCCGTGTCCGCGGCGGACGTGGTCGGCATGGATCTGGAGGTGGTGAATTTCTCCGCCGAGTACAAGGAGCGGGTGTTCGCCAGCTTCCTGCGCGAATACCAGGCCGGGCGCACGCCCAATCCGGACGTGCTGTGCAATGCCGAGATCAAGTTCAGCGCCTTCCTCGACCACGCAGTCGAGCTGGGCGCCAACCGCATCGCCACCGGACACTATGCGCAGGTGCGCGAATTCCAGGGGCGCGTACAGCTGCTCAAGGGCGAGGACGGCGCCAAGGACCAGAGCTACTTCCTGCACCGGCTGAATCAGGCGCAGCTTTCACGCACGCTGTTTCCGGTCGGTCACCTCACGAAGCGCGAGGTGCGCCGCATCGCAGAGGAGGCCGGGCTGGCCAATCACGCGAAGAAGGACTCGACCGGCATCTGCTTCGTCGGCGAGCGCCCGTTCCGCGAATTCCTGCAGCGCTATCTGCCGGTGACGCCGGGCGACATCCGCGACATCGACAGTGAGCGCGTGCTGGGCCAGCACGACGGGCTCATGTATCACACGATAGGCCAGCGCAAGGGCCTGCGCATCGGCGGCCTCAAGGGCATGGCGGACGAGGGCGGCGAACACGAGGCCTGG
Organism: Gammaproteobacteria bacterium; assembly: GCA_018824085.1. Classification (GTDB taxonomy): domain Bacteria; phylum Pseudomonadota; class Gammaproteobacteria; order Burkholderiales; family Rhodocyclaceae; genus Methyloversatilis. Next base: position 59,262 of record JAHJHI010000002.1, on the reverse strand, counting down.
TACGCGGCGCGCAAGGACATGGCGCGCAACGTGCTGTACGTGGCGCGCGGGCACGATCATCCGGCGCTGCTGAGCGACCGTCTGGTGGCAAGCGACCTGTCCTGGGTGTCGGGCGACAAGCCGCATGTGCACTGGGTGTACGCGGCCAAGACGCGCTACCGCCAGGCGGACGCGCCGTGCAGCATCGACGTGGTGGACGACGCGCGCTGCGACATCGCGTTCGCCGAGGCGCAGTGGGCGGTGACGCCCGGCCAGAGCGTCGTCGTCTATGAGAGCAAGGTGTGCCTGGGCGGCGGCATCATCACCGGCGCATCGAGCGCCGGCTGACGCCTGCGGTGCGGCACGTTTACTCGTGCGGCACCGTGTCGGCGAGCGACGGCCGCAACATCAGCTTGTCGAACAGCTGCTGAAGGTTGGGGTGGTCGGCGCGCCAGTCGATGTCCGCCATGCGGAAATCGAGATAACCGAGCGCGCAGCCGACGGCGACGTCGGCCAGCGAAATGCCGTTGCCGTGACACCAGGCGTTCTCGCCAAGGTCGTTCGACATCGTGGCGAGTGCGCGAATGATCTTGCTGCGGTGGCGGGTCACCCAGGCGGCGCTCTGTTCGGCCGGCGCGCGGCGCGCTTCGAGCACGATGACGACGGCCGCGTCGGTCACGCCGTCGGCCAATGCCTCCCAGCGCTTGACGACGGCACGCTCGCGCGCCGTGGACGGCAGCAGCTTGTTGTTGGGAGCGACGCCGTCCAGGTATTCGACGATGACGCGCGAGTCGAACAGGCGCGTGTCGTCATCGAGCACGAGTACCGGAATCTTGCCCAGCGGATTCAGATCTGGAACGCCGGAGTCTTCGAGCCAGGGCGAATCAAGAACGAGTTCGCACTCGATCTTCTTTTCCGCAAGCACGACACGCGTCTTGCGCACAAAGGGACTGGTGGTGGAACCGACGAGTTTCATGGTGGGCACCGATTGAAGACGGCGCGATTATAGCCCCCGCCTCCGGCGCCCCGACCGGCCGGGCCGGGCCGCATGATAAAATTCGTGCCGCGTTGCACGGGCGGCATGAGCGCATGTCGCGTTGCCGTCGGGCAAGCGGCCCGATTGCAGGGCCGACCGCCGGCCTGGTCGCCGGTATTTCCCATCCTTCCCATTTTCCCGCAGGTCTTTCATGAGTGCCCATACCCTTTCCGCGCTGTCGCCGCTGGACGGCCGCTACGCTGCCAAGCTTGATCCGTTGCGCGGCCATTTCAGTGAATATGGCCTGATCCGCAACCGCGTGCGCGTCGAGATCGCGTGGTTGTGCGCCCTCGCCGCAAGCCCCCTGATCGGCGAGGTCAATGCCTTTTCGCAGGCGACGCTGGACGAACTCGACGCGGTCGTGCGCGACTTCAGCGTCGAGGATGCGGCCGCGATCAAGGCGATCGAAGCGCGCACGAACCACGACGTGAAAGCGATGGAGTACTGGCTGAAGGCGCGCCTGGCGAACAACGCCGAGGTGACCGGCGTGTCGGAATTCATCCACTTCGCCTGCACTTCGGAAGACATCAACAACGTGTCGCACGCGCTGATGCTCAGCGAGGGGCGCGACGACGTGCTGCTGCCGGCGCTGGATGCCGCCATCGGGCAACTGCGTGCGATGGCCCACGAATTCGCCGCGCTGCCCATGCTGTCGCGCACGCATGGCCAGCCGGCCAGCCCGACCACGCTGGGCAAGGAAATGGCCAACATCGCGGCGCGCCTGATGCGTGCGCGTGCCCGCATCAGCCTGGTCAGCCTGTGCGCCAAGTTCAACGGTGCCGTGGGCAACTACAACGCCCACCTGTCCGCCTACCCGGATGTCGATTGGCCGCAGTTCAACCGTGCCTTCATCGAGTCGTTCGGCCTTGAATTCAATCCATACACGATCCAGATCGAACCGCACGACTCGATGGCCGAGCTGTTCGACGCGATGGCCCGCGCCAACACGATGCTGCTCGACGCCGCGCGCGACTTCTGGATGTACATCTCGCTCGGCTACTTCCGCCAGAAGCTGAAGGACGGCGAAATCGGCAGTTCGACGATGCCGCACAAGGTGAACCCGATCGATTTCGAAAACGCCGAAGGCAATCTCGGCCTCGCCAACGCATTGCTGCGTCACCTGTCGGAGAAGCTGCCGGTGTCGCGCATGCAGCGCGACCTCACCGATTCGACGGTGCTGCGCAATATGGGTGTGGCCTTCGGCTACTCCGTGCTGGCGCTGGATTCGCTGGGCCGTGGCCTGGGCAAGCTCGTGGCCGAACCGGATGCGCTGGCGGCCGATCTCGACGCCTGCTGGGAAGTGCTGGCCGAGCCGGTGCAGACCGTGATGCGCCGCTACGGCATCGCCAACCCGTATGAACAGCTGAAGGAGCTCACGCGCGGGCGCGGCATCACGCGCGAGGCGCTGCAAGCCTTCATCGCCGGGCTGGACCTGCCGCCCGCCGAGCGCGACCGCCTGCTGGCGATGACGCCGGCGTCCTACATCGGCGATGCGGCCCGTCTGGCCGCGGCAATCTGAGGGCGCATCATGAGTTTTGCAGACACCCTCAAGAAGCTTCCCGGCATTTCCCATCTCGCCGCGCTGCAACTGCTGGACGCGTCGGGCGAGGAAGTGGCGGTCATCGAGAACAAGCCGGGACAGGCCGGTTCACTCGCCGTCTATAACCATCTGGCGCAGCTGCACGGCACGATTTCTCCGGACGCCGCGCAGCAAGGGCTGGAGCTGTATGGCGAACACACCGACGATGCGCGTGCCAACCCGGGCAAGCATCCGAACATCGACAGGCTGATCGGCCTGATAGACGAGCAGAAGACGCTGCGGGTGAAGCAGGTGTTTGCCCAGCCCTGAGCCGTTCGAAGGCCGGGTGATGCGCGCTGGATCAGCGTCCGGCCTCACCCGGCCGGGCGTCAGCGGCGGCAATCCCCGCCGGTCGCCCGTCTGCGCAACTGCAGCTCACCGGCCCGGATTCGCGAAGCCGTTTCGCGTCTCACAGCAGGACTGCGCCCACCCCGGCAGAGGGCCGTCGGTGCAGATCACGATGGTGCTTGCTCGGCGTGGCCGAGCAGATCCTGCATCCTCCGGAGGTCATGGCCCGCCAGTGGCCGCGCAGAAGCGAACGAATGCCGCAGCGTGTGCGGCGTCGCCAGCCACGACAAGAACGCCTCGATCCCCCGCTCCATTCAGGCCGGATGCCGCACTCCGTGAAACCGGAGGAATGAACTGCCCCGGGTTTTGCGGAGGCTCCAACTCTTGACGGAGCCATGAACAAGTCAAAGAAGTTCTCCCTTGAGGTGCGTGAGCGGGCTGAGCTGCCCCGTTTCTTCGGACCACGAGTGACTTGAGGAAAGCGGCGCGACCAGTCCGCGTTTGAATCGCCCGGCCGCGATGCACTTCCGAGGCACCCAATAAAAAACCCGGCATCGGCCGGGTTTTTTATTGGGGAGGGCTGACTCAGACGACCGCTTCCTGCTTCTGCTTGGGCGGCTTGATGAGCTGTTCGCGCTTGACTCCGAGCCACATGGCCAGCGGGCTGGCGACCAGTACCGACGAATAGATGCCGAAGCAGATGCCGATGGTCAGCGCGACCGCGAAGTAGTGCAGCGCCTCGCCGCCGAACAGCAGCATGGACAGCACCATCATCTGCGTCGAGCCGTGCGTGATGATGGTGCGCGAGATCGTGCCGGTGATCGCGTGGTCCAGCACCTGCGGCACGGTGAGCGTGCGCTTGCGTGCGTTGCGGAAGACTTCGCGCACACGGTCGAACACGACCACGGATTCATTCACCGAGTAGCCCAGCACGGCCAGCACGGCGGCCAGAACGGGCAGCGAGAACTCCCACTGGAAGGCGGCGAAGCAGCCAAGGATGATGACGACGTCGTGAAGATTGGCGATGATGGCCGCGACGGCGTAGCGCCACTCGAAACGCATCCACAGGTAGAGCACGATGCCGGCGATCACCACCATCAGCGCCAGCGATCCGTCGGCCGCCAGTTCCTTGCCGACCTGCGGCCCGACGTACTCCACGCGGCGCAGTTCGGGCGTGGCGTCGCTGACCGAAGCCAGTGTGGCCATGACCTGCTTGCTCACTTTTGCGGAGTCCGAGTCCTTGACCAGCGGCAGGCGTATCAGCACGTCGCGTGCGGTGCCGAACTTCTGCACCTGCGGGTCGCTGAAACCGCTTTCATTGAGAGCCTGACGCACTTTCTGGAGGTCGGGCGCTTCGCTGTAGCTCACTTCCATCAGCGTGCCGCCGGTGAATTCCACCGACAGGTGCAGGCCGCGCGTGGCGAGGAAGAACACCGCGAGCACGAAGGTAACGAGCGAGATGATGTTGAACACCAGCGCGTGGCGCATGAACGGGATGTCGCGCCGGATGCGGAAGAATTCCATGTCTGTACAGAGTCCCTTGTGAGCGGATCAGGCGTCGGCGCCCGGTTTCCAGACGGTGCCGATGGACACCTTCTCGAGTTTGCGTGCGCGGCCGTAGATGACGTTGACGAATGCGCGTGACACGACCACCGCACTGAACATCGATGTCAGGATGCCCAGGCAATGCACGACCGCAAAACCGCGTACCGGCCCGGAGCCGAAGATCAGCAGCGCGAGCCCGGCGATCAGCGTGGTCACGTTGGAGTCGAGAATGGTTGCCCAGGCGCGGTCGTAGCCGGCGGAGATGGCCGCCTGCGGCGTGACGCCATTGCGCAGTTCCTCGCGGATGCGTTCGTTGATCAGCACGTTCGCGTCGATGGCCATGCCCAGTGTCAGCGCGATGGCGGCGATGCCGGGCAGTGTCAGCGTGGCCTGCAGCCAGGACAGCAGCGCGATCAGGAACAGCAGGTTGGCGGCCAGCGCGGCGGTCGAGACGAAGCCGAACACCATGTAGTAGACCACCATGAACACGGCGATGGCGACAAAGCCCCACAGCGTGGAGTCAAAGCCCTTCGCGATGTTCTCTGCGCCGAGCGACGGGCCGATCACGCGCTCTTCGATGATTTCCATCGGCGCTGCGAGCGCACCGGAGCGGATCAGGATGGCCAGCGTATTCGTTTCCTGCGGGCTGAACTGTCCGGTGATCTGGAAGCGGTCGCCGAATTCGCCCTGGATGGTGGCGACCGAGATGGCTTCGCCACGGCCTTTCTCGAACAGCAGGATGGCCATCATCTTCTTCAGGTTCTCGCGCGTGACGGTGCGCATGATGCGCCCGCCGGTGGCGTCGAGCTTCACGGCGACGGCAGCCCGCTGGTTGTCGTCGAACGAGGCCTGGGCTGTTTCAAAGCGTTCGCCGGTGAGGATGACCTGCTTGTGCACGGGGATCTGCGTGACGACGCCGTTGCGCGCGCGCTCCGGATAGACCTCGCGGCCGTCCATGTTGCCGCTGATCATCGCTTCCTGGTCGACCAGACGCACTTCCAGCGTCGCGGTGCGACCGATCAGGTCCTTGGCCTTGGCCACGTCCTGCACGCCGGGCAGCTGCACGACGATGCGGTCGGCGCCCTGTTGCTGGATCACCGGCTCGGCCACGCCCAGCTCGTTCACCCGCTTCTGCAGGGTCAGGATGTTCTGCTTGATGGCCGATTCGCGCAGTTCCTTGACCGCGATCTCCTTCATCGTTCCGGTCAGCAGGAAGTCGGCGCCGGATTGGCGCGGCAGCCAGGTCACGTCGGGCAGTGCGGTCTCGGCGGCGGTGCGCGCCGCGTCGCGGCCGGCGGCGTCACGGAAGCGCAGCGCGATCGTGTCGCCCTCGCGTTCGATGCCGCCGTGGCGGATGTCTTTCTCGCGCAGCTGCGTGCGCAGGTCGGATGCCATGGAGTCGATGCGCTTGCTCAGCGCACCCGCCATGTCCACCTGCAGCAGGAAGTGCACGCCGCCACGCAGATCGAGACCCAGATACATCGGCTGCGCGCCAAGCGAGCGCAACCAGTCCGGAGATTTCGACAGCAGGTTGAGCGCGACGACGTACTGCGTGTCTGCCTGGTCGGGATTCAGCGTCTTTTCGAGCAGGTCGCGCGTCTTCAACTGGGTGTCGGGGTCGGCGAGACGCACGCGCACGCCGGTCGGGTCCAGCGTCAGTCCGGTGTGGGGAATGGCGGCCTGTTGCAGCGCGGCTTCGACCCGGGACATGAGTTCGGCGTCGATGGTGACGCCAGTGCGCGCGGTGGAGACCTGAACGGCCGGCGCTTCGCCGTAGAAGTTGGGCAGCGTGAAGATCAGCCCGAGCAGCAGCGCGACGATCACCAGCGCGTTTTTCCAGAGCGGGTAGCGGTTCATTGCGAAGGCGGGAAGTAGGGAAGAAAAAACCGGCGGACTGGGCCGCCGGTCGGGTCGGGGGTGCTTACAGGGCCTTCAGCGTGCCCTTGGGCAACACGGTGCCGACGGCCTGGCGCTGCACTGCGACCTCGACATTGGGTGCGAATTCAATCGTGATGAAGGTGTCGCCGACCTTGGTGATGCGCCCGGCCATGCCGCCCTGCGTCACGACCTCGTCACCCTTGGCCAGTGCTTCGACCATGGCCTTGTGTTCCTTCGCGCGCTTCATCTGCGGGCGGATCATCAGGAACCAGAGCACGACGAACATCAGGATGATGGGCAGCAGGCCCATCAGGCCGCCGGTCGGGTCTGAAGCGCCGGCGGCTTGCGCGTAGGCAGGGGAAATGAACACGGTGATCTCCGGTTGCGCAAAAAGGGAAGCGGGCGAGTATATCAGTCGCGCCGTCAGTGGCCGGGCCTATACGCCGCGAAGCCGTTCGGCCAGGAATTGCGTGCGCCAGGCGTTGAACTGCCCGGTTTCGATCGCTTCGCGCGCTTCGCGCATGAAGGTCTGATAGAAGTGCAGGTTGTGCAGCGTGTTCAGGCGCGCGCCGAGCATTTCGTTGCAGCGGTGCAAGTGGTGCAGGTAAGCGCGCGTGTAGTGGGTGCAGGTGTGGCATTCGCAGCTCGCGTCCAGCGGAGCGGTGTCGTCCTTGTAGCGCGCGTTCTTCAGCTTGATGTCGCCGTAGCGCGTGAACAGCCAGCCGTTTCGCGCGTTGCGCGTGGGCATCACGCAGTCGAACATGTCGATGCCGTAGCCGATGGCGTGCACCAGGTCTTCCGGCGTGCCGACGCCCATCAGGTAGTGCGGCGCGTGCTGCGGCAGGCGCGGCGCGGTGTGGGCGAGGATGCGCTGCATCTCGTCCTTGGGCTCGCCGACCGACAGGCCGCCGATGGCGTAGCCGTCGAAGCCGATGCCGGCGAGACCGGCCAGCGATTCGTCCCGCAGGTCTTCGTGCATGCCGCCCTGGACGATGCCGAACAGCGCGTTGGCGTTGCCCAGTGCGTCGTGCGCGTCGCGCGAGCGCCGGGCCCACCGCAGCGACAGCCGCATCGATTCCGCCGCCTGGTCGTGGTCGGCAGGGTAGGGCGTGCATTCGTCGAAAATCATCACGACATCACTGTTCAGATCGTGCTGGATGCGCATCGATTCCTCGGGCGTCAGCATGAGCTTGTCGCCGTTGATCGGGCTGGCAAAGCGCACGCCTTCTTCGCTGATCTTGCGCAGCGCGCCGAGCGAGAACACCTGGAAGCCGCCGGAGTCCGTGAGGATCGGGCGGTCCCACGCCATGAAGCGGTGCAGGCCGCCGTGCTTGCGGATGACCTCGGTGCCCGGGCGCAGCCACAGGTGAAACGTGTTGCCGAGCACGATGCGCGCACCCATGTCGCGCAGTTCCGCCGGGTCCATGCCCTTGACGGTGCCATAGGTGCCGACCGGCATGAAAACAGGTGTATCCACGGTGCCGTGGGCCAGCGTGAGGCGTCCGCGACGGGCCAGGCCGTCGCGGGCGAGCAATTCGAAATTCATCGGTAGGGCGGTGCAGGTTTTTCGCGGAACGCAATGCTACAGCACGGCTGGCGTGCGCCCGAAGCCGCCGCCCGGGGCTCACGCCGGGTGCGGGCCGGCCTGCGTACGCGGCGGGATCAGGCCCTGCAGCACCGGGTGCGCTGCTTCGCAGCCTATCCAGTCCGGAACGTCCTGCGCCGTGGCGTGCGCGCTGTCCGCTGCGCGCGTGCAGGCGTGGTCGATGGCGTCGAATGAGTCGTAAGGGTGCGTGTACATGACATGTTTCCAGTGGTATGTGCCGTCCGGCTGACGGGCGCGTGGGTGAAGGCATGCTGCCCGCGCGCGCTGCCGTCCGGCATCGGACGGCGTGCCCGAAGCTGTAGGTGCATGCCGACCCGGCCGCATCCGCGGCGCCGATGGCCGCGAGCCGCCAACCCGGTCAGTCTGATGCATCAGGATTACAGGCGGAGGACGGTCGTGCGGCAATCAGACGGGATGAGGGCCGGGCTCGCGAAGTACCGGCCGAAGATGCGTCGCCATGTGCTGCCAGCGCTGTTGCTGGGGCTGGCGGCGGCGGGTGTGGCTGAATTCATGGGCTGGCCGTTTCTGGAGCGTCCGCTGGAGCGGGCGTTGTCGGCGGCGCTGCAGCGGTCGGTGACATTCACCGGTGACGCGCAGCAGCCGGCGCTGCGCGTACATCTGTTTGGGGGCGTGTCGCTGCGGGCCGGCGTGATGGACGTCGCGGCGCCGTCATGGAGTGATGCGGCGCATACGGCCCGGGTGCAGGGGCTTGCGCTGGATCTGCGCTATGGCGATCTGTGGCGTGCCGCGTGGGGCGGCGGCCTGAACGTGCGGCGGCTGAGCGCCGACCGGCTCGACGCCACGCTGGAGCGTCTGCCCGACGGCCGCGCGACCTGGCAGATGGCGGCGGGCGACGACGCGGCGGGGCCGCCCGTCATGACCTTCGAACTGCTGGAGGTGCGCGCCGGACACGTGCGCTATGACGACGCCCCGCAGCGGCTCGATCTGGATGCCTCGTTCGCGCTGCGCGATGCGTCGGCGCCGGACGGTGGCACGGCCCGCGCCGCCGGCCTGCACGTCGAGGCGAAAGGCCGTTTTCGCGGCCAGCCGATGAATGTCGACGTGCGTACAGGAAGCGTGCTGCCGTTGCTGCAGACGGACCGCGCGGCGCCGTCGGTGACCGTCGTGCTGAAGGCTGCGGCAGGCGCCTCGACGCTCGATTTTTCGGGCACGGTCGTCGATGCGCTGCGGCTCGCCGGATTGAGCGGCGGATACCGCGTGACCGGTCCGTCGCTCGGCGCGGCGGGTGAAGCACTCGGTCTGGTGCTGCCGGCAACCGGCGCGTTCGACGTGCGGGGCCGGCTCACGCGGCAGGACGCGGTCTGGGCAACCGTCGTCGACAGCGCCAGCGTCGGCGAGAGCCGGTTGCGCGGCGCCTTCCGCTATGACGCCTCGTCTGCCGTGCCGCGTCTGGAAGGGCGGTTGCAGGGCGAGCTGCTGAAGCTGGCCGATCTCGCGCCGGCGATCGGGGCACCTGCGGCGTCCGCCGCGCCTGCTTCAGCGGACGGGCGCGTGTTGCCCGACCGCGCGTTCGACCTGCCGCAGATGCGCGCGATGGACGCCAATGTGTCGGTCGACATCGACCGTCTCGACCCGGGCAGCCTGTTTGCCGAGGCGCTGACGCCGCTGCGCGCCGGCCTGCAGCTGTCCGGTGGCGTGCTGACGCTGGACAAGCTGTACGCACGTACCGCCAGCGGCACGCTGGCCGGGCGCATGCGGCTGGACGGGCGCGAGACGCGTGCGAAATGGGACGCCGACCTGCGCTGGTCCGGCATCCGGCTCGAACAGTGGGTGAAGCAGACGCGCGCCGGCGGCGATCCGCCCTACGTGTCGGGACGGCTGTCAGGGCAGGCGCGCGTATCGGGCAGTGGCCGCTCGACCGCGTCGATACTCGCTTCGCTGCAGGGCAATGCGCGCCTGCAGCTGACGGACGCGGCGATATCGCATCTGGCGCTGGAAGCGGGCGGGCTGGACGTGGCGCAGGGCCTCGGCGTACTCGTCAGCGGCGACGACGCGCTGCCGGTGCGTTGCGCGGCCGCCGATCTGGACGTGGCGCGCGGCGTGGTCACGCCGCGCGTGCTGGTGATCGACACCGACGACTCGACGGTCTGGGTTGACGGCTCCGTGTCGCTGGCGAGCGAGCGGCTGGATCTGCGCGCCGTCGTCACGCCGCGCGACTTCAGCCCGCTGGCGCTGCGCACGCCGGTACATGTGACGGGCCCGCTGTCGGCACCACAGGTGACGCTGGAGAAGGCGCCGCTGTTGCAGCGACTGCTGCCGGCGGCCCTGCTCGCGCTGGTCACGCCGGTTGCCGGGCTGCTGCCCTTGCTCGACATCGGCGATGACGCGCGCGCAGGACAGAACGGCGCCGGCTGCCGCGCGCTCGCACAGCGGGCACGCGCGGCGCATGGCAAGCGTCAGCCGGCCGGTCAGCCCGGCGCGGCGTCGTCGCGGTCCAGCAGCATGGCGTCGCCATAGCTGAAGAAGCGATAACGCTGCGCAATCGCGTGCGCGTATGCGGCGCGGATGCGTGCGCTGCCGGCGAACGCGGACACCAGCATCAGCAAGGTCGATCGGGGCAGGTGAAAGTTGGTCAGCAGGGTGTCGACCACGCGGAAGCGGAAACCGGGCGTCACGAACAGCCGCGTGTCGCCGCTGCAGGCGTGCAGCGGCGCGTCGCCGCAGGCCAGTGCCGCCGATTCCAGACAGCGCAGGCTGGTGGTGCCGACGGCGACCACGCGTTTGCCGGCGGCACGGGTGTCGGCGATTGCGCGGACCGTGTCTTCCGGCAGCCAGTAGCGCTCGCTGTGCATGCGATGCTGCGACAGGTCGTCGACGCGCACCGGCTGGAAGGTGCCGGCGCCGACGTGCAATGTGACGCGGGCCTGGCGCACGCCGTGCGCGTCGAGCGCGGCGAGCAGCGCCTCGTCGAAGTGCAGCCCGGCGGTCGGCGCGGCGACCGAGCCGTTCTCGCGCGCGAAGACGGTCTGGTAGCGCTGTTCGTCGGCGTCCGCTGCGCTGCGGTCGATGTAGGGCGGCAAGGGCAGTCGGCCGTGGCGCTCGATGAGCAGCTGCAGCGGCTCGGTGGTCAGGCTCTTCAGGCGGAAGAATTCGCCGTCGCGCCCGAGTACCTCGACGTCGAAGGCGTCTTCGATGCGGATGCGCCCGCCCGGTCGCGGCGTCTTGCTGGCGCGCACCTGGGCCAGCGCCTCGTGCGTGCCGGTAAGGCGCTCGATCAGTACCTCGACCTGACCGCCGCTGCTTTTGCTGCCGTAGAGCCGGGCGTGCATGACGCGCGTGTCGTTGAACACCAGCAGGTCGCCCGGGTGCAGCCATTGCGCAAGATCGCGCACATGGGCGTCGACGAGCGCGCCGGGGTCGACCGCCAGCAGGCGGCTCGCGCTGCGCTCGGCGAGCGGTGTCTGGGCGATGAGGTCTTCGGGCAGCAGGTAATCGAAATCGGACAGTGTGGGCACGATGCGGGAGGCGCTGCGCGGCAGAACCGGCGCAAAACCGGCGATTGTAGCGTGTCGCTCTTGCGCAGCAGGCTGCCGCGCAAGCATAATCGCCGGCTCTTCCCGGCCGGGATGGCGGAATCGGTAGACGCAGCGGATTCAAAATCCGCCGCCGCAAGGTGTGGGGGTTCGAGTCCCCCTCCCGGCACCATGGGTCATTGCGCGCACAGGTATACTTGCGCGTTTTTCACGCGCAGCCATTTCCCGTGCAGGTCTTTCGCGCAATCCCCGTCACTGCAGACAAGCCTGTCGTGCTGACCATCGGCAATTTCGATGGCGTGCATCTCGGGCACCAGGCGCTGCTCGCACAGCTCGTGACGAAGGCGCGCGAACTGGGTCTGGCTGCCGCCGTGATGACCTTCGAGCCGCATCCACGCGAATTCTTCACGCACGAGCGCCGGCCCACGCGGCTGACCAGCCTGCGGGAAAAGCTCGAACTGTTCGAACAGGCGGGCGTCGATCGGGTGCATGTGTGCCGCTTCGACGCGAAGTTCGCTGCGCTGACGGCCGAGTCCTTCATCGACGACCTGCTGGTGCGCGGGCTCGCGGTGCGCCACCTCATCGTCGGCGACGATTTCCGTTTCGGACGCGGGCGCGAAGGCGACTTCGAGCGTCTGCGCGCAGCGGGCGTTGCGCACGGTTTCACGCTGGCGACCATGGAAACGGTTGTCGTCGACGGCGAGCGCGCATCGAGTTCCGCCGTGCGGGCCGCGCTGGAGCGCGGCGATCTGGCACGCGCGCGGCGCCTGCTCGGACGGCCCTACGCGATCAGCGGGCGGGTGGAACATGGCCAGAAGCTCGGCCGCCAGCTCGGTTTCCCGACCGCCAACGTCCAGCTCAAGCATCGCGCGCTGCCGCTCGCCGGCATTTTTGCCGTCACCGTGAGCGGTGGCGGTCTGAAGGCGGCACCGGGCGCGGCCAGCGTGGGGGTGCGGCCGACCATCGCCGACGGACTGCGCCCGACCTGCGAGGTGTACGTGCTGGACCGCGACATCGATCTTTACGACCAGCGCGTTTCGGTGCGCTTCTGCCACAAGCTGCGTGACGAAGCGCGCTACGAGGGGCTGGACGCCTTGCGCGACGCCATCGGGAAGGACGTGGCCGACACGCGCTCCTGGTTTGCTGAACACACTATTGAAGACTGACCATGGCCGACTACCGTACGACGCTGAACCTGCCCGATACCCCGTTCCCGATGCGCGGTGACCTGCCCAAGCGCGAGCCCGGCTGGGTGCAGCAGTGGCAGGAGCGAAAGCTCTATGCGCGCATCCGCGAGAAGGCCGCCGGCCGCCCGAAGTTCCTGCTGCATGACGGCCCGCCGTACGCGAATGGGGACATCCACCTCGGTCACGCGGTCAACAAGATCCTGAAGGACATCATCGTCCGCTCGAAGACGCTGGCGGGTTTCGACGCGCCCTACGTACCGGGCTGGGACTGCCACGGCCTGCCGATCGAGCACCAGATCGAAAAAAAGCACGGCAAGAACCTGCCGGCCTCCGAGGTGCGCCGTCTGAGCCGCGCCTTCGCGGCCGAACAGGTCGAGATCCAGAAGAAGGGTTTCATCCGCCTCGGCGTGCTCGCCGACTGGGACCGGCCCTACCGCACGATGGATTTCGGCAACGAGGCGGGCGAAATCCGCGCGCTGGCCGAAATGGTGAAGAAGGGCTGGGTCTATCGCGGCCTGAAGCCGGTGAACTGGTGTTTCGACTGCGGGTCGGCGCTGGCCGAGGCGGAGGTCGAATATCAGGACAAGGCGAGCCCGGCGGTCGATGTCGGCTTCCCGGTCAGCGAACGCGAGCGCGGGCGGCTGGCTGCCGCCTTCGGGCTGGCTGACCTGCCGGCCGGGTCGGTGCATGCGGTGATCTGGACGACCACGCCATGGACCATACCGGCGAACCAGGCGCTCAATATGCATCCGGAGCATGCCTATGCGCTGGTGCAGACCGACGAGGGTTGTCTGGTCATCGCGCAGGAACTGGTCGCGGCCAGCCTTGCGCGCTACAAACGCGAAGGGACGGTGGTCGCGACGGCAAGCGGTGCGGCGCTTGAAGGCATCGCCTTCCATCACCCGCTGTACGAACGCGAATCGCCGGTCTTTCTCGCCGACTACGTGGGTCTGGACGCCGGTACCGGCATCGTGCATTGCGCGCCGGCCTATGGCGTGGATGACTTCCAGTCCTGCATGAAGAACGGCATGACGGTGGCCGACGTGCTGAACCCGGTGCAGAGCAACGGCGTGTATGCCGAGTCACTGCCGCTGTTCGGCGGCCTGCACATCTGGAAGGCGAATCCGGTCATCGTCGAGAAGCTCGCCGAAGCCGGCGCGCTGTTCTCGCACGAGAAGATCCGGCACAGCTACATGCACTGCTGGCGCCACAAGACGCCGATCATCTACCGCGCCACCGCGCAGTGGTTCGTCGGCATGGACCTGCAGCCGGACGGTGGCCCGAGCTTGCGCGCATCGGCGCTGAAGGCGATTGAGGACACCGCGTTCTATCCCGACTGGGGCCAGGCGCGCCTCGCGGCGATGATCGCCAACCGGCCGGACTGGTGCATTTCGCGCCAGCGCAACTGGGGCGTGCCGATCCCATTTTTCCTGCATCGCGAGAGCGGCGAGCTGCATCCGCGCACCGTTGAATTGATGGAGCAGGTGGCGCAGCGGGTCGGGCGCGAGGGCATGGACGCGTGGTTCAACCTTGATGCCGCCGAACTGCTGGGTGACGAGGCCGGCCAGTACGAAAAGATCAGCGACACGCTGGATGTATGGTTCGACTCCGGCACCACGCACTGGCACGTGCTGCGCGGCTCCCACGCCGAACTGGCGCGCACCGATGGCGGGCCGGTGGCGGACCTGTATCTGGAAGGTTCGGACCAGCACCGCGGCTGGTTCCATTCGTCGCTGCTGACCGGCTGCGCGATCGACGGCCAGGCGCCGTACCGGGCGCTGCTGACGCACGGTTTCACCGTCGATGCGCAGGGCCGCAAGATGAGCAAGTCGCTCGGCAACGGCATCGAACCGCAGGAGGTCGGCAACAAGCTCGGCATCGAAATCCTTCGCCTGTGGCTGGCATCGACCGATTATTCGGCGGAGCTGTCGATCTCCAAGGAAATTCTCGATCGCGTCGTCGAAACCTATCGCCGGCTGCGCAATACGGTGCGCTTCCTGCTCGCCAACGTCGCCGATTTCGATCCCGCGACGGACATGCTGCCGGTCGACCAGTGGCTTACGACGGACCGTTATGCGCTGGCGCTCACGCGCGAGCTGCAGGCACGCGTCACCGCCGACTACGAACACTTCGAGTTCCACCGCGTGGTGCAGGCGTTGCAGCATTTCGCGTCGGAGGATCTTGGTGCCTTTTATCTGGACATCCTGAAGGACCGCCTCTACACGACGGCGCCTGCGTCGCACGCGCGCCGTTCGGCGCAGTCCGCGCTGTGGCACGTCACGCAGACGCTGGTGCGCGTGATGGCGCCGGTGCTGTCCTTCACCGCCGAGGAAATCTGGACGGTGCTGGGCGCGGGCGGCAAGAACGGCGACACGGACAGCGTGATGCTGACCACCTGGCATGCGCTGCCGGCACAGGGCGACGAGGCCGCGCTGCTTGAGCGCTGGTCGCGCATCCGTGCGCTGCGCGCCGAGTCGGCTCGCGTGCTGGAAGCGCTGCGTTCCGAAGGCAGCATCGGCTCGTCGCTGCAGGCGGAAGTGGAAGTGCGCGCCACGGGCGAACTGCATGACGACCTCGCGGCGCTGGGTGATGATCTGCGTTTCGTGCTCATCACGTCGGCGGCGACGCTGGCGCGCGTCGCGGATGCGGCGCAGCAGGGCGTGACCGCCGTGCCGAGCAGCCACGCCAAGTGCGCACGCTGCTGGCACTACCGGGCCGATGTCGGCAGCAACCCGGCGCATCCGGAACTGTGCGCGCGTTGTGATGCCAATCTCCACGGCGCGGGTGAAACCCGCATTCACGCGTAAGCCGATGAACAAGCGTCTTGCCGGATGGCTTTTCCTTGCCTGCGTCGTGGTTGTTCTCGACCAGGGCACCAAGTATCTGATCACGCAGTGGCTGTCATTCGGGCAGCGCGTGCCGGTCACGCCGTTCTTCGATCTGGTGCTGGTCTACAACCCCGGCGCCGCGTTCAGTTTTCTGGCCGATCATTCCGGCTGGCAGCGCTGGCTCTTCATCGTGCTGACCTCGTCGGTGTCGGTGTGGCTGCTGCTGCTGTTGCGCCGGCACGCGAGCGAATGCCTGCTGCCTCTCGGTCTGGCCTTGATACTTGGCGGCGCTGTAGGCAACCTGATAGACCGCGTGCTGCTGGGAGCCGTCGTCGACTTCCTGTATTTTCACGCGGGAAACCATGGTTTTCCTGCGTTCAACGTGGCCGATTCGGCCATCACTGCGGGTGTCGTGCTGATGTTGGCGGACCAGTTCGGTCTGGCTGCGCGTGGCGCCCGCGCGGAGAAAGAAGCATGAGTGACAAGGTGAAGCAAGACAGTCTGGTAACGCTGCATTTCCGTGTGACGCTGCCGGAAGGTGGCCAGGCCTTCATCAGCACGTTCGAGTCGACGCCCGCCACGCTGCAGCTGGGGCGCGGCGAACTGGCGCCGGCGCTCGAGCAGCGATTGACCGGCCTCGAAGTCGGCAATCGCGAAGTGTTCGACATGGAGGCCGGTACGGTATTCGGCCAGCACAAGCCGGATCTGGTGCAGCGCTTTGAGCGCGGTGACCTGCCGGCGGACATCGAACTGGATCTGCATTCAGTCATCGAGTTTTCCGACCCGGAAGGCAACAAGTTTCCCGGCCTCGTGCGCGAACTCGACGACGCGACCGCGCTCATCGATTTCAATCACCCGCTGGCCGGACGCGCCGTGCGCTTCGAAGTCGAGGTGATCGGTGTCGTCTGACGAGCCGGACATGGAAGTGGTGCTGGCGAATCCGCGCGGATTCTGCGCGGGCGTCGAGCGTGCGATCGCCATCGTGGAGCGCGCGCTCGAACAATACGGCGCGCCGATCTACGTACGCCACGAGGTGGTGCACAACAAGTTTGTCGTTGAAAGCCTGCGTGCCAAGGGCGCCATCTTCGTCGACGAGCTTTCGCTGGTTCCGGCCGGCGCCACGCTGATATTTTCCGCGCACGGCGTGCCTCAGACGGTGCGTCACGACGCGTCCGAGCGTGGCTTGCGTGTCTTCGACGCGACCTGTCCGCTGGTGACCAAGGTGCATGTCGAGGTTGCGAAGATGCGCAAGGCCGGGCGGGAGATCGTCATGATCGGCCACAAGGGGCATCCCGAGGTCGAAGGCACCATGGGGCAGGCCGAAGGCGGCATGTATCTGGTGGAGACGACCGATGACGTGCTGGCGCTCGAGGTCGACAACCCGGCGCAGCTCGCCTATGTGACGCAGACGACACTGTCGGTCGATGACGCGCAAACCATCGTCGACGCGCTGCGCAGCCGCTTTCCGCAGATCGTGGGGCCGCGTCGCGACGATATCTGCTACGCGACGCAGAACCGGCAGGACGCGGTGAAGTTCATGGCGCCGCGCAGCGATGTGGTGCTGGTGGTCGGCTCCCCCAACAGTTCGAACTCGAACCGTCTGCGCGAGGTCGCCGAACAATTCGACGTGCCGGCCTATCTGATCGACAACGCGGGCCAGATCGATCCCGCCTGGCTTGAAGGACGCAAGCGAGTCGGCCTCACCGCAGGCGCATCGGCGCCCGAAGTGCTCGTCAACGAAGTGATCGCACGCTTGCGCGAACTTGGTGCGGGGTCGGTACGCACGCTCGACGGCACGCCCGAGAACGTGAATTTTCCGCTGCCGAAGGAACTTGCGCATCCATGACGCGAGTCGGGCATGGCGCTGACCCAAGCCGTTTCATATACTCGTAGCTATGAAATCACCGCTCAATCGCGAACAGACCGTCGAACTGCTGCGCAATCACGGCATCAACCTGACTCAGCAGCGGGTCGATATCGCATGCGTGCTGTTCGCCCGCATGGAGCATTTGTCGGCCGACCAGATACTTGCGCTGGTCAACGAGATGTCACCGTCGGCGTCCAAGGCGACCGTCTACAACACGCTGAAGGTGCTGCGCGAAGCGGGACTGATCCGGGAAGTGATCGTCGACCCGACCAAGGTGTTCTTCGATCCGAATACCGACGCTCACCATCATCTGTATGACGTCGTGACAGGTTGCCTGACCGACATTCCGCACGACGTCCTGCGCGTCGAGGGTGTACCGGCGCTGCCGCCGGGCATGGTGGCCGACGGCATGGATATCGTCGTGCGCATGAGGCCGATGGTTTGACCGCTCCGAACGTGAATTCTGGCCGTTGCCCGCAATTTCACGTTGATCTGGATACGATCACCGGCTAGAATGCGCGCTCACTTTTGCCGCTGTAGCTCAGTTGGTAGAGCAGCGCATTCGTAATGCGAAGGTCGCCAGTTCGATTCCGGCCAGCGGCACCAATAGAATCAAGCAGACAGGCCAGTTCTCCGGAACTGGCCTTTTTGTTTTCCGCGCCGGCATCGCTCTGGCACGAGCATGCGGGTGCGGGTATCCGGCTCGAGAGGGCCGTCACAGCCTCGGATGCAGGCGTCTGCCGGTGTTGCACCCATTCCCCTCCGTGGCGGCGTAACGCCTCTGGCTGGCGGACAGGTACGGCAGCGAGCGGTCACCGGAAGGTCGAGCACCGCTTGAGTGTGACGTGCAAATAAAAAAGGTCGTGGCATTGCTGCCACAACCTTTTTTGTGCCGACGGGATGACGCAGTGCGTCAAGCTTTCAGGCGTTGGCGCGCTTGTCTTCGCGGTAGTCGTCGTCGGACTGGGCGATCGGTACGCTGTTGTTGCGAATGGCTGCGGTCACGTGATGCATCGGCGCGATTTCATGCCGGAACAGATAGGCCAGCACTTTGTTCGGGTTCCATTCCTTGGGCAATGCGATATGGACAGATCGTGCCGATTCGCCGTCCAGTGCGGTCCGGACGAGCCAGACTCCGATTTGCTCGCGCAGCAGGAAGCGTGTTTTCAGGGGGCTGGTGGCCAGCGACATGCCGGGCGCCTCAGCCAGCCGGATGGCCAGCGCGCGCGCCAGCGGAATCCAGTCTGCTTCGACGCGCTGGCCATGGCAGGCCGCGAGGGCCGCGTGTTCGCGCTTCAGGAAGTCGCACAGCAGTGCAGCCAGCTCTCCGGCGGTCCAGCCGCGGGTGCCTTCCTTGCCAAGCGGCAAACCGTTCGGATCCGTGCCGGCATGGCGCGCTGCATTTGCCGAGAAACGCGGCCATACTGCCCGTGAACCGGCGGGGCTTTCTGCCGCTTCGTCGCGCGGGTGGCGCGACGGCGGATCCCCTTCTTTCAGACTTGCACCCATGGCATACCTTTTGAGTTGTTGGTTCGATGGTAATGCTGCGATGTGTCATTCTTGGATACTTAGGTCACCCGGACTAGGGGTTTTCCCTGACGGAGTTCCTGAGCCCCTGTTGGTTGCCGCTCATCCGGCTCGCGCTCGCACCCTTGCCTTTCCAGGCGGGGCGCGCATCCTTGAACGATAGACGCTCGGGAATCCACTGTCTGCGGCGTTGTCCGAGCGTTCATCCTTTGATGTTATCGACACGGAAGTTAACAAATGAAGAACTCTTTTTCGCGAGCCATCCACCTTCGTGACTATGTCCCGCCCGCCTGGTGGGTTGACGTAGTCGAACTGGACGTCTCGATCGGCGATGACGGGGATGCATTCGTTGGCGCCGTCATCATGGTGCGTCGCAACGACGATGTGCCGGCCGGCCCGCTGGTGCTCGACGGCGAAGCGCTGGAATTGCTGGAAGTCAGTGTCGACGGTCGCTTCCTTCCATCTCCGAAGGACCGTGTGCGCGATGGTCGTCTCGAACTGGACGATCTGCCGGCGAGCTGCGTGGTGGCGACGCGCGTACGCATCCGCCCCGACCTGAATACTACGCTGTCCGGCCTGTATCGCTCCAAGGATGGTTACTTCACGCAGTGCGAGGCAGAGGGTTTCCGTCGCATCACCTATTTCCCGGACCGGCCTGACGTGATGGCGCGCTACACGGTGACGCTGCACGCGGACAAGGCACGCTTTCCTGACCTGCTGGCCAACGGCAACCTGATCGACTGCGGAGACGAAGCTGACGGCCGGCATTGGGCGCGCTGGGAGGATCCGTTTCCAAAACCCTGCTATCTGTTTGCGATGGTTGCCGCGAAACTCGAACGCCTGGACGACCGCTACACAACGGCTTCAGGGCGTGAAGTGAATCTTTCCATCCATGTCGAACCCGGCAAGCTCGACCAGTGCGGTTTCGCGATGCATGCGCTGAAGAAGTCGATGCGCTGGGACGAGGAGCGCTTCGGGCTGGAGCTGGATCTCGATCGCTACATGATCGTCGCCGTCGGCGACTTCAATATGGGTGCGATGGAAAACAAGGGTCTGAACATCTTCAACACCAAATACGTGCTGGCCAGGCCCGATGTCGCCACCGACACCGATTACGTCAACATCGACCGCGTCGTCGCGCACGAGTACTTCCACAACTGGACCGGCAACCGTGTGACCTGCCGCGACTGGTTCCAGCTGTCGCTGAAGGAGGGGCTGACGGTGTTCCGTGACCAGGAATACGGTTCCGACATGTATTCGCGCGCGGTGCAGCGCATCCAGGAGGTACGCGGGCTGCGTGCGGCGCAGTTTCCGGAGGATGCCGGCCCGATGGCGCATCCCGTGCGCCCCGCCAGCTACGAGGAGATCAACAACTTCTATACCGCCACGGTGTACGAAAAGGGGGCCGAGGTGGTCCGCATGATCCACACCCTGCTGGGTGAGGGCGACTTTCAGCGCGGCATGAAACTCTACTTCGAGCGCCACGACGGTCAGGCGGTCACCTGCGATGACTTCGTGTCCGCCATGCAGGACGCAAGCGGCGTCGATCTCGGGCAATTCCGGCGCTGGTACGAGCAGGCGGGCACGCCGCGACTGACGGCGCACAGCGAGTTTGACCGGACCACAGGGCGATGGCGCCTCACGTTGAGCCAGAACAATCCGCCCACCGCCTACGAAAAACGCCTGGCGGAAGAAGGACTCACCTTCGGTCGCGATCCGCTGCACATTCCGGTGGCGATCGGGCTGCTGTCCGCCGACGGCCGGGAAATTCTGCCGACCCGCGTTCTGTCGCTGACCGACGCCACCGCCACCTTCGAGTTCGATCTGTCCGAACACCGGCTGGATGCGCCGCCGCTGCCGTCGCTGCTGCGCAATTACTCCGCGCCGGTGGTGCTGGAAGCGGGCTACAGCGATGCGGCGCTGGCGACGCTGATGGCGCACGACAGCGACGAATTCAATCGCTGGGAAGCCGGGCAGCGACTGGCCACGCGGCTCATGGTGGCGCAGGTCGAGCGCGTGGCGCAGGGCGCCCCGATCGAGGTGTCCGGCGTGTTCGTGAGCGCCTTCGCCAGTACGCTCGCACAGGCTGACGCCGACCCGGCATTCGCCGCCGAGGCGCTCGCCTTGCCGTCCGAAGCCTGGCTGGGCGACCAGATGGCCATCATCGACCCGGAGGCCATCCATCGCGTGCGCCGGGCGTTCCGGCGTGCGCTGGCCGAAGCGCTGCGTGCCCAGTTCGAAGCCGTCGTCGAGCGTCACGCGTCGGCCGGCGCCTATGCACCGGATCCGGCTGCCATGGGGCGGCGCGCATTGCGCAATCTGGCGCTCGGCTATCTGATGGAACTGGAAGACAGTGCGATCCAGCTGCGCGTGCTCGCGCAGTTTCGTGACGCCGACAACATGACGGACCAGTTCGCGGCGCTGGCGCTGCTGGCGCACAGCGAAACGCCCTTGCGCGAGATCGTGCTTGCCGAGTTCTACGCGCGCTGGAAGGACGAGGCGCTGGTGGTCGACAAATGGCTGGCAGTCCAGGCGACGTCACCGTCAGTCGGCACGCTGGCTCGGGTGCGCGAGTTGATGACGCACGAGGCCTTCGACATGAAGAATCCGAACAAGGTGTATGCGCTGGTGCGCACGTTCTGCGCCGCCAATCCGCGGCATTTCCACGCAGCGGACGGTTCGGGCTACGCCTATGCGGCTGAGGTCATGCGCGTGCTCGATCCGCTCAACCCGCAGGTCGCGTCGCGCGTCGCCCGCGCATTCGACCGCTGGCGCCGTTTTGACGAAACGCGGCAGCGCCATGCCCGCGCCGCGCTGGAGCGCATTGCCGGTCAGCCCGAGCTCTCGCCGGACGTGGCCGAAGTGGTTGCGCGGGCGCTTGCCTGAGGGGTTCCGCGATGTTCAGTCGGTTGCGATCATCGCCTCGAAGGCGAGTGCAGCCGGGCTGAGTGGACGGCGTGGCAGGCGCAGACGGTAGAGCTGGCGGGTGAGTTCGACGCCGGGCAGCGCGAGTGTTGCCACTTTGCCGAGCGCGATCTGATCAGCCGAACTGACGCGCGGCACGATGGATACACCGCCGCCGGAGGCCACGGTCTGAATGACCGCCTCCGTGCTGCCGGCCTCCAGCAGTCGCGCCGGCTGGATGCCGAGTTCGTCCAGCCAGCGATTCACCACCTCGCGCGTGCCCGAACCCGGTTCGCGCACCACCCAGGTGGCGTTCGACAGGTCCGCGATGCTCACCGCGCCGGCGCCTGCCATGTCGCTGTCGGGTGGCACCACGAGCAGCAGCGGTTCGTCGCGCCAGGGGCGCGACTCGATGCGTTCGTCGTCGACCGGTCCTTCGACCAGCGCGATATCCACCTCGCAGGCGAGCAGCTTCTCCGCAATGGCCTGTGTGTTGGCGCTGATCAGGCTCAGCGACACACCGGGATGCGCCTGCGCGAAATCGGCAACGTAGCCGGGCAGCCAGTAGGCGGCCACCGTCATGCTGGCACCGATGCGCAGGCGGCCGCGTTCGAGGTTCGAATAGGCCTGCAGCGCCTCGAGTGCGGCGTGCTCCATGGCGAAGATTCCGGCGGCGTAGTCGAACAGCACCTGGCCGGCTTCGGTCAGTGACACCAGACGGGCGCCGCGTTCGATCAGCACCACGTCAAGCTGGTCTTCGAGTTCGCGCAATGCCTTCGATACGGCAGGCTGGCTGATGCCAAGGTGCTCGGCGGCGCGCGAAAAGCTCGAATGCTCGCCGACGGTGTGGAAGATGCGCAGCAGATGGAGATTCATCGAAGCCTGAACGTTCGGGGATCGCCGATTGTTTCACAACGGCGGGGAGGCGTGACGGCCATACGCCGCCGTTGACGAAAGGGGCCCGCGCGAAGCGGGCCCGAAAGGCGGGTGCGGCGCAGCGTCAGCCCGCCATCTGCACCGGAATGTGGCCGCGCTGGTGGACGATGCGGTTGTTGCCGTCGACGTAGACCAGCTTGGGTTCGAAGCGCGTCATCTCGATTTCGCTGTACTGCGCGTAGCAGGCGATGATGAGCAGGTCACCCTCGGCGGCCTTGCGTGCCGCAGCGCCGTTGACGGAAATGATGCCCGAGCCGCGTTCGGCGCTGATGGCGTAGGTCGAAAAACGCTCGCCGTTGGTCACGTTGTAGACGTCGATCGCCTGGTATTCGCGGATGTCGGCCGCGTCGAGCAGGTTCTGGTCGATGGCACAGGAACCTTCGTAGTGCAGTTCGGAGTGCGTCGTCGTGACACGGTGCAGCTTAGAATGAAGCATGGTGCGTTGCATGGGCGCTCCTTCGATATCGCGCTGTTGGGACAACACGCGCGTGCGTGCGGCACGCGCGACAGAGCGCTACTGGAACGCCACCGGCCTTGAGCGCATCGTGGCGACCTACACTTCCAGATTGTCGATCAGGCGTGTGCTGCCCAGAAGGGCGGCAGCCAGTATCACCAGACTGGATTCGTGAGCGGCCGGCGATTGTAAGTCGGCTTGTCGACGTACTGCAATATATTGCGGAAACCAGCCATGGGCTTCGAGAAACGCCGTGGCCGCCTGTTCGATGCCCGTGAAATCGCGGTTTCCGGCGCGCAGCGCGTCGCGTGCGGCAGACAGCGCCTGATGCAGCTGCACGGCGCGCGAGCGCTCGTCCGGCGACAGATAGCCGTTGCGTGATGACAGCGCCAGACCGTCTTCGGCGCGCAGCGTTTCACCGGCAACGATGTCTATCGGCAGTGCCAGCTGCTGTACCAGCTGGCGGATGACCATGAGCTGCTGGTAGTCCTTCTTGCCGAATACGGCGACGTGCGGCTGCACGATGTTGAACAGCTTGGTGACGACGGTTGCGACGCCGGTGAAGAAGCCGGGCCTGAACGCGCCCTCCAGCAGCCCGGCCAGTGCCGGGTCGGGTACCACCTGCAGCGTCTGCGCCTGCGGGTAGAGTTCGGCTTCGTCCGGCGCGAACACGTGGGCCACGCCAGCCTCGCGCATGCGCGCGCAATCGGCGTCCATCGTTCGCGGATAGCGGTCGAAGTCCTCGCCCGGGCCGAACTGCAGCCGGTTCACGAACACGCTGGTGACGACGACATCCGCGCGTCTGGCCGCCTCGCGCATCAGCGACGCGTGGCCCTCGTGCAGATTGCCCATGGTCGGGACAAATGCGATGCGCGCGCCGTCCGCGCGCAACGCGTCGAGCGTGCTGCGCAGCCCGGCAATGGTGTCGTGGATCCGCATCGTGTCCCGCTCAGTAGCAGTGTTCCGGGCCGGGGAAGCTGCGTTCCTTGACGGCGGAAATGTAGCGGCCGAGCGCGTCCTGGACGTCGTCGGAACCCGGCATGAAATTGCGCACGAAACGCGGCCGGCGCCCCGGGAAAAGGCCGAGCACGTCGTGCAGCACCAGCACCTGTCCCGCACATTCCAGACCGGCGCCTATGCCTATCGTGATGAGCCGGCACGTCGTGCTGACTTCGGCGGCGAGGCGTGCCGGCACCATCTCCAGCACCATCATCGTGGCGCCGGCGTCGTCCAGCAGCTGCGCATCGCGCCGCAGCTGTTCGGCGGACGCGTCGGTGACGCCCTGGGCGCGATAGCCGCCGAGCTGGTGCACCGACTGCGGTGTAAGGCCGAGGTGGGCGCACACCGGCACACCGCGTTCGACCAGGAAATTCACGGTGTCCGCCATGTGGGCACCGCCTTCGAGCTTCACCATCTGCGCGCCGGCGGTGAGCAGCTTCACCGCCGAGCGCAGCGCCTGCTCACGGTGTTCCTGATAGCTGCCGAACGGCATGTCGGCGATCAGGAAGGCCCGGCCTTCCGCATTCTTCAGGCCGCGTGCAACGCAGGCCGTGTGGTAGGCCATGTCGTCCAGCGTGACGGGCAGCGTGGTGTCGTGGCCCTGCAGCACGTTGCCGAGCGAATCGCCGACGAGCAGCACGTCCGCGCCGGCCGCGTCGCATACGGCGGCGAAGGTCGAGTCGTAACAGGTGAGCATTGCGACCGGCTCGCCGGCCGTGCGCATGCGCATCAGGGTATTGAGGGTGACCGGGCGGCGGGCCGGGTCGATGTCACGGACGTAGGTCATGTGGCGTATCCGAAGAATTCGCGGAAGGAACGCATCTGGCCAAGGCGCTCGATCAGCAGCGCGAAGTCCTCGTCGCTGTCGACCGGATTGAGTTCTTCCGCATTCACGATGAACAGCGGGCTCGCATCGTACTGGTAGAAGAAGCGCGCGTAGCGTTCGACCACGCGCGCGAGATAGCTTTCGCTGATGCGGCGCTCCGCGTCGATGCCGCGGCGACGCACGCGCTCGGCCAGCGTATCGGCGTCGGCCTGCAGGTAGATGACCAGATCAGGCGCCGGCGCCTGCAGCTTCAGTGCGGTGAAAATCTGGCGGTACAGCGCGTATTCGTCGTCGGTGAGGTTCATCGACGCGAACAGCGGGTCCTTGTCGATGAGGAAGTCGGCCACGAGCCGCCCGGAGAACAGGTCGTCCTGCGCCACTTCGCGCAGCTGCTCCATGCGCTGGAACAGGAAGAAGAGCTGGGTCTGCAGCGCGTAGCGTTCCATGTTCTGGTAGAAGCGCGCGAGAAACGGATTTTCCTCGGGCTTTTCGAACAGAGTGGGTGCCTGCAGGTGATCGGCGAGGCGGCGCGCGAGCGACGTCTTGCCTACGCCGATCGGCCCTTCAACCACGATGTAGCGGGCTTTGTCCAGCATCGATAGGAGATTCCGGGGGAGGTCGGGTCAGCGGGAAATGAAATGCACCGCGCCCAGCATACACAGCGCGGCCCACAGGTAGTCAAGCGTGAATGTCCCGTCGCGGGCGGCGCACCTTGCGTCGTTACGGCAGAGGCTCCAGGCGGTGCGCTGCCGGTCGGCCGGTGGCCGCGCCCCAGCCTTCATTCGGGCACGACCGACTGGCTGGCGGATGGCTTGCGGCGTACGCGCCGCCGTTTCTTCGGCGCTTCCTCGGGCCGCAGCATCGCCTCGCGCGCGCTGCCGTCGGCCGCGGCGAAATCGGTCCACCAGTCGGCCAGTTCCTGCGGCACTTCGCCGGACGCCGCACGCAGCAGCAGGAAGTCGTAGGCGGCGCGAAAGCGCGGCAATTCGATCATGCGGTAGGGGCGCTTGCCGGCGCGCGCCTCGAAGCGTGGCTGCAGCGACCAGATGTCCTTGATGTCGGTGGCGATCCGGCGCGTGATGGCCAGTTTCTCGCCCTGCTGGTCAAGTACCGCGCCCATGGCCTCGAACATTGCAGGAACCGACGACTCGCCTTCCGTCTTGCGCTTTTCCCAGTCGGCCAGCACTTCGTGCCACAACAGCGTGGCGAACAGGAAGCCCGGAGAAATCGACTTTCCTTCGCGCACCCGCTCGTCGGTGCGTTCGAGCGACAGCATGACGAAGCGCTCGCCCATGGGCTGCTCGAGAATGACGTCGAGCAGCGGCAGCAGGCCGTGGTGCAGGCCGTCCTCGCGCAGTTGCCGCACGCAGCGCACCGCGTGGCCGCTGGTGAGCAGCTTGAGCATTTCGTCGAACAGCCGGGCCGGCGGCACGTTCTCCAGCAGGCTGGCCATCGAACGGATGGGGTCGCGCGCGTCCGGGTCGATGGCAAGGCCGAGCTTCGCCGCCAGGCGCACGGCGCGCAGCATGCGCACCGGGTCTTCGCGGTAGCGGCGCGGAGCGTCACCGATCATGCGCAGCGTTTTCTGCTTCAGGTCAGCCACGCCGTGGTGGAAATCGACGACGGTTTCGTTCGACGGGTCGTAGTACAGCGCGTTGACGGTGAAGTCGCGCCGCTCGGCATCCTGCTCCATCGTGCCGAACACGTTGTCGTGCAGGATGCGGCCGTGTTCGTCGGTTTCGGCGTCGGAGTCGCCGCGGAAGGTGGTGACCTCTATGGTGTCGCGACCCATCATGACGTGCACGATCTTGAAGCGCCGGCCGATCATGCGCGCGCGCCGGAATGCCGCCGTCACCTGTTCCGGCGTGGCGCTGGTCGCCACGTCGAAATCCTTGGGGGAAATGCCGGCGATCAGATCGCGCACTGCGCCGCCCACCACATAGGCCTGGTAGCCCTCCGCCTGCAGGGTTTCGCACACCTTGCGCGCGGCGGGCAGCAGCGCGTCGCACGAAATGCCATGCTGCGCGAGTGCGATATGGACGGGGCCGCTGTGCGATGCACGCGTTCGGGCGTTGTCTTCGGGGCGCCGGAATATGCGGCGCAGCAACTTTCGGATCATCGGTAGAGGGACTTTCTGGCGGAACTCGAACCAGGGCGCATGGGCGCCGGAACCGCTATGTTAAAGCAAGCGGGGCCCGCGCCGCGTTACGGGCGGAAAGTCAGGCTCTTGGCGGGCGTTTCATCAGCTTGCGCTGCAGCGTGCGCCGATGCATCTTGAGTGCGCGCGCGGTGGCCGAAATGTTCTCGTTGTGCTCGTGCAGCACGCGCTGGATGTGTTCCCACTCCAGACGCCCGACCGACAGCGGCACCGCGTCGATCGGTGCATCCGGTTCGATTTCCGGCGCGCCGCCGAATGCGGTGATGATGGCGTCGACGTCGATCGGCTTGGCGAGGTACTGATGGGCGCCGAGCTTGATCGCATCCACCGCAGTCGTGATGCTCGCATAGCCGGTGAGCACGACGATGCGCACGCCGGGCAGCAGCGACACCAGCGGCTGGATCAGCGACAGGCCGGACACGCCGCCCAGGCTCAGGTCCAGCACGATGCGTGCGGGCTGCAGCCGGCGTGCCGTGTCGATGACGGCGTGCGGATCGGAACATCCTTCAGCTTCGAGTTGCCGGCGCCGCAGCGCCTGCACCAGTACGGCGTTGAAGGTCGGGTCGTCGTCGACCACCAGAATGCAGTCAGTCATTCACACCTATCCTGTCCAGCGGAAGCGTGACGCGCGCGCGCGCGCCGCCGTCCCGGGGGTTGTCGAGCCGGAGTTCGCCGCCCATGCGCTCCAGGCTGGCCTTGACCAGCAACAGGCCGATGCCGTGTCCGTGCGGGTTGTCGGTTACCGGATGACGTCCGGCATTGCGCAGCACGTCGGCAGGGAAGCCCGGACCGCTGTCGCGGATTTCCACCGTCAGCGTCTCGGGGCTCCAGGACATCGACATGGAAATCGGCGCACCGGCGCGTTGCGCGTTGTCGAGCAGGCTGACGATGCTCTGTCCCAGCGTCGGCTCGACGACGATGACCGGCGCCGGCTGCGCCGACGCGGCGGGCAGTGTCAGCACCGATGCGGCGTCGCCGCGGAGGCTGCGCCATGCATCGTGCAGGCCCTGCAGCCAGGTGTCGCAGCGCATCGATTCGGCCTCTTCGCTGCGCTGTTCGCCGGCACGCTCGGTCAGGCGGGTGATGATGCGCTTGCAGTAGGCGATCTGTTCGCGCATGAGCCCGAGGTCTACGGCCATCGCGCTGCCGTCGGGCGATTCGCGTTCGAGTTCGCCGGCCAGCACCGCGAGCGTGGCGAGCGGCGTGCCCAGTTCGTGCGCGGCGCCGGCGGCGAGGGCGCCCAGCGCGAGCACCCGTTCGTCGCGCAGCGTCTGTTCGCGCGCGCGCGACAGTTCGGCGTCGCGCCGGCGCAAGGCGTCGCTGGTGCGCATGACGAAGCCGGCCAGCATGGTGACCGACACGACAAAGGTCAGCCACATGCCGAACAGGTGGAGTGCGGTGGCGCGCGCCGGATCCGCGAACGGCAGCGGCACGAAATGCAGCATCAGCAGCGAATACAGCAGGATGGCCGTGGCGGCGAGCGCGATGACGGCACGCCGGTCGAGCAGCAGCGCGGCCATCACCACCGGCAGCAGCAGCATGAAGACGAGCGGGTTGGTCGCGCCGCCGCTGAAATGGAGCAGCGCGGCGAATGCCACGAGATCGGTGAACAGTTGCCGGAAGCATGCACGCCGGGCGGCCGCGTCGGCGCGTGGCCGCTGCCGCGACAGCAGCAGGTTCCAGCCGGCGACGACGGCAAGGATGGCCAGCATGGGTTGCTGCGGCAACGTGACGCCGAGCGCGTCCGGCGCGGCCAGCGTCAACAGCACCAGAATACCGATGCTCCACCAGCGGACCGATACCAGGCGCTGGCCGGTACCGGCCAGCGAGCCGTCGGCGGCGGTGCCGGCCGGCCGGCCGGCTATCATCGATGCAAGGTTGTGTGGTGGCGTCATGCGCCCGCTTCCGGAAAATGGCGGGTTCCGCCCCGGCGCGGCCACGCAGCCCGGGAGCGGGCAACCCGCCTCATGTCATCAACCATCGACCTGTCTGTCCGGCGTCTGCCATGAAAAGCTCTCGCGATACGGTGCTCAATGTTGTCGTCCTGCTGCTGCTTGCCGGCATCGTGCTGTTCGCCGGGCGTTCGAGCGTCGATGACGGCGAGGTGCGTCTCGTGCTTCCGCCGGCGTGCGATCTGGCGCGACAGGACTGTGGCGCCGGGATCGCGCCCGGCCGCTCCATCGTCGTGTCGGTCCGGCCGCAGCCGCTGCGCGGCGGCCATCCGTTCGACTTTTCCGTACGGCTGACCGGCGTCGAAGCGCGCAGCGTGTCGGTACGCTTCGAGGGTGTCAAGATGAACATGGGGCAGTACAGCGAGGCGCTCGCGCGCGGCGATGACGGTGGATTCGCCGCGCGCATGACCTTGCCGGTCTGCGTGACCGGCTCGATGAGGTGGCGCGCCACCGTGCTGGTCGACACGCGCGAGGGCCGGCTGGAACTGCCGTTCGAACTGGTGTCCGGCGAGTGATGCCGCGCTGAAATCAGTGCGCGCAGCGGCGTCGTGCAGCGACGCCGACCAGACCGAGGCCCGACAGCATCAGCGCGACGCTGCCGGGTTCGGGCACCGCCGCGACGGCAAGGCTTGCGCGCAGGCCATAGGACGCCGACGTTGCGTCGAGCTGGGCGATGTAGTGGCCGCCACCGACGAAGATGCTGTAGTCACCGGCGCCCAGCGCAAAGCTGCCGCTCGCGAAGCCGTCGAGATCGGTATCTGCCGCGTGGCCGCGGTAGGCCAGCACGGACAGCGGGTCGCCGCTGTCGTTGCCGATGCTCCAGTCATCCAGCGCGCGGAACGCGCCTTCCTTCGGTACGCCGCCAAGCGATGCGAGGTGGGCCAGGGTCGAGGCCGCACCGTCGTGGTCCGGCGCGAACGGGGCGACGTGCGCGAGCCCGGTGTAGATCGAGAAAGCGGGTATCAGGCCGCCGACCGACGTTGCGGTGGCGCCCGCGTTCGCGGTGACGCTGAAGGTGACCGTGGTGTCGCGGGTCAGCGTGAAGCGGAACGCGCGCAGCTTGTGCGAATCGCCGAAGTCGGCGTCGAGCCCGTCTGCCCAGCCGTAGTTGCCGGACACCGCCTGACCGGCGATCGTGACGACGCCGCCGCTTGCGTCAAAGGCGCCGAAATCGCGCCCGGCGTAGCCGATGTGCGCCTGTGCTGCAGCCGGCAGCGCAAGGAGCGCGGCGACGGCGAGTATCGATGCGGTGTTCATTCGAGTTCTCCCGGATAGTGCATTGTTCTTCGTTCATGACCGCCGGATGACGGGGCCCGGATTGCAGCGCAATTCGCCGGCAGGTGGAATGCGGCAAAACGCCGCGGGCCGCATCAGGCGGGCCGGCCCGCGGGCGGGACGTGCGGTGCGATCCAGGGCTGAATGTCGTCGAAGCGTGCCGCGTGGCGCTGCCACCGGCCGCTGGCCGACGCATGGACCGGCTTCGTCACGTCGGCGAAGCTCGGTGTGCTGATCGGGCGCAGATGCGCGGTTTCGTGAAAGCGCAGCACGCCGTCGTGCCAGTCCAGCCCGAGGCCGGCGAGCAGCGGGCGCAGCGTCGTCTCCGGGCTGCGCACCAGTTCTTCGTACTGCGTCTCGAACACCTTGTCGCCCAGGCGCTCGCGCATGCATGACCACTGCCGCAACACCGCGTCATGGAAGCGGGCGGCTTGCTGCCAGTCGAGCAGCTGCGCGGTCAGCGCGCCCGGCGTGAACGACTGCATGAAACAGCTCAGCAGCACGTCGCGCGGGTCGCGCCGCGCGAAGATGATGGATGCGTCGGGAAACAGCGCGCGCAGGAATCCGGCGTGCATCGAATTCATCGTGCATTTGTCCAGCAGACGCGCGCCCGCAGGAAGCGGCCCGAGCATCGCTTCGGCGTGGCGGAAGTACAGTGCGCGCAGGCGCTTCGCGGTGTGCGGACCGGCGGCGGCCCAGCGCTCGGTCCAGTGTGCCGCCGGGTCGGGTGCCGTGCCGACTGCCCGCTCGAGCTGTGCGATCAACGGATTCTCGCTGCTGGTCACGAGGCCCGGGTGGCTTGCCAGCATCTGTTCGAGCAGAGTCGTGCCGCAGCGATAGAAGCCGACCAGAAATACCGGGGCGGGGCGTTCGTCGTCGTGTTCGCCAGCGTGCCGTTGCAGCCATGCGGCGGTGCACAGGGCCGGCTCGCGCTCGATCGCGGCCATCGTTCGGGCCGGATCGAAGCCCCGGGCGCGCAGGGCGGCGAGCTGGATGGCGTTGGCGTTGCGCAGCATGTCGAATGCGGCGTCGTGCTGTCCGCAGCGGTCGAGTACGCCGCCAAGTTCGCGCATTGCGCGCACGTGGATGTCGGGGTTCCTGTCGTCGATCAGTGCGCCGAGCTGCGCGCGCGCAGCGT
Source organism: Gammaproteobacteria bacterium (assembly GCA_018824085.1). Classification (GTDB taxonomy): domain Bacteria; phylum Pseudomonadota; class Gammaproteobacteria; order Burkholderiales; family Rhodocyclaceae; genus Methyloversatilis. The sequence continues at coordinate 27,806 of JAHJHI010000002.1, read as the reverse complement.
CGAGGTGGCCGCACTGCGCTTCCAGCGTCGCACGCAGCAGCAGGGCGTTCGCTTCGCCCGGTGCGAGCGCGCTGGCTCGCGTCGCGCAGCGCAATGCGTCGTGCGCGCGGCCGCCGTGCTGGAGCGCGATGGCTTTCAGGTGGTGGGCGCGAGCGAGCGCGGGCGCGGCATCGAGCGCCGCATCGATGAAGCAGAGCGATGCCGCATGGGCGTGCAGCGCCTGCAGCTCGAACGCCACGTCGAGCAGCGCATCGGCCGGAACACCGCGCGTCAGACCCCGTTGCAGCAACTCGCCGGCATGCGTCAGCGATGCCAGCGCCGCCACGCGCTGGCCGCTGCGCCCGAGGCAGCGGCCAAGGCCGGCATGCGCCACCGCGAGTCCGGGCTGGCGGCCGGCCAGGTGGCGGAAGGCGTCGATTGCGCGCGCGTAGTCACCGGCCTGCATGAGCGCGACGGCTGCTGCGGCGTCCGCTCCCCCGCCTGACGGACGCCGTTCCGGCATTTTCTTCATTCCTCGCATCGGCCAATGATGCCAAGCCGCCGCCCGCCGTGCCGGGCCTGCGGCAACGTGTCACATGGTGCCGCCGCGGGCGGCTCGGTAACCTGCCTGCTCGAAAAAGGGGCCGCAACGAACCGGATCGTGTCCGCGTGCCCATCGACTTGCCAAGGAGATGAATGTGATCAGTTTTCGACCGGGTGTCCTGAGTGCTGCCGTGGCAGCGGGCTTCGTCATCGCCATGCCGTCCGCGCAGGCGGCCAACGCGGTGACGTTCAAGCCGTGGGGCGACGATGCGGGCAACGCGCCGTCGCTGAATGTCGGCGATGTCCTTTCGGTGACGAAGGGCGGTGTCGGCGCCAGCAACTATTCGGACAATCCGAGCCTGCTCAACGCCGCGTGGGCACACTCCGGTGGCTCGCCCTGGTACACCTTCTTCCTGACCGCCGAGGCCGATGTGTCGATCAGCCTGACGCCGACCGACGGCGCCGGCACCCTCTTCAATCCGGGCATGACGGTCTGGGCGTCGGGTGACACGAAGTTCAATGGCGGCACCGCGGACTTCGACGACATCGCGATGAACGGCTGGAATTCCCCCCATTCGTTCAACGTCGTCGGCCAGATCGGCGACGCCGGCACGCTGTGGTCGACCGGCGCGAACGGCAATCAGCTCGAAACGCTCGCCTACGCCGTCACCGGCGAAAGCCACGCCGCCGCCGACAATGGCTGGGGCGAAACGATACAGACCGGCTTTCACGATGTCAGCGTGAGCAACACGTTTGAACAGGGCATCACCGGATCCGCGTCGGGCAACAGCATCCTGATGCAGTTCAGCAGCATGCAGTCCGGCTGGTACACGATCTTCTTCGGCGGCACGAACCATGATCTGACCGCCGTCAGTTACGACCTGTCCGTCGCGGCCGTCGCCGCGGTGCCGGAGCCCGAGGCCTACGCGATGCTGCTGGCGGGCCTTGCGATGGTCGGTGCGATCGCGCGCCGTCGCAGGGGCTGATGCGCGAGGCTGTGTGATCGATGCATGAAGAAAGGGCACCCGCGTGATGCGGGTGCCCTTTGTCGTTTCAGGTGACGAAAGGATGTGTGGCGTGATGGACATGATGCGGCGTTTCGCCCTGTTGTCGAGCGTGGTGCGTGCCGGTGGCGTGCGCGCACTGCTGTTCGCCTGGCTGGCGTGCGGTGCGCCGGCCGCCTCTGCGGACAGCGCGCTGTCCGCCATACCGGCGATCGGGCCGCTGCCGATGTCGCTGGCGGGCGTGCTGCCGCCCGTGGTGCCGGGGCTGCTGGACGGTCCGTCTCCCGTCGTCGTGAACCGGGAGAAGGCGATCGTGCTCGGCAAGGCGCTGTTCTGGGACACCACCGTCGGCAGCGACGGCATGGCCTGTGCGTCCTGTCATTTCCACGCCGGCGCCGATCGTCGACAGCGCAACCAGGTGGCGCCGGGCGGTGCCGGCCAGTCGGCGGGCGGGTTCGAACCGGGTGTCGATGGCGCAGCGCGAGGTGCCAATTACGCGCTGCGCAAGGCCGACTTTCCGTTCACCGAAGTGCGCGAGCCGCTGCGCGAGACGGCACAGGCCGGCTTCCTGCGGCAGTCGGACGACGTCGCCGGCTCGGCCGGAACTTTCGGTGGAGACTTTCGCGGCGTCGATCTGGCCGGTCCCGCCGCCGACGAGTGCGAACGTTCGGCGAATGACGCGTTTCACGTGCGCGGCGTGGGCGCGCGGTCTGTGACGCGACGCAATGCGCCCAGCGTGTTCAATGCGGTGTTCAATCACCGCAATTTCTGGGACGGGCGGGCGAACAACGTTTTCAACGGCGAGAGCATGTGGGGCCCGCGTGATGCCGGCGCCGGCGTCTGGGTGAAGCAGGCGGACGGATCCGTGCGACGGGAGCGTCTCGCGCTGCCCGACGCGTCGCTCGCGTCGCAGGCGGTGGCGCCCGCCGTCGACGGCACGGAAATGAGCTGTGCGCAGCGCACCCACGCCGACATCGGGCGCAAGCTGCTGCTGCGCCGGCCGCTGGAGCGCCAGCGCGTGCACCCGGAAGACAGCGTGCTCGGTGCCCATGCGTACAGCACGCCCGGCGCGCTGCGACCGGGACTGCGCACGATGTACCTGACGCTGGTCCGCCAGGCGTTCAATCCGAAGTACTGGGCGTACGGTTCGCGCGGCGAATTCGGTGCGCCGCCCGCGCGCGGCGCGGACGACGTTCCGCTGCCCTACAGCCAGACGGAAGCGAACTTCGGCCTCTTCTTCGCGGTGGCGCTGCAGATGTACCAGTCGACGCTGGTGTCCGACGATTCCCCGTTCGACCGCAGCCGCAGGGATGAAGCCGGTCTGCCGATCGACCTGTCGCCGTCGCAGATACGCGGCTTCCAGCACTTCCGTGCGGCGCATTGCGCGATGTGCCACATCGGTCCGCTGTTCACGTCGGCCGCCGTGACGACGAATGCCGGGCTCGCGCGCTCGCATCCGTCGGCGTTCGGCGACGCGGCGTTCCGCGTCAGCACGACGCAGAACGTGGTCGACCGCGGCCGCAACGTCGGCGGCAACGCATTCAATGACACCGGGTTTGCCGCGACCGGCGTCGGCGCCGAATCATGGGACCGTGGTGTCGGCGGCTTCGACGCATTCGGCAATCCGCTGTCCTATTCGGTGCAGTTCCTGCACTACCTGGCCGGTGACGAGGCGCGCGTCGTCGATGCGCCGGTCCGGACGGTGCGCGCCTGTGACCTGTCGCTGCCGCTTGCGCGCAACGGCAACGGACCGCCGTTCATGTTCACGCAGCGCGACGGTGTCCGTGCGCAGCCGCAGCCGCTGGACGGTTGCTTCAATCGGGCCGGCGCGTGGCTGCCCGTCGCGGACGCCGCCGCCCGCGAACTGCAGTCGCCCGACACCGTCAGGATGCTCGCGCTGGTGGACGGCGCGTTCAAGGTGCCGGGGCTGCGCAACGTCGAGCTGACCGGCCCCTACATGCACAACGGCAGCATGTCCTCACTGGAACAGGTGGTCGAGTTCTACGCGCGTGGCGGCAATTTCGAACACGCGGCAAAGCCCTTCGGTTTTGTCTTTCCGCAGACCGATCTGCAGACCGATGCACAGGCGCGCGCGGATCTCATCGCCTTCCTGAAGGCGCTGACGGATGAGCGGGTGCGCTATCGGCGCGCGCCGTTCGATCACCCGGAAATCAGCGTGCCGGCCGGACATGCCGGTGACCACTTCGTCATGCGGGCCGGCAACGCGCTGGGTTCCGGGCTCGGCATGGATGTCTACGAAACGCTGCCCGCGCTCGGCGCGCACGGCAGCAGCGAGCCGCTCAAGGCGTTCGAGGAGTATCTGGATGACTGAATTCCGCAGGCTTGCGGCAGCCGGTGCGCTGCTGCTGTGCGCCCTGTCCACGCAGGCCCATCAGGGGCCGCTGCCGTTGTCGCTCAAGGGTGTGGCGCCGCCGCCGGTGCCCGGACTGACCGACGGCGCCGATCCGGTCGTCGTCGACCGCGCCAGCGCGATCGCGCTGGGCAAGGCCCTGTTCTGGGACAGCAGCGTCGGCAGTGACGGCATGGCGTGCGCGTCCTGCCACTTCCATGCCGGCGCCGACCGGCGGGTGAAGAATCAGGTCGCGCCGCGCGGCCAGAGCCAGCCGCTTGACGACGGCGCCTTCGAAGCGGGCGTCGACGGCAGCGCTCGCGGTGCGAACTACGTGCTGCGTCGGGGCGACTTTCCGTTCACCGAGGCGATGCGGGCGCTCGAATCGATCGAACAGTACGGCCTGCTTCGCCGCTCGGATGACGTTGCCGGTTCGGCCGGCACCTTCGGCGGCAGCTTCCGCACGGCAGAGATCGACGGTGCCGCGCATGACGATTGCGCGCGCACCGCCGACGGCGTATTCCACGTGCGCGGTACCGGCGCACGTCGCGTGACCCGGCGCAATGCTCCGTCGGTCATCAATGCCGTGTTCAACCACCGCAACTTCTGGGACGGCCGCGCCGGCAATGTGTTCAACGGCAGCAGCGCATGGGGCGAACGCGACCCGGGCGCCGGCGTGTGGGTGCGCCGCGCCGACGGCTCGGTCGCGCGCGAGCGGCTGCACCTCGTCAATGCCTCGCTCGCGTCACTGGCGCTGGCGCCGCCGCTGGACGCGACCGAAATGAGCTGCGACGGCCGGGCGCTGGCGGACCTCGGGCGCAAGCTGATGTGGCGCCGGCCGCTGCAGGCGCAGCGCGTGCATGCGCAGGACAGTGTGCTGGGCGCACTCGCCTTCAGTACGGCCGGGGCGCAGAAGGCGGGGCTCAACACCTGGTATGCGCTGCTGGTGCGCAAGGCCTTCAACCGCAAGTACTGGTCCTACGGATCGCGCGGTGAATTCGGTGCGCCGGCGCCGGCCGCCGCCGACGACGCACCGCTGCCCTACAGCCAGATGGAGGCGAACTTCGGCATGTTCTTCGCGCTGGCGATCCAGCTCTACGAATCGACGCTGGTGTCCGACGATTCGCCGTTCGACCGCAGCCGTCGAGACGCCGACGGCATGCCGGTGGATCTGACGCCGGCCCAGCAGCGCGGCATGACGTTGTTCCGCGAGGCGCACTGCAATCAGTGCCATGTCGGCCCGGCGTTCACATCGGCGGCACTCGATGCCATCGCGCAACAGGTTCGCACCGACCGCACGCCGCTCGGCGCCGAGTTCCCCGCCAGCGCGACCGCCAGCGTGGTGACGCGTTTCCCGACGCTGGGCGGCCCCGGGCTGCAGGACGCAGGATTCATGGCCACCGGCGTGGCGCAGGACGAATGGGACGTCGGCGTGGCAGGCCGTGATCCGTGGGGGCATCCCTTGTCGTTCGCCGAGCAGTACGTCGATTACCTCGCGGGGCGCGAGGCCGGCGTCGTGGATTCGGCCGTGAGCGAGGTGCGGGCCTGCGACATGGCGCTGTCACTGACGCTGGATCTGCCGGTCCCGAGCACGCTGATGTTCACGCGCCGCGACGGCATCGAGGCGCAGCCGGCAACCAGCGCGAACTGCTTCAATCCGGCCGCCGCCTTCGTGCCGACACAGGCCGCCGCGCTGGCCGAGCTGGACAAACCTGACAGCCGCAAGATGCGCACCGCCGTTGTCGCCGCATTCAAGGTGCCGGGACTGCGCAACGTGGAACTGACCGGGCCCTACATGCACAACGGCAGCATGGCCACGCTGGCGCAGGTGATCGAGTTCTACGCGCGCGGCGGCAATTTCGACGGCGTGAGCAAGCAGGTGAATTTCGTGTTCGCGCAGCCACAGCTGGCGGAGCCGCAGGCGCGTGCCGATCTGCTCGAGTTTCTCAAATCGCTGACCGACGAACGCGTGCGCCATGCGCGCGCGCCGTTCGACCACCCCGAACTGCGCGTGCCGCACGGGCACGATGGCGACCACATCGACATGCCGGGCGGCGGCGCGTGGGGCGATGCGCTGGCCACCGATGCGTATCTGACGTTGCCGGCGGTCGGCGCGGCCGGACTGTCGCAGCCGATAGGTGCCTTCGAGGACTATCTCGCGCCGTGAGGTGACAGCGGGATGTGCCGGACGGGGCCGTTGCGGCGGCACCACCGCATGGCGTCGCACTCCGGCGCCGGGACGCGCTGGCAGCGGTCATCGCGCGGGTGCAGGCCAACGGCGCAGCAAAGAAAAACGGCAGCTTTCGCTGCCGCAAAGGGTTGTCGGGGTGGCACGGCGCGCCCGGTCTGACGACCGCTGGCCGCTCGCCGTGGTGGCATCAGCCGTGCTGCAGCCGCCGGCGTGCCGCGATGCCGGTCAGCATCAGGCCGCTCGCCAGCATCGCCCATGTGCCGGGTTCGGGCACCGGCAGCGCGGTGGCGCTGAAGGTCAGTTCGCCGCGCAGATTGGTCAGGCCGAAGGAGCCGACGCCCTGGCCGCCGGCGCTGGCTGCCGCACCGAGTGCACCGCTGGCGGCGATGGTGTAGTTGCCCGGGCCGAGTTCCAGCGTGATCGACTCCAGCGTGTCGAGCGCGTCGAGGCTGTAGCCGTCGGCCGGGTTCGCCGCGTTCGCGTAGGCGAGGAAGGCGATGTTGCTCCAGTTGCCGGCGACGTTGCTTTGTCCCCAGTTGTCGAGCGCGTTGAACTGACCGCTGAAGGTGCCTGGTCCGCTTGCCGTCGTGTCGCGGTATGACGAAGAGATGCCCTGCACGTCGGCCGGTGCGCTGGCAGAGTCGAGTGCGTCCTGCACGCGCGTCGTCAGGCCGGTTTTCGGATTGAGTTTCTCGACTGCGTCGTCGTGCCCCTGATAGGGCAGCACGCCCTGGTAGAGCGAGAACGCGGAGTCGATGAATACGCCGTCACCGGTATCGACGTTCCAGGTGATGGTGACGAGCTGGGTGGTGGCCAGGCGGAAATTGAAGAAACCGACGCGATGACTGTCGCCCAGCGTTGCCTTCGTGCCCGCGCCCCAGCCGGAGTCGGTCACGTCATTGACGACGACGGAAGCCGTTCCCGAACCGGTCGCGGCGTCATAGCTCAGGTTGCTGAAGCTGCCTGAGGAAATGTAGGACTGGTAGGTGCCGTTCCAGTATTCCGGATTGTTCAGCGCCAGTCCGGACTGCGCGGACAGCGCGCCGATGCCGTTGGCGGCGTTGCTGCCGAGTGCGAGCACGGCGGCCGGCGTGGCGCCGTACTGTTCGGTCGATTTCACCTTGCCGGCGGCGGTGAGGTCGCCGATGTGGCGGCCCTGATTCAGGTCGTAGTACTCGACGTGGGCCAGGCCGGGCAGCGGCAGGGTGGTCAGGCCGGCGCCGACGAAGGCGGCGGCGAGCAGTTTGGGGGTTCGCATGAAATCTCCTCGCGATTGCGGCGGATGGTGAAGGTCCGTGAGCGATGCCCGAAGGGCGCTCACGGACGCTGCATTCCTGATCAGCGCGCAGTCTAGAAGGAGGGGGAGGGCTGCGACAACGTGGCAAATTGTCGCATGGGGCGCGCGCGCACAGGCCGCTAACATGGCCACCCATTGCCTGTTCTCCGGCACCGCCGCGAGGCCCGGCCGGGCCTGTTCCGTCCGTTGCCCGCCTCGCCGGTGCGCCCCATCCGATGCGATTTTTCTCTTCACTCTTTCTGGTCTGCGCGACCCCGCTGCTTGTGTTGCCGGGCCCGGTGCTCGCCGAGCGGCCCGCGCTGCCGCCATGTGCGCCGGCACGCATCGACGCGCAGGCACCGGCCGTGGATTTGCACGAGTTGCGCGGACGCGTCGTCCTCATCGATTTCTGGGCGTCCTGGTGCGCGCCGTGTGCGCACGCCTTCGGCTTTCTCAATGCGCTGCAGGACGAGTTCGGCGCACGCGGGCTGACCGTCGTCGGCATCAGTGTGGACAAGGATGCGGCCGACGCCCGCCGTTTCCTGCAGCGCTACCCGGCGTCATTCCCGACCGCGATCGACAGTGGTGGCGAATGCCCGCGCGCGTTCGGCGTGAAAGCCATGCCTTCGTCGTATCTTGTCGACCGCGAGGGGCGCGTCGTCGAAGTGCATCGCGGCTTTCGCAACGGCGACGTCACCGAACGGCGACGCGCCGTGATGAAGCTGCTGGACGAAGCGCGCGGAGGCGGGCGGTGAGCGCATTCACCCGCTTGGCGAAGCGGCGCATGTGCGGCGTTGCCTGTGTGCTGACGCTGTTCGCGTGCAGCGGGTGCGCCGGGGTGCCAGCCTGGGAACGCGGCGATCTTGCCCGCCCCGAAATGGCGCTCGAACCGCAGCCTGGCCAGCGTGCGCTGCAGGAACACGTCTACTCGAGCCGCGAGGCCGGCGCGGCGGGCGCCACCGGACAGGGCGGTGGCTGTGGCTGCTACTGAACGGCAGCGTCCGCGCGCGAGCCGTCTGTTGCGCCGTCTGCTCGACATCGGCGCGACGCCGGCGCGCCAGGCGCCATCGGACAGCCTGTGCGCGCTCATGCTTGCGGCGGCGGCTCTGCCCGGCATGATTCCGGCGAGCGCTCATGCGGTGGAGGTCGAACAGGCGCAGCTGTCCTTCAGTCATTACGCCGAAGGCGGACGGCAGTTCGTGCGCGGCCCTGCGGTCGACCTGAAGCGGCCGGACGATCTGCAGGTCGATACGGTGCGCGGCGGCCTGCGTTTCCGCCTTGATGACCGATGGAAGCTCGGCTTTGATTTTTCGCAGGACACCTGGTCCGGCGCGACACCCTATATCAGCGCGCCGGAAGCCTTCACCGCCACCAGCACGGGCGCCTCACTGTATGTGAATTCCGCCAGTAACGGCAGCATCAGCAGCTCGCTTGTGGACCGTCGCACGCTCAAGCCGCTGAGCCGGACCAGCGGCCGGCCGGCGGAGCGGGTGCTCAACGTCATGACGTCCGCGTCGCCGGAGACGCGCAGCGAAGGACGGCTCTCGCTCGGTCGGGAATGGGACGAGGCGGCGCTTGAAGTCAGCGGCGGCCTGTCCGATGAACCTGATTTCCGGTCGCTGTCACTGGGCGCACAGTTGCGCCTGGACTTCAACGACAAGCTGACCTCGCTCAGCATCGGTGCCAGCGGAACGCGCAGCGACATCGATGCGCGCCTGGGCAACCTCAGTGACTACATCGACTACGGCATGTATCGCGACGCGGCGCACGGACCGTCCATCGTCAGCGTTGCGGTGCCCGGCGCGGATGGTTCGGGCTTGGCGACGAACGACGTGGAATCCCTGCACTGGCGCGGTCAGCGCAAGGACCGGTCTTTGAGCCTTGCGCTGACCCAGGTGCTCGACCGCAGCACGGTGCTGTCGGCGGGCGTCACCTATGCGCGCAGCGAGGGCTTTCTGGAGAACCCGCACAAGCTGGTCACACTGGCGTTCGCCAATCCCGCGACGGCAGCGGCATTCGACTTTCTTTTCACGCCGGTATTCAGCGTGCCGGAGAAACGCCCCGACAGCCGCAACCAGCTGACGTGGAACCTGCGGCTGGCGAAGTATCTGCCGTCGATCGGCGCGGCGGCCCACGTCGAGTACAGCCATGCGCGTGATGACTGGGGTGTGCGCGCCGACACGATCCAGGCGCGCTGGATACAGCAGTTCGGCGCCTGGCGCGTGACGCCGCGGGTGCGCTACTACACGCAGACGGCGGCCGATTTCTATCAACCGTATTTCCTGTTCCTGCAGCGCTATCCACGTGACGGCGCGAACAACCTGGACCATTCGCGCATACCGCTCGATGCCTGGTCCAGCGATCAGCGTCTGTCGGCATTCGGCGCCTTCAGCTACGGCATCGTCGTGAGCCGCCGGCTGTTCGACGACCTCCAGCTGGAAATCGGCTACGAGCACTACGCGCACGCGGGCGATCTCAAATGGGGCGGCGGTGGTGAAGACGGGTTCGGAGACTTTCGTTCCGAGCGGTTCAGCGTCGGCTTGTCGTTCGCACTGGATGGCCCTGCGCCTGCGCCGGCGTCCGGTGACTTCCATGGCGGGCACGATCACGCATCGGGGCACGCACATTCCCGCCACGCCGGCGGCGACGCGCCGGCCGGTGTCATGAACGCCCACATGACGGGACGCGCGGGAGACTTCATGGTGGCCTATTCCTACGTCCATGACAGGCAGAAGGGCGACATGATCACCGGGTCGAGGCGCGCCGGCGACGCCGAAGTGCTCGCGTCCTGCGGGCAGGCAGGCTGTCCGGTACGCCCGGCCGGCATGACGATGCACATGCACATGCTGCACCTGATGTACGCACCGACCGACGACGTGAGCCTGATGCTGATGCCGCAGATGATGAGCATGTCGATGCGCAACACAGCGCTGGAGGGCGGCTTCTACACCGCGCTCGGCGGGCATGCGCACGGCGCGATGGATCTGTCGTCGCACACGACGGGCCGCTTCGGTGACACCACGGCGGCGGTCGCCGTGCGCGTGCCGGCGCCCGCCCGCATGAATGCCCACGTCACGCTCGGCGTCAGCATCCCGACCGGCTCCGTCGATCACCGCATGGCACACCACGGCGGTGACCTGATGGACTTCGGCATGCAGACCGGCAGCGGCACCTGGGACTTCTTGCCCTCGCTCACGCTGACCGGCACCGACGGCCGCTGGTCGTGGGGTGGTCAGCTGAATGCGGTGCTGCGCCCGGACCGCCGCAACAAGTCCGGCTATGTGCTGGGAGACCGTTTCGAGGCGACGTCATGGGCGAGCTGGCGGGCGCATGAGCGCATCTCGCTGTCGGTGCGCGGCATCTATACTGCGCAAGGCCGTGTGCGCGGGGCATTGCGCGGCGACAACGCCGTGGTGGATGCGCTGGGCAACACATCCTATGTGCATGCGCTGCACAATCCGGCTGATCTCGCCGCGAATACGGGAGGCCGCTATCTGGACGTCGGCATCGGCGCGAGCGTGCTGTTGCCCGGCCGCGAGGCGAGCGGCGACCGCGTCGCGATCGAGTGGATCGCGCCGGTCAGCGAGAAGGTGAACGGCTATCAGCTGGAGCGCACGGGGCGGCTTTCTGTGCACTGGGGCATGATGTTCTGAGCCGGTATCCGGCAACGAGGGGCAGTGGTGAAGGCGCAACAGTTGTCGTGCCACGCGCGCAGTTTCGCGGCAATGGGTTCGCCATGCGAAATCCGTATCGAGGTGGCGGATGCCGCGCGCGCGGGGGCTATCCTGCAATCGGTCATCGACGAGGTGGAACGGCTCGAAGATCGCTATTCGCGCTACCGGCCGCACAGCCTGCTGTCGCGCATCAACGAGGTGGCGGCAGCCGGAGGCCAGGTGACGGTCGACGAGGAAACGGCGCTGTTGTTCGACTATGCGCATGCCTGTCACGTCCAGAGCGACGGCCTGTTCGACATCACTTCGGGCGTATTGCGCGAGGCCTGGCGCTTCACGGACGGCGGCTTGCCGGACGAGGCGGTCATCGAGGCACTGCGCGCACGCATCGGCTGGCATCGAGTCGACTGGCGCCGGCCCGACATCCGCTTTCCTGCTGGCATGGAGATCGATTTCGGCGGCATCGTCAAGGAATATGCGGTCGACCGTGTCTGTTCGCTCTGCCTCGGTCAGGGCGTGCGGCACGGACTCGTCAATCTCGGCGGGGACGTGCGCGTGATCGGCGCACGGGCGGATGGCAGTCCGTGGCAGGTCGGTGTCCAGCATCCTCGTGCACGCGCACGGGCGGCTGCGTCGGTTGCGCTGAGTGCGGGAGCGATTGCGACGAGCGGCGACTATGCGCGCTGCAAGGTCGTCGGCGGTCGCCGTTACGGTCATATCCTCGATCCGCGAACCGGCTGGCCGGTCAGTTTCCTGGCGTCGGTGACTGTCGTGGCGGACTTCTGCCTGGTCGCCGGCAGCGCGTCGACCATTGCGATGCTGAAGGGCGAGGAAGGTCCGGCGTGGTTGCAGGCGCTGGGCCTGCCGCACTGCTGGATCAGTGTGGACGGCGAGTGCGGCGGCTCGCTTGCGGTGGATTGAAACGCAGGGGCTTGATCAGGGTTTTCGCATGGCTTCGAGCAGTTCGCCGACGCAGTCGAACTCGCTCGATTTGTCGAGAAAGTGATGCGCGCCGAGCGCCATGCTGCGCGAGCGCATGGCGGACGTATTGCTGTTCGTGAGCACGATGGCGAGCACGTCCGGGCGGTTCGCCTTCAGGTGTTGCAGCACGCCGAAACCGCTTCCTTCGCGCAGTTGAAGGTCAACGACGGCCGCGTCGAAATCGTCCCGCTGCAGCGCGGCGATCGCATCCGCTTCGGTATCCACCTCGCCGCTGACCGTGACGCCTTCGGTGTCTTCGATCAGTGCGACGAGGTGCCGGCGGATAAGGGCGGAATCTTCAACAAGCAACACGCGCAGCGGGCGTGATTGCGCTGCTGCAAGGGCATCTTCGGACTGGGGCACGGGCTTTCGAATCGGTGTTTTGAAGAAACGGGCGTACGGTAAACCGACGCTCAGTGTCCCATCAAGATGTGCGTGGGTATGTAGGTGCGAGCCGACAGACGTTGTCATTCGATCAGTCCATTCTTCAGCGCGTAATAGGTGAGTTCGGCGTTGCTTTTGAGGTTGAGCTTGGTCAGCAGGCGACTCCGATAGGTGCTTACGCTCTTCACGCTGATAAAGAGCTCTTCGGCAATCTCGGTCACCGATTTTCCGGTGGCCAGCTTGTGCAGGACCTGGAATTCACGTTCCGACAGTTGTTGATGTGCCGGGGCATCGTTGTCTCCATTGAGGCGCTGGGTCAGCAGGTCGGCGACGGTGTCGCTGACGTAGCGGCGACCACGCAGGACGGTGCGGATCGCACCGAGGATGTCGTCCACATCTGCGTCCTTGCGGATGTAGCCATTGGCACCGGCGCGCAGCATGTTCAGCGCGTACTGTTCTTCGGCATAGGCGCTGATGATGAGCACCGGCAGTTCGGCAAGATGAGTGCGCAGCAGGCGCAGCGTGTCCATGCCGTCGCGGTCGGGCATCGAAATGTCGAGCAGCAGCACGTCGAATTCCTGCTGCCGCAGCAAAGTCAGCGTTTCCGCGCTTGTAGCGGCTTCGGCCACGACTTCCAGATCTGGCTCTGAATTGATCATCAGACGCAGGCCGTTGCGTACGATCTGGTGGTCATCGGCGAGCAGGACGCGTTTTTTTTGCATGGTTGGATCCGTCGTAGAGTGCGGGCAGTGACCCGATTATCCGCTTCAGCGCCTGAGCAGGCCGATAACGAATGACGCGATTGTCAGGACCAGGAAAATGAAGAACAGTACTTGCGCGATTCCCGTGGCGCTCGCCGCGATGCCGCCAAATCCGAACAGCGCGGCGACAAGCGCGACAACAAAGAAAATCAAGGCATAGTGAAGCATGACTACCTCCTTTGAATGCGGTGTGCTTTCCGGTGCCGGCGCGAAAGCCGGCGTGCAGGATTCCAGAGTAGGGCGAATCGGCGCCGGGCGATGTCGTCCGAGTCGTGAACGGAGCGTCGGACATGTCTGACGCCCCGTCACGTCCTGCAGCGTCCGTCGAACGCCGTCGCGGCTTTGTCGACGGTCTGTCGCGCGCCGCGCGCCGGGCCGGCTCCGCGACGGACGGTGCCGAGCGGCTCACAGACAGCGTGCTGATGCGCGTTGCGCGCTTTCGCTGGGGGGCGCTGCTCGTGGTGCTGGTCGGTGTTGCGTTCATCGCGCTGTCGGAAAGCACATTCCTGTCGATGCGCCACGCGCGAGAGGAGATCGATGCGTCGAGACTGTCGCTGGGCGCGCTGAACAACCTCATCTACGACAGCGCGCACGTGGCGCTGACCGAGTCGCGCTATATCGAAGAACCGTCAGCGGAACACCTTGCGCAGCACGTCGCGACGGTGCGCCGTCTTGCGGGCGAGGCTGATCACGTGATCGGCTGGGCGGCCGGGCGGGAGATCGACGACGAGCGCGTCGCGATGGTGAAGGGGCTGGGGGCCGCTGAAACCGAGGAGCTCAGGCGGCTGTCCTCGTTGCCGGCCGACGCGAGCCCGGTGGAGGTGATGGACGCCTTCCTGCCGCGCGTGATCGACCAGGAGCAACTGCGCGAAGTGCTCGAGCCGCTCGTCAAGACGGAACGTGCCTATCTGGAAGAGCAGATGGCACTGCTTGGCGAGGAGATCGAACGGCAGCGCAGTGTGGCCGTCGTCGTCGTGGCGGTTGGCGTGCTGATGCTGATATTGCTGTTGCGCGCCTATGCGATGCGCAGCGACATGGAGGTTGCGACGGCTGACCGCCTGCGTGCGGCGCGCGACGAGCTGGATGCTCTGGTGCGTGCGCGTACCGAAGAGCTGTCCGAACTGACGCGGCATCTGCAGACCGAAGCCGAGCGGCAGAAATCCGCGCTTGCCCGCGAACTGCACGACGAACTCGGTGCGATCCTGACGGCCAGCCGCATGGAAGCGTCGATGCTGCTGCGCCGTGCGCGCAAGCACGACAGCCCGGATGTGGAGGCGCTTGGCCGCATCTGCGACATCCTGGAGCAGGGGGTGCAGATCAAGCGCCGGGTCATTGAAGGGCTGGTGCCCACCGTGCTGACTCACCTCGGGTTGCTGCCCGCGCTCGACGCTCTCGTCGAGGAAACCTGCGCCTCGGCGCCGTTCAAAGTGGTGCTGGAGATGCCGGATTCGCTCGATCTGGACCGCGACCGCGCCATCACGATCTACCGCGTGGTGCAGGAGGCCCTGACGAATATCCGCAAGCATGCACAGGCAAGCACGGTGCAGGTGTCACTGGCGGTGCAGGAGGGGCGTGTCACCCTGTTGATCCGGGATGACGGCGTGGGCATCGGCGACAAGGCGCGCGGCAAGACCGGCTCGCACGGCCTGCTCGGCATGAAGTACCGTGCCGACGCGCTGGGTGGATCGTTCTCGATAGGGCCGGCGTCCGGTCGCGGAACCGAGCTGCAGCTGTGCCTGCCGATCACGGACGCCTGACGCGAAAACGTCAGGCAAGCACCATGTTGTCGCGGTGTATCAGCTCCGGCGAGTCGATGTAACCGAGCAGCGCTTCGATTTCCGATGACGGGCGCCGCGCGATGCGGCGGGTTTCCGACGCGGGGTAGTTGATCAGGCCGCGTGCCAGTTCGACACCCTGTGCGTCGCGACAGGCAACCACCGCGCCCCGCTCGAACTGTCCCTGAACGTCAATCACGCCGATCGGCAGCAGGCTCTTGCCGGCGCGCAGCGCGCGCACCGCGCCATCGTCCAGCACCAGCGTGCCGGCGAGCTGCAGATGGTCGGCCAGCCACTGCTTGCGTGCCGCGAGCGGCGTGCTGCCCGCGTGAAGGAAGGTGCCGATGGCTTCGCCACGCACCAGACGCAGCAGCACGTCCGGTTCATGGCCGCTGGCGATCAGTGTGTCGGCGCCGCTGCGAGCCGCGCGTCGCGCAGCTCTCACCTTGGTGATCATGCCGCCGCGCGAAATGCCGGTACCGGCGCCGCCGGCCATCGCTTCGAAGCGCGTGTCGGCCGCATCGCCCTCGCTGATCAGCGTGGCCGACGGGTCGCGGCGCGGGTCTGCGGTGTACAGGCCTTTCTGGTCGGTCAGGATGATCAGGCAGTCCGCTTCGGTCAGGTTGGCGACGAGCGCGCCCAGCGTGTCGTTGTCGCCGAACTTGATCTCGTCATAGACAACCGTGTCGTTTTCGTTGATGACCGGCACGACGCCGAGCTCCATCAGCGTGGCAAGCGTGGAGCGCGCGTTCAGATAGCGCGTGCGATCGGCCAGATCTTCGTGCGTGAGCAACACCTGGGCCGATGTCAGGCCATAACCCGAGAACGCGCCTTCGTACGCCTGGGCAAGCCCCATCTGGCCGACTGCGGCGGCTGCCTGGAGTTCGTGCATGGCGTGCGGACGCGTGGTCCAGCGCAGGCGCTGCATGCCTGCCGCAATCGCGCCGGACGACACCAGCAGCACCTCCCGCCCATCAGCGCGCAGCGCCGCGATCTGCCGTGCCCATTCCTGCAGCGCGGCCAGATCAAGTCCAGCACCATTGTTGGTAACCAGCGCGCTTCCGACCTTGACGATCAGGCGCTTCGCCTTCTCAAGCCGGGTTCTCATCGCTGGGCTCACTGGCGTCGAGATCGCGAATATCGGGTTCGGGCTCCGGCGGCGGGCGCGTGGCATCAACGTGATCCATGATGGCGTAGCACAGGCCGTCGCAGCCGGTGCGGGTCAGCGCGGAAATGCTGAATGCACGAGTGGCGCCGAAGGCGTCCACGAACGCCTTGATGCGGGCTGCGCGTTCGTCTTCCGGGATCAGGTCGATCTTGTTCAGTACCAGCCAGCGCGGCTTCTGGTATAGCTCGTCGTCATAGCGGCGAAGTTCTTCGATGATCGCCCGCGCGTCGCGCAGCGGATCTGCATCAGGATCGAATGGCGCCAGATCGACCAGATGCAACAGCAGGCGCGTGCGCTGCAGATGGCGCAGGAACTGGTGGCCAAGTCCGGCCCCGTCCGCGGCGCCTTCGATCAGGCCCGGAATGTCGGCCACGACGAAGCTGCGCGAATCGTCCACCCGCACGACGCCGAGATTCGGCGCGAGCGTGGTGAACGGATAGTCGGCGACCTTGGGACGTGCCGCGGATATGGCCCGGATGAACGTCGATTTGCCGGCGTTGGGCATGCCGAGCAGGCCGACGTCGGCCAGCACCTTCAGTTCGAGCTTGAGTTCGCGGCGTTCCCCGGCTTCTCCCGGCGTCGTCTGGCGGGGTGCGCGGTTGGTGCTTGATTTGAAATGCAGGTTGCCCAGACCGCCGCGTCCGCCTTTTGCGATGAGTGCGCGCGCACCATCGTGATCGAGGTCGGCAATGACTTCGCCGGTTTCAAGGTCGGCGATCGTGGTGCCGACCGGCATGTGCAATTCGCGATCTTCACCGCCGCGCCCGTAGCAGTCGGCGCCGCGCCCGTTGCCACCGCTGTCGGCGCGGAAGACTCGCGTATAGCGGAAGTCGATCAGCGTGTTCAGGTTACGGTCCGCGACGGCCCATATGCTGCCGCCGCGGCCGCCGTCGCCGCCGTCAGGACCGCCGAAGGGAATGAACTTTTCGCGCCGGAACGAGGCCGAGCCATTCCCGCCGTCCCCGGCGATGACTTCTATCTTCGCTTCGTCAAAGAACTTCATTTCAATTCAGGCCTGGCTGGTGATGACGGGTGTCCGTCGATGCTACCGACCGACGGCACAAACAAAAAGCCCTGCCTCGGGGGCAGGGCTCAGGTTCCGGCGAGCCTGGCGTCAGGCTGCAGCAGGAACAATGGTCACTACGCGACGGCGGTTTGCGCCCTTCACGGTGAACTGCACTACGCCCTCGATTTTCGCGAACAGCGTGTGGTCCTTGCCCATGCCGACATTCTCGCCCGGATGGAACTCGGTACCGCGCTGGCGCACGATGATGCTGCCGGCCGAAATCAACTGGCCGCCGTAGCTCTTTACGCCGAGGCGTTTCGATTCTGATTCGCGGCCGTTACGTGTACTGCCGCCGCCTTTTTTGTGTGCCATGAAATGTTCTCCTTGATACGCTCAGCAACGGTCAGCCGTTGATGGCCTCGATGCGCAGTTCGGTGTAGTTTTGACGATGGCCCTGGTGCTTCTGGTAGTGCTTGCGGCGGCGCATCTTGAAAATCGTGACTTTCTTGTGGCGTCCTTGCGTCAGCACCGTTGCGCGAACGCTGGCACCGGCAACCAGGGGCGCACCGATCTTGACCGATTCGCCCTCGCCGACCATCAAAACCTGGTCGATCACGATTTCCGAGCCCACATCCGCAGGTATCTGTTCTACCTTGATTTTTTCGCCGCTGGCAACGCGATACTGCTTGCCACCGGTTTTTATGACCGCGTACATGTGTAACCCCAATAAGGTTTAAGGGAATCCACAAGTATATCCGACGCGTTCGCCCAAAGTCAAAGGCCGCCAGGCATGCCTGGCTTGACGGGCCTGCCTGCACTGCTACCATCCGCGTTTTTCCGCGCTTGGCAGAGTCTCCTTGTCATCACTGAACCATCTTTACAGCCCGATAGCGGACGACATGCGTGCGCTCGATGTCGTCGTACGGGAACGGCTGCATTCGGATGTCGTTCTGGTGCGCCAGGTCGCCGAGTACATCATCGGTGCGGGCGGCAAGCGGCTGCGTCCTGCGCTGGTCCTGCTGTCGTCCGGTGCCTGCGGCTATGCCGGGGTGCACCGGACGGAAATGGCGGCAGTGGTGGAGTTCATCCACACAGCCACGCTGCTGCACGACGACGTGGTCGATGAATCCGAGCTGAGGCGTGGTGCCAAGACGGCCAATGCGCTGTTCGGCAATGCGGCGTCCGTGCTGGTCGGAGATTTCCTCTATTCGCGCGCCTTCCAGATGATGGTCGGCGTCGGCAGCATGCGCGTTCAGGCGGTGCTGGCAGAAGCCACGAACGTCATTGCAGAAGGCGAAGTGCTGCAGTTGCTTAACTGCCACGACGCGGATGTGGACGAAGAACGCTATCTCCAGGTCATCCGCTATAAGACGGCCAAGCTGTTCGAGGCCGCGTGCCGCCTCGGTGCCCTGCTGGCCGGGACGGATGAGGACGTCGAACAGCGCTTCGCGCGCTTCGGCATGCACTTGGGCACCGCATTCCAGCTGGTCGACGACATCCTGGATTACTCCGGCGATGAACAGTCCATCGGCAAGAACCTCGGCGACGATCTGGCCGAAGGCAAGCCGACGCTGCCGCTGATTCACGTCATGAAGCACGGTACGCCGGAGAACGTCGCGGCGGTTCGCCACGCCATCGAGCACGGCGGACGCGAGGACTGGGCAGCGGTGCTGAAGGCCGTCGTCGAGAGCGGTGCGATCGACGCAGCTCGTGCCAGGGCCCGTGAAGAGGCGTCACTGGCGAGCGCCGAGCTGGCCGGTTTGCCGATGAACGATCACATGAAAACTCTTCTTGATCTCACAACGTTTGCAGTTGAGCGAGAGTTCTAGCATAATGCGCGCCTCGCTGCTTTCGGGCAGCAGGCAAGCAGTTCTGGGCAAGTAGTCATGTTGCGCAGATCGGGGAATAGCTCAGCCTGGTAGAGCACTGCGTTCGGGACGCAGGGGCCGGAGGTTCGAATCCTCTTTCCCCGACCAGAAATCCCGCGGAAAAGCCACCCTTCGGGGTGGCTTTTTTGTTTTGGCGCGCCGGTACGGTATATCCGGATCGCGCCGTGGCTTAGCGCGCGATCAAGGGCTGGACGCTATCCAGCGCATGCTTCTTTGCCTGCTTTGCTGCTTTTTTCTCCTTGCTTGTCGTCAACGGCTGTTTCTTCGATTCCCGTGCGTTCTGCCTGATCTTGCCCATGGCGGTACTCCTTGAGTGCGCCGACGAAAGTTCGACGCTGATCCACTATAGGCCAATGCGTGCCTCGCAGCCGTCCGATTGAAGGGCGCGAAACGCCAGGGCGTCGAACGGGTGCCTGATCCCGTTGCGCCCTGGCCGGGGCTCGCGCAAATGTGCTGCGCGCCTTAAGCTTGTGTCCGGTTCTCCCGCGCGGCGGAGCACAGGTCTTTCGCCCGCTGACTGCTTCAAGCTTCCCGGATATCGATGTCTCGAATTATTTTCTTCGCACTGCTGGCCGCGCTCGCCTGGATATGGTTCTTCAAGAAGCCCCGTCCGAAGGGGCCGGAACGGCCGGTGGCGCCGCCGCCGCAGGTCGAGCGGGTGGTCAAGTGCGCGCATTGCGGCCTGCGCATACCGGAGGGCGAGGCGGTAAGCGCAGGGGACGAACACTACTGCAGCGCGGAACACCGGGATGCGGCGGCCAGGCGGCCCTGATCGAATGGCCGCAGGTCCCATCGCGAAGCTGCGCGTGACGCCGCTGCGCTATTTCAATCTCTATCGGCTGCTGATGGTGTCAGTGCTGATCGCGCTGGTACTCGGCGTTCCGGGTGCGGGCAGCGGCCGCTATGGCAACGACCTGTTCGCGCGTGCCGCACTGTTCTACTGGGGTTTCGCCGCTGCAGTGATGCTGGGTGGCGACCGCGTGCTGCGGCGCGAAAGCTGGCGCCTGACCTTCGGTGTGCTGACCGACATCGTGTTCCTGACGGTGCTCACGTACGGTGCGGGTGGCGCGGGCAGCGGGTTGCCCTTCATGCATGTCGTGGTGCTGGCGTTCGCCGCGCTGGTCGGACAGGGGCGGCTGGCGTTGTTCTATGCGGCGGTCGCCAGTCTTGCGATGCTGTTCCAGCAATCCATGCAGTGGATTGCCGACAACGGCGACGCGAGCGGCTTCGTGCAGGTCGGCACCATCAGCATCGGATTTTTCGCCACTGCCATCGCGGTGCGCTTGCTGGCGCGACGGGTCATCGCGAATGAGGTGCTGGCCCGTGAACGCGGACAGGATCTGGCGGAACAGGTGCGGGTGAATGAGCGCGTCATCCGTGACATGGAAAACGGCGTGCTGGTTGTCGACACCGACGGGCGCGTGCGTCAGGCCAACCCGAGCGCGCACAAGCTGCTCGATCCGCAAGTGCCCCGGCCGGTGACGCTGGCCGATTTTTCGCCGGCGCTGGATTCCGTGCTCAAGCGTATTGCGCTGGCTGACCGCGAACGCGTATTCGTGCTCGACCTGCCGGGGCGACAGGCCGCGCTGCGCGTGCGCTGCGTGCCGGCGGGCGGGCAGGGCGGGCATGTCGTGTTCATCGAGGACCTTGCGCGGCTTCGCGAACAGGCGCGCCAGATCAAGCTGGCCGCGCTCGGACGCCTGACCGCCAGCATGGCGCACGAAATCCGCAATCCGCTGGCCGCCATCAGCCAGGCGGCCGAGTTGCTGCAGGAGGAGCGCCGCGCCGAGACGCAGGCCCGCCTCACGCGCATCATCGGCGACAACAGCCAGCGGCTGGACCGTCTGGTGAGTGACGTGCTCGAGCTCGGGCGGCGTGACCGGGCCGAGCCCGAGTTGCTGGACATGGCGGCATACCTGCGCACCTTCATCGAAGAGATGGCGATGCGGGATCCGGCGGTACGCGTGCGGGTGCGGTTCGACGTTCTGGCGCCGGCCTCGATCTGGTTCGATCGCGGACACTTGCACCAGGTGATGTGGAATCTGATCGGCAACGCGTTGCGCTATGCAGGACCGGGCGAAGAGGCGGTGCGCATCATCGTGCGCCCCGACGACAGGGCGACCTGCATCGAGGTGATGGACGACGGTCCGGGTGTCGACGTCGCCACGCGGGCGCATCTGTTCGAGCCCTTCTTCACGACGCACAGTCGTGGCACGGGGCTCGGCCTCTACATCGCGCGCGAGTTGTGCGACGCAAACGGTGCGTCGCTCGAGTTCGTGGATAATTCACCCGGGGCGCATTTTCGCCTGCGCGGCATGAATACTGGCTGGGACGAAACATGGAACGGCGACGCTCGGAGCGGGAACTGAAAGTACTGGTCGTCGATGACGAAGACGACCTGCGTGAACTGCTGGACATGTCGCTCGCGCGCATGGGACTGCATACCGCGCTCGCCGGCAGCATAGAGCAGGCGCGAGGCTTTCTGGCGACCGAGCGGTTTGCGCTGTGCCTGACCGACATGCGTCTGCCCGATGGTGAAGGCATGGAGCTCGTGCGCCACATCGCGGAGCACCACCGCGACGTGCCGGTGGCCGTCATCACCGCCTATGGCAGCATGGACAACGCGGTGGCGGCGCTGAAGTCCGGCGCCTTCGACTACATCGCCAAGCCGGTGTCCATCGAGCAGCTGCGCGCGCTCGTTCGTTCGGCGCTCGATCTTCCGTCGCGTGCGGGCGAGGCGCGCGCCAGCGACACGGACGCGCTTGTCGGCGATGCGCCGGCGCTCGCACTGGTGCGCGACATGATCGCCAAGCTGGCGCGCAGCGGCGCGCCGGTGCATATCGGCGGCGAATCCGGCAGCGGCAAGGAGCGCGCCGCGCGGCTCATCCACGAATTGGGTGCGCGTCGCGCCGGCCCTTTCGTCGCCGTCAATTGCGGCGCCATTCCGGAGACGCTGGTCGAATCCGAGTTCTTTGGTTATGCCAAGGGCGCATTCACCGGTGCCGACAGCGATCGCGAAGGCTATTTCCAGGCGGCTGCCGGCGGCACGCTGTTTCTCGACGAAGTCGGCGACCTGCCGCTGTCCATGCAGGTGAAGCTGCTGCGCACCATCCAGGAGAAGTCGGTGCGGCGCATCGGTGCGCGCACCGAAGAACACACCGACATCCGCCTCATCAGTGCCACTCACCGCAACCTGCGCCAGATGGTGGATGACGGGCGCTTCAGGCAGGACCTGTTCTACCGGCTCAACGTGCTCGAACTGCGCATGCCCAGCCTGCGCGAATGCCGCGAGTCCATACCCCAGCTGGCGCAGACGCTGCTCGAACGCATCGCCGCTGCCGACGGCGCACATCCGGTGCTGTCGCGCGGCGCCATCAGCGCGCTGTGCGCCTACCCGTTTCCGGGCAACGTGCGCGAGCTGGAGAACGTGCTCGAGCGCGCCTATGCGTTGAGTGCGGACGGCGAGATCGGCGAGGCGGATCTTGGTCTGCAGCCGATGGCCGATGACACGCCGATGCTGCCCGACGGCGAACTTCCGCTGCAGGATTACCTCGATCGCATGGAGCGCGCCGCCATCGAGGAGGCGCTGCGCAAGACGCGCTACAACCGCACGGCGGCAGCACGGTTGCTCGGCGTCACCTTCCGTTCATTGCGTTACCGCCTGCAGCGGCTGGGCCTGAATGACTGAGGCGGCGACGCTGCACATCGACGCCGCCGGCTGGTGCGACGGTGCGCGGCGCGTCGACTCGCCCAATTGCGACGAGCGCCCGGGTGACGGGCCGGTGTCGCTCGTCGTGATGCACAGCATCAGCCTGCCGCCGGGAGATTTCGGCGGGCCGTGGATCGAGCGCCTGTTCCTGAACCGGCTCGACCCGGCCGCCCACCCGTATTTCCATGACATCGCCGGCCTGCGTGTGTCGGCGCATTTTGTGGTGCGGCGCAACGGAGAATTGCTGCAGTTCGTGCCCACGGTGAAACGCGCCTGGCATGCGGGTACGTCGAGCTGGCAGGGGCGCGAGCGCTGCAATGACTATTCGGTGGGCATCGAGATGGAGGGGTGCAACGTCCTTCCGTTCGAGGTCGCGCAATACGCGCGCGCGCTGGCGCTCGTCGATGCGCTCAAGCTCCGCCACCCGGTGGCGGATGTGGTCGGTCACAGCGACATTGCACCCGGTCGAAAGACCGATCCGGGCGCGTGTTTCGACTGGTCGAAGATGCATATTCGCCGCATCTGACCGCCTGGCGCCGGTTGCGCCGCAGCGGAAAAAATCCTTGCGATGTCCCCGGGGCGCCACTAGAATTAGTAGCTCGATGTGCTTCAACCACTACATCTAGTGGTCAATGAGCAAATCCCCCCATCCATTCTTTTTCCGCCGCGGCTCCCGTGGCGGCTCGCCAGGGAGATGCCCGCATGCAATTGACCGCCGACAAAGTCAGCAATCGTCCGCTTTCCGTTACCCCCGACCAGATAGAGATCGACGACACGCACGCGTCGTCGGTCGCGCACGCCGATTACAAGATCATCCGCCGCAACGGTGCGGTCGTCGCTTTCGAGCCGGCCAAGATTTCGATTGCGATGACCAAGGCCTTCCTGGCCGTCAACGGTGGTCAGGGTGCGGCATCGGCGCGGGTTCGCGAGCAGGTGAGCACGCTGACGTCGGCGGTCGTGGGCGCGCTGGTACGTCGCCTGCCGCACGGTGGCACCTTCCACATTGAAGACATCCAGGACCAGGTCGAGCTCGCGCTGATGCGCTCGGCCGAGCACGACGTGGCACGCGCCTATGTGCTGTACCGCGAAAAGCGCTCGGCAGAGCGCGCGCAGAAGCAGCACGCCGTTGAAGCGGCGCTTGACCAGCCGGTGCTGCACGTCGTCGAGGACGGCCGTCGCGTTCCGCTTGACCACGCCGCGTTGCGCGCGCTGATGGTGGCCAGCTGCGAGGGCCTGGGCGACGAAGTGTCTCCCGACGCCATCCTCGAAGGCACGCTGTCCAATCTGTATGACGGCGTGCCGGCAGAAGAAGTGCGCCGCTCCGTCATCCTGTCCGCGCGTTCGCTCATCGAGCGCGATCCGGGCTACGGCTACGTCACCGCGCGCCTGCTGCTGCACTCGGTGCGCCACGAAGTCATCGGCGAAGAGAAGACGCACGCCGACATGGCCACCGCCTACGCCGAGTACTTCCCGCGCTACATCAAGACCGGCATAGAAGCCGAGCTGCTCGACCCCAAGCTCGCCCAGTTCGATCTCGCCCGCCTCGGTGCCGCGCTTGATCACCGCAACGACTTCCGCTTCAACTACCTCGGCCTGCAGACGCTGTACGACAGGTACTTCCTGCACATCCGCGACCGCCGCATCGAGCTGCCGCAGGTGTTCTTCATGCGCGTCGCCATGGGTCTGGCGATGAACGAGATCGATCGCGAAGCGCGCGCCATCGAGTTCTACCAGTTGCTGTCCAGCTTCGACTTCATGAGCTCGACGCCGACGCTGTTCAACAGCGGCACGCTGCGCCCGCAACTGTCCTCCTGCTACCTCACGACGGTGGCCGATGACCTTGACGGCATCTTCGAGGCGATCAAGGAAAACGCACTGCTCGCCAAGTTCGCCGGCGGTCTGGGCAACGACTGGACGCCGGTGCGCGCGCTGGGCAGCCACATCAAGGGCACCAACGGCAAGAGCCAGGGCGTCGTGCCCTTCCTGAAGGTTGTCAATGACACCGCCGTCGCCGTGAATCAGGGCGGCAAGCGCAAGGGCGCCGTGTGCGCGTATCTGGAAACGTGGCACCTCGACATCGAGGAGTTCTTCGACCTGCGCAAGAACACCGGTGACGACCGCCGCCGTACGCACGACATGAACACCGCCAACTGGATTCCCGACCTGTTCATGCGACGCGTCATGGAAGACGGCGAATGGACGCTGTTTTCGCCGGCCGACTGCCCGGACCTGCACGACCTGTTCGGCCTCGCCTTCGAAGAGGCCTACACGCGCTACGAAGAGCGCGCCGCACGCGGCGAGATCCGCCTGTTCAAGAAGACCTCCGCCGTCGCCCTGTGGCGCAAGATGCTGACGATGCTGTTCGAAACCGGTCACCCGTGGATCACCTTCAAGGACCCGTGCAACCTGCGTTCGCCGCAGCAGCACGCCGGCGTCGTGCATTCGAGCAACCTCTGCACCGAAATCACGCTCAACACCTCGGACACCGAAATCGCCGTGTGCAACCTCGGCTCGGTCAATCTCGTCGCCCACCTGTGCGAGAACGAAGCGGGCGAGAAGGTGCTTGACCAGGACAAGCTGCGCAAGACCATCCGCACCGCAATGCGCATGCTCGACAACGTCATCGACATCAACTACTACTCGGTCGGCAAGGCGCGCAACGCCAACCTCAAGCACCGTCCGGTCGGCATGGGCCTGATGGGCTTCCAGGAGTGCCTGCACGCACTGCGCGTGCCCTACGCCTCCGACGCGGCGGTCGAGTTCTCCGACCGCTCGATGGAAGCCGTGGCCTACTACGCCTACTGGGCGTCGACCGAACTGGCGCAGGAACGCGGCCGCTACGCCAGCTACAAGGGCAGCCTGTGGGACCGCGGCATCCTGCCGTACGACTCGCTCGACATCCTCGCCGAGCATCGCGGCGGCTACCTGGAAGTCGACCGCTCCATCACGATGGACTGGGACAGCCTCCGCCGCCGCATCGCCGAATACGGCATGCGCAACTCGAACTGCCTGGCCATCGCGCCGACCGCCACCATCTCCAACATCATCGGAGTGGACGCCAGCATCGAGCCGACCTACCAGAACCTGTTCGTCAAATCGAACCTGTCCGGCGAATTCACCGTGGTGAACGAAAACCTCGTTCATGACCTGAAGGCACTCGGCCTGTGGGACGAAGTGATGGTGGCCGACCTGAAGTACTTCGACGGCTCGCTGTCGCGCATCGACCGCATTCCGGCCGACATCCGCAAGCTCTACGCAACCGCCTTCGAAGTGGAGCCGAAGTGGCTCGTGGAATGCGCGTCGCGCCGCCAGAAGTGGATCGACCAGGCACAGAGCCTGAACATCTACATGTCCGGCGCATCCGGCAAGAAGCTCGACGAAACCTACAAGTTCGCATGGTTGCGCGGCCTGAAGACCACCTACTACCTGCGCGCCATGGGCGCCACGCATGCCGAGAAGTCGACCGGTCGCGGCGGCGAACTCAACGCCGTTCCGAGCGAAGCCGAAGCGCCGAAGTTCTGCGCCATCGACGACCCGGAATGCGAAGCCTGCCAATGAGCGCAAGCCCGGTCGGCCGCCGCTGAACGCGGTGGCCGCAATGCAGCCGCCATCACCCGGCGGCTGCCCGGACGGCGCCGAGGGGCGCCCCAGCCAAGAACACGGAGAACCACAGAATGCTCAGCTTTGAAGATGACATGCCCGCAGCCGCGCTGCGCAGCGCAGTGCCCAACCTGCCGCGCGAGGTGCCGCTGCACGCGCCGTCATCCGTACCGGCGCCCGCCGCCGACACCCGCATGCGCCGCATCCGCGCCGAAGACAAGCGCGTCATCAACGGCGGCACCGACGTAAACCAGCTCGTGCCCTTCAAGTACAAGTGGGCGTGGGAAAAGTACCTGTCGGGCTGCGCCAACCACTGGATGCCGCAGGAAGTGAACATGCAGCGCGACATCGAGCTGTGGAAGACGCCCAACGGCCTGACCGACGACGAGCGCCGCCTCATCAAGCGCAATCTCGGCTTCTTCGTCACCGCCGATTCGCTCGCCGCCAACAACATCGTGCTCGGCACCTACCGCCACATCACCGCGCCCGAGTGCCGCCAGTACCTGCTGCGCCAGGCCTTTGAAGAAGCCATCCACACGCACGCCTACCAGTACATCGTCGAGTCGCTCGGCCTGGACGAAGGCGAAGTGTTCAACGCCTATCACGAAGTGCAGTCGATCCGGGACAAGGACGAATTCCTCATTCCCTTCATCGACATCCTGACCAACCCCGACTTCAAGACCGGCACGCCCGAGACCGACCAGCAACTGCTCAGAAGCCTCATCGTGTTCGCCTGCCTGATGGAAGGCCTGTTCTTCTACGTCGGCTTCGTGCAGATCCTCGCACTCGGCCGCCAGAACAAGATGACCGGCGCTGCCGAGCAGTACCAGTACATCCTGCGCGACGAGTCCATGCACTGCAGCTTCGGCATCGACCTGATCAACCAGATCAAGCTCGAAAACCCGCACCTCTGGACCCCGGAATTCCGTGAAGAACTGAAAGTGCTGTTCCGCAAGGCCGTCGAGCTGGAATACCGCTACGCCGAAGACACCATGCCGCGCGGCGTGCTCGGCCTGAATTCGGCCATGTTCAAGGAATATCTGCGCTTCATCGCCAACCGCCGCGCTCAGCAGATCGGTCTGGACGTGCTCTACCCGGGCGCGGAAAACCCCTTCCCGTGGATGAGCGAAATGATCGATCTGAAGAAGGAACGGAATTTCTTCGAGACCCGGGTGATTGAGTATCAGACGGGTGGGGCGTTGAGTTGGGATTAACAGGCCGGTGAGAAACCCTTGAATCCTTCCGGATCATGCCCTTCCGCTCATTTTTTCCGGCACCGGAGGTGCGCCGTGGCGTGTGATTCAGGGCTCTCTCACCCTCGCATCCCGCTGCCCGCCAGGCAGCGGACGCATCTTTCCCTGCTACGCAGCGGCCGGTCGCATCAGATTCAGCAGTCTGGTCAGGTTGTACGCCGCGAACGCAAACAGCGCCTGCCCCGACAGCTTCTCCAGCCCCTTGTGCCGCGTCTTGCGCAGACCGCCCACCGTCTTGATCCAGCCGAAGGCTTCTTCGATCATCT